>NC_007794.1:2137500-2850000 GCF_000013325.1 Novosphingobium aromaticivorans DSM 12444
TTGAACGGACCTTCCTGCGAAACGCCGATATAGTCCGCCTGCTTCTTGCTCAGCTTGGTCAACTTGACGCCAAGCTTCTCGAGATGCAGCGCCGCGACCTTTTCGTCGAGGTGCTTGGGCAGGACGTAGACTTCGTTCTTGTATTCGGCGTTCTTGGTGAACAGCTCGATCTGAGCCAGCACCTGGTTGGTGAACGACGAGGACATCACGAAGCTCGGGTGGCCGGTGGCGCAGCCCAGGTTCACCAGACGTCCCTTGGCAAGGATGATGATCTGCTTGCCGTCGGGGAACTCGACCAGGTCAGTGCCCGGCTTGATCTCGGTCCACTTGTAGTTGTTCAGCGCCGAGATCTGGATCTCGCTGTCGAAGTGGCCGATGTTGCAGACGATGCTCATCGGCTTCATCGCCTTCATGTGCTCGGCGGTGATGACGTCTTCGTTGCCGGTGGCGGTGACGAAGATGTCGCAGCGCTGGACGGCTTCTTCCATCGTGACGACTTCATAGCCTTCCATCGCGGCCTGGAGCGCGCAGATCGGATCGATCTCGGTCACCATCACGCGCGCGCCGCCCTGGCGCAGCGATGCGGCCGAACCCTTGCCCACGTCACCGAAGCCGGCAACGCATGCGACCTTGCCGGCCAGCATCACGTCAGTGGCGCGGCGGATCGCGTCGACCAGTGATTCCTTGCAGCCATAGAGGTTGTCGAACTTCGACTTGGTAACGCTGTCGTTCACGTTGATCGCTGGGAACGGCAGCTTGCCGTCCTTGGCGATCTGGTAGAGGCGGTGAACGCCGGTGGTGGTCTCTTCCGAAACGCCCTTGATGTGGGCGACGGACATGGTGAGGTAGCCCGGCTTGCGCTTGAGGAATTCCTTGAGCGCGCGGACGAATTCGATTTCCTCGGCGTTCGAGGGTTCGAACAGCGGCTCGCCGGCTTCGACGCGCGCGCCCCACAGGGCGAACATCGTGGCGTCGCCGCCATCGTCGAGGATCATGTTGGCGGTCTGGTCGCCCCAGTCGAAGATCGAGCCGACGTAGTCCCAGTATTCGGCAAGGCTTTCGCCCTTCACCGCGAAGACCGGAATGCCGGCGGCGGCGATCGCGGCAGCGGCGTGGTCCTGCGTGGAGAAGATGTTGCACGTGGCCCAGCGCACTTCGGCGCCCAGCGCGACCAGGGTCTCGATCAGCACGGCGGTCTGGATGGTCATGTGCAGCGAGCCGGTGATGCGCGCGCCCTTGAGCGGCTGCGAAGCGCCGAACTCCTCGCGCAGGGCCATCAGGCCCGGCATTTCCGTTTCCGCAATGCGGATTTCAGCGCGGCCGAAGTCGGCAAGGCCGATGTCGGCGACAACATAATCGTTCTGGGCGTCAAGCACGCTGGCCACGTGGCAGTCTCCTGAAATGTTCGGTCTGCGCGGCAAGCGCGCCTGCGGCTGCCCATAGCGCGGGGCGCCGCGACGTGCAAACTTAATATAAAGACTTCTTTATATCGCGTTCGGAATGCAGTTTGCAGCGAAAGTGCCGCCCCCCGGTTGCACGCGCCCGCGCGCCGCCTATATCCTCACCGCCAGACAAGCCCTCGCGGCACAACGAAAGGAATTTGGGGATGACAATCGCTGTTGGTGACAAGCTGCCCGACGTGAAGATCGTCAAGGCAACTGCCGAAGGTCCGGAAGCGGTCCAGTCGGCCGAATACTTCAAGGGCAAGAAGGTCGCCCTGTTCTCCGTCCCCGGCGCGTTCACCCCGACCTGCTCGGCCAAGCACCTGCCGGGCTACGTCGAGAAGGCCGCGGATCTCAAGGCCAAGGGCATCGACGAAGTGGCGTGCACCGCCGTCAACGACCCGTTCGTGATGAAGGCTTGGGGCGCCGCCAACGGCTCGTCCGATGTGACCATGCTGGCCGACGGCAACGGCGACCTCGCCGAAGCGCTCGGCCTTACGATGGACGGCTCGGGATTCGGCCTCGGCAAGCGCGGCCAGCGCTTCTCGATGGTCGTGAACGATGGCGTCGTCGAGCAGCTCTTCGTCGAAGCTCCGGGCGACTTCAAGGTCAGCTCGGCCGAGCACATGCTCGAAAACCTCTGACCGGTTCCGGCCCCCGCACCCGCGGGGGCCGTTCCAATCCCGTCAGAATGAAAGCCTGACCCTGCCGACCACGCGGTCGCCCGCATGCTTGAGGTCGGCATATGGCGACAGTGGCACCCGCGACGTGTCGACGTCGGTTCCCGCATAATCCACGCCGATCGTGAACGGGAACTGGTTGTATTCGACCCCCAGCTTCCAGTCCGTATAATCACCCAGTGGCCGTAGCCGCGCAGACCGGGCGTCCTTCGTGTCGCCCGTGGTATGGCCGACCGAGGCAGAAAGGCTGACCGGCAGCGCCGGCACCCCGAAGTTCGCACTGGCCCTGAGGTAGAGATTGTCGCCGCCTATGGCGTCCTGGCTGGGCGCGTAGAAGGCCCCTGCCCCGACCTGCAACGGTCCGATGGAGTACCGGGCACCGAGGCCAAGCTCGACATAATCCATGCTGGCGTCGGCGCCGCCGAAAACGTGGCCGATGGCCTCGGTCCGCACGGTAAAGCCGCTCAGGTCCCAGTCCCGGCCCAGGGCGAGGTCGGCCACGACGTCCGCATTGGCATGGCGGTCCGACTTGCGCAGCATCGATACGCGGGCCGACGCGTCGAAACCGCCGAAGCCAACGAGGGCATCGGCCGAGGCCGAAATCTCGCCGTCGCTCCAGCTCAGGCCTCGCCGCACTTCGTCGGTCGAGGCCTCAACTCCGGCATCGACCGACTGCGCGTGAACCGACGGCGCAGCCGCCATCACGCCCAGAACCACCAGCGCGCCGCGCGCACATACCGTCCTCGAACCGATCCCGGTCATTCCGTCATGCCTCCTTGTCCGTCCTCGTGCGCTGGCGCGCATCATCTGCATCAACGAGTATGGCATCCCGATCCTGCGCCACGATAGCCATCATTGCCTCGCGCAGGCTATCCCGGCGCGCTTCGACGATGCGTTCTATCCCGTCGCGGCTTTTGGAACACCAACCCGGCGCCGATCCCTTCAGCGCACCCTCGCGGGTCATCGAACGCCGCGCCGTAAGCGCGGTTCCCCGGATGGCCGTCCGCTCGACCGAAAGAGAGACCGACCAGTCGCAGCGCAGGGTCGCTGCCCGACCGCCCGGTCCGGCGCTGCCCGTCTGCCTGGTCTCCAGCGACACGGCGCCCCGGTAATCGGCGGTAATCGGTCCGTCCGGGTGGTCGAGCGCGATCCGGTGCTCCAGGGCCTGGGCGGGAAAAGCCGTCAACGATACGCCGAGCGCGAGCGCGGCAGGAACAAGGTTCTTCATGCTATGGTCTCCTGCGGTGCCCCAGCCTTTTTCGGCTGGTGACACTACTCACCTAAGCACCCCAATTGTCCCGCCAAGATGCGGAATTGTAACGTTTGTTTTCCGAGACCCGGCAACGGCCCATCAATAGCCCATCAAGCTCAGCACTTCCTTGCGGCTGCGGTTGTCGTCGAGGAACGTGCCCATCAGGCGGCTCGTCACCATGCCGACGCCGGGCGTCCGCACACCGCGCGCGGTCATGCACGCGTGCTGTGCCTCGATTACCACCGCAACGCCATGCGGCCGCAGGTTGTCCCAGATGCACTGGGCGACCTCTGCCGTAAGCCGTTCCTGAATCTGCAGGCGACGCGCAAAGCCATGCAGCACCCGCGCCAGCTTCGAGATGCCGACCACCTTGTCGCGCGGCAGATAGGCAATCGCCGCCTTGCCGATGATCGGCGCCATGTGGTGTTCGCAGTGCGACTGGAACGGAATGTCCTTCAGCAGCACGATCTCGTCGTAGCCGCCCACTTCCTCGAACTGGCGCGAAAGATGGACCGCCGGGTCCTCGCCATAGCCCTGGCAGTATTCCTTCCACGCCCGCGCCACGCGCTTGGGCGTGTCGAGCAGGCCTTCACGCTCCGGATCGTCGCCGGACCAGCGGATCAGCGTGCGGATCGCGTCCTGCACGTCCTGGGGCACGGGCACCTTGCCCCGGGCCAGATCATCGTCCTCGTCGGGCCCAACCAGACTGCTCATCGCTTTCCTTCGTCCTTCAGCGCATCGGCCGCCGCAGGATGCGGCTCTTGAACAGGCCCCGGCGGTAGAAGGACAGCATCTCCTCCGGCCGCTCGGGATCGAGCACCTCGTTGTCGGCAAGCGCCTTCTCCGCATCGCTCAGCTCGCGCGGAACGAAGGCCTTCAGCCGCTTGCCGTCCTGCGGGGCCGCAGCGATCATCGCCGCCATCCCGCCGTGCTCCTCAAGAAGTTCCGCTACCTTTTCAGGCGCGATACCGCAATGCTCCGCCAGCAGCGAAATGCGCAGCCGCCGGATCGCCGCGCCGCAATGCCCGTTGGCCGGACGCGCGCTGTCGATGAACACGTCGCATTCACTGTCCAGCCCCATCGACCGGTTGTTGAGATTGGCCGAGCCGATCCGCAGCACTTCGTCGTCGACGATGGTCAGCTTCGAGTGGACATAGATCGGCTTGCCGCCTGCGGTGAACGGATGCCAGACCGAGAACCGTCCCTTGCGGTCCACCTCCTCGATGGCGTGCACGAGCCGGGTGCGCGCACCGTCCATCGCGGTCTGCTCCAGCCAGCCATCCGACGACTCGGGGTTTATCAGGATGACCTCGGGCGGATTTTCCTCCTGCATGCGCAGCGCGATCGCCTCGGCAATGCGGCGAGACGAGAAATACTGGTTCTCGAAGTAGACGAAATGCTTGGCGCGCGCGATATGCTCGAGGAACAGCGCCTCCACCTCGCGCACTTCACCGGCATTGGCATATTGCGACCGCGTCCGGGCAATGCCGATCTCGACATCGCGGAACTCGGCCTCGATGCGGGCAGGCCAGGGCGTTTCCTCCTGCGGCTCGCATGCCTGCATCGGCTTGCCCCCCGCCTGCTCCCATCGCGTCCGGCCAAAATCGCCCAGCAACCGCGCCGCCTCGCCTTCGACCAGCATGGTGCAATCGTGCCACGGCCCATAGAGCTTGCCGCCGGGCCGTCGCCGCCGCTTGTCGTCATCAAGGTGCTGGCGCGTATCCCAGCGGTCCCCGGCCATGTCTATGCCGCCGCACACCGCGAAACGATCGTCGATGACCGCGATCTTCTGGTGGTGGCTGCACCCCAGCGGGTGCGCGCTGTCGAGCTTGAAGACAATTCTGGGGTGGCGCCACCAGCGCAGCAGGTCCAGCATCATCGACCCGCGAAAGAAGGCCTTGAGAGCGCCGAAGTTCCATTTCAGCACCCTGATGTCGAGCTTCTTGCGCCGGTTGGCCAGCCACACGACAAACGGCCCGAGCCTTGCCGGAGATATCCTCCGGCGTGGAAGGTTCCACCAACGCCGACCGCTGCCAATGATGATCCGCGTGTCGAAATCCCAACCGATCAAAAGTATCCGCTGGCGCGCACGCATCATCGCTTCGCGCATCAGCGAAAAGTAGTCGTCCGCGTCAATCACGGCGTGGGCCCGCGTGGCCATTACATAGCGCCATACCGAAGGCGATTCGCCATCGCCCTGCATCGTTTCGTCGGCGGACGGGATCGTTTCGGCGCCCTGCGTCACGCAAAACTCACTTTGTGCATAGTGACTTCCAGATTATCGTTATTGCCACTGCTACGTTCCGATTATCTATTTAATTCCCGCTAGTTATGCGAACGTTGTTTGGACTTTACGCGGCAATGCGGGCGATGCACCAGTTCCCGCGATGCCGTTTTCCGCTGAACTCCTTGCGTCGGTACGCTCCGGCCTTCGTGCGGTTCCACCGCTCCACAAGGCCGTCCGGTCGATCAGGGATCTTGCCGATCCGGACCGCCGGGCAATGCGCCGGATGCTCCGCCGTCACGCGGGGCACGTCCTGCAACCCTACCCCACCACCTTCGAAGACCGTTACCCGGAAGTGTTCACGGCGCTCAGCGCGCTCCTGTGGGACGTTCCGGAACCTGCGATCCTTTCGTTCGGCTGTTCCGACGGAAGCGAGGTCCGCAGCCTTCGCCGCTGGTTTCCACGGGCACGCATCATCGGTCTGGACCCCAATCCCCGGATGATCCGCGAGGCGCGTGCACATCTCGCGCTCAACCCCGATCGCGGCATCTCCTACATCGAGGCCAATTCGACCGACGCCCTGGGCGACATGCAGTTCGATGCCATTCTCGCTATGGCCGTGTTCCGCCACGGCCGGCTTGAAACCGAAGCGCCTGACCGGTGCGACGAAGTCCTGCCCTTTGCGCAGTTCGACAAGGAAGTGACGGCGATGCATCGCCATCTGCGGCCGGGCGGATGGCTCTCGGTCTGGAATGGCCACTTCCGCTTTCGCGACACGACCATTGCCCCCCACTATCAGGCCCGAACCCTGACCTTTACCCGCGAAGTGCCGCTCACCCTGCTGTACGGGCGCGACAACCGCAGGATCGATGACGAGCCCTATGCGGAAGTCCTGTTCCGCAAGCGCGAGGTCAGTGCTGGACAGGAATGACCAGTTCGTCCGGATGGGCGACGTTCAGGTTGCTGCGCAGCAGTTCCCCGACAAGGTCAGGGTCGGCGTGGCGCGGGTCGAGCAGCGCCACGCGGTTCTTCAACCGGTCGCGTTCGGCGGTAAGCTGCGCGATCTCGTGCTGCCGCTGATCCAGCAGGCGCGCATTCTCGCCCCAGGCGAGCAGGCCGCTTGGCCCGGCAATGCCGATCGCGCCCAGAACCAGCAGCGCGACAAGCGCCAACGACTGGGTCAGGCTGTCTTTGGGAAGAAGGGCACGACGCGATTGCATGAACGGACTGAATCACAATTCCACAGGCGATTCAAGCAACAATCGCGGGAACGACTACTGCCGGCGAAATAATCGGCCGAACCGTGGGAATGCCGGAAAATGGTGCGCCCGACAGGATTCGAACCTGTGGCCCCCAGATTAGGAATCTGGTGCTCTATCCTGCTGAGCTACGGGCGCCCGCGCTCCCTTTAGGCAGCGGGCACGGCGCTGGCAACGCTCTTTCAGTTGGTTTCCTCGGGCGGCACCACCGGGAAAAGCAGCGGTGCGACGGGAATGCCTTCCTCGACTAGCTCGCGCGCCTCGTCCAGCGTGGCCTTGCCGTGGATCGCGACGGTGTCCTTCTCGCCATAATGCATGGCGCGGGCATCGTCGGCGAAATTCTCGCCGACCCAGGTCGAGGACTTGATCGCCTCGGCCTGCATCGCCGCAACCGCCTTGAGCATCGCGACCGCTTCGGGCGGGAGCGGGGCGTTCGTCGCTGCCTGGGGCGCGACCTCGGCTCCACCACGCGGAACTGCCGGCAACTGGTTGCCCTTGCGCCCCACGTTCGGCGCCATCACGGCCTTGGTCACTTCGGGCGATCCGCAAGTCGGACACGACACCAGTCCGCGCGCGCATTGGTCGTCGAAATCCGTCGAAGAGCCGAACCACCCCTCGAAACGGTGCCCCATCGGCCCGCATTGCAGATCAAAGACAATCATGGGGCCGATCTAGGGATTTCGCGCTTGTTGGCAAGACTGGGAAGCTGTGCCCTGACCTCGTCCGTTCGGGCAGGATCGATCACGGCATAGCCCAGCGACGTGCCCTCTCCACCATCGAGCGCCACCTCGCCCCACGGATCGACCACCAGCGAATGACCGAAAGTCTCGCGCCCGTCCTCATGGCGTCCGCCCTGGGCCGCCGCGATCACCCACGCGCTTGCCTCGACCGCGCGCGCGCGCTGCATCAGGTGCCAATGCGCCTTGCCGGTCGGCACGGTGAATGCGGCGGGAATGCGGATGGCGTCGCACCTGCGCCGGCCAAGCTCTTCGAACAGCGCGGGAAAACGCACGTCATAGCAGATCGCCATGCCAAGCATGCCGACCGGCGTCTCGACCGTCACGACCTGCTCGCCGGGCGTGTACGCCGCCGACTCCCGCCATGTCTCGCCAGTCGCAAGGTCGACGTCGAACATGTGTATCTTGTCATAGCGCGCGGCGACCGCCCCGTCGGCATCGATCACGAAACCGCGATTGGCCCACTTGCCGTCGTCGCGCAGAATGGCCAGCGAACCCAGGTCTATCCAGATGCCAAGGTCGCGCGCCGCCTTTCGGGCCGAAGCCAGAACCGGATTCTCGGCTTCGGTAACGATATGACGCGTTGCCCGTGCGCGCTCGCGGTCGAGCAGGCCGCACATCTCGGGTGTAAACAGCATCGCCGCGCCGGCCTCGGCCGCGCGCGTCGCGGCATCCACGATGGCGGCGGCATTGACCAGCGGATCGATGCCGCTGGTCATCTGGAACAGCGCGACCTTGGCAGGTCCCCGCGGTGCGCCGCTGCTCACAGGCCCAGCATCATGTCCAGCTTGCCCTGCGCGTTGAGCGCGGCGAGGTCATCGGAACCGCCCACGTGGAGGCCGTCGATGAAGATCGAGGGAACGGTGGTGTGCCCTGGCGCGCGCTCGAGCATCTCGGTCTTCTTCGGCCCGCCCATCGTCACGTCGATTTCCTCGTAGGATACGCCCTTGCCGTCCAGCAGTTGCTTGGCGCGAAAGCAGTAGGGGCAGCCCCACTTGGTGTACATTTCAACCTTGGGCATATTGGGCATCGGTACCTCGAACTGGGGTCTTGAAATGGGAAAATCGCTAACACACATGGGTTGGCGTGTCATGCGCCGCAAGTCGGGCATGGCCATCAACCGCCGGGGCGGACGCCGGTTTCCGGGTTTGCCGCGGCAAGTGCAGATTGCTCTTGTTGAGGATGTTGCAATGAACCGTTTCGACTTCACCCCCTATCGTCGCACCACCGTGGGCTTCGACCGCCTGTTCGACCTGCTCGAACGCCAGGCGCGCGCCAATTCGGGCGACAACTACCCGCCCTTCAACATCGAGCGCAGCGGCGACGATGCCTATCGCATCACGCTCGCCGTCGCCGGGTTCAAGGCGGAGGATATCGACATCACCGCCCAGCAGAACCTGCTCGTGGTCAAGGGCCAGAAGCCGGAACCGCAGGATCGCGAATACCTTCACGTCGGCATCGCGAACCGCGGGTTCGAGCGCCGCTTCGAACTGGCCGACTTCGTCCGCGTCGAAGCCGCCGACCTCGCCGACGGCCTGCTGACCATCGACCTCGTGCGCGAAGTGCCCGAGGCAATGAAGCCCAAGAAGGTGCTGATCGGCGCCCATAACCCGCTCAAGGTGATCGAGGGCGACAACACCGCCGCCGCCTGATCGTCTGGTGGGATTCAATGTCGGGACGGGTCGCAAGGCCCGTCCCCAACTCTCCAAGCTTGCCCGCAGCTCCGGCTGACGCTACCTTGCGCAACTCACTGCCGGAGTATTCGAAGTCATGGATCGCCCCCTGAACGCAACGCCCCATTGCCTTGCCTTCAGGAAAGTCGCGTCCCATGCCCGCTTCGATAACTGTCTCCTCTCTTTCCTGGTCCACGCCTGACGGCCGGCCGGTCCTTTCCGGCCTCGACCTCTCTTTCGCTGCTGAACGCACCGGCATTGTTGGCCGCAACGGCACCGGCAAGTCCACTCTGCTGCGTCTGATCGCCGGAGAGCTTGCGCCGTCATCCGGCAGGATCGTCGTCAATGGAACGATCGCCGTCCTGCGCCAGATCGTGGCCCGCAACCCCGGCGAGACGCTGGCCGAGGCATTGGGCATTGCCGACGATCTTGCACTCCTGCGCCGTGCGGAACAGGGGCTTGCCAGCGTCGATGATCTCGAACGCGCCGACTGGACCCTGGAGAGCCGCCTGGCCGAGGCCTTTGCCCAGGCCGGCCTTGCCGCCACCGCGCAGACCCCCGTCGCCACGTTGTCGGGCGGCCAGCAGACCCGTGCCGGGCTTGCCGCCGCGATCCTTGCCGATCCCGACTTCCTCCTGCTCGACGAACCGACCAACAACCTCGATGCCGAAGGACGCGAAAGCCTTGGCGCATTCCTTGCGGGCTGGCGCAAGGGCGCGCTGGTGGTCAGCCACGACCGCCACCTCCTCGAAGGAATGGACGCCGTGGTCGAGCTGACCTCGCTTGGCGCGACGCGCTATGGCGGGCCATACAGCCACTACCGCGAACGCAAGGATCTGGAACTCGCCACCGCGCGCCAGGAACGCGATCTCGCGGAACGGGCGCTCGGCCAGGTGCGCGAAAGCGCGCAGACCGCGCGTGAGCGAAAGGACCGGCGCGATGGCGTCGGCCAGAAGAAGGCGCGCAAGGGCGACATGCCGCGCATCCTGATCGGCGCGCGCAAGGAGCGGGCGGAAAACACCACCGGATCCAACGCCCGTCTCGCCGAACGCGAGGCCGCCGAAGCAGCCGAGCGCCTCGCCGAAGCCCGCGCTCGCCTCGAAGTGGTCGAACCCCTGCGGGTCGAACTCCTCCCCACAGGGCTCGCCGCCTCGCGAACGGTGGTCGAACTCATCGACGTCACCTTTGGCCATGGCGATGCTCCGCCGCTGTTCTCCGCTCTCGATCTTGCCGTCGTGGGACCGGAACGCATCGCCATCACCGGCCCCAACGGTGCAGGGAAATCGAGCCTGATCCATCTGATCGCCGGCAACCTGAAACCGCGCGCCGGCAGCGTCCGGGTGCCGGTGCCCTTCGCCCTGCTGGACCAGCACGCCAGCCTGCTCGATCCCGCCCTGAGCATCGTCGGCAACCTCCGAAAGCTAAAGCCAGACCTGGACGAGAACGCCGCCCGCGCGGCGCTGGCCCGCTTCGGTTTCCGGGCAAGTGCGGCGGACCAGACGGTGTCGACGCTAAGCGGCGGCCAGGCGATCCGCGCCGCGCTGGCCTGCGTCCTTGCGGGAACGCCCCCGCATCTTCTGCTGCTGGACGAGCCGACCAACCATCTCGACCTCGACGCCATCCAGGCGATCGAGGCAGGGCTGTCCGCCTACGATGGCGCGCTGATAGCGGTAAGCCACGACGTGGCGTTCCTCGATGCCATCGCCATCACGCGCCGGGTCACGCTGGAATAGCGCTGCGCCTACCAGGCCTCCGCGACATCGACCAGCGCCTCGCGGTCGAGGATCGTCACCCTGCCCCCCTTCAGCGCAACGATGCCGTTCTCGGCCCAGGCGGAAAGCTGCCGGTTGATCTGCTCTCGCGACATGCCGGCGAAGTTGCCCAGTTCGCCCTGGCTCAGCGCGATCTTGAGCTGCGCCCCGGCATCCGAACCCTCGCCCATCATCAGGCGCAGCAGGAACCGCGCAAGCCTCGGCCCGGACGTATAGGCCCTGTCGGCTTCGATCACCGCGTTGTTCTGGCGAAGTCGCCGCGCCATCGCCTTCAGCAGGCGCAGCGACAGGCCCTTGTGACGGTCGATGATCTCGGCAAAGGCGCTGCGCGTCAGCACCAGCGCCTCGACCGGCTCGATCGCCTCGACCGAGGCCGTCCGTTCCCCGCCGTCGAGAAACGCGATCTCGCCCAGGACATGGCCCGCCTCGGCATAGTCGAGGATGATTTCGCGACCATTGGCGGCCACCATGCTGACGCGCGCAAGGCCGCTCAGCACGATGAAGAGCGTCTTGCCCTCCTCGCCCTGCGCCATGAGTTCCTGGCCGGGCTTGAAGGTTCGGACCTGACCGCGCCCGATGATGTCCGAAAGCTCGGCCTGCTCGCAATCCGCGAACAGGCTCTGTGCCGTCAGTGCCTGTGCCAGCCTCGCCGCGTCCATCGCCGTCTCGCCCCCTGCCGCGACAGCCGCGGCCGGCGGCAAATAATCAGCAAACCGGGGCTCTGGCCAGCCCCTTCACGTTTTTTAAACCAGACGCGCCTGCTTGACTGCGGCCGCGATGAACCCCTTGAACAGCGGGTGCGGCTCGAACGGACGGCTCTTCAGTTCGGGATGGAACTGCACACCGATGAACCACGGATGGTCGGGACGCTCCACGATCTCGGGGAGCAGTCCGTCGGGCGACATGCCCGAAAACACCAGCCCGCCCTTTTCCAGCCGTTCCTTGTAGGCGACGTTCACTTCGTAGCGGTGGCGATGCCGTTCGCTGATCACGGTGCTGCCATAGATGTTGGCGACGTGACTGTTGCCTGCAAGGTGCGCCTCATACGCGCCCAGGCGCATGGTGCCGCCCAGATCCCCGCCTTCGGAGCGTTTCTCAAGCCCTTCGGCGGTCATCCACTCGGTGATGATGCCCACGACCGGCTCGTCGGTCGGCCCGAACTCTGTCGACGAAGCGCCCGCGATCCCCGCCGTGTTGCGGGCCCCCTCGACGCAGGCCATCTGCATGCCGAGGCAGATGCCGAAGAACGGCACCTTGCGTTCGCGCGCAAAGCGCACCGAGGCGATCTTGCCTTCGGTCCCGCGCTCGCCGAAGCCGCCGGGCACGAGAATGCCGTGCATCGGCTCGAGCTGCGCGGCGATCTCGTCGTCGCCCTTCTCGAAAAGCTCGGCGTCGAGCCACTTGACCCGCACCTTGACGCGATTGGCCATGCCGCCATGCGCCAGCGCCTCGTTGAGCGACTTGTAGGCGTCCTGCAGGCCGACATACTTGCCGACCACGCCGATCGTCACTTCGCCCTCGGGGTTCTGGTAGCGGTCGACGATGTCTTCCCACCGCGCCAGGTCCGGGTCCGGAGCGGTCAGGCCGAAGTGGCGCAGCACTTCGCCGTCCAGCCCCTCGGCGTGATACTGCAACGGCACCGCATAGATGCTCGAAGCGTCGAGCGCGGGAATGACCGCCGATTTGCGCACGTTGCAGAACTGCGCGATCTTGGCGCGCTCACCCTCCGGAAGCGGCTTCTCGCAGCGGCAAAGCAGGATGTCCGGCTGGATGCCAAGCCCGGTCAGTTCGCGCACGGAATGCTGGGTCGGCTTGGTCTTCAGCTCGCCCGCCGCCGCGATGTAGGGCACCAGCGTCACGTGGACGAAACAGGTCTGGTCGCGGTCAAGCTCGTTGTGGAGCTGACGCAGCGCCTCGATGAAGGGCAGACCCTCGATGTCGCCCACGGTGCCGCCGATCTCGCACAGCACGAAGTCGAGATCCTCGGTCTCGGCCTGGGCGAAGTCCTTGATCGCATCGGTCACGTGCGGAATCACCTGGACCGTCGCGCCGAGATAGTCGCCGCGCCGCTCCTTCGTGATGATATCGCGATAGATGCGGCCCGAAGTGATGTTGTCCGCCTGCCGCGCCGAAACGCCGGTGAAGCGTTCGTAGTGGCCGAGGTCGAGGTCGGTCTCGGCGCCGTCGTCGGTCACGTAGACCTCGCCGTGCTGATAGGGGCTCATCGTCCCCGGATCGACGTTCAGATAGGGGTCGAACTTGCGGATGCGCACGCGAAATCCGCGTGCCTGCAACAGAGCCGCGAGGCTCGCTGCCATGAGTCCCTTGCCGAGCGAGGAAACCACGCCGCCGGTGATGAATATGTACCGCGCCATGGGAGTCGGGCCTTAGCGTCAGAGGTTGCATGAACGCAAGCGGTTGCCGCTGTAATCTTTGCGGCAATCCACAAGCGGGTATCGAAAACAACACGAAAGCCGTCCCGCAACCTCAACGGAGCGGGGCGGCAGGTCGCGTTGCCGTAAAGGTTTTACTGGCCAGCCGCGCCCTTGAGCGGATCGGCCGGAGCCTGCTGCGCGGGCGCCTGCTGCTGGGCCGGAGCCGGAGCACCCTGCGCCGGAGCGAGCGGATCGGCGGCGGGCGCGTTCTGAACCGGCGTCGCGCGTTCAAGCGAGGTGTCGATCTCGCGGCCCGAGGTCGCGCCGACCGCAAGTGCGGCAAGGATGATGCTGAGCAGCACGAACAGCGAGGCGAGAACTGTCGTCGCCCGGGTCATGAAGTCCGCCGCGCCGCGTGCCGACATGAAGCCCGCCGGGCTGCCGCCAACGCCAAGACCACCGCCTTCGGACTTCTGCATCAGGATCACCACGACAAGCAGCGCCGCGATGATCGCCTGGACCACGGTAAGGAAAATGAACAGCGACATGAATCTCTACCCTTGGCGCGAAGCCGCGCAGGAATTTCTGGCCATGTAGGCGCGTGCGCCCTTCGGCGCAACCCGTCGGACGCTCCACCCTTGCGGGAAGCAGCCTCAGGCTTCGCCGGTACCCGCCGCCGCGACGATGGGCAGGAACGCCTCGGCCGTCAGGCTCGCGCCGCCGACCAGCGCGCCGCCGACGCCGTCCGCCGCCAGCAGTTCCGCGGCGTTTCCGGAATTCACCGAACCGCCGTAGAGAATGCGGACCTTGCTGCCGGATTCACCATAAAGCGCGACGAGGCGGGCGCGGATTGCGGCGTGCATCGTCACCACGTCCTCGACAGCGGCCACGCGGCCGGTGCCGATGGCCCAGACCGGCTCATAGGCAACCGCGACCTTACCCGCTGCAACTGCCTCGGCGGCCGTTTCCGGTGAAGGAAGCGAACCGTCGACCTGCGATGAGACAACCGCCTCCGCCTTGCCCGCGTCGCGCTGGTCCAGCGTTTCGCCGACACATACGATGATGTCGAGGCCCGCCGTCAGCGCCGCTTCGGCCTTGGCCTTGACCAGCGCGTCGTTCTCGCCGTGATCCTTGCGGCGCTCGCTGTGGCCTAGAATCGCGAAGTCGGCCCCGGTGTCGACCAGCATCGCTGCCGAGACGTCGCCGGTATGCGCGCCCTTGACCTCGGTGTGGCAGTCCTGCCCGCCCACGCCCATGGCGCTCACCGCTTCGCGCAGCGCGCCGATCAGGGTGAACGGAGGGGCGATGGCCACCTGCACGTCGGGATAGCGCCCCGCCGCCCGGTCGATCGCGCGGGCTTCGGCCAGCATGGCGCGGCTCCCGTTCATCTTCCAGTTTCCGACAATGTAAGGACGATGCGACATGATCGGCCGGTTCCCCTGTAAATTCCCTGATGCAATCGGTATTTTCCGGTCCGTGAAGGCCGGAGTCGTCGCGGCGGCTAACAAACCCGCGCCGATTCTGCAAAACGCCTGATCGCATAAGCGTTAAAAATCGCACCACCACACCCCGAGGCGGCCCGCAGGGCGACGCAGCCATTGCGGGAAACGCGTTTGCCTCCTAAGGCATCGCCCAATCCCAAACAGGGCGCCATCAGGCACCCAGACAAGAGACGAACACCCGCAAATGCTCGGCTTCTTCCGCTCGTTCCTCAAGTCCCGCATCGGCGTAGCAATCGCCCTGCTTTTCCTCGGCCTGATCGCGCTCGCCTTTGCCAGCGCCGATGTCACCGGCAGCGGCTTCGGCGGCGTCGCCGGCGGGGACCGTGCCGCCAAGGTCGGCTCCGGCCGCATCGGCACGGGCGAACTCGGCAAGGCACTGACCAGCGCGTTCGAGCAGGACCGCCAGAAGCAGCCCGGCCTGACCATGAAGCAGTTCCTCGACGGCGGCGGCCTCGAAGGCGTCCTGTCGGGCATGATCGACAGGCTGGCGCTTGCGGAATGGGGCAAGAAGCACGGCCTCGCGGTCAGCGACCGCCTGGTCGACAGCGAGATCGTCAAGATCGGCGCGTTCCAGGGCCCTGACGGCAAGTTCAGCCAGAAGGCCTATGAGCAACTCCTCGCCCAGCGCGGCCTTACGGACAAGGAAGTGCGCAACGACCTTGCACAGGGCCTGATGGCCCGCCAGCTTCTGCTGCCCGCCGCGTTCGGCGCGCAGATGCCGGCCGAAGCGGTCCTGCGCTATGCCTCGCTGCTTACCGAAAAGCGCGTCGGCACGATCATTTCGGTCCCCTCGCTGGCCTTCGCGCCCGCCGGCGGCCCCGATGACAACGCCCTCGCCGCGTTCTACAACGCCAACAAGGGCCGCTACATGCAGCCCGAACGCCGCACGATCCGCTATGCGCTCGTCGACGAGGCAACGCTCAAGAACGTGCCCGCTCCGACCGACGCGGAAATCGCCAACCGCTACAAGCTCAACACCGCCGTCTACGCGCCCAGCGAACAGCGCTCGGTCACGCAGGTGATCGTGCCGACCGAAGCCGCGGCGCGCGCGCTCGCCGCCGAAGTCGGCAAGGGCGGCGCGCTCGACACGGCCGCCCGATCCAAGGGCCTCGTCGCCAGCAAGCTCGCCGACCAGACCCGCGACACCCTTGCAAACCAGACGTCGAAGGCCGTAGCCGATGCCGCGTTCGCCGCCACGGCGGGCACGCTCGCCACGCCGGCGAAGTCGGGCCTGGGCTGGCATGTGCTCAAGGTCGATGCGGTAAAGCGCAATCCCGGCAAGACGCTCGATCAGGCGCGCGCCGAAATCGTCACGGCCCTGACGCTGGAAAAGCGCCGCGCGGCGCTTTCCGACCTCGCCGCGCAAGTCGAGCAGGAAATCGACAGCGGCACCGGCCTTGCCGACATCGCGAAGAACCTTGGCCTCACCGTCCAGACGACGCAGCCGCTGCTGGCCAACGGCACTGTCTTCGGCAAGGCGGCGGAAAAGGCGCCCGCCGATATCGCGCCGCTCGTCCAGGCCGCCTTTGCGATGGAACGGGAAGGCGAAGCCCAGCTTGCCGAAATCAAGCCGGGCGAAAAGTTCGCCATCTACGACGTCGGACAACTCACCGCCGCGACCCCGGCTCCACTTGCCGCCATCAAGGACGCCGTCGCCCGCGACTGGGCGCTCCAGCAGGGCTCGGCCAAGGCGAAGGCCGCCGCCGACAGGATCCTCGCAGCGCTCGACAAGGGCACCCCGCTTGCCGAAGCCGTAAAGCTCGCCGGTGTCGCCATTCCCGCGCCGCAGCCCATCGACATGGGCCGCCAGCAGATCGGCGCGATGCAGGGCCAGGTCCCGCCGCCGCTCGCGCTGCTCTTCGCCATGGCCGAAGGCAGCAACAAGCGCCTCGAGGGCCCGAACAAGGCCGGATGGTACGTCGTCTCGCTCAAGGACATCGTGCCCGGCGCAGTGAAGCGCGAAGACCAGATCTTCGCCGGCGCCTCGCGCGAGCTGGGCGCCGTCACCGGCAACGAATATGCTGAATCCCTGCGCCGCGCGATCGGCAAGGACCTTGGCATCGAACGCAACGAATCCGCGATCAAGGCCGTCCGCAACCAGCTGACCGGCGCGAACAACCAGTAAGTCCACAAAGACGATGACCACGATCGACGCATCCGCCGTCTCGCTGCCGGAAAACCACCGCGCCGCGCTTTCCCAGCTTTCCGCCGGAAAGCCGGCGCTGGTCTGGCGCAAGCTGATCGTCGATACCGAGACTCCCGTCGGCGCCGCGCTCAAGCTGATGGAAAGCGGTCGCGGCGATTTCCTGCTCGAATCCGTGCAGGGCGGCGAAGTACGCGGGCGCTACAGCCTGCTCGGGCTCGATCCCGATCTCGTCTTCCGCGCCACCGGCTCGTCGGCAGAGATCAACCGCATCTGGCGGCACGACAAGGCAGCCTTCGCACCGCTACCCGGCGATGCCCTCGCCGAACTGCGCGCGCTCGTCGCCTCCTGCCGCATCGACGTCCCGGCCGAGCTGCCCTCGGCGCTCGCCTGCCTCGTCGGCTACTTCGGCTACGAGACCATCGGCCTGGTCGAGAAGCTGCCCCGCGCACCGCAGAGCGAGCTTGTCCTGCCCGACATGCTGTTCACCCGCCCGACCGTGGTGCTGGTGTTCGACCGCCTGTCCGACGAACTCTTCGCCATCGCCCCGGTCTGGGCCGAAGGCGGCGATCCGGCGCGCCTGCTCGAAGCCGCGGCGGAGCGCATCGACAATGCCCTGCGCCGGCTGTCCGATCCGGTCCCCGCCGATGCGCGCCTTGCCGAAGCGGTCGACGTCACGCCGCAGCCAGTCATGGCCGCACCCGACTATGCGCGTATGGTGACTGCCGCCAAGGACTACATCGAGGCGGGCGACATCTTCCAGGTCGTCCTCGCCCAGCGCTTCACCGCGCCCTTCCCGCTGCCGCCCATCGCGCTCTACCGTTCGCTGCGCCGCATCAATCCCTCGCCGTTCCTCTACTTCCTCGACATGCCGGGCTTTGCGCTCACCGGCTCCTCGCCGGAAATCCTGGTCCGCATCCGCGACGGCGAAGTCACGATCCGCCCGATTGCCGGCACCCGCCCGCGCGGGCGCACCGCCGAGGAAGACCGGGCCAACGAAGAGAGCCTGCTGGCCGATCCCAAGGAACGCGCCGAACACCTCATGCTGCTCGACCTCGGCCGCAACGACGTCGGCCGCGTGGCCAGGGCCGGCACCGTGAAAGTCACCGAAAGCTACACGGTCGAACGCTACAGCCACGTGATGCACATCGTCTCGAACGTGGTCGGCCAGCTCGACACGAACCGCGCCGACAGCGTCGACGCCCTCTTCGCCGGGTTCCCCGCCGGCACAGTCTCGGGCGCACCCAAAGTCCGCGCCTGCGAGATCATCGCCGAACTCGAACCCGAGACGCGCGGCGCCTACGCTGGCGGTGTCGGCTATTTCGCGCCCGACGGCTCTGTCGATAGCTGCATCGTCCTCAGGACCGGCATCCTCAAGGACGGCGTCCTCCATGTCCAGGCTGGCGCCGGCATCGTCGCCGACAGCGACCCCGCCTACGAACAGCGCGAATGCGAAGCCAAGAGCGGCGCCCTCTTCGCCGCCGCGCGCGAAGCCGTCCGTGTCGCCACAGAACCGAAGTTTGGCCAATGATCCTCGTCATCGACAACTACGACAGCTTCACCTGGAACCTCGTCCACTACCTGATGGAGATGGGCGCCGAGGTCGAAGTCGTGCGCAACGATGCGCTGACCGCCGAACAGGCGATCGGAACCGGCGCGCAAGGGTTCCTGCTCTCGCCCGGTCCCTGCACACCCAACGAGGCGGGCGTCAGCCTCGATCTCGTCGGAGCGGCGGCGGATGCACGGCTGCCCCTGCTCGGCGTGTGCCTCGGCCACCAGTCGATCGGCCAGTATTTCGGCGGCAAGGTCGTGCGTGGCGGGCTGATGCATGGCAAGACCAGTCCGGTCGAGCATGATGGCACCGGCGTCTTCGAAGGCCTGCCCAGCCCCTTCATCGCCACCCGCTATCACTCGCTGATCGTCACCGACATTCCCGACTGCCTCGTGGTCAATGCCCGGTCCGACGACACCCACGTCATGGGCTTCCGCCACCGCGACCTGCCCATCCACGGCGTCCAGTTCCACCCGGAGTCCATCGCCACCGAACACGGCCACGCGATGATCGCGAACTTCCTCAGGATCTGCGGCATCAAGACGAACCCGCTCCCGGCATGACCCTGCTCCCCGATCCCCAGCACCCGCTAGAGGAAGCCGAGGCCGAAGCCGCCTTTGCCGCGATTCTCGATGGCGCCGTGGCGGATGAAGCCATCGCCCGGTTTCTCGTGGGCCTGTCCGACCGTGGCGAGAACGCCAGCGAGATCGCCGGCGCCGCCCGGGCCATGCGCGCCCGGATGATCCCGATCAAGGCGCCCGCAAACGCCATCGACGTCTGCGGCACCGGCGGCGACGGGCATCACACGCTCAACGTCTCCACCGCCGTCAGCCTCGTCGTCGCCGCCTGCGGCGTGCCCGTCGCCAAGCACGGCAACCGCGCCGCCAGTTCCAAGGCCGGCGCCGCCGATACCCTCGAAGCCCTGGGCCTCAATCTCGACCGCGCCGCCGAAACCGCCGAAGAGACGTTGGCCGACCTCGGCATCTGCTTCCTCTTCGCCGCGCGTCATCACCCGTCGATGGGCCGTATCATGCCCATCCGCAAGGCGCTCGGCCGCCGCACCATCTTCAACCTGATGGGGCCGCTCGCCAATCCCGCCAACGTGCGCCGCCAGCTCGTCGGCATCGCGCGTCCGGCCTATGTCCCGATCTATGCCGAAGCCATCCTGCGCCTCGGCACCGATCACAGCTTCGTCATTTCCGGCGATGAGGGGCTCGACGAACTGAGCCTTGCCGGCGGCAACGAACTGGCCGAAGTGCGCGACGGCGAAATCTCCATGCGCCGCGTAACGCCTGCGGACGCCGGCCTGCCCGAAAGCGCGGTCACCGCGATCCGTGGCGGCGACGCGGCCCATAACGCCCGCGCCCTGCGCGCCCTCCTCGAAGGCGAGCACGGTCCCTACCGCAACGCCGTGCTCTTCAACGCCGCCGCCGCGCTCATCATCGCGGGCGAGGCGCAGGACTGGCACGAAGGCGTCGAGGAAGCAGCCGAAGCCATCGACAAGGGCCTTGCCAACGCCCTTCTCAACTGCTGGATCGCCGCTCTCGAATAGTGTCCCCGTCGCCATTCATGTCGAGCGGAGTCGAGGCACACTGGCGCAAATCGGTTCTCGACTTCGCGCGAACCCGGCGGCAAAGGGGGATCGCAATGACCGACAAGCTCACCGAAATCTGCGATACCAAGCGCAATGAAGTCGCCGCCCGCAAGGGCGCTGTCACCGTCAGCGAACTCACCGCCCGCGCCAGCGAACAGAGCGCGCCGCGCGGCTTCGAAAAAGCCCTGCGCGGCAAGGCCGCCGAAGGCTTCGCGCTCATCGCCGAAATCAAGAAGGCCAGCCCCTCCAAGGGTCTGATCCGCCCGGATTTCCGTCCGGCCGATCACGCCCGCGCCTATCAGGCCGGCGGCGCGGCCTGCCTCTCGGTCCTCACCGATGCACCCTATTTCCAGGGCCACGAGGATTTCCTCGTCGAAGCGCGCGCAGCCTGCACGCTCCCGGTGATCCGCAAGGATTTCATGGTCGATCCATGGCAGTGCCTTGAAGCGCGCGCCATCGGCGCCGACGCCATCCTCATCATCGTCGCCGCCCTGTCCGACCAGCAGATGGCCGAAATCGAGGCCGCGGCCCTCGAACAGGGCATGGATGCACTTGTCGAAGTCCACAACGAGGAAGAGATGGAGCGCGCCGCCCGCCTGCGGTCGCGCCTGATCGGGGTCAACAACCGCGATCTCAAGCGCTTCGTGACCGACCTCGCCACGACCGAACGCCTCGCCCCCCTCGCTCCGGATGGCACCCTGCTGGTTGCCGAAAGCGGTATCAACACCCACGCCGACTTGCTTCGCCTCGAAAAGTGCGGCGCCCGCACGTTTCTCGTCGGCGAAAGCCTGATGCGCCAGGCCGACGTCGAAGCGGCAACGCGCGGACTGTTGTTCGGTTAGTTCAGGCGCACCGGTCCGGCCCCCTGCTCCGCGTCGAGCAGTCGCTGGACCTGCCGGTAGAACGCCTCGCGCTCCTCGGGTTGCGGCCCTGCGCTGGCGCGCGGCCAATCGGAATTGCTCGCGATCACCAGCTTGCGCTTCGGGTCGATAAAGATGCCCTGGCCGAAAATGCCCTGCGCGGCAAAGGTGCCGTCATCGTTGGTCCACCACTGGAACCCATAGCCGCGTCCCGGCTTGCCGATGTCCTTTTGCTTCGTCGTCGCCTGACCGAACCAGTCCTCCGGCACCACCTGCCGTCCGTCCCGGCCCTTGCCGTTCGCCAGCACGAGCAGCCCGAAGCGCGCATAGTCGCGCGTCGCCGCCTGCAGGCAACATCCGCCGATCTCGTGGCCGGTCTTGCCCAGCAACCAGGTTGCCTCGGCCTCCATGCCCGCCGGCTGCCACACCTTCTCCCGCAGATAGGCCGCCAGCGACTTGCCCGTCGCCGAAGTAACCAGCACGCCGATCAGGTTGGTTTCGCCCGTGTTGTAGTGCCAGACCTCTCCCGGCGGATGCGCACGGGGCAACTTGCGCATATAGCTCACCGTCGCATCCAGCCCGTCTTCGGGCTTGGCGCGGTTGAACTCGGCGACGTCCGACCTAGGGTCCTCATAGTCCTCGTTCCATCGCACGCCCGATGACATGGTAAGGAGCTGGCGCACGCTCACGTCGTCATATGCGCTGCCCTTCAGGCCGGGAATGTACTGGCTGACTTTGTCGTCGAGGCTGCGGATCGCGCCATCCTTCACCGCCGCGCCGACCAGCGTCGAGGTGAACGACTTGGCCACCGAAAAGCTCGTCCACCGCCCCTTGGCATCGAAGCCCAAGCCATAGCGCTCAAGCCGTACCTTGCCGTCCTGCACGATCACCAGCCCTGCGGTGCGCTGCCGGGCCATGTAGGCATCGATCCCCGGCACGGCGAGCGGCTTGCCGGACGGAAGCGGCAGCGGCTCGGCGGCAGGAGCGATCGTGTTGGCCTTGGCCAGGAACGGCAGGCGGTCCATCGCCCTGAATGCCGCATCGCGCTGGCCCTGTTCCCAGGAAAGCACGTCGGCGTTGGTCGGCATGGCCAACAGCACCCCGCGCGTTTCCTTGTCGAGCGAAGCAAATGCCGCTCCGCCCGCCAATACCACCGCAGCCAGCGCAACCCACCGCTTCCGCATCCGCCCCTCCCGCTTGCTTACACGAGGGACAATAACCACGCGCGACAAGCCTGCAAGCGGGAAGCCGGCCTCGATAACCGGTGCAAGCCACCAATGTCCGTTGGTGCCCGGCGAAGTCGAGACACCTGCCCCGACTTGCTCGGCTCACGCTACCGAAACAAGAGCAAATGCACCGTCATGCGACGTTATTGGCCGGCTTGATCCTGACGAGCCAAATGGTTTCCCCAACCTGGTTTATCTCAAACCCGCCTGCCTTGGCGACGAGTTCCCGGAGCTTTGAAACTCCGGTGTAGTTACGGACATCGAAATCCGGTTGAAGTGCGCTGGCCTGTTGCCCGACGCGTGTCAGATGGGCCCATCCGCTTTCATCGGCGGACTGCTCGATGGCCTTCCTTAATACTGGCCGTGCCTTGCTCGGGGGAAACTTCACGGGTTCCTTTGCGGCATCGGCGCACGGGGCAGGCGCAGGCAACACGGGCGCCCCTTGGGCCTCCGACGATGCGGGTTTGGCGGCCACCGCAGGTGTGATGTCGACAACGGAAGGTTCAAGCAGATTCTCTGTATAGATGAAGCGCTTGCAGGCTTGCCGGAAGCTTTCGGGCGTTTTCTTCTCTCCAAAGCCGTAGACATCAAGACCTTGTTCGCGGATGCGCGCCGCCAAACCGGTGAAGTCGCTATCGGAGGAAACGAGGCAGAAACCGTCGAAACGACCGGAATGCAGAAGGTCCATCGCGTCAATCACAAGCGCAATGTCGGATGCATTCTTGCCGGAGGTGTAAGCAAAATTCTGCTGCGCCTTGATCGCGTGGCGGGCGAGGACATCGGCCCAAGCCTTCAGCCTGGTCCCGGAGAAGTCCCCGTAAATTCTCCGAACGCTGGCCTCGCCGAGCTTGGCAACCTCCTCGAACAGGCCTGTCGCAATCTTCGCGGAAGCATTGTCGGCATCTATAAGCACTGCCAGTCGAGGCGGTCGCGTTTCATTGGTCATCCCGCGAACTTGCAGTGTGATTGCTAACGAATTGCCAACAAGCACCCGATCCGGACCGGTCGGCTGTCCTACACGGTCGGGCCATGTCACTCTCCAACCATGTCCGCCCCCACCGTCGCTCTCGCGCCCGCCGCCTTGAAAACCGCGCAAATCCGCGTCATTGGCCACGCGCGCCGGGGGCTTACACTTTCTCCTCTGGACTGTGTAAACCGTGTAAACCTGTTCAGGAAGCAGAGGGCCGGAATGAACGACCTGACCCATATCGATTCGGGCGGCACCGCCCGCATGGTGGACGTCGGCGGCAAGGCCGAAACGCACCGCGTGGCCATCGCGCGCGGTACGATCCGGATGCGGGGGCAGACGCTCGACGCGATCCGTTCCGGCAACGCGCCCAAGGGCGACGTCCTTGGCCCGGCGCGGATCGCGGGGATCATGGCGGCAAAGAAGACTGGCGATCTCATCCCGCTCTGCCACCCCCTCGCACTCGACGCCGTGAACGTCGATTTCGCCTTCGTCGCCGACGGCATCGAATGCACCGCCACCGCCTCGCTGACTGGCCGGACCGGGGTCGAGATGGAGGCGCTCACCGCCGTCTCGGTCGCGTTGCTGACGATCTACGACATGGCCAAGGCGCTCGACAAAGGCATGGTGATCGAAGCGATCCGCCTCGTCGAGAAGCGCGGCGGCAAGTCGGGAACGTGGAAGGCGGCGGAGTGAAAACGCCTCCCCTTCAGCTGGCCGAAGCGCAGGCTCGCCTGCTGGCGCTCGCGCCCAGTCTCTCGGTCGAACATCGCGCGGTCGCGGAATGCCTCGGCCACTACATCGCCACCCCGCTTCACGCCCGCCGAACCCAACCCGCCGCGCCCCTTTCGGCGATGGATGGCCATGCCATGCGCGCCGCCGATCTTCCGGGCCCCTGGCGTGTCATTGGCGAGAGCGCGGCCGGCCATCCGTTCGGCGGCACCGTCGGTCGCGGCGAAGCGGTCAGGATCAGCACGGGCGCGATGCTGCCGGCGGGCGCCGACATGGTCCTCCTCCAGGAAGACAGCGCACGCGACGGCGAAACGTTGACCCTGACTGGCGAGCCGCCCGCGCCTCCGGGCCGCCATATCCGCCCCGCCGGCATGGACTTCACCGCCGACACCACGCTGATCGAAGCCGGCACCCGCATCGGGCCCGCGCAGATCGCGCTGGCGATCGCGGCAGGGCACAGCCACCTCGCGGTGCGCCGCCCGTTGCGCCTCACGGTCATCGACAGCGGAGACGAACTGGTCCGGCCCGGCAACACGACGCGTCTGCACCAGCTTCCCGCCAGCAATGGCCCCATGCTCTGCGCCATGGCTTCGGCGCTGCCCTGCGACATCAGCCACATCGGCCCGATCGCGGACCGGATCGAAGATCTCGCCGCCGCGCTCGATGGCGCGCATGAGGCCGATGTCGTCGTGACCAGCGGCGGGGCTTCGGTCGGTGACCACGACCTCGTCCGTCCCGCACTCGAGGCGGTGGGCGCGAAGATCGATTTCTGGCGCGTGGGCATCAAGCCGGGCAAGCCGCTGCTCGTCGCGACAAGAGGCAACCAGGTCATCATCGGCCTGCCCGGCAACCCAGCCTCGGCCTTCGTCACCGCGTTCCTGTTCCTCTTGCCTCTGCTGCGCGCCAGCCTCGGCGCGGCGAGCCCGCTCCCCCGCACCATCCCGGCGAGGCTGGCTGGCCCGATGGGGCCGGGCGGCAGCCGCATGGAATTCCTCAGGGCCCACTGGGATGGCAACGGCGTCACACTTGATGAACTCCAGGATTCCGGGGCGCTCTCGCCGCTCGCCCGGGCGAACGCGCTTGTCGTGCGCGAGGCGGGAAGCGAGCGGAAGGAGGGCGGAACGGATGTTCCGATCTACCTGCTCGAAAATGGCGGAATTGCTTGACGAGTCGCAATTGGTTGCTTATCCGTTCCACATTCGTTCACCGGAACATGCACCCCGTTCCGGTCTATGGAAGACCCGTGGTTTCGCCATGAAACCACCATTGCGGAGTGGCCGCCGATGTTGACGCGCAAGCAGCATGAACTGCTCACCTTCATCCAGACCCGGCTGGAAGATTCCGGTATCTCGCCCTCGTTCGAGGAGATGAAGGAAGCGCTCGACCTCAAGTCGAAGTCCGGCGTCCACCGCCTGATCTCTGCGCTCGAGGAACGCGGCTTCATCCGCCGCCTGCCCAACCGCGCCCGCGCGCTCGAAGTCCTGCGCCAGCCCGATAGCGCCGTTGGCAAGGCCGCGCCTGTTTCGCAGCGCGAGGCGGCGAACACGAATTCCGCCCTTCCCCCGCTGCGCGCCGCGCCCAAGGCTGCACCTGCGCCGGCGAACGACGTGATCGAACTGCCGCTCCACGGCAAGATCGCCGCGGGCGTCCCGATAGAAGCGCTGGAAACCACGGCAACGTTGCCGGTCCCGGCGGCCCTGCTCGGCGCCGGCGAACACTATGCGCTCGAAGTTTCCGGTGATTCCATGGTCGAAGCCGGCATCTTCGATGGCGACTATGCCCTCGTCCGCAAGACCGACGTTGCGCGCGACGGCGAAATCGTGGTTGCGCTCGTTCGCGGAGAGGAAGCGACGCTGAAGTACCTGCACCGCGAAAAGGGCATGGTCCGCCTCGATCCTGCGAATGCGGCCTACGACCCGCAGTATTACCGCCCGGAAGAAGTGGCCGTGCAGGGCAAGCTCGCCGGATTGCTGCGCCGCTACCATTGACCCCCTGCCACTGAGCCCCTGCCACTGAGCCCCTGCCGCTGAGTTCCTGACGCAGGGCTCCGGTCACGGGGCCGAACCGTGCGGGGTTGCGCTTCGGCCGGCCCGTTTGCAGGGCCTGTCTGGCATCCGTCCGTTAGCGAGGTCTAGCGCGCTGTCGTTGGCATGGACCGATGCCTCGTCTCCGGAGCCATGTCCCGGCGTTCGGCCTGAGTACCCCTCGGTTGGGGCGACAAAGTGGCGGATGGTTCTGACCATCGGTACCACCCTTGCCGACCTTGCGTTTCGGCGACTGTCCTTGTCCGGCGGCGGCTTAGGTCGATGGAGAGGCCGCCGGTCATTGCGAGGAACGCGCGGTCTGCCTTGAGCAGCTTCGGGCGGCAGGTGTGCGGCAGGCGACGGTCGGCGATCACGATGTCGCTTCGCTCGCAGGCGGCGGCAATGTCCATCTCGTCGACGTCGTTGCGGCTGCGGGCCATGAGAATAGCAAAGTGGCGTCCGCCCCGCATGAGCGACGCGGCACAGAAATCTTCACCGCAGCGCGCACCACGCCACTCGTCGAGGGGGCGCGTCTCCCCCTCCATTCCGGCCAGTTCCAGAAGATTTTCGCGGATGAAGTCTCCCCGCCCCGCTCTCAGGACTAGGAGTTCCGCCCCCTCGCCCGCGATGGCGACATGCCGGCCGTCCCCGGTGACGAGGATGTCGGGCGTGGGCGTCAGCGCCATGGAAAGCGCTGCGGCGAATGCGGGCAGGAGGCCCCACAGCCTGACGCGGCCGGTCCAGAGCGCCAGCCACAGCATTCCGGCGACAAAGACGAGGTAGCTCCACCGATCCCCCGGCGGCAGCATGGTGACCGCCCCCGGCCGGTCGGCGACGAAGTGCGCGAGTGCCAGCAGAAGATCCAGCGACGTTTCGACGAGCCACCACGCGGGTCCACCCAGCCCGGCAAGGTCGAGAAGCAGCGCGATGCCGATCAGCGGCATGGTCACGAATGTGGTGAGCGGGATGGCAATGACATTGGCCAGCGATCCGTAGACGCCCGCCCGGTGGAAGTGGAACAGGCCGATGGGCATGAGCGCGAGTTCGATGACCAGGCCGGTTGCCAGCAGAAGCAGGACGTTGCGGGCAAGCCGCGCCAGGCCCCCATGTCGTTCGCCGGCGAGAAATCCGCGGACGGGCGCGGCGGAATGGAAGGCGACGATGGCGATCACCGCAGCAAAGCTCATCTGGAAACTGGGCCCGAACACGGCTTCCGGCCAGAACAGCATGACGACAAGGGCACCGACCGCGACCATGCGCAGCGAGAGCGGATCACGCCCGAGCGCAAGTGCCGCGAGCACGAGCAGGGCCCCTATGCACGAACGGATGGTGGGCACTTCGGCCCCGGTGATGAGGGTGTAGGCAATGCCGGCAAGCGCACCCGCCAGCGCGGCGGCGATCGGTACGCGGATGCGCAGCGCGACCCAGGGGACCAGCGCAAGCGATCGCGCGAAAATCCAGTAAACGGCCCCCACCAGCGCACTGACATGGAGGCCGCTGATCGACAGCAGATGGGTAAGCCCGGCATCGCGCATCGCATCCTCGTCCGCCTTGGCGATTGCGCCCCTGTCTCCGCTGGCAAAGGCCGCGGCTATCGCCCCTGCGGAACCGGCGAGACGAGAGCGGACGTGATCCGCCAGGGCCCTCTGGATTTTCCGCAAGGTGGTGGCGTTGCCGGACGGCGAAACAAGCCGGACATCGTCCATGACCGTCCCGGTGGCCGCGATTCCATCGAACCAGGCCTTGCGGGCGAAATCATAGGCACCGGGCAGCATGGGCGGCGCGGGCGGCATCAATCGCGCGCGCAAGGCAAGCGTAGCGCCCTCCACGATGAAGGGCCGGTCTTCGTCCTTCGGAAGGTTCACCCTGACGCGAACAGGATCGGGAAACTCGGGCAGGCGCGTCAGCAGCAGAAGGCGCGAGCGTTCCCTGGCCGGTTCCTCGCGCCGGTCGAGGACCGTTCCAACCACAGTGGTCACCATCGGCCGACCGATGCCGGGCTGGCCCACCAGGGCGGATTTGGTCCACACCGTTGCCATGCCGGCCGCCAGCATGATCGCCACGCCCGCGATGCCGAGCCGGATGTATGGAAGGCGGTGTTCGTCGACGTACAGCAGGGAGATCAGCGCGGCAGAACCGCAGGCCAGCAGCGTCGCCGTCCACTGGACCGACAGGGGAAGCGCGAGCCAGCATACGATCCCCGCGCCGAAGGAAACCACCAGCCAGAGGCCGCGTTCAAACGGGTGGGCGGCAAGGAACGCCTCTCCATCATCAAGCATGCTGGACAATCGCGCGCGGATGTCCCAATGCCGCGCGCGTCGCGCTGGCAGAGCATCCGGATCGGCGGCAGGAAATCCTGCTGCTGGGCCAACTTCTGCCGGAGACACCATGGATTTCAAAGGGAAGGAAAGCGCGGCAGATGGCAAGCGCCACTGACACCGTTTCTGCAGGATCGACGCCCCGGGACAAGGTCGTCACCCGTTTCGCCCCCTCGCCCACGGGTTTCCTGCACATTGGCGGCGCGCGCACGGCGCTGTTCAACTGGCTCTATGCGCGCCACCATGGCGGCACCTACCTCCTGCGCATCGAGGATACCGACCGTGCGCGTTCGACGGACGCCGCGATCGACGCGATCTTCGACGGACTCGAATGGCTGGGCCTTGGCGGCGACGAGCCGGCGGTGTTCCAGTTCGCGCGGTCGGACCGGCACGCCGAAGTGGCGCACAAGCTGCTCGAGGCCGGCCATGCCTATCGCTGCTATCTGACCCAGGAAGAACTGGCGGCACGGCGCGAACTGGCGCAGGCGGAACGGCGCCCGTTCCGCATCGACAGCGAATGGCGCGATGCCACGCCCGACCAGTGGCCCGCCGATCAGTCCTATGTCGTGCGGATGAAGGCCCCGCGCGAAGGCGAGACGACGATCGTCGACAAGGTGCAGGGTTCGATCACCGTCCAGAACAGCGAACTGGACGACTTCATCATCCTGCGTTCCGACGGCACGCCGACCTACATGCTGGCGGTGGTGGTGGACGACCACGACATGGGCGTGACGCACGTCATCCGCGGCGACGACCACATCAACAACGCGTTCCGCCAGCTCGTCATCATCCGCGGCATGCATGCCATCGAAGGCGGTTGGCCGGACCCCGTCTATGCTCACATTCCGCTGATCCACGGCGCGGACGGGGCGAAGCTTTCAAAGCGCCACGGAGCGCTGGGCGTCGACGCCTATCGCGACGAGATGGGGCTCCTGCCCGAGGCGGTGTTCAACTATCTGCTGCGTCTTGGCTGGGGCCACGGCGACGAGGAAATCATCAGCCGCGAACAGGCAGTGGCGTGGTTCGATATTGGCGACGTCAACAAGGGCGCATCACGGTTCGACCTGAAGAAGCTGCTCAACCTCAACGGGCACTATATCCGCGAGGCGGACGATGCACGCCTGGCAGCCCTGGTCGCGCCCCGCCTGGCGACGCTGGCTCCCGGGTTCGCGCCCGACAAGGGGCTGGACCTGCTGACCCGGGCGATGCCGGTGCTGAAGGTGCGCGCGGCGGATATCAACGAACTGGCAGCCGGTTCGGTGTTCCTTTTCGCCCAGCGTCCGCTGGCCATGGCCGAGAAGGCAGCAAGCCTGTTGACCGACGACGCACGTGCGATCCTGACCAAGGTTGCAGGGGTCCTGGAGGCTGAAAACGTCTGGACAACCGGAGTGCTCGAGGCCACGGTAAAGCAAATGGCCGAGGAGCTTGGGATAGGCTTGGGCAAGATTGCCCAACCGTTGCGCGCAAGTTTGACGGGACAGACTACCTCGCCGGGAATTTTCGACGTATTGGCGCTGCTCGGCAAGGACGAGTCGCTGTCGCGCATTCGCGATCAGGCGGCCTGACCGGGCAAGCTATTGCAAAGACACAACGAACAGGAGGGCTAAGCGTGAGCGATAACCAGGCGTCTTTGACCGCTGACGGCAAGACCGTGGAAATGCCGGTCAAGAGCGGCACGATCGGGCCGGATGTCATCGATATCCGCAAGCTCTATGGCCAGACGGGCATGTTCACCTACGACCCGGGCTTCACCTCGACGGCGAGCTGCGATTCCGCGCTCACCTACATCGATGGCGACGAGGGCGTGCTGCTCCACCGCGGCTATCCGATCGGTCAGCTCGCCGAACATTCGTCGTTCATGGAAGTGAGCTACCTGCTGCTCAACGGCGAACTGCCGAGCCAGCAGGAACTGGCGGACTTCACCCGCACGATCACCCGCCACACCATGCTGCACGAACAGCTTGCGACGTTCTATCGCGGCTTCCGCCGTGATGCGCACCCGATGGCGATCATGTGCGGCGTGGTCGGCGCGCTTTCGGCGTTCTATCACGACAGCACCGACATTTCCGATCCGACGCACCGCAAGATCAGCTCGCACCGCCTGATCGCGAAGATGCCGACGATCGCGGCAATGGCCTACAAGTATTCGGTCGGCCAGCCCTTCGTCTATCCGGACAACAAGCTGTCGTACACCGGCAACTTCCTGAAGATGACCTTCGGCGTCCCCGCCGAGGAATATGAAGTGATCCCCGCCGTCGAAAAGGCGATGGACCGCATCTTCATCCTCCACGCCGACCACGAGCAGAACGCCTCGACGTCGACCGTGCGACTGGCCGGATCGTCGGGCGCCAATCCGTTCGCGTGCATCGCGGCCGGCATTGCCTGCCTGTGGGGCCCTGCGCATGGCGGCGCCAACGAAGCCGCGCTGAACATGCTCAAGGAAATCGGCACTCCGGACAAGATCCCGCACTACATCGAGCGTGCGAAGGACAAGAACGATCCGTTCCGCCTGATGGGCTTCGGTCACCGCGTCTACAAGAACTACGACCCGCGCGCGACCGTGATGCAGCAGACCGTGCGCGAAGTGTTCGACGCGCTGAAGGTCAACGATCCGCTGTTCGAGACCGCGCTGCGCCTCGAAGAGATCGCGCTGAACGACCCGTACTTCGTCGAGAAGAAGCTGTTCCCGAACGTCGACTTCTATTCGGGCATCATCCTGTCGGCGATCGGCTTCCCGACGACGATGTTCACCGTGCTCTTCGCGCTGGCCCGCACCGTGGGCTGGGTTGCGCAGTGGAACGAAATGATCAGCGATCCCGGCCAGAAGATCGGCCGTCCGCGCCAGCTCTACACCGGCCCGACGCAGCGCGATTACGTGCCGCTGGCTAGCCGCTGAGGCGTCTACGCGCGGGTTGTCCGGGCCGGTTTCTCGAGAGAAACCGGTCGGGCCAGCTCTACACTGGCCCGACGCAGCGCGATTACGTGCCGCTGGCTAGCCGCTGAGGCATTGAAACAGAGGGGGCGACGGTGACGACGGTTCTCAGAATTTTCGGCATCGTCGCCCTTCTCATGGGCGGCCTGTGGGTCGGCCAGGGCCTCGGGCTGATAATGTGGCCCGCATCGAGCTTCATGCTCGCACAGGGCCAGTGGGCGCTGATCGGCGCCGGGCTCATGCTGCTGGGACTGGGCGCGCTCTGGCGCAGCCGCCGCTGAACCTTAGCCGATGGCGCTCGAAAGCGCCTCTGCATCCGAAGGCAGGCTGAGAACGAAACGCGCGCCGCCGCCTTTGGCCTGCTCGACCGAGAGTTCCCCCCCCATCGCCCGCGCGAGCTTGCGCGAGATGTAGAGGCCGAGACCGCTGCCGCCATCGCCGCTGCGACCGAGCCGCTCGAACTTCTCGAAGACCTTGTCGGCCTCCTCGAGCGCGATTCCCCGCCCCTCGTCCGACACCGCCACCCATGTCCCGCCCGCCTCGACGCCGGTCTCGATCGAGACGGCCGAATGCTCTGGCGCGTAGCGGATCGCGTTGCCGATCAGGTTGAGGAGAATCTGGAGGACGCGGCGGAATTCGCCGATCGCGGGCGCGGTCGCCTCGATCGACGGCGGCACCATGACGATGCCCCGCTCCTGGGCGCGGACCCCGAGTATGCCGGCGGCGCGGCGGGCGCAGTCGGCAAGGTCCACGTGGTCCGGGACCGGAGCGAAATCCTCGTCCTCGACCGTTTCCAGATCGGCAAGGTCTTCGACCAGACCGAGGAGATGGCGACCGGCCTCGGCAATGTCGCCGGCATATGCGACGTATTGGGCATCGAGCGGGCCGGCCAGGCGAGAACGGATCGTCTCGGCATTGGCGACGATGCGGTTCATCGGCAGACGCAAGGCCGGTGCCAGGGTTCGGCCAAGCAAGCCCTTCCAGTCGGTCCCGCGCGAAGTGGCGGCACCGGGCGCCGTCTGCGCTTTCGTGGGCCTGGCAAGCACTGTGTCCGCCAGCAGCAGGAGTTCGAAGCCACCCGCCCGCAGCGGGATCAGGCGCGCGCGCCAGACTCTGGACGAGCCCGGTATCTCGAGTTCGGCATCATCGAGGAGACGCCAGTGCAGAGGCTGGCGGTAGGTATTGCCGGGCAGTTCGACGAGGTCGGTCCAGTACCGGCCGAAGCCCGTCCGCAGGGATTGGCCGAACTGCTCCAGATCGGCAGCCTCGGTCATACCCGAAATGACGCGCTGTTCCGCATCGAGAACGACGTGAGCTTCCGCTACCTGGCGAAGCAGAAGCTCGTCCGTGGCGCGTTCCTCGGCGGCCCATGCATCGGCGGAAAGCTGCCACTCGGTAATCCTGATCAGCGTGCCCCCATCCGCCGGGTCGACCCGCGCGCGAAAGGACACGGGCTGGGCTTCGTCCGCGACGGTGACGAGGCCATCCAGCGGAACCTGCTGGACGCGGGCCCGCCGGGCCAGCGCAAGCAGCCCGGGAATGGCAAGCGGTCCGGGATAGGAACCGCCGACCCGCAGTTGCAGGGCCGCAAGCGTCTCGTCCGCCTCGACCAGGCAGTCGGCGCCGTCAAGACGGGCGCGGATTGGCCCAGCGGCGGTCATGTCAGCCCCTCGCCCCGATCCGCGACGCCGAAAGAAGCGCGGCTGCGCGATCGGGGTGCACGGAGTCGACATCGGACGGAAGCGAAACATCGGGATGAATCGCGGAGAAATTCGCAACGACATTGCCGCGAGCCATCCCCGCCGCAGCCATGGCAAGGAGGAGCCGGGCCCTCTGGCCATCGGTCGTGCACATCACCGCCGCCTCGCGCGGTATCCCCGCGGCAATTCCCAGGCCCGAAAGAAACAGCGCCACGCCCGCATTCTGGACCGAAAGCGCCTCCGGCAGAGCGCCCCCTACCGCTTCGACCGCATGGGCGAGGAGATCGAGGCGGCTGGAATGAGCAACCCGCGCGGCATGAAGCCTGGCCTGGGGCGCCGCGACAGCCGCATGGGCGGCGGGATCTGCGCCGAAGGTCGCCTTCAGCGCCGTCAACGCGGCGGCGTGGAGATCGGCCGGCAGTTCGATCAACGGGGCCTGCATGCGACGGACGGTCTGCCCGAACCGCGCCTGCGCGGCGAGCAGGTTCATTCCGCGTGCCGCCACATCGGGATCGGGCGCGGCGATAAGCTCTTGCAAGAGAGGGGTCAGCACGGGATCGAGCCCGAGACGCCCCTGCAGCTTTTCGGTCAACTGCCATTCGACCGCAAGCATGTGAAGATGGTCCAGTAGCGACTGGTCCGTGCAGAGGTGCGAAGCAAGGCGCGAGCAAAAGGCGTCGCCCTCGCCTGCGTCTTCATCTTCGTCCAGTGCGTCGATCAGTTGGCGGGCGATATCGTCGACCATTCCCCGCACGCGGGCAATGACGTCATCGCTGAAGATCGAGCTGTCATCATTGCGCAGGAGATAGCGCAGGATCGGCCCCTGGTGGACTATCGCCTCGTCCGCCCGGAACAGCTCCTCGCGCAGCAGTGCCTCGATCGCTTCGTGGTCGGCGCCGGTGGGTGCGGTCAATGCCATGCGAAGCTCTTACTGCCGACTGGTTAACTGCGGGTTAGGGTCGCGGCTTTCCGCCTGAAGCGCAAGCAGGCATGCGCCCACCACGAGAATGACGCCAGCAGCCACCGCCAGATCGAACGGCAAGACGATGCTCACCGCAGCCAAGGCCAGGCCGAGGACGAACCTGTCCTCGAGCTGATGGGCCCACTTGCGCCGTGGCAGCGCAAGAGGGACGAGGCGCAGGGCCAGAACCAGCAGCAGCGGAGCGAACATCGCGCCGCCCCACGGCACCTTCGGGACATTGGCAAGGTCGCTGCGCCATCCGGCCAGAGCCACAATCCCCGCATCGACCAGAAGGTGGAACAGAGCGACCCCGCGGCGCTCGATGCCCGAGGCCAGCAGCGAGTCCCTCTCGACCTGCCCCAGCAGGCTGGCGATGCGCTCTGCCAGCCAGGCAAGGCCGAGCAGCGCGAAACCGGCGGCGAAATTGCCCAGCCATGCCAGCCCGCCCCCCAGGAGGCCGAGCACGCCCGCCGCAAGGCCCACCAGCGCCGGGCGCGTGCCGGCGTGGAGCAACGCGGGACCGAAACGCCGGACCGCCGCAACGGCAAGCATTTCCCCCGGCGAGGCGGCGCCCGCAACGGCTATGCCGGTGTGAAGACGCAGCCATGACCGCTCTGCCCGCAGCGCTTCTTCTTCATTGCGGACGATGTTCCAGCGGCCATCGTCGAGCATGCCCGCCGGAACCCCGCGCAAGGGGACACGCGCCTGGACGACGAGCCGCAGCAGGGCAGACTGGGCATTCCATTCAGGCGGCAGGTCGGCAAGCCCCGCCGCGATCCGCCCCGGGAACCGCATGGCGGCGGCAAACGCATTGTTGATGTCGATACGCTCGAAGCCGAGTGGCAGCGCGGTCTCTACAGGAAGGGTCAGGACGGCCGGCCCCGCCTCGAGCAGTTCTCGCACCGCATCGGGCATGGCGAGCAGCCCATCCCCGAGAACGAAGACATCGTCATCCGGAGGCAGCAGCGGGACGAGCGCGCGCGCCGTGGCGACCACATGGAACTGCGCTCCGCCAGCCTCGGCAACGTGCTGGAGGGCGACCAGTTCGCCGCTGATGCCCTCGGACATCACGATGATCCGCTTGCAACCGAGCGACAGGGCGAAGCCGAGCTGGTGGCGCAACAGGGAACGCCCGCCAATGGACAGGTATCCACGCAGCGAGCCGGGCACGTCCCCGGCGGCCTCCATCAACGATAGTACTGCGACCCGCAAGGTCATGCCTCCTGACGGGGTCATGGTAGGGATTGGCCGACGCGCTGCCAAGGAGGCCGCGCAACTTGGCGGGGGTTAAAGGGAAAGGTCCGCAAGCATCTGGCGAAGCTTGCGAATGACCGCAGGATCGCCCGGGGCCGCGTCCAGGGCTTCGTCCGCGAGAAGGCAAAGACCATCAGCATGGAAACTTGCCGCCAGGCCCTTGAGCCGCATTGCCGCAACCTGCCAGTTCCCGTCGCAGCGCGCGCGCGACAGGAGATCGACCTGTCGCTCCGCGCTTTCGATGAAAGCAGCGCGAAGTTCCCGGACAAGTTCCGGATCGTGCCCCGCAGCCGCGGCGAGGTTCGCATCGAGGGAAGCGCCTTCATAGGCCATACGACCGGGCTACGGGCCGAACCGTTAAGGCAGGGTTTATGGCGTCGGATAAATCGTGGTATGGAGCGGCGATGAACGGGGGAACACGGATCATTCCGATCGACGGCGCCGAAACCGGCGGAACCGCAGCAAATCGCCTTGAAGCCGATGCGCCGCCCACGCCGACGCAGGGAAGCGACAGCAACGCAGGCGCGGCAATTCCGGACTGGTCGGACGATGCCGAATCGGCCATTCCGGATCGCAGCTGGCCGGATCGCAGCTGGCCGGATCGCAGCTGGCCGGATCGTAGCTGGATCGCGCCGTCCCTCGCTTCGCTGGCCATCGCGGGATGGACGGTCTTCTTCGCGATCGCAGTTATCGTGCCCGCCGGGCTGGCCGGGAGCGGGGCGCAGTGGGCTGGCTGGATCGGCCAATGGTCTCTGCCGGTGCTGCTGGTTCTCGTCCTTCTGCTCGTCGTCATGCGCACGAGCCGCCGGGAAGCGGCGCGGTTTTCCGATGTTTCGTCGAGCCTTTCGCGGGAATCGCGGGAACTGGAAAAGCGCCTGTCGAGCGTGAACACCGAACTGTCGCTCGCGCGCGACTTCATGGCCGCCCAAGGCCGCGACCTCGACGCGCTGGGCCGCATAGCAGTAGAGCGCGTCTCCGGCAGCGCGGCACGCCTTGAGGAACTGGTCACACAGAACGGCCTGAAGATCGACCTGATTTCAGAAGTCTCCACCAATGCTTTGGACAACATGGAGAAACTTCGCAGCCAGCTTCCGGTCATCGCCAATTCCGCAAAGGACGTGACAAACAACATCGCGAACGCAGGACGCACGGCGCACCTCCAGCTCGAGGAACTGGTCTCCGGCCTCCAGCGGCTCAACGAGTTCGGCCTGGCGAGCGAACGGCAGGCGGCATCGTTCCGCGAGCGCGTGGAGGCGTCGCTCCAGGCATTTACCGCCTCGGCCGAGGATCTGGCACACCTTGCGGAAGGACGTTTCGAGACACTTGCCCATCACAGCAAGGTGCAGGCCGATGCCGCCGCGCAAGCGGAAGCCGCAGCCATGACGGCATGGGCGGAACGAACCGCCGCGCACACGACGACCTTGCAGCAGGCGCTGGCCCAGCTTGGAAACGACCACGAGAACATTCTCGCGGATGCAGTCGGCAGGCTCGGCAGGTTCGAGGATGCGGCCCGCTCGCTTACCGCGCTGCTCGATGCACAGGCGCGCGATCTCGACGAACAACTGGCGCGCAGGCGCGCTTCGGCGGAGGCGGCGGCGGCAGAGCAGCGCGACGCCCTGTCGCGGCGGCTTGGCGAAATCGACCAGCTCATCGCGGAGCGCCGGACGGCCATGGAAGCATCCGCGGCCCGCGCCGCCGAGACGCTTGCCGCGAAACTGGCCGACCTCGACAACGCGATCGAGGCGCAGCGCCGGACGCAATTGGCCGAAGCCGATCGTCTGGCCGAACAATGCGAGAAAATCAGCAGCAAGGTCAGTAGCTTCTCTGAAGTTCTTCGTAACTCAGGCGAGCAAGGTGAAGCCACTGCCGCAACGATCGACAAGGCAATGGCCGAACTCAACGAACGGCTCGGTGAAATGCGGCACGCCCTGTCGGGTACGGACCTCCAGATCGGCGAGCTGACCGATTCAGCGGTGCGCCTGCTCGAGCTGATCCAGGCAGGTGGCGACCACACGCGCACCCAGATCCCCGAAGCACTGCGCAGCACCGAAGCGGGGCTGAAAGGCCTCGAGGACAGGGTTTTCACCTTGCGCGACACGCTGCGGGAAGCGGGTGACGGCGGGCGACTGCTGTCCGAAAGCGTCGGTAGCGCGCACGGAGAGGTGTCTTCCACCCTCACCGAGTTGCAGAAGGCGCAGCAGGCTCTGGCCGAACAGGCTGCTGAACGCGAACGCCAGATCACCGCCCTGCGCGAGGCACTGGCCGGGACGCGCCGCGACAGCGAGGATCTTGGCCGCGAAATCGAGGAACGCCTGTCGGGCGCCATCGGCCAGCTATCCGCTGCTGCCGGCGAGGCGGGCGAGACCCTTCGCTCCAGCACCGCCGGGGAAATCGAAGCGCTGGCCGAAAAGCTGGGCGAACAGAGCAGTGCCGCGATCGCGCGCGTGCTTCAGGGCCGGGCTGCGGAGCTGGTCGGGAGGCTGGAGGAGGCCATCGACGCCGCCGCAGCGGCAAGCCGCGATACCGCGATCCAGATGCGCGACCAGCTCGCCAAGGTCGACGAACTTGCCGGCAATCTCGAATCGCGCGTCAACCGCGTGCGCGAGCGAGCCGAGGAGCAGGTCGACAACGACTTCGCCCGCCGCGCCGCGCTCATCACGGAATCGCTCAATTCCTCGGCAATCGACATTGCCAAGGCGCTTTCCACCGACGTTTCGGAAACCGCCTGGGCATCGTACCTGCGCGGCGACCGGGGCATCTTCACCCGCCGCGCGGTCTCGCTGCTGGAGAATGCCGAAGCCAAGGCGGTCCAAGCCCACTACGAGGCCGAGAGCGAGTTCCGCGAACACGTCAACCGCTACATCCACGACTTCGAGACGATGCTGCGCCAGCTCCTCTCGACGCGGGATGGCAACGCGCTTGGCGTCACGCTGCTGTCGTCGGATATGGGCAAGCTCTATGTCGCCCTGGCGCAGGGGATCGAGCGCCTTCGGACCTAGCCGGACGAAATCTGCGAAAGCCGCGCAGCTACCTTCTGCAAGTCATTTGAAAATCTGGCTTCTTCTTCCGAACGCCCGCCGTCGTCCAGGCGCAGGAGGTAGCTGGGGTGGGTGGTGATCCACAGTTCGCTGCCATCGTCCAGCACATGCGGTGCACCCCGCACCTTCTGGACGCTGACAGTCCTGCCCAGCAGGCTGCGCGCCGCACTTGCCCCCAGCGCGAGGATCAGGCGCGGGCGAACCAGCCCGCGTTCACCCTCGAGCCACCAGCGGCACACGTCGATTTCCCTGGCTGACGGGTTCTGGTGCAGGCGACGCTTTCCCTGCGGCATGAACTTGAAGTGCTTGACCGCATTGGTGACGTAAGCGCGCTCCGCCGGAATGCCGGCATGTTCGAGATGGGTGCGCAGCAGTTGACCGGCAGGACCGACAAAAGGCCGGCCCTGCGCCTCTTCCTGTTCGCCGGGCTGCTCGCCGATGATCATCAGGGCCGCGTCGTGCGGTCCCTCGCCCATGACCGCCCGGGTGCCATTGCAGCCGATGTCGCACCGACGGCAGGCCAGGATGGCCGCGCCGATGGCATCGATGCTCACTGGCGTCTCACCGAGATCCTGCTCGCCAGCCTGTACCATTCGTGCCTCGCGTGATTGTGCCCCTGCGATCAATTCGGGAATGAGCGCCGCCTCCGGCATGTTCTTCCAGTATTTGCGGGGCATTTCCTTGAGCATGGCCCCGACCTTCAAACGCGCGGGATTGAAGATCGATGCATAGTAGGTACGCCACAGCCCTTCGACCGGATCGCCGGAAGGCGCATCGGCGCGGGTGGCCGGCGGCCCCTCGTGCAGCGTCTCGCCATCCCAGTGCAGGCTACCGCGCGGGGTTAGGATCGACCACTGCATGGTGGTGAAGCGACGGACGAAGAAGCCCGCATTCGCGCGCAGGATGTGATGCTCGGGCTCGAACCAGGCAACATATCGCTCTCCCGCCTCGCCCTCGACGCTGCGGAAGCGGACGAAGGCGCGCATCTTGTGGATGTCGCGCCGCACCTGCCGGGCAAGGTCCTCCATCGCCCGCACGTCGGCATCGGCCTTGTCGTCCATCAGCCGGGGCCGAGACTGGAGCCGCCAAAGCGTACGATAAAGAGTAGAAAACCGTTTACTGCCAGAATGAAGGATGACGCTTTGCGCAAGTTGAAGGAAGTCCTTCGACGCGCGCGGTTGGGGAGCGTCCGTCGGCGGCGATGGCAGGGCGACACCGCCTCGGGCGAAGATATCGGCAGACTGGTCGGCGGGAGATTCCCACATCACCTGGTCTGGGGCAATCTTCGCGCGAATCATGCGGCGGGCGGCGTCACGCCAGCCTTCGAAATCGTCCGACGCGGCGAATTGTACGCGGAAGGCCTCAAACCGGCGCCTGTCCGGCATCATGCGAAGAGTTCAAGCTGTTGTCCGGGCGCGGCAGGCGCCACGAGGCTGCGCAGGTCGGCCCGGTCTGTGAGCAGGACCGGGCGCCAGTCCTCGGCCACGATGAACGGGCGCACCTTGGCGAGCGAAACCGTGAGCTTGCCGATGTCCGCCAGGCGCAAGCGGCGCTGACGGCGCGCGGCGATGAGCGCGTTGACCGCCTTCACCCCCAGCCCTGGAACGCGCAGCAGCCTCTCGCGCGGGGCGCGGTTGATGTCGACCGGGAAATCGCCGCGAAAACGCAAGGCCCAGGACAGCTTGGGGTCGATGTCGAGCGGAAGCATCCCGTCGTCCCCCGCCGCCTGCTGCACCTCGTGCGGGGCGTAGCCATAAAAGCGCATCAGCCAGTCGGACTGGTAGAGGCGATGCTCGCGCATCAAGGGTGGGCGTTTCAGCGGAAGGACGGCGCTGGCATCGGGAATGGGGCTGAATGCTGAATAATAGACGCGGCGGAGGCGGAATCGATCATAAAGCGTGCTCGCGCGGCCGACGATGTCAGCATCGGTCGCGGCATCAGCGCCGACGATCATCTGAGTGGACTGGCCCGCGGGCGCAAACTTCGGCGCATGGCGGAAACGCTTGCGGGCGTCCTTCGCCTCGGCAATCGCCTGCTTCAGCGATCCCATCGCGCCTTCGATCTGCGGCGCGGACTTGTCGGGCGCAAGGCGCGTGAGGCCCGCCACGGTGGGCAGTTCCACGTTGATCGAGACGCGATCGGCGAACAGCCCCGCCCGCGCGACCAGATCGGGATCGGCCTCAGGGATGGTCTTGAGATGGATATACCCGCGAAAATCGTGCTCTTCCCGCAGGATACGGGCGACTTCTATCAACTGCTCCATCGTATGGCTGGAGCTTTTCACGATACCTGAGGAGAGGAACAGACCCTCGATGTAATTGCGGCGGTAGAACGATAGCGTCAGGTCGACCACTTCCTGGGGGGTAAAGCGCGCGCGTGGGGTGTTCGAACTCTTGCGGTTCACGCAGTAATGGCAATCGAACACGCAGTGGTTCGTCAGCAGGATCTTGAGCAGGGATATGCAGCGGCCATCGGGCGCGTAGGCGTGGCAGATCCCCATGCCCTCGGTCGAACCTATCCCCTTGCCGCCCTTACTGTTGCGTTTGGTCGTGCCCGACGAGGCGCACGAAGCATCGTACTTGGCCGCATCGGCGAGGATCGCGAGACGCTCGATTACGGACTTTCCGGCTGGAAGGGACGGCTGCGGCATTCGTTCTTTATATGTTCCATTTCAGGAAGATGCCAGCCCGTACTTGCGGACAGGGCTTGATCGCGGCGCGACCACAATACCTTCGCCGACGACCAGATTGACGTCATGGCGGCAATGCATGCCGCAGGAGGTGATGGAACACGCCGTCGCTGTGATCCGCACCGGGCTTGCTCACCCTCTGCCCCCTGCCCCTTTGTGCATAACCTTGAGGAAAAGCCCGGGGGGAACATCCTTCTACCCATTCCGTTCACGAACCAAGTACCTGACAGGAAAGGCATGCTTGCAATGAAATACGACCAGGGAAATCCCGAGGAGCTGCGCGAGAAATTCTGGAAGGCGATGGCGGCGTCGCCCTACGTGATGCTCCAGCTCGACGCGGATCCGGACACCGCCGCGCCGATGACGGCACAGCTCGACAAGGACGCAAGCAGCGCGATCTGGTTCTTCACAAGCCGGGACAATCGCTTTGCCGAAATGGGCGGCGCCACGGCCACGTTTGCATCCAAGGGGCACGATGTATTCGCGCGGTTCCACGGCATGCTGGTCGAGGAAACCGATCGTGCCCGGCTGGACAAGCAATGGAACAATTTCGTCGAGGCCTGGTTTCCCGGCGGAAAGGACTCGCCGAACCTGCTGTTCCTGCGCATGGACCTGGGCGATGCATCGATCTGGGCCGGCGAAATGGGCGTGATCGGCACCGCCAAGATGGCGCTCGGCATGGACGTGACCGACGACGTCAAGGGCGGGTATACCAACACGAAGCTATAGAGCAGCGCCCGCCTGGCGCGGTCAGTCCAGATCCAGCGAACGAAAAGGGCCGCTCCGGGAAGGAGCGGCCCTTTCTTGCCGACCTTGCAGTCGGCTGCGATCAGTCGATCGGCGGGACCGGCATCGGCGGGACGTCGGCGTCACCCTCGTGGACTTCGACGTGGCCCTGGCCGACGTGGCTCTTGCGATAGCCGTAGGCGAAGTAGAACACGAGCCCGATGGCGCCCCAGACGGGAAGGACCATCTTCGCCTCGAACGGCAGGTTCCAGTAGAGGAAGATACAGCCAATCGCGGCGATCGGGCCGACGACCCACACCGCCGGTGTGCGGAACGGACGGACGCGGTTCGGGTCGCGGGCGCGGAGCAGCATGACCGCGATCGCGACCATGAAGAACGCGAAGAGCGTGCCCGAATTTGAGATGTCGGCAAGCTGACCAACCGGAAGCAGCGCCGCCGCGATGGCGACGAATACGCCGGTCATTGCGGTCACGATGTGAGGCGTTTTCCACTTGGGGTGGACGGTGGCCAGTTTCTCCGGAAGCAGGCCATCGCGCGCCATGACGAAGAAGATGCGCGTCTGGCCGTAGAGCATCATCAGGATGACCGACGGCAGCGCGAGGTTGGCCGCAAGGCCGATCAGGTCGCCAGCATAGGTGTAGTTGATGGCGCGCAGGACATGGGCCAGAGCCTCGTTCGAGCAGACCAGCGGTTCCTGGCCCGAAGCAAGCAGCGCGGCGCACTGCTGGGTGAACTCGGCCGAACCCGGCGCGACGCCCAGAGCGGTCGGCTGCGCACCGATCGAACCAATCGCGCCAGCGGCGACCAGCAGGTAGAACACGGTGCAGATCGCAAGGCTTCCGATCAGGCCGATCGGCACGTTGCGCTGCGGGTTCTTGGTTTCTTCGGCAGCGGTCGAGACCGCGTCGAAGCCGACGTAGGCAAAGAAGATCGACGACGCCGCGCCGACGATGCCCATCCCGGTCGTTCCGGCAGGGCCGAACCAGCCGTTGGGGGCGAATGGGGCGAAGTGCTCGCGCTCGATCGCCGGCAGGGTCAGCACGATGAACATGGTCAGCGCCGCGACCTTGATCGCCACGAGGATCGCGTTGAACGTGGCGCTTTCCTTGGTGCCGAGCATGAGCAGCCAGGTGACGAGCAGTGCCACGACGATTGCGGGCACGTTGATCAGGCCAGTGGAGAAATCAGCGTGGGGCAGCAGGCCGTTCATCGTCCAGGTTGGCCCAGCTTGTAGCATCGCCGGTAATTCAAACCCGGTCAAACTCTTGAGAAGTCCCATGAAATAGCCGGACCACCCGACCGACACGGCGGACGCGGCCACGGCATATTCGAGGATCAGTGCCCAGCCGACCATCCAGGCCAGCATTTCGCCGACCACGGCATAGCTGTAGGTATAGGCCGAACCCGAGACCGGGACCATCGAGGCCAGCTCGGAATAGCACAGAGCCGCAACCGCGCAGACGAAGCCCGCGATCACGAAGCTCCACATCATGCCCGGCCCGGCCTTTTGCGCGGCGGCGGCCGTAAGCACGAAAATGCCGGTACCGATAATGGCACCGACACCGAGAAGAGTGAGCTGGACCGGACCCAGCGAGCGGTGCAACGATTTCTTTTCTGCAGTTGCAAGAATGGCGTCGAGCGGTTTGACGCGACCGAACATGAAATTCTCCCCGCCTTGGTCCAGAGCAGGAAACCGCCGATACGGTTGCTCCGGAAACCAGGTAATGGCCGCGAAGCTAGCGGGAACCGGGCATCGCGCAAGCCATTTTTCCCCAAGATTGCGCGTGTGCAGCGCCAGCCTTGCGGCTTTCTGACAAGGCAGTAGAAGCATCAGCCCGCCTGAAAGGATGCGCGCCCATGTCCACGACCTTCCAGCTCGATACCTCGACAAGCCGTGCCAACCCCACCCCGGCACCGATGAAGCGCCTGACGATCCCCGCGATCCGCCAGCGCAAGAAGGACGGCGTGACGGCACAACCGGTCGTGATGCTCACCGCCTATACCGCCCGTCAGGCGCAATTGCTCGACGCCCATTGCGATCTGCTGCTGGTCGGGGATTCCCTTGGCCAGGTGATCTATGGCCTGCCTTCCAGCGTTCCGGTCACGCTCGACATGATGGCAGCCCATGGCGCGGCGGTCGTGCGTGGATCGTATCACGCGGCGGTCGTGGTCGACATGCCGTTCGGCAGCTACGAAGCATCGCCGCAGCAGGCCTTCGAAAGCGCCTCGCGGCTGCTGAAGGAAACCGGTTGCGCGGCAGTGAAGCTCGAAGGGGGCGAGGCCATGGCCGAAACGGTCGCGTTCCTCACCAACCGGGGCATCCCGGTCATGGGCCACGTCGGCCTCACCCCGCAGGCGGTCAATGTGCTGGGCGGCTACAACGCGCGCGGCCGCAGCGAGGCCGAAGCGGCCAAGATCGTCGGAGACGCACGGTCGCTTGCCGATGCCGGTGCCTTCGCCATCGTGATCGAAGGCGTGGTCGAGCCCATCGCGATTGCCATCACCCAGGCCGTGGCGTGCCCGACAATCGGCATCGGCGCCTCGGCTCAATGCGACGGGCAGGTTCTGGTCACCGAAGACATGCTCGGCATGTTCGAGCGCGTTCCGCGGTTCGTGAAGATCTACGAGGATCTCGCCGGGACCATCTCCGGGGCTGCGGCGCGTTATGCCGACGAAGTGCGCGCGCGCACCTTCCCCGGTATTGAACAGACGTACCAGCCCAAGTAACCGTCACGCCGAGGTAACCGTCACGGCCAGGCCATCGTCACACCTCGGCCGGCACACCAAGACAGACAGGGAATTCCGCTTGCTCCGCTTCTACAAGGGTTCGATCCTCTTCACGCTCGTATGCCTTGCACTGGCGGTGGCCTATGGCTGGATGCAGACCGGGACCGCGTCGGGCACGATGTCGCTGGTATGGATCGTGTTCGTGCTGTCGATCCTCGAAATCTCGCTGTCGTTCGACAACGCCGTGGTCAACGCCGCCGTGCTGGAGGACATGGACGAAGTCTGGCAGAAGCGCTTCCTCACCTGGGGCATGGTGATCGCCGTGTTCGGGATGCGGATCGTCTTCCCGTTGGCGATCGTGGCGATTGCCGCAGGGTTAGGCCCGATCGAGGCACTGAACCTCTCGCTGAAGGACCCGAAGCGCTACGAGGAGATCGTCAGCAGCGCCCACGTCGGCATTGCCGGCTTCGGCGGAGCCTTCCTGGCGATGGTCGGGCTTTCGTTCTTCTTCGACGGAGAGAAGGAAGTCCACTGGATCAAGTGGGTGGAGGAAAAGCTCGCCGTCGTCTCGAACATAAAGGCCGCAGAGATCGCGCTGCTGCTCCTGTCGATCTATGGCATCTCGCTGATCCTTCCGCCGGAGGAAGCGCTGACGTTCGTCGTCGCGGGCGTTCTCGGCCTCGTCACGTTCATCGCGGTCGAAGCGCTCGGCACGATCCTTGAAATGCGCGAGGAAGCGCAGAAGGCGGCGGGCGTGGTGGTTCGCTCGGGCCTGGGCGGTTTCCTCTACCTCAACGTGCTCGACGCCTCGTTCAGCTTCGACGGCGTGATCGGCGCCTTCGCGCTTTCCAACAACATGGTGATCATCGCTCTCGGCCTTTCGATCGGTGCGATGTTCGTCCGCTCGATGACGATCATGCTGGTCCAGAAGGGCACGCTCTCGGAGTATCGCTACCTCGAACACGGCGCATTCTGGGCGATCATCGCGCTCGGTGCGATCATGCTGCTGTCGGCGCGCTACCACATCCCCGAAACGGTCACGGGTCTGATCGGTGCGGCGCTGATCGGCCTATCGCTGTGGTGGTCGATCCGCCACAAGCGCAAGTACCCCGATGCCGAACTGGACGCCGCCGTAAGGGCCGACTGACTTCAGCCGCCCTCGCGCGCGGCCAGCGAGGGCTGCGGCGCCGGCGTTCCGAGAAAGCGGGGCGCGGGCGCGGGCATGACCATGCCGCCGTCCTCGACGAAGGTCCCCCGTGCGACGTTGTGCGGATGGCGGGGCGCCTCGCGCAGACTGAGTACCGGGGCGAAACAGATGTCGGTGCCGTCCATGATGGCGCACCATTCATCGCGGGTGCGGGTCAGGAAAAGCGCCGCAAGCCGGTCCTTGAGCCTGGGCCAGACGCGCGGGTCCATCTGCGGCGCGAATTCGGGATCGTCTGTCAGCCCGGTCTTTTCCAGAAGCAGGGCATAGAACTGGGGTTCAATCGAGCCGATCGATATCCACTTGCCGTCGCTCGTCTCGTAGGTGTCGTAGAAATGGGCCCCGCCGTCGAGCAGGTTCACGCCGCGCTCGTCCTTCCAGCGGCCATTGCCGAGGAACGTGTAGGTCATTGCGGAAAGAATCGCCGCGCCATCGACCATCGCGCAATCGACGACCTGTCCCTTGCCCGTGCGTTGCGCCGAGAAGACCGCCGCCATCACGCCGAACGCCATCAACATGCCGCCGCCGCCGAAATCGCCGACAAGATTGACCGGGAACTGTGGCTTTCCGCCCGCTTGCCCGAAGCTGTGGAGCGCGCCCGCCAGTGCAATGTAGTTGATGTCGTGTCCGGCGAGCGGCGCCATCGGCCCCTCCTGTCCCCAGCCGGTCATGCGCCCGTAGACCAGCCCGGGATTGTCGGCGAGCAGAACGTCGGGGCCAAGGCCCAGCCGTTCCATCACCCCGGGGCGATACCCCTCGACGATGGCGTCGGCCTGCTTCACCAGTTCGCGGATGCGCGCGATCGAAGCCGGGTCCTTGAGGTCCAGTTCCAGCCGCTCGCGATTACGGTTGAGAATGTCACGGTTGCCGCTGTCGCCGACGCGGTCGCCCTTGGAGGGCCGGTCTATGCGGATGACGCGGGCGCCATGGTCGGCCAGCATCATGCACGCGAACGGCCCCGGGCCGATGCCCGCGAATTCGAGTACGGTCAGCCCATCGAGTGCGCCCGGCATGCCATGTCTCCCAGATTTAATCGTTCGATTGAATCGGAATTAATCATGCCGGAGGACACTGTCGAGCGCCGAGTTCATGACGGATTGCGCAGGCCCCTGGCGCGCAGCACCGCCTCGATCATGGCGGCGCCCGCCGCATCGCCCAGTTCGGCGCGCCCCGCCGAAAGCAGCTTCATCGCCTGCGGACTGCCGGGATTCTGCCAGAGATAGCGCGCGACGAGTGCATTGGCCTCGGCAGCCTTGCCCTGACGCCTCAGAACCAGGTCGATGCGCTGAAGCGTCGGAAGGTTGAAACGAATGACGGCAGCGCGCCCATACATTTCCTGCGCCTCGGCGAAATCCCCGGACATGAGGCGCGCATCGCCGGCAAGAAGCCAGGCTCCCGCCGCGCCGGGGCTGGCCTGACGCAGCCGGTCTGCAACGGCAACCGCTTCGCCCGCACTTCCCGCCTCGATCAACCCGCGAATGTAGGGCACGGCGGTGGCGGCAAGGTTCGGCGACTGTCCATAGCCAATGGCCAGGGCGCCAAGGGGCTGTCCTGTCGGGATGACCGTCGCAGGCACTGGCTCCGCTCGCGCAGCGCGCCCTCGCAATTGTTCGCCTTCGCGCTTTCGCCTGAGCCCGGACAGCGCATCCGCCGTGACCATAAGAAGATAGCGCGACGCGGATGCGGATTGCGCCCACTGGCCTGCGACATCGAGGGCCTGCTGATTCAATCCTTCGCGTTCCAGCGCCCTTGCCAGCAGTGTCCGCGCCTGGAGGTTGTCGGGCTGCGCCCGCACCAGGCGGTCGAAGTACCCGACCGCGAGATTGGCGTTCCCGGCCTGATACTCGAGCAATCCGTTGAGCAGCATCGCAGCCGGGACATCGCGAAACGCCGTGCCGGTCTGCTGCATGATCTTGCGGGCAAGATCGATGCGCCCTGCCCGCGCTGCCAGTACGGCCTGAAGGTAGAGCGCGCGCAGGTTGCCCGGATCTACCTTTGCCAGCTTGCGGCACACGACCAGCATCGCGCGATACTGGCCAAGGTCGCCAAGCGTGGCGGCATATTCGCCCAGCAGGCCGGTGTCGTCAGGGGCCGCCGCCAGCCCCGCCTCGAACCATGGCAGCGCTGCACGCAGGCCAAACTGTTCGCGCACCAGCAACCCGCGCAATTCGAGGCTGCGGGGATCGCGCGGCGCCAGTCGCACCGCGCGATCGGCGGCTTCGATCGCTTGCGCCTCCTCGCCGCCCATGAAGCGCAAACGGGCAATGTCTATCCACAACGACGACTCGTCAGGCGCCAATCGCAATGCCTGGTCGAAGGCGTATCCGGCAGCGCCGAGATTGCCCTCGACAAGCTCCAGACGCCCTTTCAGGCGCCATCCGCGCGCTTCGGTGCCAGATGGAAAGGCGCCTCCGTAAAGCACCTTGCGCGCTTCCTGGCGGTTGCCCTGCAGAAGAAGCGCATCGCCAAGCTCGGCGCGCACCTCGGTCAGCGGGACACCCTGTCGCAGCGCCTGGCGCAGCGGCACTTCGGCGGCAATGCCATCGCCCTTCGCCAGGGCGGTCCTTGCCTTGGCGAGGGCATCGCCAACGGACGTACCTCCACGCGCCGGCCCGACCGCCAGCGCGACAAGCAGCAGGCCGGCGGCCAGCCGCCTAGTTCTGGAGGTCGTACTGCTTGAGCAGATCATAAAGCGTCGGCCTGCTGATGCCGAGCAGGCGCGCGGTGCTGGAGATGTTGCCTTCGCTGCGGGCGAGCGCGTGGCGGATGACCTTGCGGTCAGTCGCTTCGCGCGCGGTCTTCAGGTTGAGCGGCGATGATTCCTCGTCCGCATTTCCCGGCAGGTCGAGATCGGTTGCGGTAACCAGCCTGCCGTCGGCCATGATGACCGCACGCTTGACGCGGTTCTCCAGCTCGCGGACGTTTCCGGGCCAGTTCCAGCTGTCGATCGCCGCCAGCGCATCCGGCGCGAAGCCCTTGACCTGCGGGTTCATCTCCTTGGCAAAGCGCATGAGAAAGGTCTTGGCGAGAAGCGTCGCATCGCCGGGGCGCTCCGCCAGGCTGGGAATGCGCACAACGATTTCCGCGAGGCGATAGTAAAGGTCCTCGCGGAACCGCCCATCGGCAATCATGGCCTCGAGGTTCTGGTGCGTGGCGCAGACGATGCGTGTATCGACCTCGATCGACTTTCGCCCGCCGATGCGCTCGATCGTCCGTTCCTGCAGGAAGCGCAGCAGCTTGACCTGAAGCTGGAGCGGAATGTCGCCCACTTCGTCGAGGAACAGCGTGCCGCCGCTGGCCTGTTCGATCTTGCCCTCGGTCGTCTTGACCGCTCCGGTAAACGCTCCCTTCTCGTGCCCGAACAGTTCGCTTTCGAGCAGATTCTCCGGAATGGCCGCGCAGTTGATCGCGACAAACGATCCGCGTGCGCGTCCGGACGCATCATGCAGGCCGCGCGCCAACAGTTCCTTGCCGGTGCCGCTCGCGCCCAGCAGCATCACCGAGACGCTGGTATTGGCGACGCGCTCGATTGTGCGGGCCACCTTGATCATCTCGGGTGCCGCGGTGATCATGCGCCCCAGCACCCTGTTGTCGGTGCTTGCACGGGTCGCGAGATGGCGATTTTCGGACTCGATCCGCGAAAGGTGCAGCGCACGGCGAACGATCAGGCCCAACGCATCGATGTCCACCGGCTTCTGGTAGAAGTCGTACGCCCCCTTCTCGATGGCCTTGAGCGCGCTTTCGCGGGCACCGTGGCCGCTTGCGACGATCACCTTGGTGTCGGGGCGCAGGGCCATGATCTCGTCGAGCACGGCAAAGCCCTCGGTGGTTCCGTCAGGATCGGGCGGCAACCCGAGGTCGAGGGTCACGACCGCCGGTTCCACCGAACGTAGCAGGGTCAGCGCGCTTACCCTGTCGCCCGCGATGAAGACGTCGAAATCCTCGTACGCCCATTTCAACTGCGCCTGCAGACCGGGATCGTCCTCGACGATCAGCAGTGCCGGTCGCTGTCCGGGCTTCGCTTCGCTCATCATGCCACCTTCTTGTCGGCGGAGCCTGTGCTGCCGCCAATCGAATCCATCAACGGCTTTGCCGCCGCCAGCGGCAGCCGCACCGTGAAGCGGCTACCGAGCCCCTCGCGGCTCTCGACCTCGAGCTTGCCTCGCATCGCCTTGACCAGTTCGCGCGCCTCGAACGCGCCGATGCCGAAGCCACCCTGCTTGGTCGACACGAACGGCTTGAACAGACGGTTGCGGATGAATTCCGCGCTCATGCCGCAGCCGGTGTCGATAACCTCGATGGTGCAATAGAGGCCGTCGGCGTGAAGCTGCAGGAACACGGCCATGCCATCCGGGCTGGCATCGAGCGCGTTCTGCACCAGATGAAGGACGACCTGCTCGAGCCCTTCGCGATTGGCCAGGACCGGGCACGGCGAGACGTGCGTCAGATGAACCCGTGCAAGGCCCGGCGCATTGTAACGCTCGGCGACCGCTCGCAGGATCTCGCCGACGTCGACTTCCTCGACCTTCTCGCTGCCGCTGCCACCATATCGGGACAGCCGGGCCAGCAGTGCGTTCAGCTTGTCCGCCGAGTTGCGCAGCGTGATCAGCATGTCCGCACGGAACTCGGGATTCTCCGCGTGCTTTTCGGCGTTGCGCGACAGCAGGCTGAGCTGGCTCGCGAGGTTCTTGATATCGTGCATGACGAAGGCCATGCGGCGGTTGAACTCGTCGAAGCGGCTGGCCTCGAGCAAGGCCGATTGGCCTGCGTGCTCGGCCAGATAACTTGCGAGCTGCATTCCCACGACCCGCAGCAGATCGAAATCTTCCCAGTCGAACTTGCGCGCCACTGGCGGGCGCCCAAGGATCACCAGGCCGACAAGCCGGTCGAAATGAAGCAGCGGCACCAGGGCCCACGCCGCCTGCTCATCGACCAGCCAGCCCGGTACGACCGCCTTCTCGCCCTGCAAGTCGACGCCGGCGCGCAATTCATCCAGATCGACGATGAAGCCCCGCTTTTCGAAGAATGGCACGGCGCCTGCCGGGACAGCCTCTGCCGGAACTTCCGCAGTCGGCCACTGCCAGCGGGCCGCAAGCACAAGCTCGCCGCCTTCCGCCGGCACCAGCAACAGGCCCGACGAACTGTCGGTGATGTCGGCCACTGCCTGCACCACGCGCTCATGCAATGGCGGAGCATGTGCGCCCGCGCGTCCTATCGTGCGGGTAAAGCGGAGCCATTCGGCTCGGTAGTCATAGCGGTGCTGGAAGAAATGCTTGGCCACCATGACCTTGAGCCAGCCGCGCACGCGACCGGACGGCATGATCGCCACGACCAGCACGCTGGTCACGAAGACGAAGCCCAATTGCACGAGTTGGCTGGCATTCCCGCCCATCCAGGCCAGCGACTGCGCCGCGCCGACCATCACGATCATGTAGACGCCGATCACCAGCAACGAGAGCGACTGGAATGCCACCGCTCGCGACGGCGAAAAACGCAGCGCCGAGCGACCGCGCACGGCGCCGACCACCAGCAATGCGGCAGCGCCCAACTGCGCAACACCGCGCAGGGCGACCAGTTCGGCCGGGACCGACTTGGCCAGATAGGCGATCGTGTAGAGATTGAGATCGTAGCCCCAGATCATCGCCAGGGCAGCACAGGTCCAGCGCAGCGCCGTCCGCTGTTGCGCCATCGCACCGGCATAGAGGTTATGGACCAGCACCAGCGCGCCAGTGGCCACCAGCAGTCGGAAGAGCACCGATATCTGGAAAATCATCGCCTGCGCGGCCGGAACGTGCCCGGACCGCAGGTTCATCAGCAGCAGTAGCGGCTGAAGCAATTCCACAAAGACCAGCGAAGCGAAGACCGGTCGGACCGGCCCGACGCTGGCGTGGCGTCCGTCGCGCGTGAAAAGGACAAGCGCAAGGCTCAGCCAGCCGAGGCTCCGCAGCGTCTCGAAAAGCTGCGCCACGAAGGTCAGCGGCCCCATTCCCGCGATGACCAGCGCCCAGGCGGCGGTCACCCCGTAGACCATCACATCGGCGCGACCGGATGCTCCCCCGTCGCGGCGGCGGCGTTCCCAGCGCCACGCGGCCAGCATCAGGAACGCGAATGCCGAGGCGATGAACGCCCACTCGCCGAAGCCTTCCCAGGTCAGTGGATTGAGCATGGCACGCCTTTCACCGCGCGCCTTCGTGCCACAGCACGACGCGCAAGGTCTGGAGCAGGATCAGGAGATCGAGAAAGGGGGTGTAGTTCTTGGCGTAGTAGAGGTCGTATTCGAGCTTGTGCCGTGAATCCTCGATGGACGCGCCATAGGGGTAGTTGATCTGCGCCCAGCCAGTGATGCCTGGCTTCACCATGTGGCGCTCGGCATAATAAGGCAGCTTGTCTTCCAGGTCGGCCACGAACTCGGGACGTTCCGGGCGCGGCCCGACGAAGCTCATCTCGCCTTTCAGCACCGTCCAGGCCTGCGGCAGTTCATCGATCCGCAGCTTGCGGATGATCCGGCCGATGCGGGTCACGCGAGGATCGTCCTTCTGCGCGAACTGCGCCCCGTTGGCTTCCGCATCCATGCGCATCGAACGCAGCTTGATGAGGTCGAACGGCTGACCGTAGAGGCCAACGCGCGTCTGGCGGAAGAACGCAGGGCCCTTGCTGTCGAGCTTCACCAGCATCGCGAACAGGAGGATGACCGGGAACGTGGCGACAAGCAGCAGCAGGCTCGCGCCAATGTCGAAGATGCGCTTTGCCACGCTCGACAGCGCCCTGCCCGATGAGAACCCGTCTGAAAAGATCAGCCAGCTCGGATTGACCGTGTCGAGGTCCACGCGGCCCGTCTCTCGCTCCATGAAGGAGGAGAAGTCGTTGACGTGGACGCCGGTGGTCTTGATCCTGAGAAGATCCTTGAGCGGCAAGGCGTTCCGCCGCTCCTCGAGCGCGAGGACCACCTCGCTGACGCCAAGGTTCTCGACGTAGCGCGTCAGGTTGTTGATCGCATCGCGATGTATCGCCTCGACGACCGTCGGTGCAGCGCTGCTCATGCCGATGTAGCCGACGATGGCGAAACCGGCTTCAGGCCTCTCTCCGAGCTTGCGCAGCCTTTCGGCCCGCGCTCCCGCGCCAAGGACCAGGACGCGCCTGCGGAAGGCCGACGTGCCCAGCAATCCGCCCAGAAGGAGGCGGATGAGCACGAGCATCCCCATGGCCAGGAACATCGCGTAGAGCAGATTCGAACGCCACAACGTCCGCCCCGGCAGCATGAAATAGACGACCGACAGCGCAATGATGCCAAGGCTTACGGCGACCAGCAGGCGCGCGGTCGCATAGCGCATCGAACGCAGGGCATCCGAACCATAGACGCCGACCGCGATCATCGCGGTCTGCACCAGCCCCGCGAACAGCAGCAGCGGCGTCAGGCGGATGCCGAACTGGCCGGAATCGATGCCGATCTGGTGGGCGCGAAGCTGCCAGCCGATCTCGCCCGCGCCGAGCAGCAGGATGAAATCCAGCAGCCCCAGCAGCAGGACCGAATGCGGTATATAGTGTTTGAACAGGCGGATCATCTGCCCGGCGCTTGCCATCCCCTTGGAAGCCGGCAGGCTCCCACGGGCAAGGGCATACTGCGCAAAGGGTAAAGCGTCGGTTACCCTGACAATTCAAACGCCATTTGAGACGGGTATAATTACATTTAAAATCAAATTTTTAGGAGAAATCATTAAAATTGCTTGTCGGCCGGGTTTACAACTTGCCCGGCCGACTTCGATCACTTGCCGTCGCCGTCGGTCGCTTCCTTGGCGGCATTGCCGACGTCCTTGGCGGCCGCGCCGACGTTATCCGCTGCCCGCTCGATCGCATTGTCGCGCGAGGTGCGGCTGTCGGTTGCCTGCATCAGGAAGTAGCCGCCCACGAGAAGCGCCACGATCAGGACAAGCGCGACGAGCCAGCCGCTGCCGCCGCCGCCGCCGCCACGACGCTCTTCATAGACGGTGGTGCGAGAATGGATCGCACCGTCGGGTTCACGCACCTCGACTCGTTCTTCAACCATTGGTCTGCCTTTCCACGCTGGCTATCGTTGCGGTAGAAACCAGCGCAACGCCGGACCGGTTCCCCGTGCGCGCAAGTTCGCACTGGCAGCCACGCCTCTTCCCTGCCATGCTGCATCTCATGCGGCAGAAGGAATTGCGCATCGCGCTGGTCTGCTACGGCGGCATCAGCCTCGCAGTGTACATGCACGGCGTGACGAAGGAGTTGTGGCACGCGACACGCGCCAGCCGTGCCTTCCATCGCCCGGAATCGCCCACGTCGGTCGGCGTGGAAGCCGTCTATCTCCGCCTGTTCGAGGAAATCGAACTCACCAGGGACCTGCGCCTGCGCCTTCTTGCCGACATCGTCTCCGGGGCGAGCGCCGGCGGCATAAACGGCGTATTCCTGGCCCAGGCGATCGCGACCGGGCAAAGTCTCGAACCATTGACCGCGATGTGGCTCGAACGCGCCGACATCGACGTACTTCTCGATCCGGATGCCAAGCCGGTAAGCCGGTTTGCCAAGTTCTGGGCGCAGCCGCTGGTGTGGTTCATTCTCAAGCGCCCCGGCAACGTGGTCACGAGCACCGTCGCGCCCGAAACACGGGCCGAAGTCCGGCGCAAGGTCTCCCGCCTGATCCGCGCGCGCTGGTTCGCCCCGCCGTTCAGCGGCATCGGCTTCTCGCGGATGATCGCCGACGCGCTCGATGCAATGAAGGCCGCACCCGAGGGCGACCCGCTCCTGCCGGAAGGGCACCCCATCGACCTGCTGGTCACGGCAACCGACTTCAACGGCCACCTCGAGGAACTGCGCCTCAACAGCCCGGCGACGGTGGTGGAAAGCGAGCATCGCCTGTCCATCGCCTTTCGCCGCGCCACGAGCCGCAATGGCGACCGCGATCTGGCGCCCTGCCCCGAACTGGTCCTCGCGGCACGCTCGACGGCCAGTTTCCCGGGGGCCTTCCCGCCGCTCGCGGTCGACGAAATCGACCGGCTCGTCTCCGAACGCGGCGCATCATGGCCAGGGCGCGACCGATTTCTCGAGCGCATCATGCCCAGCCACTGGAAGCGCGGGGAGATACAAGGCGTGGCGCTGGTGGATGGCGCGGTGCTGGTGAACCGTCCTTTCGCGCAGGCGATAGGCGTCTTGCGCGACAGGCCGGCCCGGCGCGAGGTGGACCGCCGCTTCGTCTATATCGACCCAAGCCCCGATCACATGCGCATCGTCCCCAGGGGCGGGCGCACCGTTGGTTTCTTTTCCGCGATATTCGGTTCCCTGTCCTCGATCCCGCGCGAGCAGCCGATCCGCGACAACCTGGAATCCCTCGAACGCCAGTCCCGCCAGCGCGCCCGGCTTCGCGCCATCGTCGATGCGCTTCGGCCCGAGATCGAGGAAACGGTCGAGGGCCTGTTCGGTCGTACGTTGTTCTTCGACAGCCCCAACGCCCGCCGGCTCACCGCGTGGCGCAACAAGGCGCAGCAGGCGGCAGCCGAGCGCGCGGGCTTCGCCTTTCACGGCTATGCCCAGACCAAGCTTGCAGGGATCGTGTCGGACCTTGCCGAACTTATCCATGAAGCCGCCCCGCGCGCCGCCCCTGCCGACAAGATCGAGACGGCGCTGTGGACGCATCTTGCGGAGAACGGAATGGACCGCCTGTCCGCGATGCGCGGCGGCGCCACGGAACAGGCGATCGTGTTCTTCCGGACGCACGACCTCGCCTTTCGCATCCGCCGCCTCAAACTGCTCGCGCGGCGCCTGACGCATGACTGGGACATCGGCGAAAGCATCGACCCCGCCGCCCGCGAAGCCGCGCGCGATGCCGTCTACCGGGCGCAGGCGCTCTACCAGGGGCGGGAAACGGCGGAAGGTCTGGGCCCGGGATTTGCAGAGACCGCCAGCGTCGCAACGGTCGATCCAGGCGCGGCGCTTGCCGCCATCGCCAGCCGCCGCGACCTCGTTGGCCTCGATATCCAGGTCGACGCGATGCTTGTCGCCGCGCTCGACGCAATGGACAAGCCGCTGCGTCGGCGCTTCCTCCACGCCTACCTCGGCTTTCCCTTTTACGATATCGCGACCCTGCCCCTTCTCCAGGGCGAAGGCATGGGCGAATTCGATCCGGTCAAGGTCGACCGGATCTCGCCCGACGATGCTACCTCGATCCGCAAGGGCGGCACCTTCGCCTGCCTGCGCGGGGTGGAGTTCTTCAACTTCGGGGCATTCTTCAGCCGCGCCTACCGCGAGAACGATTACCTGTGGGGCAGGCTCCATGGGGCTGAGCGGATGATCGACTTGATGGCATCAACCGCCGAAACGCCCCTTCCAGATCAGCTCATCCGCACGTTCAAGCGGGATGCGTTCCTCGCCATACTCGACGAGGAACAAGGCAAGTTGCTGGCCGAACCCGGCCTGGTCGATACGGTGCGCAAGGAAGTTCACGCAAGCTTCGCTTGATGATGCAAGTCAAGGAAATGACCGCACGAATTGCTAGGCCGCTCGGCAGAGGGGCAAGAAAGGCAACTCGATGAACGGCTTTCGCTTCTATCATCTTCTGTTTGCGGGCGGCGTTGCGCTCGCCTGGCTTACCGCTGAATCGCTGGGGCTCGTCCACGCATGGACCGGCTATGTCGTTGCTGCGCTGATTGGCCTGCGCCTGATCCTGTCGGCATTGGGCGCTCGCGGCTTCGACCTTGTGCGTCTCAAGCCAAGGTTCGCCACCGCGCCCCGCGGACAGGGCGGCCTGCGCCATCCCGCAATCGGCAGGCTGCTGACGCTCGCGCTGCTTGCCGCCGTCGCGACAACCGCCACGACCGGGATCGTCATGGACAAGGGCGGGACGCTGTTCGGCCAAAGCATCCGCGCGAAGGACGAGGAGCGCCGCGAGGAACGCGAACACGCTTCCGCCCGCCAGGACGACGGCGAAGAAGAGGGCGAAGGCGAGGACGAAGAGGGCCTGCTCGGCGAAATCCACGAAACGACCGGCAACGCGCTGCTGCCGCTCGTTTCGCTGCATGCGCTATGGCTGCTGTTCTTCAGGCTGGATCTGGCGCGCTTCGTGCTGTTCCTGCCGCGCCGCCGCCCCGCATGACCGGAGCGGCACGCGCACGCCTTACTCGGTAAGGTCGGTCCAGGCGTCCTTGATCCGTTCGAAGAAGCCCTTCGACTGGGGGCATTCCTCGCCGGTCTCGGTCGCCTGGAACTCGCGCAGCAGTTCCTTCTGGCGCGCGGACAGCTTGGTCGGCGTCTCGACGTGGATCTCCACCACGAGATCGCCAATTCCGCGTCCCTGAAGCACGGGCATGCCCGCGCCACGCTTGCGCAACTGCTTGCCGGACTGGATGCCGGCGGGAATCTCGATGGCGTGGACCTTGCCGTCGAGGCCCGGAATCTCGATCTCGCCGCCAAGCGCCGCAGTGGTGAAGCTGATCGGGCAACGGGTCAGCAGCGTCGTGCCTTCGCGCTCGAACACCCGGTGCCGCTGGATGTGGAGGAAGATGTAGAGGTCGCCCGGAGGCGCACCGAACGGCCCCGCCTCGCCCTTTCCGGCAAGGCGGATGCGGGTGCCATTGTCCACCCCGGCCGGGATCGTGACCTGCAATCGCTGCTCGGCATCGACCCGGCCCTCGCCACGGCAATGCTTGCAAGGCTTTTCGATCACTTCGCCGCGCCCGTGGCAATTGGGACACGGCCGCTCGACCATGAAGAAGCCCTGCTGGGCACGGACCTTGCCGTGGCCGCCACAAAGGTTGCAGCGCCGCGCGGACGTGCCGGGCGTCGCGCCCGATCCACCACAGGGATCGCACTTCTGCGAAACCTCGACCTCGATTTCGGCATCCTTGCCGTGGAAGGCGTCTTCCAGGCTGATTTCCATGTCGTAGCGCAGGTCGGCCCCACGGCGCGGCTGCTGCCGGCCGCCGCCGCCGAAGGCGCCACCGAAGATCGTCTCGAAAATGTCGCCGATGTCGCCGAAGTCGCCCCCGCCGAAGCCACCGCCCCCGGCTCCTCCACCGGCGCCCTGCTGGAACGCGGCGTGGCCATAGCGATCGTAGGCCGCCCGCTTCTGCGGGTCGGAGAGGCAGGCATAGGCCTCGTTGATCTGCTTGAACCTGGCTTCGGAATCCGCGCACCCGGGATTCTTGTCCGGGTGGTACTTCATCGCCAGCTTGCGATAAGCGGACTTCAGCACCTTGTCGTCCGCGGTGCGCTCCACTTCGAGCAGTTCGTAGAAATCGATCTCGGCCGACATTGCGGTTCCCTAACGCGGGCGTTCAAGAAAGAATGGCCCGCCGCTCACGCGTTCACGCAAGCGGCGGGCCGGTTTCATCGCAACATCACTTGTTCTCGTCGACTTCCGAGAACTCGGCGTCGACGACGTCATCGTCGGCCTTCGGGGCTTCGGCACCCGGAGAAGCCGCAGTTGCCTGCTCCTTCTCGTAGATGGCCTGGCCCATCTTCATGGCCTTGTCCGTCAGGGCCTGCGCCTTGGCGTTCATGGCGTCGATGTCGCCGCTCTCGACGGCTGTCTTCGCCTCGGCGATGGCCGCTTCGATCTCGGCCTTGAGGCCCGCGTCGACCTTGTCCCCGTTTTCCTCAAGCTGGCGCTCGGTCGCATGGATCAGGCTTTCGGCGTTGTTCTTCGCCTCGGCCGCCGCACGGCGCTTCTTGTCCTCTTCAGCGAACTTCTCGGCATCGCGGACCATCTGGTCGATGTCTGCGTCCGAAAGACCGCCCGAGGCCTGGATGCGGATCTGCTGCTCCTTGCCGGTGCCCTTGTCCTTGGCCGAGACGTTGACGATGCCATTGGCGTCGATATCGAACGTCACCTCGATCTGCGGCACGCCGCGCCGTGCGGGCGGGATGCCGACGAGGTCGAACTGGCCAAGGAGCTTGTTGTCCTGCGCCATTTCGCGTTCGCCCTGGAAGACCCGGATCGTCACCGCCTGCTGATTGTCCTCGGCAGTCGAATAGACCTGGCTCTTCTTGGTCGGGATCGTGGTGTTGCGGTCGATCATCTTGGTCATGATGCCGCCCAGCGTCTCGATGCCCAGCGAAAGCGGGGTCACGTCGAGAAGCAGCACGTCCTTGACGTCGCCCTGGAGAACGCCGGCCTGGATTGCCGCGCCCATCGCCACGACTTCGTCAGGATTCACGCCGGTGTGCGGTTCCTTGCCGAAGAAGTCCTTCACCACTTCGCGGACCTTGGGCATGCGGGTCATGCCGCCCACGAGAACGACGTCGTCGATCTCCTTGGCCGAGATGCCGGCATCGGCCAGCGCCTTCTTGCACGGATCGAGCGTGCGCTGGATCAGGCCGGCGACAAGCTTTTCAAGGTCGGCGCGGGTGACGGTTTCCACCAGGTGCAGCGGCGTGGTCGCGCCGCCTTCCATGCGGGCCGTGATGAACGGCAGGTTGATCTCGGTCGTCTGTGCCGACGAAAGCTCGATCTTGGCCTTTTCCGCCGCTTCCTTCAGGCGCTGCAGGGCGAGCTTGTCGGTCTTCAGGTCCATGCCTTCCTTGGCCTTGAACTTGTCCGCCAGATACTCGACCACCGCGGTGTCGAAGTCTTCGCCGCCGAGGAAGGTGTCGCCGTTGGTCGACTTCACCTCGAACACGCCATCGCCGATCTCGAGGATCGAGATGTCGAAGGTGCCGCCGCCAAGGTCATAGACCGCGATCGTCTTGCCGTCCTGCTTGTCGAGGCCATAGGCCAGCGCCGCCGCGGTCGGCTCGTTGATGATGCGCAGCACTTCGAGGCCCGCGATCTGGCCGGCGTCCTTGGTCGCCTGGCGCTGCGCGTCGTTGAAGTATGCCGGAACGGTGATCACCGCCTGCGTCACGGTCTCGCCGAGATAGGCCTCGGCGGTTTCCTTCATCTTCTGCAGGGTGAAGGCCGAGATCTGCGAAGGGCTGTAGTCCTGCCCGCCCGCCTTGACCCAGGCGTCGCCGTTCTTGCCCTTGGTGATGGTGTAGGGGACGAGTTCCGTGTCCTTCTGGGTCATCGGATCGTCAAAGCGGCGGCCGATGAGGCGCTTCACCGCGAAAATCGTGTTGTCCGGGTTCGTCACCGCCTGGCGCTTGGCCGGCTGGCCGATCAGACGCTCGCCATCCTTGGTGAAGGCGACGATCGACGGCGTGGTGCGCGCACCTTCCGAGTTCTCAATGACCTTGGGCGTGCCCCCGTCCATCACCGCAACGCAGCTGTTGGTCGTACCCAGGTCGATGCCGATAACTTTTGCCATGGTTTCCCCAATTCCTTCCAATCAAGACACCGCGAGGATCGACATCCCCCTGCCGGGCAGATGCCTGTGCGCGGCTCAGTTGTCGGCGATATAGGTGCGGTTCTTCTTGGCACAAGGCCCCCGGGGCCTTACCTCGTGAAGCGAAAATACAGGAGGAGTTCCAAGCAATGCGCAAGCTGGTCATCGCAAGTCTCACGAGCATCGCCCTCGCCCTGTCCGGATGCGGCCAGAAGACCGACGGCGCGAGCCCCGAGGCGAGTGAAACGGCCGATGCCACGCCCGAAAGCGCGCCGGGCATAACGCTCTCCGACGCATTCATCAGGCTTCCCGCCGTGCCCGGCAGTCCGGGTGCCGCATACTTCACCGTATCGCAGGGCAACGGCGCGCCCCGCCGCATCGCCGCAGTCTACGTCGAAGGCGCCGAACGGGCAGAGATGCACGAGACCGTCACGACCAACGGCATATCCTCGATGAAGCCGGTGAAGGACGTTGCGATCGAGGCCGGAAAGTCCGTCTCGTTCAAGCCCGGCGGGCTCCACGTCATGCTGTTTGACGTGTCCGACACCCTCAAGCAGGGTGGAACGACAGAACTGACCATCACGCTCGACAATGGCGACAAGGCCACGGTCCCGGCACGCATCGAAACGCTGGGCAGCGCTTCGATGGAAGGAATGGACCACGACATGTCCGGCCATGACATGAGCAAGATGTGAGAGAAACCGATGCTCCCTGCCCGCCCGGCGGGGAGCGTCCACTGACTGCCGGAGAATGCGCGCTGGTCGCCGAGGTGTTCGGCGGCGCGGTCGATCCGCTTCCTGTCCGCATCCGTCGTCGGCGGTGGTTTCCGCTCCAGCCGACGGCGACGGTAATGGCCCCCATGGGCCATATCCATTTCGCACCCGGGAATCCCCTCTACCGCGAAGATTTCTCGCAGGCCGCATTGCCGCTACAGGGACTGTTCGTGCATGAAATGGTGCATGTCTGGCAGGCGCAGGTGCGCGGGCGATGGTGGCTTCCGCTGATGCGCCACCCGTTCTGCCGATATGCCTATGCCTTCCGCCCGGGGCGCCCCTTCACCCGCTACGGAATCGAACAGCAGGCCGAAATCGTGCGCCACGCCTTCATGGCAAAGCGGGGCCACCCGTCGCCGGGGGCCCCGCCGCCGGAACTGCTGCAAGCGATCCTACCGTTTCGGCAGTTCCCGCAGTTCGCGCCTGCTCAGCAGGCCCAGTAACGGTCGCCGTTGCGGTCGTAGCGCCAGCAGCGGTCGTTATCCTTCTTGATCTGCGATCCGCCGACCGCGCCGACGGCCCCGCCGATCGCGGCACCTGTGGCGATGTCGCCGCCCGTCGCCGCCGCGACGCCAGCGCCGGCTGCGGCGCCAACCGCGGTTCCTTCAGCCGCATAGTTGCGCGCACAGCCGCCCAGCGTCGCCGCCGAGCCGAGGATGAGCGATGCAATGATGAACTTGCGCATGGTCTTTCTCCATTTTCACGGGAAGGACGACCTCGGCGGCGGACGGTTCCCGGTCCTGCGGCGAAGCGGTGCGCCCGCACGTTTCTCCTGCCGAAATGCCATGGTGCCAGCCCCGGACAAACGGAGGCGCATCGGCCACAATGGCGCTTCATAGGGAGAACAGCCCATGCCACATGCCGTCGATCACCACGCAATTCTCGCCCGCTTCGCACCTTCACGGGGCGGCGACGGCAACATCTTCCGCGACATCGATCCGTCCCGGCTCGCCCATATAGTGGTCGACATGCAGAACGGCTTCATGGAGGAAGGCGCACCGGTCGAGGTGCCGGTGGCGCGCACCATCGTGGACAACATCAACCGCATCTCGGCCGCCGTCCGCGATGCCGGCGGGCACAACGTCTTCCTGCGCTACACGACCCCGCCCGAAGGCGGCCCAAGCTGGTCGAACTTCATGGTGCGCATGGGCCGCGAGGCGCAAGGCCACCGCGAAGCCTTCACGCCGGGCGCGCACCACTGGCAGCTCTGGCCGACGCTGGACGTCCGAGAAGCCGACGCAATCGTCGACAAGCACCGCTTCAGCGGCTTCACGCCGGGCACCTGCGCCCTGAAAGACGTCCTCGACGCGCGCGGCATCGACACCGTGCTCATCACCGGCACGCTCACCAACTGCTGCTGCGAAAGCACCGCCCGCGACGCGATGCAGCACAATTACCGCGTGCTGATGGCGAGCGACGCCAACGCTGCCCTCTCGGACGAGGAACACGCCGCCACCCTGCACATCATGGCCATGGTCTTCGCCGATCTCCACTCGACGCAGGAAGTCGTCGACCTGCTGGGCAGCTGAAAAGAGAAGCCCCCGCGCAGGCGGGGGCTCCGGGTTGCGTTACGGAACGCAATTACAGGCCGTCCCGGCCCCCGCCTGAACGGAGACCCGACGGCGCAGACCAGGTCAGTCCGGCTTCTTGGCCACCGCCACCATCGCGGGCCGCAGCAGGCGGTCCTTGATCATGTAACCGGCCTGAAGCTCCTGGATAACCGTGCCGGGCTCCGCATCGGCAGAAGGCATCTCGATCATCGCCTGGTGCTGGTGCGGGTCGAGCGGCAGGCCCATCGCGGCGATGCGCACGATGCCGTGGCTGGAAAACACCTTCTCGATCTCGCGGCCCGTGGCCTCGAGGCCGGCGACAAGGTTCTTGAACTTGTCGTCCTCGCGCAGGTCCGCCGGGATCGATTCGAGCGCACGCGAAAGGTTGTCGGCCACCGACAGGATGTCGCGCGCAAAGCCGGTCGCGGCATAGGCGCGGGCGTCGGCGACGTCCTTCTCCATGCGGCGACGCACGTTCTGCGTCTCGGCCTTGGCATAGAGCACGTCCTGCCTGGCCGTTTCCAGCTCCTCGCGCAGCTTGGCCAGTTCATCGTTATCGGACGTCCGGTCAATCATGTCCTCGGGCACGCCCTTCAGCTCGGCTTCGACTTCTGCGTCGGTGGGGCGCGTGTCGTTATCGCTCATTTTCTCGAAAATCCGTCTTGTCCGATGAATTTGCCCAGGGTCTGGGCGGTGAAGTCCACCATGGGGACGACGCGCGCATAATTCAACCGGGTTGGGCCGATAACGCCCACCACGCCAACCACGCGTCCGTCGCCATCGCGCCACGGGGAAGCGATCACGGATGACCCCGAAAGCGAGAACAGGCGATTCTCGCTGCCGATGAATATCCGTGTTGCCTGCGCCTCGCGGGCCGCGTCCAGCACGCGGGCAATGGCCTCGGCGCCTTCCAGCTCCTCCAGCAATTGCCGAACCCGTTCGATGTCCTGAAGCGCGGTCTCGTCAAGCAGGTTCGCCTGCCCGCGCACGACCATTACGGGCCGCGCGGTGGCGTCCTGGGTCCAAACCACGAGTCCCCGCTGCACCAGGTCGGCACTCGCCTCGTCCAGCGCCGAACGCCCGCCGGCGATTTCCGCCCGGACCACGCCCGCCGCCTCGCCAAGCGTGCGCCCATGAAGCCGGCTGGTCAGATAGTTCCCCGCCTGCTCGAGCGCAGACGGGCCAACCGGTTCGGGAAGGTCGATCACGCGGTTCTCGATTCCCCCGTCCTCGCTCACCAGCACCGCCAGCGCGCGCAGCGGCGAGAGCGGGACGAACGAGATCTGCACCAGCCGCGGCTCACGCTTGGGCACCATGACCACCGCCGCGCCTGCCGAAAGCTCGGACAGGGCCGTGCTGGCAGCGGCCAGCGCGCTCTCGATAGTGCCGCCCGCGACCAGCCCGCGCTCGATCTGCGCGCGCTCAGCGGCCGAAGGCTCGGCCACCTGCATGATGCCATCGACGAACAGGCGCAGGCCGAATTCCGTGGGCATGCGCCCGGCGCTGGTGTGCGGCGCGGCCAGCAGGCCCGCGTCCTGGAGTTCCTGCAGGACAGAGCGGATCGATGCGGGCGAAAGATTCACGCTGCCATGCCCGGCCAGCGCCTTTGAACCGACCGGATGCCCGCTCGCGATGTAACCTTCTACCACGAGACGGAAAATCTCGCGGGCGCGGTCTGTCAGATCGGTTAGCGTGGGTGCGGTCATGGCAACAATCTATTCACCGCTCTTGCAGGCTCAAGAGCAATGCGCCAGAGGCCGCGCAAACTTGCGAGGGAAATCTTTCATGCGACCTTCCGGCCGCGCGCCTGATGAAATGCGCGCCATCTCCATCGAAACCGCCTTCACCAAGCATGCCGAAGGCTCGGTCCTGATCTGCTTCGGCGATACCAAGGTACTCGTCACCGCCTCGGTGGAAGAGCGCGTGCCGCCATTCCTGCGCGGCAAGGGCGAAGGCTGGGTCACGGCGGAATACTCGATGCTGCCGCGCGCCACCCATACCCGTGGCAGCCGCGAGGCGGCCAAGGGCAAGCAGTCGGGCCGCACCCAGGAAATCCAGCGCCTCATCGGCCGCAGCCTGCGTGCCGTGACCGATCTCAAGAAGCTGGGCGAACGCCAGATCACGCTCGATTGCGACGTGATCCAGGCGGACGGCGGCACCCGCACCGCCGCCATTTCCGGCGCATGGGTCGCGCTGCGCCTTGCCGTCCAGAAGCTGCTCGATAGCGGCGCGATCAAGGAAGACCCGCTGACCGAAAAGGTCGCGGCGGTGTCCTGCGGCATCGTCAACGGCCAGCCTGTGCTCGATCTCGACTATATCGAGGATTCCTCGGCGGATGCCGACGCTAACTTCGTCCTGATCGAAGGCGGCAAGATCGCAGAGGCCCAGGCCACCGCCGAAGGCGCGACCTACGACGAGGAAGGCCTCCTGCGCCTGCTGCGCCTCGCCCGGATGGGCTGCGCGGAAATCTTCGCCGCGCAGGAAAAGGCGGTCCGCTGATGTCTTCGCCCCGTCTCGGTTCCGGAAAGCTGGTGATTGCCACGCACAATTCCGGAAAGCTCAAGGAAATCCAGGCCCTGCTCGCCCCCTATGGCATCGAATGCCTGTCGGCCGGCGCGCTTGGCCTGCCTGAGCCTGCCGAGACGGGGACGACATTCGTCGAGAACGCGCTGATCAAGGCCCGCGCCGCTGCCGAAGCCTCGCAGATTCCCGCGCTTGCCGACGATTCCGGCCTTTGCGTCGATGCCCTTGGCGGAGCACCCGGCGTCTATACCGCCGATTGGGCCGAGGCCGACGTCTTCGAAGGTGGCCCGCGCCGCGACTGGTACATGGCCATGGGCAAGGTAGAGGGAAAGCTCGCCGAACTCGGCCCCGAAACCCCGCGCGACTGCCACTTTGCCTGCGTCCTCGCGATCGCCTGGCCAGATGGGGAAAGCGTGGTCTACGAAGGCCGCGCTCCCGGCACCCTCACATGGCCGCCGCGCGGCACGATGGGTTTCGGCTACGATCCGGTCTTCGTGCCGGTGGGCGACACGCGCACCTTCGCTGAACTCGCCCCGGCGGAAAAGCACGCGATCAGCCACCGCGCCGATGCTTTCGCCAAGCTGGTCGCCGACCAGTTCTCCTGACGGCCTGACCGCTTCCCGCCATCGTCCTTGCCCCGGCCTTCGCCGGGATGGCGGAACGTGCTAGGGCAACCCCGATGCAGCCCCTTGCCCTCTACGTCCACTGGCCGTTCTGCCTCGCAAAGTGCCCTTATTGCGACTTCAACAGCCATGTGCGCGCGCGGACCGACATCGCAGCGTGGCAGGCCGCGCTGCTGGCGGACATGCGACATGAAGCTCGGTTGACGCCGGGACGGCCGCTCTCCTCGATCTTCTTCGGAGGCGGTACGCCATCGCTCATGCCGCCCGCGCTGGTCGAGGCATTGCTCGCCGAAGCAGAGCGGCTCTGGGGCTTTGCCCCGGGCATCGAGATCACGCTGGAGGCGAACCCAAGTTCGGTCGAGGCCGCAAACTTCGCGGCCCTGTCCAGCGCCGGAATCAATCGCGTCTCGCTTGGCCTTCAGGCGCTCGACGACAACACCCTGAAATTCCTCGGTCGGCTGCATGACGTCAGCGAAAGCCTTGCCGCGCTGGATCTTGCCCAGACCCATTTCGGCCGTGTCAGCTTCGACCTCATCTATGCCCGCCCCGGCCAGACCCCGGCGCAGTGGGAAGCTGAACTCAAGCGCGCTTTAGGCTTCGGAACCGGCCACCTCTCGCTCTACCAGCTCACCATCGAGCCCGGCACCCGCTTCGCCACGCTCGTCCGCGAAGGCAAGCTCGCCCCTCTCGACGACGACGAGGCGGCCGACCTCTTTGCCCTGACCCGGGAGCTGACCTCCGCTGCCAGCCTGCCCGCCTACGAGACCAGCAACCATGCCCGCCCCGGCGAGGAAAGCCGCCACAACCTGACCTACTGGCGCTACCAGGACTACATCGGCATAGGACCTGGCGCCCATGGCCGGAGGCTTGGCGCGGCGACCGTGCGGCACAAGAAACCCGAGAACTTTCTCCGCGCGGTTTCCGAACATGGCCAAGGCATTGTCGAAGAACGACAACTTACCCCGTCCGAACAGGCGATCGAAGCCGTGCTCATGGGTCTGCGCCTTGCCGAGGGCATTTCCCCGCCGGCGCTCGCCGCCCGCTTCGGCTTTGCGGAGGACGAAATGATCGACCGGCGCAATCGCGAATCCTTCGCAAGAATGGGGTACCTGAACGACACCGAAACATGCCTGAAGGTGACCGAACAGGGCGCGCCGGTGCTGGAAGCGTTGCTGGCCGACCTCGTGACCGACACGATCATCGCCGCATGACCACCGCCGAGATCCTCGAGGCGTGGAACGCTCACCTCGCCCTCGGGCGGCGCCGCTCCCCCCACACCGTCCGTGCCTATGCCGCCACCGCCGCTCGCTTCCTGCGCGGCCTGCCCGGTGAACAGGACTGGTCCTCGCTCGCCCGGATCGACGCCGCGACCTTGCGCGCCCACCTCGCCGACCGGCGGGCCGACGGCCTCGGCAACGTTTCCGCCGCCCGCGAATTGTCCGCGCTCAAGACCTTCATCGCCTTTGCCCGCGAGCAGGCCGGGCACGAGGATGCCAGCCGACCGCGCCTGCGCGGCCCGCGCGTCAAGAGGGGCCTGCCGCGTCCGATCACGCCGGACGAGGCTGTAAACCTTGCCGAAACCGTGGCCGACGATGCCGCCGTGCCGTGGATCGCGGCGCGCGACCGCGCGGTCCTTCTCCTGCTCTACGGCGCGGGCATGCGCATTGCAGAGGCGCTTGCCCTTCCCGCCTCGGCCCTCCCGCTGGGCGAGGCCGTGACGATCACCGGCAAAGGCGGACGCCAGCGTGTCGTCCCCCTGCTGCCAATCGTTCGTGCCGGGGTGGACGACTATGTCCGCCAGTGCCCGTGGCCGCTGGAGAAGGACAAGCCCCTGTTTCGCGGGGCGAAGGGCGGTCCGCTGGCCCAGGGCATGGTCCAGCGCGCCGTGGCCCGGGCACGGATCGCCCTCGGCCTTCCTGCAACGGCGACGCCGCATGCGCTGCGCCATTCCTTCGCCACGCACCTGCTCGGCGCGGGCGCGGACCTGCGCAGCCTCCAGGAACTGCTGGGCCACGCCAGCCTGTCGTCGACCCAGATCTACACGCGGGTCGATGCGGCAACCCTGCTCGACGTCTACCGCAACGCGCATCCGCGCGCCTGAGCGACAACGCCTATTTGATGGCAGTGGTTGCCGGCCGGGGCAGCCTCAGCACCGAGAGAAGGCCACCAAGGTCCTCGCTTTCCTTGAGTTCGACGCTGCCACCATAGATTTCCGCCACGTCGCGCACGATGGCGAGGCCGAGGCCCGTGCCCGGCTTGCCGGTGTCGAGCCGCGCGCCGCGATCGAAGATGCGTTCGCGCGCTTCCTCGGGAATGCCGACACCGTCATCCTCGACCCATATCTCGCAGAACTTGGGATCGGCCGGGGCCGCGTCGATGGTGATGAAAACGGAGCCGCCACCGTACTTCGCGGCATTCTCGATCAGGTTGCCGAGAATCTCGTCGAGGTCCTGCCGCTCTATCGAGACTTCGGCGGTGCGGTTGCCGTCCATGTCGAGCCGCACCTGCGGGTAGAGCCGCACCACCGCGCGCTCCACCGCCTCGGCGCTTTCCCAGACCTGCGCGCGCGACAGGCCGACAGCGCGGCGGCCGACCGCACGGGCTCGGGCAAGGTGATGGTCGACCTGTCGGCGCATCACCGCGGCCTCGCGGATCACCGTGTCGGCCAGGTCGGGCGCCTGGGCCGTCGCGGCGTTCATCACCACGGTCAGCGGCGTTTTCAGCGCGTGGGCAAGGTTGCCGGCGTGCGTGCGCGCTTCCTCTGCCTGGCGTTCGGAGTGTTCGAGCAGGGCGTTGAGTTCGAGCACCAGCGGCTGGACTTCCAGCGGCAGGGGATCGGTAACGCGGCTCGCTCCGCCCTCGCGCATTCGGGCGATGGCCAGCCGCACGCGGCGCAGCGGCCCGAGGCCGTAGTAGGTCTGCAAGCCCGCCATGACGAACAGGCCGAAGCCGAGAACGAGGAACGACCATATCAGGATCGAGCGGATGCGCCTGATCTGGGAATCGATCTCGCCCCGGCTGGCGGCAACCTGGAACTCCCACAGGGTATTGCTGCCCGGCAGGATCACCGACCGCTTGATGATGCGCAGGCGCTCACCTTCGAACTGGTCGCTGTCGTCGATCCTGGGATCGATGTAGTTGTTGTCGAGATCGGTGCGCAGAGAGCGATCCCACAGCGAGCGCGAGGGAAAATCCTCGTGCCCCTGCCCCGAAATCTGCCAGTAGAGGCCGCTGTTCGGTTCGAGAAAGCGCTGGTCGCCGAGCGGGCGGTTGAAGAACACCTCGCCGTCGGGACCGATCTCGGCCGAGGCGACCATCGCGGTCAGCATGTAGCCAAGCTGTTCGTCGAAATTGCGCGTGACGAGGCCGGTCAGCGTCTGGTCGAGCGCGAGACCGCCACCGAGGAGCAGGACCGAAATCCACCCCGCCGCGATGAGCAGCATGCGCCGCGCCAGCGAGCCGGTATGCGGCGCTGGCTGCGGCGGTGCTTCTCGGGCGGGCCCTCGTTCGGCCACGAATTAGCCGCGGCCGGGTTCGGCCGGATCGTCGAGGCTGTAGCCAAGGCCACGGATCGTGGTGATCACGTCCGGCCCCAGCTTCTTGCGAATGCGCGTGACGAAGACCTCGATCGTGTTGGAATCGCGGTCGAAGTCCTGATCGTAGATATGCTCGATCAGTTCCGTACGGCTGACGACCTTGCCCTTGTGATGCAGCAGATAGGACAGGAGCTTGTATTCCTGCGCGGTAAGCTTGACCGGTTCGCCGTTGAGCGTGACGCGGCCCGAGCGCGTATCGAGACGCACGTCGCCTGCGGTCAGCTCGGACGAGGAATTGCCCGATGCGCGGCGGATCAGCGCGCGCAGGCGGGCGATCAGTTCCTCGGTCTGGAAAGGCTTTGCGAGGTAATCGTCTGCGCCCGCGTCGAGCCCTGCGACCTTGTCGGACCAGCTGTCGCGCGCGGTGAGGACGAGGACCGGGAACTTGCGGCCTTCCTTGCGCCACATGCCCAGCACGGTCAGCCCGTCGATTTCGGGCAGGCCGAGATCGAGGATGACGGCGTCGTATTCCTCGGTCGAACCCAGGAAATGGCCGTCTTCGCCATCGACGGAAAGATCGACGGCATAGCCGTTCTGCTCGAGCGTATTCTTGAGCTGCTTGCCGAGAGTCGGTTCATCCTCGACGATCAGGATGCGCATGGAAAGACTGTCCCCTGCTGGGTGCGACGTTCGCACCGAACTTGGAGAGCTAGATGGGGCGGCAAACCTGAACGGTCAAGGAACTCGCTCGTAGTGCGCCGTTCAGGGAAGCTTACCTACCGCGATTCGCCCAGAACCTGCCCGGTTCGGGCGTCCACATCGACGAACATCACGCGTCCGTCGCGGATGAACTTGAGGCGATAGACCATTGCCGACGGGTCGTACTCGGGCCCGAGGTATTGCATTCCCGGCTTCGTCGGCAGCACGCGCCGCTCGATGTCGCGGAGCGAGCGCACCGCGCCCGAACGCAGGTCGCGCCGTGCCTCGTTCTGCTCGTCCGGACGCTGCTGGGCGTGCGAAGCGGCAGGGACGGTGCTGACGAGAGCTGCGGCAAGAAGGGCAAAGGCACGGTTCATGATGTCCGCATGCCTAAGCGCTTCGCATTGAACAAGCGGTGAATGCGGATCTCCACTTTCATTCAGGACCGATTTCGAAGGGTGGCACAGCTTATCCTGTCAGCTCATTCATTTGCCTGCGCCGTTGCGCAGCGGCTGGGCCGAGGCTAAGCGCGGCGACATGGCAGCAGCACCGATCCTCAGCTGGGAAGGCCTTGGACTTCTCCAGGGCAATGGCTGGCTTTTTCGCGACCTCGACATCCACATCGGCCCGCGCGACCGCCTGGCGCTGATCGGGCGGAACGGCGCGGGCAAGACCACGCTGCTCAAGCTGCTGGGCGGACAGATCGATGCGGACAAGGGTACCCGCTCGATCCAGCCCGGCACCAGGATCGTGACGCTGGAGCAGGACCCCTTCTTCACCGGCTATGACACGCTGATGGACTTCGCGCTGTCGGGCAAGGACGCGCCGGCCCGACACGAGGTCGAATCGATTGCCGGGCAGCTCGGCATCGACATGAGCCGCAAGGCGGACAGCGCCAGCGGTGGCGAGCGGCGTCGGGCGGCCCTCGCCCGCGCACTGGCAAGCGAGCCGGACCTGCTCCTGCTCGACGAGCCGACCAACCACCTCGACCTTGCCGCCATCGACTGGCTGGAGGACTGGCTCCAGCGGTTCAAGGGTGCGTTCGTGGTGATCAGCCACGACCGCACCTTCCTCGAACGCCTGACCAGGGCGACGCTCTGGCTCGACCGTGGATCGTTGCGCCGCAAGGACATTGGCTTTGGCGGGTACGAGGCCTGGATGGAACAGGTCTATGCCGAGGAAGCCCGCGCCGCCGACAAGCTCGACGCCAAGCTGAAGATCGAAGCCCACTGGCTGGAACGCGGCGTCACCGCGCGGCGCAAGCGCAACATGGGCCGCCTCGAAAAGCTTTATGAAATGCGCGCGCAGCGGGCGGCGATGCTCTCGCCGCAGGGCACCGCAAAGCTCGCCATCGCCAGCGACGATGCCAAGAGCAAGGCGGTGATCGTCGCCGACCACGTCAACAAGTCCTTCGGCGATCGCCCGATCGTCAAGGACTTCACCCTGCGCATCACGCGCAAGGACCGCATCGGCGTCGTCGGATCGAATGGCGCGGGCAAGACCACGCTGCTCAAGCTCCTGACCGGCGAACTCGCGCCCGACAGCGGCACCGTGACGCTGGCCAAGACCCTCCAGGGCGTGATGATCGACCAGCAGCGCAGCCTGATGGCGCCGGAAAAGCGCGTGCGCGACGTGCTGGCCGATGGCAGCGACTGGATCGACGTGCGCGGGGTCCGCAAGCACATCCAGGGCTATCTCAAGGACTTCCTGTTCGATCCCGGCCTTGTCGAGGCGCGCGTCGGCACGCTTTCGGGCGGCGAGCGGTCGCGCCTCCTGCTGGCACGCGAATTCGCGCGCAAGTCCAACCTGCTGGTGCTGGACGAGCCGACCAACGACCTCGACCTGGAAACGCTGGATCTGCTCCAGGAAGTGATAGCGGACTATGACGGCACGGTGCTGATCGTCAGCCACGACCGCGACTTCCTCGACCGCACGGTCACGATCACGCTGGGCATGGACGGTTCGGGCCGGGTCGATATCGTCGCTGGCGGCTATGCCGACTGGGAAAAGATGCGCAAGAGCAGAGGCGCGGGCGCTGCAAAGGCGGCATCGCCCCGGGAAGCCGGAGCCCCTCCACCGCCTCCACCGCCGCCGCCGGCGAAGAAGGGCAAGCTTTCCTACAAGGACCAGCGCGACTACGAACTTCTGCCGACGCGCATCGAGGAACTCGAGGCAGCAATCGCGCGTGGCGAAGCCCAGTTGGCCGACCCGGACCTCTACGCCAGGGACCCGAAGAAGTTCGACGCGCTGATGGCGGCGCTGGAAAAGGTGCGGGGCGAGAAGGAAGCAGCCGAGGAGCGCTGGCTGGAACTGGCCGAAATGGTCGAGGGCTGATCACCCGATCCGGTAAAAGTCCGCGACCCGGTCCAGCGCGATGCGCAGCACCAGCTTCCCGCTGCGCGCGGGCCAGTCGAGCGCCTTTTCCGCGGCGGGCAGTCCCTCGCCCGCGCAGGCCACGCGCCACAGCACGTCGGAAAGGCCGGAGCCTGCATGCGCCATCGCCGCATCGAAGCGACCGCGCGCCGCGATCTGGCGCTCCGTCGGCGTGAGGCCCCGCTCGCCGGTGCCGGAAATGCGCACGGCATCCCAGCGCATCGTGGTCGATGGCGCGAGTTGCGCGCGTTCGTAGTCGGCACGCAGGCGTTCTCCCGCATCGAACTGGCGGTCGGTCAGATGACCCCGCGCGTGGAGCCAGGTCAGCGGCGATTCGGCGAGATTGACCGTGACCGTTCGCGACCGGGGGGCGATCTCGCGGCTGCGGCGAGGTCCTTCTACGGTGAGTTCGCGTTCGGCGAGCATTCGGGCCATTCCTGTCCTCCTCTGGCGCGTCCCGGCAGAACACTCCCGGAACAAGCAAAGCTCTTGCCTCCCCTCTCACTTTGTAGGAAAGCAAAAAACACCGCTCCGGTTAAGAAGATTTCTGCATGATCAACCGAATTCGCGACATCCGCCGCCAGAAAGGCATGACTTTGGCAGACGTGGCCGTCCGCTGCGATCCGCCGACAACGGCCCAGACCATCGGGCGGCTCGAAACGGGGATGCGCAGCCTGTCGCTTTCGTGGATGAACCGGATCGGCGCGGCGCTGGGCGTGGACCCGCAGCTTCTGGTCAAGGCGGACGAGGAAAGCCCTGCGCGGATGGTCGCACGGCTCGGCGGGCAAGGCGCGGAAGCACTGGCCAAGCCGATGGATGCGATCCTGCCCGTCGCGCTCGACGGTTCGGCAAGGCTCATGGCCATGGCGGTCGATGCCAGCGCGGGCGAATATCGCGCCGGAGACCAGGTGTGGCTGCGGCAGATCGATCCGGAAGATTTTGCCCGCGCCTTCAACCGCGACGTGCTTGCCCCGCGCCCGGGCGGGCGTTTCGCCTTCGGTCGGCTGATCGACCAGCATGACGGGCGTGTGGCGCTCTTGCCTCCGGGACCCGGCCAACGGCAGGTGGTCATCGACCGGCCAGCCTGGCTGGGGGTCGCGGAAATGCTGGTGCGCAAGCTCTGACGTGAAGCGACTGCTCTCGATCTCGACGCTCTACCCCGCGCCCGGTCGCACCGGCTTCGGGCGCTTCGTGGCGCGACAGATGGAGGCGCTGGCGGCGCGCGGGGACTGGCAGGTGACGGTGATCAACCCCATCGGCCTACCGCCGCTGCCGATCAGGCGCTACGCCGCCTTGCGCGCGATACCGGCGCAGGAACAGCAGGGCGGCGTGACCGTGCATCACCCGCGTTTCACGCTTGTCCCGGGTCTTTCGGGGCCGATCAATCCCGCGCTGATCGCCCGGGCGGTCGTGCCGCTGGCAAGGCAGCTACATGCGCAAACGCCATTCGACATGGTGGACGCGCAGTTCTTCTATCCCGATGGCCCGGCAGCGGCGAAAGTCGCGGCGGCACTCGACCTGCCCTTCGCGATCAAGGCACGCGGATCCGACATTCACCTGTGGGGCGAGCGACGGCTTGCGGTGGCACAGATGCGGCGGGCGGCGGCCGGGGCTTCGGCCCTGCTGTCCGTATCCGCCGCGCTGGCGCGCGACATGGCCGCGCTCGGTATGCCGGATGACCGCATCCGCGTGCACTACACCGGGCTAGACGGCAGCCGCTTCCGCTTGCAGGACCAGGCGCAGGCGCGCCGGGTGGTGGCGCATCTGGTGCCCGGCGACGGCAGGCTGCTCCTCTGCGTCGGCGCGCTGCTCGCGATCAAGGGACAGGATCTGGCGATCCGTGCGCTTGCCCTTTTGCCGCCGGACGTGCGTCTCGCGCTTGCGGGAACGGGGCCGGATGATGCGGCGTTGCGCGCTCTCGTCGCCGAACTCGGTCTCGAACACCGCGTGCATTTCCTCGGCGCGGTGGAGCACGACGCCCTGCCCGCGCTGCTTGCTGCAGCCGACGCGATGGTGCTGCCGTCCGAGCGCGAAGGCCTTGCCAATGCCTGGATCGAAGCGCTCGCCTGCGGCGCGCCGCTGGTAATTCCCGACGTCGGCGGTGCGCGCGAAGTTGTTCGCGGAACCAGCGCCGGCCGTGTCGTGGCGCGCAATCCCGGGGCGATCGCACAGGCCATCTTGGACCTGCTAGCCGCCCCGCCCGCACGCGATGCCGTCGCGGCGAATGTCGCGAGCTTCAGTTGGGACGCGAATGCCGCGGCGCTTGCAGCGATCTACGAAGAAGCGGCGACGAAGCCTTAAGCCTCGCCGCCGCCTTCCGATTTCAAGCCGACTGGATAGCTCAGGCGCCTTCCCGCGCCATCCGCTCCTGCTTTTCAAGCGCGGTCTCGGTCGGCACGAAGCTGTTCGGATTGACCTTGAGCCAGATCAGGATCGGCGCGGCCATGTAGATCGAGCTGTACGTCCCGACGAAGATGCCGAGCGTGATGGCTGCGGTGAAGCCGAAGATCACGTCCGGGCCGAGCAGCAGCAGCGCCACCAGCGTGATCAGCATCGACAGCGAGGTCACGATCGTGCGCGCCAGCGTCTCGTTCACCGAAAGGTCGAGCAGTTCGGGCATCGGCATCTTGCGGAACTTCTTCATGTTCTCGCGGATGCGGTCGTAGACCACGATCGTGTCGTTGAGCGAGTAGCCGATCAGCGTCAGCAACGCGGCGACGATGTTCAGGTCGAACTCCATCCCGGTCAGCGCGAAAAGCCCGAGCGTCAGCGTGACGTCGTGGACCAGCGCGAAGAGCGCGCCGACACCGAACTGCCATTCGAAACGCAGCCAGATATAAGCCGCCACCGCCAGCGAGGCGAGGCCGAGCGCCTTGAACGCATCCCAGCCTAGCTCCTTGGAGACCTTGCCCGACACCGAATCGACGCCGTCGATACGCGCATCGCCATGGTTCTTCTTGATGTCGGCCGTGATCGTGCGGGCCATCTTGTCGGCCAGCGCCGCATCGTGGTCTGCGCCCTCGGGCAGCTTCATCCGGATCGAGATCTCGTTGGGCTTGCCGTAGCGCTGGATGATCGGTTCGCCATAGCCCAGCCGGCCGACCTGCTCGCGCAGTTCGCCCACGGGCGCTTCGGCGCTGCGTTCGAAGGTCACGCGAATCATCTGGCCACCGATGAAGTCGACGCCCAGGTTCAGGCCCTTGGTCAGGACCAGGCCCCAGGACGCCGCCATCAGGATGATGCTGATGACGTAGAACGGCACCCGCCACTTCAGGAAGTGGATGTTGGTATGGTCGGGAACGAGCTTGAGGAGTTTCATGTGCCTTCCTCCTCTTACAAGGCGATTTCAGTGGGCCGCGCGCGGCGCAGCCATCCGGCCACCCACATGCGCGTCAGCGTCACGGCGGTGAACACCGAGGTGGCGATGCCGATCATCAGCACGACGGCGAAGCCCTTCACCGGGCCCGATCCGAACGCGAACATGAGCACGGCGGCGATGACGTTGGTGATGTTCGCGTCGAAGATCGCGCGGCTGGCTTCCTTGTAGCCCAGTTCCACCGCCTGCACGACCTTGCGTCCGCGATGCCGCTCCTCGCGGATGCGTTCGTTGATCAGGACGTTGGCGTCGACCGCCGCACCGATGGTCAGCACGAAGCCGGCGATGCCCGGCAGGGTCAGCGTCGTGCCGATTATGCCCATGATGCCAAGGATCATCAGAACGTTGATGATGACCGCGAGGTTCGCATAGACGCCGAAGCGGCCATAGGTCGCGAGGATGAACACCGCGAGCGCCAGGGTGCCGACGCCCATCGCGATCACGCCCTTGCGGATCGAATCGGCACCAAGGTCCGGACCGACGGTTCGCTCCTCGACCACCTTCAGGTCCACCGGCAACGCGCCCGAACGCAGCGAGATCGCAAGCTGGTTCGCGCTTTCGGTCGTGAAGCGGCCGGAGATCACCGCGCTGCCGCCCAGGATCGGCTCGTTGATGACCGGCGCCGAAAGCACCTTGCCGTCGAGGATGATCGCGAACTGCTTGCCCACGTTCTGCGTGGTCAGCTTGGCGAACTTGGCGCCGCCCTCGGTATTGAAGGTGATGTTGACGACCGGTTCGTTGGTCTGCTGGTTGTTGGTCTGCTGGGCGTTGGTCAGCTGGTCGCCGCGAATGCCGCCGAGCCGCTTGACCGCGATCGAGGGCACCCCGCCGCCTTCGGCGGGCGACACGTATGGCACGATCTCGCTGCCCGGAGGCGCGATGCCCTGCGCCACGTCGGATGGCAGCGCCGAGGTATCGACCAGCTTGAACTCGAGCTTGGCGGTCTGGCCGAGCAGGTTCTTGAGCGCCTGCGGGTCTTGCAGGCCAGGAACCTGGACGACGATGCGCGTCGGCCCCGAGCGGATGATCGTCGGCTCCTTGGTGCCGAGCGCGTCGATGCGCTTGCGCACCACTTCGACCGCCGTGTCCATCGCCTGGGTCACCGCCTGGTCGATCCCGGCGTCGGTAGGCTTGAGCACGAAGCGGTTGCCGTCAACGACGTTGATGTCCCAGTCGCGCTGTCCGGTCAGCCCCGCACCGTTGGTCAGCGGCAGGATCGCCTCGCGCACCGCATCGACCTGCGACGGATCGGCTACCACGAAAGTCAGCGCGCCGTCACGGTTGGAGATGTCGCTGATGCGGATGTTCTTGTCATCCTGCTTCAGCTTGGTGCGAACCGATTCCTCCATGCCCTCGATACGCTGCTGGCGAACCTGCGAGGGGTCCGCCTCGAGCAGGATGTGGCTACCGCCAGCAAGGTCGAGGCCGAGGTTGACCTTCGGTTCGGGAAGCGAGGATGGCCAGGCGAGGCCCATCGTGGAGGTGAGCGAGGGGATCGCGGCAGCAACGCAGACCAGCGTCAGCAGCCAGAGCCAGATCACCTTCCAGCGCGGAAATTCGAGCATGGGCGGTCAGCTTTCAGGAAAGGAAGATCAATCGTTGGCCGGTGCGCTGCCCGCGGGCGGCACGATGTCGCCGATGGTGGCGCGCACGGCCTTGACCTTGACGTTGGGGCCCAGTTCGAGTTCGACGTAGTGGTCGTCGAGCTTGACGACCTTGCCGATCAGGCCTCCCGCGGTCACGACCATGTCGCCCTTCTTCATGGCCGAGATCTTGGCCTTGTGTTCCTTCTGCTGCCGCATCTGCGGGCGCAGGATCAGGAACCAGAAGATGAAACCCATCGCCACCAGCGGCAGGAAGCTCATCCAGGCGGGCGGTTCGCCGGCATTGGCGGCGGCGGCAGAAAGCGTCGTCAGCATCATGGGTCCGTTTCTGGGATCTGGTCGTCGATATTGCAACCGGCGCGCCCCGTGCTTTTGCACTTCGGCGCGGCCCGGCATGGCTTGATCGCGGCGGTTAGCAGCTTGGCAGGAGCAAGGCAATCGAAGCGCCGGAAGCACGCCATGTGGCGCTTGCCAGCGTTCAGGAACCTTTTGCCAAATCCGGCGCTTGCCAATGGCGAGAGCGGTGCCTATAGGGCCGCTCCACGGTCGGGACGTAGCGCAGCCTGGTAGCGCATCACACTGGGGGTGTGGGGGTCGGAGGTTCGAATCCTCTCGTCCCGACCAATTCAAAAAGGCCCGGTGCATCGCGCTCCGGGCCTTTTTTGCTGGAAAACGATTTTCCTACACGAACCGGAACGGTTATCTGGTCGCGCGTCTCCAACTGGAAGGACGCGATCGCCATGTCATTTCTCGAAGCCCTGATCTCCCCCGTCTCGGCCATCATCGACAAGGTCATTCCCGACAAGGAAGCGCGCGACAGGGCCAAGCTCGAACTGCTGCGTCTCGAAGGATCGCAGGAACTCGAACTTCTGCGCACGCGCATGTCGGCAGTCATTGCCGAGGCCTCGTCCGCCGATCCCTGGACCAGCCGCGCGCGCCCCGGTTTTCTCTACGTGATGTACGTGATGATTCTCTGGGCCCTGCCGCTCGGCCTGATCGGCGCGTTCCGGCCGGAAGCGGCCAGGGGCATCGCGGCGGGCATCAATGCCTATCTCAATGGCCTGCCCGAACCGCTCTATGCGCTCTTCGGCACCGGCTATCTCGGCTACACCGCTGCCCGCCAGTGGGGCAAGACGCGCGGGACCGATCGTTAAGCCGCTGCGTCTTGGTTAGTTTTTGGTAACGTCCGGCTGCTAGGTACGGCCTGCACATGATCAGGTCGTCGCACACCATGAAGATCCGGACCCGCGCCTCGGCGCCCGTACTGCGCCCCGTACTGGGCCTCGCCGTTCTCGGCCTCTCGCTCACCTCCCTGCTAGGGGGATGTGGCGGGAGCCCGTCCGATCAGCAGATGGAAGCGCGCATCGCCGCGCTCGAGGCCAAGGCCGAAGCCGCCGACAAGCGTTCGCGCCGGGCGCTGTCGATGGCGGCGGAGGCAAATCCCGCAGCGCACCTCAATCCGAACAACGAGGACGAATTTCTTCCCGACTCCGAAGGTCAGGACGAAAACATCGTGACCGACGGTTCGGCCGACGACCCCAGCTTCGACAACCAGATCGAACCGCCGCCGGCCCCGCTGATCCCGCAGTCGAACTGACCGCACGACCTCTCGCACATCCGCCGGACTTGCTTCATCGCCCGCACCGGCTATCAGGGCGGGCGATTAGCAATTGCGGGAACAAGCCATGACTGAAGCTGGCGGCGCCGGCACGACCGTGTTCGTGCTCAATGGCCCGAACCTCAACCTGCTGGGCCTGCGCGAGCCCGAGATCTACGGATCGCAGACGCTCGACGACATCGCCGGAATGCTCGAGGATCGCGCCCGGGAACTGGGCCTCGAAATCGACATGCGCCAATCGAACCACGAAGGGCACCTCGTCGACTGGCTGCACGAAGCGCAGGCGACGGGCGCGAAGGCCGTGCTGGTCAACGCGGGCGCCTACACCCACACCTCTGTCGCGCTTCACGATGCGATCAAGGCAATCAAGGTGCCGGTGATCGAAGTCCACCTTTCGAACCCGCACACGCGCGAAGGCTTCCGCCACAAATCCTATGTCGGCATGGCAGCCAAGGGCACCGTCGCCGGCTTCGGCGCGAACAGCTACGTGGTGGCTCTCGAAGCCGTCGCACGGCTCTGAAACAGTCCACTTTTCCACCTAACAGGGCCGCGCCCCCTTGCCAGCTTGGCAGCGGGAGGGCATGGCGCGAGCCTGATTTTCACCCGCGAGGAACGATAAATGGGGCACGACCGCGGCGATAAGGCCGAAAAGATGGCGATTGACAGCAAGCTGGTGCGCGAACTGGCCGAACTGCTCGCCGATACCGGGCTCTCCGAAATCGAGGTCGAGGACGGCGAGCGCAAGATCCGCGTGGCCCGCCAGCTGAGCGCTGCTCCGGTCGCCCACATGGTGGCAACCGCACCTGCACCCGTCGCGGCGCCCGCACCGGCTGCCGCCGCGGCGGCGGCACCTGCCGCTCCGGCGGAAGACCATGCCAATGCCGTGAAGTCGCCCATGGTCGGCACGGCCTATCTTGCTGCCGAACCCGGCGCGCCGAACTTCGTTTCGGTCGGCCAGACTGTGAAGGCAGGCGAAACCCTGCTCATCATCGAGGCGATGAAGGTGATGAACCCGATCACCGCGCCGGCTGCCGGCGTCGTGAAGGCCATCCTCGTCGAGAACGCGCAGCCGGTCGAATTCGACCAGCCGCTGGTCGTGATCGCGTAAGGCGCTAGCGAAATGGCCATCAAGCGCCTGCTGATCGCCAATCGCGGCGAGATCGCGCTGCGCATCCATCGCGCGGCTCACGAAATGGGCATCGAGACGGTCGCGGTGCACTCCACCGCCGATGCCGATGCGATGCACGTGCGCCTTGCCGACCATGCGGTCTGCATCGGCCCGCCCGCCGCGAAGGACAGCTATCTCAACGTCGCCGCGATCATCTCGGCTGCCGAGATCACCCATGCCGACGCGATCCATCCGGGCTACGGCTTCCTTTCGGAAAACGCCAAGTTCGCGGAAATCGTCGAAGCGCACGGTATCACCTGGGTCGGTCCCAAGCCAGAACACATCCGCACGATGGGCGACAAGGTCGAGGCCAAGCGCACCGCGGGCGCGCTCGGCCTGCCGCTGGTCCCCGGTTCCGACGGCGCGGTGTCCGAAATCGACGAGGCCAAGAAGATCGCCGATGCCATCGGCTATCCGGTGATCATCAAGGCAGCCTCGGGCGGCGGCGGTCGCGGCATGAAGGTTTGCAACAGCGCCGACCAGCTCGAAACGCTGATGCAGCAAGCCGGCAGCGAGGCGAAGGCCGCGTTCGGCGATGCCACCGTCTATATCGAGAAGTATCTCGGCAACCCGCGCCACATCGAATTCCAGATCTTCGGTGACGGCAACGGCAACGCGATCCACCTGGGCGAGCGCGACTGCTCGCTCCAGCGCCGCCACCAGAAGGTGCTCGAGGAAGCGCCCTCGCCCGTCATCTCGGCCGACGAACGTGCGCGCATGGGCGGCATCGTCGCCAAGGCCATGGCCGACATGGGGTATCGCGGCGCGGGCACGATCGAGTTCCTGTGGGAGAACGGCGAGTTCTACTTCATCGAGATGAACACCCGCCTTCAGGTGGAACATCCGGTGACCGAGGCGATCACCGGCGTCGACCTGGTGCGCGAACAGATCCGCATTGCCGATGGCAAGCCGCTTTCGGTCACGCAGGACGAGATCGAGTTCAAGGGACACGCGATCGAGTGCCGCATCAATGCGGAAGACCCGTTCACATTTGCCCCCTCGCCGGGACTGGTGAAGAGCTATCACGCAGCGGGCGGCATGCACGTGCGCGTCGATTCAGGTCTCTACGCCGGGTACAAGATCCCGCCGTACTATGACTCGATGATTGCCAAGCTGATCGTCTACGGCCGGACCCGCGAAGGCTGCATCATGCGGCTGAAGCGCGCGCTCGAGGAAATGGTGATCGAAGGCCCCAAGACCTCGATCCCGCTCCACCAGCGCCTGCTGAGCCAGCCCGACTTCCTCAGCGGCGACTACACGATCAAGTGGCTCGAGGAATGGCTGGCCAAGGACGCCTGAGGCCCACGCCACGGGCCCGCGCCACGGCAAAGAATCAAGCCCCTGCCTCGGCGGGGGCTTTTTTCGTTCAGCCTCTGGGCTTCCATACGATGACGCGCCACACATAGGCGATCAGCACCACGACCAGCGTGCCCGTCGCCACCGGCCCCGTGTACTTTTCAAGATCGCCGAAGTTGCGCCCGAGATAGAACCCTGCGCCGGCAAGGATCGCGTTCCAGATCGCTGCTCCCGCGAAGGTGAACAGCAGGAACCGCCCATGGCCCATTCGCGTCAGGCCGGCTGGAAGCGAGATCATCGTGCGCATGAACGGAGCAAAGCGCACCGCGAACACCACCCACTGCCCGTGGCGCCGGAAGAAGCGGACGATGGCCTCGACGTCGTCCCACTCCACCGTCAGCCAGCGGCCGAAGCGGTTCACGAAAGGCTTCAGGCGTTCATAGCCCAGCGTCCGCCCGAGCAGGTACCAGCAATAGTTTCCGGCGGTCGAACCCACGGTTCCCGCGAGCATCAGCGGCCAGAACTCCATCCGCCCGCGCGCCACCGCAATCCCGCCCAGGCCCATGATGACCTCCGACGGGATCGGCGGAAACACGTTCTCGATGACCATCAGGAAGGCGATGCCCCAATAGCCACCGCCTTCGATGAGGTGGATGATCCAGTCGTTCATGGGTCTGCCAACGCGCCGCGAGGTTCTTTCGATCCACCCGCGTCGTTACCTGCCGGGCGAAGGAAAAGCCGCAGGACTAGAGCCGGGCCTCGATCGCGTCCCAGATCATCCCGGGCGTATCGGTGCCGTTGAACTTGTCGATGGCGACGATGCCCGTCGGCGAAGTCACGTTGATTTCGGTCAGGTACTTGCCGCCGATCACGTCGATGCCGACGAAGATCAGCCCAAGCCGCTTCAGCTCCGGCCCGAGCGCGGCGCAGATTTCCTGCTCCTCCTGCGTCAGTTCGGTCTTTTCGGCATAGCCGCCGACCGCGAGGTTCGAGCGGAACTCGCCCACGCCCGGCTTGCGGTTGATCGCGCCGGCGATCTCGCCGTCGACCAGCACGATCCGCTTGTCGCCCTTGGCCACTTCGGGAAGGAACGCCTGCACCATGTGTGGTTCGGGCCAGGTCTGGTTGAACACCTCGAACAGCGCGCCAAGGTTCTCGCCCTCCTCGCTCACCCGGAAGATGGCCTTGCCGCCGTTGCCGTGAATCGGCTTGATCACGATGGCGCCGTGCTTCTTCTGGAAGCTGCGCACCTCCTCGACCGAGCGCGTGACCAGCGTCGGCGGCATGAAGCGCCGGTAGTCGAGCACCATGACCTTCTCGGGCGCGTTGCGCACGCTGCGCGGGTTGTTGACCACCAGCGTCTCGCTCTCGATCCGCTCCAGCAGGTGCGTGGCCGTGATGTAGCCCATGTGGAACGGCGGGTCCTGACGCATCAGCACCACGTCGATGTCGCGCCCCAGGTCGAGTCGCCGGCGCTCGCCGGTCTGGAAATGGTTGCCCTCGATCCGCTGGACCGTCACCGGGTTCGCATGAGCGATCAACCGGTCGTCCTCGTCGAGCGACAACGAACCGACGTCATAGTGATAGACCTCGTGTCCGCGCTCCTGCGCCGAAAGCATCAGCGCAAAGCTCGAATCGCCGGCGATGTTGATCGAATGGAGCGGGTCCATCTGGACCGCGACGCGAAGTGTCATGCTTGTGCTCAGCCTCAGGTATTTCTCTAACCGGCGCCTTAAAGCCGAATTACCGGCTGCGCGACCATTTTCGCCCCGCGCCACGATGGCGCCACACCTTCAAGGAGCCATTGATGCGCAAACTGCTTACCGTCGCCGCTGTCGGCATCGCTGTTCTCGGCTGGTCCGCCCAGGGCATCGCCAACCCCGACCCGCACCCGACGAGCGCCCCCAAGGATGGTGAGCACAAGGACGACCATCACGACAGCGACCATGGCGGCGACCATCACGACGGCGAACACAAGGACGCTGAACACAAGGACGACCACAAGGCGCACTAACACACGCCGGACTGGTACGCCGCGCCTAGGCGCCGGGTTGCCAGGCGTTGGCGATCCGGCGCGGCAGGCGTCCGGGGGCAACAAGGATCACGTCGATCCGCATGTCGTCCCCGGCCCTCAAGTGGCGCGCGGCAAGCGCCTCGGCCGCCCGCGCCACCCGCCGCAACCGCTGCGCATCCACCGCCCCGTCGAGCGCAGCCGCATCGCGCCGCCACTTCACTTCCACGAAAGCGACAGTGCGGCCCTTGCGCGCCACGATATCGACCTCGCCTACCGGCATCTTCACGCGCCGCGCCAGGATGCGCCAGCCACGAAAGCGCAGCCACCACGCGGCCAGCATCTCGGCCTTGCGCCCCTGCCGCTCGGCCTCGGCGCGCTTCACCCCTTGAGTTCCAGCGCTCGCGCATAGAGCGCCTTGCGGTCCAGCCCGTGCGCCTTCGCCACTTTCCCCGCCGCCTGCGACACCGACATTTCCGCCAGCGCCGCGCGCAGCTCGGCATCGACGGTATCCTCGTCGGGGGCCTCCGCTTCACCAGGAGGGCCTACCAGCAGCACGATCTCGCCCTTTGGCGGATGCGCCGTGTAATGGTCGCAAAGCTCGGCCGCGCTGCCGCTGCGGCATTCCTCGTGCAGCTTGGTCAATTCGCGCGCCACCGCCACCTCGCGCCCCGGAAGACGCGCGGCGATGGCCTCGAGCGAGGCGACGAGCCGTGGCCCGGTCTCGTAGAACACCAGCGTCGCCGGCACGCCCGCAAGCTCGGCCAGCACGTCGCCGCGCGCCTTGTCCTTGTTCGGCAGGAACCCTGCGAACATGAAGCGGTCGGTCGGCAGGCCGGACATCGACAGCGCGACGATCAGCGCGCTGGGGCCTGGCAGCGAAGTGACGGTGATCCCCCGCGCCCGCGCCTCGCGGACCAGCCGATAGCCGGGATCGGAAATCAGCGGCGTTCCCGCGTCCGAGACGAGCGCCACCGGCCGCTGCGCCATTTCGGCCAGCAAGGCCTCGCGCGCGGCATCGCTCGCGTGATCGTCATAGCGCCGCATCGGCTTGTGCAAGCCAAGAAGATTCAGCAACTTGCCGGTGACACGCGTATCCTCGCAGGCTACCACAGCGCAGCGGCCAAGCGTTTCTGCCGCGCGACGGGTCACGTCACCAAGATTGCCAATCGGGGTGGCGACAATATACAGCCCGGGTTCAAGCAGAGACGTGTCCATGCCTTCCAATGGACCGCGTGGCCGTGAGCGACAAGAGGGTGTGCCGGGAATGATGATGGGGCATGAGGGCGAATGGCGCCAGACGGACCTTCGCCCATCGCGGGGCTGGCCGTCACGGCGCTGGATCGTGACCGCGACGCTGGCGCTGCTGGCGGGATGTACCGTGATTCCCAAGGGTCCGGCCGGCCCTGCTCCGGAACCGACCGAGAAGGCCCCGGACGCCAATGTCCTGCCGACCGACGCGGGCCGTCACCGCGTGGCGCTGCTCGTGCCGCTGACCGGGGCCAACGCCGCTGTCGGCCAGTCCATCGCCAATGCCGCGACGATGGCCCTGCTCGATACCAACGCCGCCAACATGCGCATCACCACCTACGACACGGCCAGCGGCGCCGGCTCGGCCGCGAGCCGGGCCATTTCGGACGGCAACAAGCTGATCCTCGGCCCGCTTCTCGGTAACGACGTCGTACTCGTCAGCAATGTCGCCCGGCCCGCCAAGGTGCCGATGATCACCTATTCCAACGACAGCGCGGTCGCCTCGCGCGATGTCTTCGTCATGGGCCAGGCCCCCGGCCAGTCGGTCGCCCGCGTACTCGGCTTCGCCAAGTCGAAAGGCATCGGTTCGGTCGCCGCGATCATCCCGACGGGCGACTACGGCCAGCGCGCGATGAACGCGGTCGTCGATTCCGGCCGCGCCCTCGGCGTCACGGTCACCGCCATCGAGACCTACGACCGCGGCAATACCTCGGTCGCCAGCGCCGTGCGCCGGGTCAAGGAGAAGGGCCGCTTCGACGCCCTGCTCATTGCCGACGGCAGCCGCATAGCGCTTCAGGCCGCCCCGCTCGCCGGCAAGGGCGTCAAGCTGCTCGGTACCGAACTGTGGAGCGGCGAAGCGGCGATCGCCAAGAGCCCCGCCACGCGCGGCTCATGGTTCGCCGCCGTTTCGGACGGGCGCTTCGGCCAGTTCGAGAAGTCCTACCGCACCCGCTTCGGCGCCACCCCCTCGCGGCTGGCAACGCTCGGCTACGACAGTGTCCTGCTGACGCTGAACGTCGCGCGCAACTGGAAGCCGGGAACGACCTTCCCCACCGCCAAACTCTACGATCCGCAGGGCTTCATCGGCCTCGACGGCGTCTTCCGCTTCACCGCCTCGGGCATGGCAGAGCGGGCGATGGAAGTGCGCGAAGTCGGCGCGGGCACCTTCACCACCGTTTCCCCCGCTCCTGCAAAGTTCTGAACGCCCGAAAGCGGGTGATTTCGCCGGATAAGCCGGCATCCCCGCTTGCGCCCGGATTCGCGCGCGTTCTATACCCGTTCGCATGTCCGACGACCTTTTCGACAAGCTCCCCGCCACCAGCGCCGCCGAAGCCTATGACGGTTCCGCGATCGAGGTTCTCGAAGGCCTCGAACCGGTCCGCCGCCGCCCCGGCATGTACATCGGCGGCACGGACGAACGCGCGCTGCACCACCTCGCCGCAGAAGTGCTCGATAACGCGATGGACGAAGCGGTCGCTGGCCACGCCAACCGCATCGAGGTCCTGCTCGAGGAAGGCAACCGGCTGACCATCTCCGACAACGGTCGCGGCATCCCGGTCGACGAACATCCCAAGTATCCGGGCAAGTCGGCACTCGAAGTGATCCTCACCACGCTCCACTCGGGTGGCAAGTTCTCGGGCAAGGCCTATGCAACCTCGGGCGGCCTCCACGGCGTCGGCGTCTCGGTCGTCAACGCGCTGTCCTCGCTCACCCGCGTCGAAGTAGCCCGCAACAAGGAACTCTACGCGCAGGAATTTTCGCGCGGGAACCCGACGACGAAGCTGATGAAGGTCGGCAACGCCCCCAACCGGCGCGGCACCCAGGTCACCTTCATCCCCGACACCGAGATCTTCGGAGAGGACGCGAAGTTCAAGCCTGCGCGCCTGTTCCGGCTGGTCCGCTCCAAGGCCTACCTCTTCGCCGGCGTCGAGATCCGCTGGAAGTGCGAGCCCTCGCTCGCCAGCGACGACGTGCCCGCCGAAGCCGTGTTCCAGTTCCCCGGCGGCCTGGCCGATCATCTGGCCGAACAGGTCTCGGGCCGCGAATGCGTCACTTCGGTCCCCTTCGCGGGTCGCCAGGATTTCCCGCTCGGTCCCGATGGCGAGGAAATGGGCCGCGTCGAATGGGCGATTGCCTGGCCGCTGTGGTCCGACGGCTCCTACTCGTGGTACTGCAATACCATTCCCACGCCCGATGGCGGCACCCATGAACAGGGCCTGCGCGCGGCACTGACCAAGGGCATCCGCGCCTTCGCGGACCTCATCGGCCAGAAAAAGGCCAAGGACATCGCGCCGGAAGACATGATCACCGGCAGCGAGATCATGCTCTCGGTCTTCATCCGCGATCCCCAGTTCCAGAGCCAGACCAAGGACCGCCTGACCAGCCCCGAAGCCGCGCGCATGGTCGAGGCCGCCGTGCGCGACCATTTCGACCACTTCCTCACCGACAACATGGAGCGCGGCAAGGCCCTGCTCGGCGCGGTGATGGAGCGCATGGACGAACGCCTGCGCCGCAAGGCGGAGCGTGAGGTCAAGCGCAAGACCGCGACCAACGCCCGCAAGCTGCGCCTCCCCGGCAAGCTCACCGACTGCTCGGGCGAAGGCAGCGGAGAGACCGAACTGTTCATCGTCGAAGGCGATTCGGCAGGCGGCAGCGCCAAGCAGGCACGCGACCGCAAGACCCAGGCGATCCTGCCGATCCGCGGCAAGATCCTCAACGTCGCAAGCGCCACCGCCGACAAGATCCGCGCCAACCAGGAAATCGCCGACCTCGCGCTCGCACTCGGCTGCGGCATGCGCAAGGACTGCAATCCCGATGCTCTACGCTATGACCGCGTCATCATCATGACCGACGCCGACGTCGACGGCGCACACATCGCCACGCTGCTGATGACGTTCTTCTTCCAGGAGATGCCCGAGCTCGTCAGGCGCGGTCATCTCTACCTCGCCCAGCCGCCGCTCTACCGCCTGACCAGCGGCAGCACGTCGGCCTACGCCAAGGACGACGCCCACCGCGCCGAACTCGAAGCCACGAAGTTCAAGGGCAAGAAGGTCGAAGTCGGGCGCTTCAAGGGCCTCGGCGAAATGAACCCTCAGCAGTTGCGCGAAACAACCATGGCGCCTGCCACCCGCAGCCTCATCCGCATCACCCTGCCGCCCGAGTACGAAGGCCGCGCGGCAGTGAAGGACCTGGTCGACAGGCTGATGGGCCGCGACCCGGCACAACGCTTCATGTTCATCCAGAACCGCGCGAGCGAGATCGATCCGGAACTGATCGACGCGTGATGATGGTGCGCGAGGACAGCGAGGCGGGCCTCTTGAATGGCTGGCGACTTCGGCTGCTTGACTGTTTTTCAAAACACTGAGGCGGTTTTCCGCGAGCCGCCAATCATTCAGCGCGCCGGGTCCAGGCCCACCAAGCTAACGCATGCCGCGTCAACCGATCCAGCGGCTGACGTCCATCGACTTTTGCAAGACGCGCACGATGACGACCGCATCATCTGTTGGTTCGTAGTATATGCGGTGCGCCTCGCACGAAGTTGAATACACGGTGCCGGGCAAGTCCTGCTCTATCCGGCCACTGCGGGGATAGGCCAGCAACTGCTGAAAACGGCTCTCTATGTGATCGAGGTACGCCAGCACACGCTCAGTGCCGAAGTACAGCAAGCCGTATTCAAGAATCGATTCCAAATCGTCTTTTGCAAGACGACTTTGTTCAAGCCTCATCGCGGCCGGTTGCACGCGCACGCTGGCGGAGTTCTTCCAGGTGATCGAACGGGTCCGTGTCGCTTACGCCCGAGGCCCGGCCACGTTCGATTTCCGCCCGCAACCGTTCCAGTTTCTGCCGCTCCCGCTGATCCTGCCGCACAAGATCGCGCACATAATCGCTGCTGCTTGCGAACGAACCGTCAGCCACGCGGCTTTCGATCCACTCCTTCAGTCGGTCGGGGACGGAAATATTCATCTGGGCCATGTGCCCAAAATACAAATTTGCACACTTATTGTCAAAGATTGGCGCTGACCTCTGCCTCGCCCTTCTTCGACCTGAAATCGAAACGTATCCGCACCCATTCGCCGATCTGCGGCTTCCCGTTCACGCGTGGTGGCCGGACCAGGAACTGCCACGCGGCCTGCCGGATCGCACGCGCCAGGCCCGATCCCGGCGGGCTTTCGCCCAATTCCTGGCAATCCTCGACATGGTACTTCTCCACCGTGCGGCAGGCGATCATGGCCCAGTCGCCCTGCATCCGGCGCTGAGGCAGGTAAGGCCCGATCTCGGCGTCGGAAGGCTCGCGATACCATTGCGCGGCATATAGCCTGACACCGCCCGGCCCCTGCCCGACGCTGGCGGAATCGCCTGGGCTGCCTGCGCTCGCCTGCTGCCCGCCGCCGGAATCCTGCCGCCTCATCTGGCTGATGTCGGTTGCGCGATAGTCATTCCTCGAAAGCTCGATGAAGCCTTCGGGCCATTGGACCTTGCCCGGAACCGGCACCGGCGGCGGCGCAGTCACCGTGGGCGCCGCGACGGCCTCGGTGCGGTCCGATTGCTTCTGCTGCTTCTGCTCGGGCTGGTCCGCCTTCTTCTCGTCCTTGCCCTCGGCAGAAAGGTCGATCGCCGTCAGCCTCGCGCTTTCGCCCCCGCCGAAGCCGGTGACTGCCCCCATCTTCAGCATGATCAGGAAAACCAGCGCGCTCGCAACCGCAGCGAAGACGAACGAGCCCGCTCGCTCGCGCGGCGATGCCTGATAGCCTTGCTTCGCCGGGACGCTGCGGAACGGGATCATCGACGCTGCGATTACACGCACCACGCAAGCGCAGCAATCGCCAAGGACCCGCGCGACATTTTGTTACGAGCGGCAGCGATCCTGACACGGGCGTCAGCGTGGCCGGCTTTTACTGACAGAGCCATCAGGTATCTGGGCCGAACCTGACACAAGGGTCAGGAACGCAACCCCCTTGCGCACCGCAAAGTGCCGCCTTATCGCTTAACCGAACGATTAAGCACACAGGAACCGCCGATGCGCTTTGAAGGCACCAGCAATTACGTCGCAACCGAAGACCTCAAGGTCGCCGTCAACGCGGCGGTCCTGCTCCGCCGCCCCCTGCTGGTCAAGGGCGAACCCGGCACCGGCAAGACCGTGCTGGCACATGAAATCGCGAAGGCCGTCAACGCCCCGCTGATCGAGTGGAACGTCAAGTCCACCACCAAGGCGCAGCAGGGCCTCTACGAATACGACGCCGTCGCCCGCCTGCGCGACGGCCAGCTTGGCGACGAGCGGGTCCACGACATCTCGAACTACATCAAGAAGGGCAAGCTCTGGGAAGCCTTCACCGCCCCCAGGCTGCCTGTCCTGCTGATCGACGAGATCGACAAGGCCGACATCGAGTTTCCCAACGACCTCCTGCAGGAACTCGATCGCATGAGCTTCGACGTCTACGAGACGCAACAGCGCATCGAGGCAAAGGAGCGCCCGATCGTCGTCATCACCTCGAACAACGAGAAGGAACTGCCCGACGCCTTCCTGCGCCGCTGCTTCTTCCACTACATCAAGTTCCCCGACCGCGAGACGATGCAGGCGATCATCGACGTCCACTTCCCCGGCATCCAGAAGACGCTCGTCGCCAAGGCCATGGAAGTGTTCTACGAAATCCGCGAGGTGCCCGGCCTCAAGAAGAAGCCCAGCACCTCGGAACTGCTCGACTGGCTCAAGCTGCTTCTCAACGAGGACATGCCTCTCGACGTCCTCCAGAACCGCGATCCGACCAAGGCCATCCCGCCGCTCCATGGCGCGCTGCTCAAGAACGAGCAGGACATCATGCTGTTCGAAAAGCTGGCCTTCATGGCCCGCCGCCCGGGCAACTGATGCCGGCTGGCGCCCCTTCCCCCCTCCCGTTCAGGAGAGGGGCCGGGGACACTGTCGCCTCACTCGCGCGGCCCGAGCTTTTCCAGTTCGACCTGCGCGAACATCTGCTTCACCGCGGGCCGCTCGTTGATCTGCTCGATCCAGCGGACCAGGTGCGGCGTGTCCTGCTTGTTGACCAGTTCGGCAAAGCCGAACTGCATGCCGTTGGCGATCGCGAAGTTGCAGATGTCGGCCAGGGTGTACTGCCCGGGAACCAGCCACTCGTGGTCGGCCAGGTGGTCGTCGAGCTTGCGCACGGAGTAGGCGATCTTGCGCATTTCTTCGTCGAGCATGTCCTGCGGGAAGCCTTCGCGCGCGCGGCGCCACTTCACCTGCTGCTCGATCACGGGGATCGCCTTGACCTTCTCCTCGAACTCCGCGTCGCTCAGGCTCTTGACCATGTTGCCGACATAGCGGTGCCAGCCGATGGTCGAGACGCACCAGCAGAAATATTCGTCCACCCACTTGGTCCAGATGCGCATCTGCGCCTTGCCGAAGCTGTCGGCGGGGCGGAGCGCGACCTCGGTGGGATATTCATCCTCGAGATATTCGCAGATCACGGTGGATTCGGTCACCACCTTGTCGCCGTCCACCAGTGCCGGCACCTGCCCGCGCGGGTTGATGGCCTTGAACCAGTCGGTGTGATGCTCGAACTTGGCGGGGTCGAGCCGGTGCTTTTCGACATCGAGGCCCTTCTCGAACACCGTCAGCAGCGGCTTCATCGAATTGGCGGCAGGTCCGAAGGAGTAGAGCTTGAGCATGATGGTGTTATCCTCTCCGAGTGGAATCACCATAGCCAATTGTATGTAACACTAACAATATCAAAATTGGCTCCATGCTCGGGGAGACTGCACTGATGACCTACACTGGAAGCTGCGCCTGCGGGGCGGTCACGCTGGAAATCTCGGGGAAGACGCTCGGCACGCGCCAGTGCTGGTGCCGCCAGTGCCAGCAGATCGCGGCCGGCGGCCCCACCAACAACGCGATCTTCCGGGCCGAGGACGTGCGCATCGACGGCGAGCTTTCGACCGGCGAATGGCCCGCCGCCAGCGGCAACACCCTCACCTTCTCCTTCTGTCCGAGCTGCGGTGCACAGATCTTCGCGCAAAGCTCGGCCCGCAAGCACCTTGTCACCGTCCGCATCGGCGTGATCGACACGCCGAACGACCTGCGCCCCGAAATGGCGATCTGGACGGAGGAGGCCCCGGCCTGGGCGCAGATCGACCCGCGCCTCGAAAACTATCCCCGCCAGCCCCCGCCGCCCCAAGCAAAGGCCTGAACCGAATGTTCTTCAACTTCGTCGACGAACTGCGCGCCGCCGGCATCCCGGCCAGCTTCAAGGAGCACCTCGTGCTTCTCGAGGCGCTGGAAAAGGACGTGATCGAGCAGACGCCCGAAGCGTTCTACTACCTCTCGCGCGCCACCTTCGTGAAGGACGAGGGCCTGCTGGATCGCTTCGACCAGGTCTTCAACAAGGTCTTCAAGGGCCTGCTGACCGACTATGGCCAGCGCCCCGTCGACATTCCCGAGGACTGGCTCAAGGCCGTCGCCGAGAAATTCCTCTCGGAAGAGGAAATGGAGAAGATCAAGTCCCTCGGTTCGTGGGACGAGATCATGGAGACGCTCAAGAAGCGGCTGGAAGAACAGGAAAAGCGCCACCAGGGCGGCAACAAGTGGATCGGCACCGGCGGCACCAGCCCGTTCGGCAATTCGGGCTACAATCCCGAAGGCGTGCGCATCGGCGGCGAAAGCAGGCACAAGCGCGCGGTAAAAGTCTGGGAAAAGCGCGAATTCGCCAATCTCGACAACACCCGGGAACTCGGCACCCGCAACATCAAGGTCGCCTTGCGTCGCCTGCGCCGCTTCGCCCGCGAAGGCGCGGCCGACGAACTCGACCTCGAAGGCACGATCGAGGGCACCGCGCGCCAGGGCTGGCTCGATATCCGCATGCGCCCGGAAAAGCGCAATGCGGTCAAGCTCCTGCTGTTCCTCGACGTCGGCGGATCGATGGACCCGTTCATCAAGCTGGTCGAGGAACTGTTCAGCGCGGCCACGGCCGAATTCAAGAACATGGAGTTCTTCTACTTCCACAACTGCCTCTACGAGGGCGTGTGGAAGGACAACAAGCGCCGCTGGTCGGACCGCACCAGGACCTGGGACATCCTCCACAAGTTCGGCCACGACTACAAGGTCGTGTTCGTCGGCGACGCGGCGATGAGCCCCTACGAGATCAGCCACCCCGGCGGCAGCGTCGAACACTTCAACGAGGAAGCGGGCGCGGTGTGGATGCACCGCGTGGCGCAGACCTACCCCGCCACCGTCTGGCTCAATCCCGTGCCCGAAAAGCAGTGGGCCTATTCGCAGTCGACCAAGATGATCAAGGACCTGATCGGCGGCAGCATGTACCCGCTCACCCTCGAGGGTCTCGACGGCGCCATGCGCGAGCTGACCCGCAAGAAGCACTGACCGCCGGAGGGTGAGCGACCATGCCGCTCACGCCCGTCACCCTCCGAACGCGGTTCACGCCCAGGCACGGAAAGCCGAAGCACCAAAGGAGAGGCGAATGACAGACCTGGTCCTGAAGACGCGGCACGAAAACGGCCGCATCGACCTCACTCTCAATCGCCCGGACAAGTTCAACGCCCTGTCCGAAGCGCTCCTCGCCGCGCTCGGGTCGGAACTCGCCCGGATCGCCGCAGACCCCGGCGCCCGCGTCGTGGTCCTCTCCGGCGCCGGCAAGGCGTTCTGCGCCGGCCACGATCTCGCAGAGATGCAGGCGGACCGCCGCCTTGATGCCTACCGCCGCCTCTTCTCCGCCTGCACCGAAGTCATGGAGGCGATCGCCGCCCTGCCCGTGCCGGTCATCGCCCGCATCCACGGCGTCGCCACGGCCGCCGGTTGCCAGCTCGTCGGCGCCTGCGACCTTGCCGTCGCGTCGGAAACCGCGCGCTTTGCCGTCTCGGGCATCAACGTCGGCCTGTTCTGCTCGACCCCCGCCGTAGAGCTGAGCCGCAACGTGCCCGCCAAGCGCGCGTTCGAAATGCTGGTGACCGGCAAGTTCATCGGCGCCCGCACCGCATCCGACTGGGGCCTCGTCAACACCGTGGCCGCTCCCGAAGCGCTGGACTCCGCCGTCGACGACCTCGCCGCCACGATCCTCGCCAAGAGCCCCGACGCCATCCGCCGGGGCAAGGCCCTCTTCCACGCCCAGCGCGAACGCCCCCGCGCCGAGGCCTATGCCCTCGCCTGCGAAGTCATGGCGCAGAACATGATGGACGAGAACACCGACGAAGGCATCACCGCCTTCCTCGAAAAGCGCCCGCCCGTCTGGCGCTGAAGGCCCGGAAGCCGCGCCGCCCCCGAAACGGTCCCCGCCCCCGCATCCGGGGCGCCCCCGCCAAACCGCCAACGCCCTGCCCGTCACCCCGGGCCCGCCCCGGGGGCCCACTGACTGGCCTTGCTTGATCGTCGCGAGAAACGAACGCTCCAGCCGGGCAAGTGGACGGTGGCTTTTGCGACAAACCCGTCGCTCTCATGCCCCATGTTGAACGTCTGCTCTCGTTAGAAGCTGACGTTCAGCGTTTGTCCAAGCGGCGTCGCGGACACAGAAGCTGGCTGATTGCGGACTGGCAGCTCTCGGAAATCCATACTAAACAGCAATCGCGATGTCCCCGACCTTCGCCAGCTGAAGCACGTCCGAGAATGAATCCAGGCGATGAATTTTTACTCCGATGATCCAGAACAAGAGGCCATATTTCAGAGGCTTCGTGCGGTCGGGGGGCATCCGCAAATTAGAGAAATTCATGCTCAAGTGGACCTGATTGCTGGTTACCGACTATCTCAGGCTGAGCGTGCGCCATATCTTAAATTTCATGATTTCATCACAAATCCACAGCCCTCTTTTATATCAACCTGGCGAGCCGATCCTAAATTAGGGCGATGGTATCATCGACTTGTCAACGGCGTGCTTGGAGATGTTCAATCCACGTTCGGATGCGTCCTTTACCACGTTACGAATATCCAGAGGATGGAGTCAGCGATTGAGGGCGTAATTGCGAAGCTGGATAAGTCGATTCTCGGAAATGTAACCGTGGGCGGGGGAGATACTTCAAAGATAAACTTTGAATACCAAGCATTTATATTCGCGTATCGACGTGTACTTGACTATCTTGCGAGAGCTTTGGCGTCGTATTTTCGTATAGACTGTAACTCATTTCGTACGTTTGACAGATCCTTAAAGACGACGATTTTTCCGTCTGTGTCTGCCGCTCTTGTTGAGGTTCATCGCACCCGCCTCCCCCTTTTCGATTTTGTGGCTTCGGAGGGAAATCGAAAATCCGTTCGCGACAAACTGGCTCACTATGAGGCAATTAGTGCTGGATTTCTCAATCTTTCCATTCGAAATGGGCAGCTCGTTGGAGGAGGGGAAGAGTTGGGGTTAGCAACCGGTCATACGATTTCTCTGTCCCATGCTTTGGATCGACGGGTTCAGGATCTGCGAGAGACGGTCAAAGATTTCCTGTACACATTTGTTTCAGAAGCTCGAAAGTTGGAAGCGCAGCCATAATGCTAGGTAGTGCGGCCGCCTTAAGGATTGTTGTCGCGGTGGGTAAACGTCCAATGGTGGGCGCAAAGGCGCCGATTTCGCGATCTGAACGGCGGGTTTCGGAATAAGCGGCCGTTCACATCACATCCGTTGAACGACCAACTCTGGCCGCAAACGGACAGCCAACCAACGCCAAACGGCGTATTGCCGTAAGCAGTCCCCCCAGCCACGCTGCTTCCGCCACCAGCGGAGGGACGCCGGAATGAACCGAAGACAAGCCTGCACCGGCCTCGCCCTCGCCGTGGCAACGCTCGCGGCCAGGCCAGTCTTTGCGGCGGAGGCCATACCGCCGCTCGTGCCCGCCGGTTTCCGCGTGCCCACGCACGTCGAGGGTAAGGGCTCCAGGCTCGTCCCGCTCGGCCCCGCGCTCGTGAAGGTCGATTACGACGCCTACATGTCCTCCATCGAACACCTGCAACGGACCTTCACCCGCAGCACCGCATGGCCCCATCCCGGCATCACCGCCGCCGAAGCCATGGTCGACATGGAGACGGAGCAGGCACGCTTCGCCGCGCGCAAGTCGTTCGCCTATGCCGTTCTCACCCCCGATGGCACGCGCGAGCGCGGCTGCGTCTACGTCCAGCCGAGCCCCGTCGCGGCCTATGACGCCGTGGTCCGCATGTGGGTCACCAAGGCCGAATACGACGCCGGCTTCGACGCCGAACTCCATGCATGGGTAACCGGATGGATCGCGCGCGACTGGCCCTTCGCCAAAGTCGCCTACCCCGGCCGCACGACAGGCTGGCAGGAGTGGGATGCGCTCGCGGCCGGGCAGTAAGTCCACCGGCTCCCCGCGCCGCTGCCCCCTCACACCCCGGCATTCCTTGACTCCCGCCCGGCATCTGCCAGCCTCGCCAGGAACTCGATCCACAGGGGGTGATCGTGGCCGCGCAGACACTCGATGAGCGAAGACTTGCCCGCCGCGCCGTGATTGCCGCGACCACAGGCAACGCGCTGGAATTCTACGATTTCATCACGTTCAGTTTCTTTGCCATCCAGATCGGCAGGGTCTTCTTCCCGTCGGAGGACCCTTTCGTCAGCCTGATGGCCTCGCTCGCCACGTTCGGAGTCGGCTTCATCGGCCGCCCGCTCGGCGCATGGGCCATCGGCGCGTGGGCGGACCGGCACGGGCGCAAGCCGGCGATGCTGCTCAGCATGACGCTGATGGGCATCTCCGTCGCGGTCCTCGCGCTCACGCCGTCCCATGCCGCCATCGGCGCCGCCGCCCCGGTCATCGTCGTGCTGGCCCGGCTGGTCCAGGGCTTCGCGCTCGGCGGAGAGGTCGGCTCGGCAACCACCTACATGATGGAATGCGCCAGCCATGATCGCCGGGCCTGGGCGATAAGCTGGCAAGGCGCCAGCCAGGCCATCGCATCTTCCGCCGGATCGCTGGTCGGCCTCGGCCTCAGCCTTGTCCTGACGCCGGACCAGCTGACCGACTGGGGCTGGCGCGTGGCCCTGCTCGCGGGGACGGTGATCGTGCCGTTCTCTCTCGTCATCCGCCGGTCGCTTCCCGAAACGATCGATGCGCCCGATCACGTGCCCGCCGGGCACATCCCGCCCGGCGTGTGGCGGACGGTCGTGCTGGGCATGATGATGGTCTCCGGGGCGACCATCGCAACCTACCTGTTCAATTACATGGCGACCTATGGCCAGAACACGCTCGGCTTCACGGCCAGCGTCTCGCTGGGCACGACGCTGGCCGTCAACGTCGCGCGCTTCGCCGCGATCCTGCTGGGCGGCTGGCTCAGCGACCGCTTCGGGCGGCGTCCCCTGATGATCCTGCCCTGGGCGGTCTTCGCCGCGGCCATCGTGCCGGCCTATGTCTGGCTGACATCGGCGCACGACGCCTTCGTCTTCATCGCGGTCAACACCGCGCTCGCCTTCTGCTCGACGGTGCCTTCCGGCGCTGTCTACGCCGCGATTGCCGAAAGCCTGCCCAAGGCCAGCCGCGCGAAGACCTTCGCGCTGGTCTACGCGCTGCCGGTCACTTTCCTGGGCGGATCGACGCAGTTCGTCATCACCTGGCTGCTCAAGGTCACCGGAGAACCCATGGCGGTCGCCTGGTACATGCTCGGCGCCGCGCTCCTCGCGCTTGCCGGGATGGTTCTCGTTCGCGAGAGCGCGCCCTCCCGCCTGCGCGCCTCTCCGGCCTGACCGGACCGGCCTGACGAAAGCGCTGTCCTACAGGGCCGGCGAGGGATTACACCCTTCCCGCTCCTTGAACCTTGAAGCCACCGATCCCCGCGCGAAAGGCCGCCGTGCGCCTGTCGCCGCCACGGGCGGATTTCTTCCTGCGAGGGGGGCCGCGTCTTTCTCTCTGGACCGTGTAAACCCCGTAAACCTGTTCAGGAAAACGGCGCTCCAACCTGAACGCGATCAGTAGAGCAGGAAGCGCTGCCGCTCCTCGATCCAGGCCGCTTCGTCCGCCCCGGCCATCGAATCGAGATCGCCCGCCTCGCTGCCCATGTCGTCCACCCACTCGCGCAGCGCGGGACCGCCGTTGATCACGTCGATCGCCAGCTTGTCGAACACGTACTCGTAGGGGAAATCGCGCCAGATCGGGTAGTCCGGCCAGAGCCGCCGGATCGCCTTGAACGCCAGCGCCTGCAAGCGCCACGGGCGGAACGCGTGGTGATCGTAGAACGCGCCCTCGGCGTGGATCATCAGCGCGCTGCACAGGCTCTTCGCGTGCTTGTGGAAGGTCGGCTCGAACCAGCACTCGCGGATCGCGCAGCCTTGCATCCACTGCGGCGCGAAGCCGCGCATTTCGGCCAGCACCGCCCTGGCGTCCACGTCGGGCGCGCCGAACAGCACCTCGAGCGGGCGCGTGGTGCCGCGCCCTTCCGAAAGCGTCGCGCCCTCGATCATGACCGTGCCGGCATAGGCCCGCGCCATGTTGAGGCTCGCGGCATTGGGCGAAGGGTTCACCCAGATGCGGCTCTCCGGCCAGCCCCAGCCCGGACCCTCGCCGGGAGTCCAGCCTTCCATCGCGATCACGCGGTAATCGACGTCGAGCTTGAAGTGCTCGACGAACCAGGCGCCCATTTCGCCCAGGGTCATCCCGTGGCGCATCGGCATCGGCCCCGCCCCGACGAAGCTTTCCCAGCCCGGCAGGAGCGTCGTGCCTTCCACCGGACGGCCGGCGGGATTCGGGCGATCGAGCACCCAGACCGCCTTGCCCGTCCCGCTCGCTGCTTCGAGCAGATAAAGCAGCGTCGTCACGAAAGTGTAGATCCGGCAGCCAAGGTCCTGGAGGTCGAACAGGAACACGTCGGCGCTGTCCATCATCCGCGCGGTCGGGCGGCGGACCTCGCCGTAGAGGCTGAACACAGGGATGCCGTAGGTCGGGTCCAGCTCGTCGGCGGTCTCGACCATGTTGTCCTGCTTGTCGCCCTTCAGCCCGTGCTGCGGCCCGAAGGCGGCGGCAAGGCGAACCTCGGGCAGCGCGGCCAGCGCGTCGAGCGAATGGACGAGGCCCTCGGTCACCGAGGCCGGATGCGCGACGAGCGCGATACGGCGGCCTTCGAGCGGTTTCCTGAGAGCGGGGTCGGCGAGCAGCCGGTCGATGCCAAACTTCATGCCGCGTTCGCTGCCGCAAGCCGGACGGCGAAGCAAGCGTCGTGATGGAAATCGGGCCGGGCTGCGCCATGCGCGATGGCCCACCAGGACTTGTGCCCGCCCTCCTCCTCGATCACCGCCGTCAGGCCATAGCGCCACGGCAGCGGCGGCAGGGCGGCAGCCGGCAGCGCGACGTCGAAGATCAGCACCGACTGTCCTCGGCGCGGCGTGCAGACGGGATCGCGCGGCACCTCGCGCTCTGCCATGCCCTCGCGGTAGGCGACAAAGTCGTAGGCGGCCCAGCGCTGCGACGGGGAGAAGTTGAACTCTGCGTAGCCCGAGCCCCCGTCTGGCCGGACGAACAGCTCGAAGCAGGTCGCCTGCCACAGCCCGTCGGCACGGCCCTTGCCCGCGAAGGGCGGCAGCACGAGACGCTGCGCGCCCTCCACCCGCCAGCGCAGCGTCAGCCAATGCGGATCGAGCGCAAGCATACGCGCCTCCACCCGCGTCACACCCAGCGGCGGGTTGGCCGGATGAGGCAACAGCTCATGCGTTTCCAATCGCGAAACTCCGTGCTAGTCGCGCCATCCCGACAAAGGTGGCCGAGATGACCGAATACGCTTCTTCCCTGCTGCGCCTGCTCTCGGAGCGGGGCTACATCCATCAGATGACCGACGCCGACGCACTCGATGCGCTGGCGGCGAAGCAGGTCATACCCGGCTATATCGGCTTCGATCCGACCGCGCCATCGCTGCACGTCGGGTCGATGGTGCAGATCATGCTCCTGCGCCGCCTCCAGCAGGCCGGGCACAAGCCCATCGTGCTGATGGGCGGCGGCACCGGCAAGATCGGCGACCCGAGCTTCAAGGACGAGGCACGCAAGCTGATGACCAACGACGTCATCGCGGCCAACGTCGCCTCGATCAAGACCGTGTTCGAACGCTTCCTGACCTTCGGCGACGGCCCGACCGACGCGGTCATGGTCGACAATGCCGACTGGCTCGACCGGCTTGAATACATCCCGTTCCTGCGCGAGGTGGGCCAGCACTTCTCGGTCAACCGCATGCTCAGCTTCGATTCGGTGAAGCAGCGCCTTGACCGCGAGCAATCGCTCTCGTTCCTCGAATTCAACTACATGATCCTCCAGGCCTACGACTTCCGCGAGCTGTCGCAGCGCCACGCTTGCCGCCTGCAGATGGGCGGGTCGGATCAGTGGGGGAACATCGTCAACGGCATCGAACTGACCCGCCGCATGGACGGCGTGGAAGTGTTCGGCGTGACCACGCCGCTGCTCACCACCGCCGACGGCTCCAAGATGGGGAAGACCGCCGCTGGTGCTGTCTGGCTCAACGAGGATGCGCTCCCGGCCTGGGACTTCTGGCAATACTGGCGCAACACCGATGACCGCGACGTGGGCAAGTTCCTGCGCCTGTTCACCGACCTGCCGCTGGACGAGATCGCCCGCCTCGAAGCGCTCGAGGGCAGCGAGATCAACGCCGCCAAGGTCGTTCTGGCCAACGAGGTCACCAGACTGGTGCGCGGCGAGGAAGCAGCAAAGGCTGCCGAAGCGACCGCGGCGGCGACCTTTGCGGGCGGCGGCCTCGGGCAGGATCTGCCGACCCTTTCCGTCGGCGAATCCGAGATCGGCATCGTCGATGCGCTCGTCGGTCTGGGCTTTGCCGCCAGCCGTGGCGAGGCCAAGCGGCTCGTCGCGGGCGGCGGCGCGCGCGTGGATGGCGAGCCAGTGACCGACGAGGGTTTCCGCATTCTTGTGAATGACAAGGAAATTCGCGTTTCTTCCGGCAAGAAGAAGCACGGCATCCTGCGCAAGGCCTGACAGAGGCAGATTTCGCAAGACCGGCAAAAAGGTGCCGCCAGCCGGCACCGTTTGTCCGTAAATTTACGAATTATTCGCCAATCTGGAGGTATATCCCCTGGCACACCAACTCGTGCGCCAAAGGAGGAACGATGCGCGGCGGAGCACAGCTTTCAGTCACCGACCTGCGTCGTTCGACCCGTCATCCGGTGAACCTGCCGGTGATCGGCGAACATCGCGTGCATGGTGACGTCATGCTCCACATCGCGAACATTTCGACCACCGGGTTCATGGCGCAAGGCGTCGGCGAGCTTGGTCGCGGCGAACGAGTGACCGTGCGCCTGCCCCAGATCGGCCGGATCGAGGCGTTCCTCGTCTGGACCGATGGCGACCGCGCCGGCTTCCAGTTCGAGCGGATCGTGCGCATCGACGACTTCAACAAGATGGTCCGCTCGCTCCAGCCCGCACCCAGAGCACGCAGCGCCGGCTGACCGGCGAGCGCCGGGACAGGGCCAAGTCTTGCGGCCCAGGTCTTCTGAACCAAGTCTTCTCCGGCCACCGCAAATTTTGCTTTCTTGGCAAGCGCCCGCGCGGCTGGCATTGCGCGAGACGTGACCACTTCCGCGCCAGTTCCAGCCTCGCCCCTCGCCATTCCGGACTACCGCCGCTTCTGGATCGCGCGGTTCTTCTCGGTCGTGGCGACTTCGGGCATGGTCGTCATTCTCGGCTACCAGCTCTATGACGTGGCGCGCGGGCAGTACGGCATGTCCATCGCGCAGGCCGCTTTCCAGCTCGGCCTGCTGGGCCTCGCGCAGTTCCTGCCGCTGTTCCTGCTGACACCGATCGCGGGCGTCATCGCGGACCGGTTCGACCGGCGCAACGTCGCGGGCCTTTCGATCTGCCTCGACCTTACCATCGCCCTGACGCTGGCGATCTGCACGGCGAACGGGGTGCTGTCGCTCCCGCTGCTGTTCGGCCTTGCCGCACTTCACGGCACCGCGCGAGTGTTCATCGGCCCCGCGCTCGCCTCCATTGCGCCAAACATCGTACCCGCCGAACTCATGCCAAAGGCCGTCGCGATCAATTCGATGGCGTGGCAGACCGGATCGGTCGGCGGCCCGGCAATAGCGGGACTGCTCTTTGCGGGGCACCCGGCACTGCCCTACTGGACGTCGACCGCGTTGCTCGCGCTGTCGGCGGTCTGCGCCTTCGGCATCCGCCGCCTGCCCCCGCCGCCCGGCAACCGCGACGTCCACCCGATCCGCCAGATCCGTGAAGGGCTGTCGTTCGTGTGGAACGACCGCTTCCTGCTGGGCTGCGTCACGCTCGACCTGTTCGCGGTGCTGCTGGGGGGCGCGACCGCGCTGCTGCCGGTCTTCGCCCGCGACATCCTGTTCATCGACGGACACCCGGTGGGCGCGGACGGCCTTGGCATAATGCGCGCCATGCCGGGCCTTGGCGCGGCGCTTGTCGCGTTCGTCCTCTCGCGCAGGCCCATCGCCACCAACGTCGGCAACAAGATGCTGCTGGGCGTCGTAATCTACGGCCTGTTCACCATCGGCTTCGGCCTTTCGTCGAACTTTTACCTGTCGCTCGTCATGCTCATGGGGCTTGGCGCGGGCGACATGGTCTCGGTCTTCATCCGCAACACGCTGGTCCAGTTGCACACCCCCGACGAAGTGCGCGGGCGGGTCTCGTCGATCTCGGGCCTCGCCATTTCGGCGTCGAACGAGCTGGGCGAGATGCAATCTGGCGTGGCCGCCGCGCTTCTGGGCGCCGTGGGCGCGGTCGTGTTCGGCGGGGTCAGCGCCGTCGCCGTGACGGCAGCATGGTTTTTCCTTTTCCCGGAACTGAAGAACGCGCGAACCTTTGCAGCGCGATACAGATCGGCCTAAACTCTCCAAACTCACCACAAGGAGCAAGCGACATGAGAGCGGAATCCATCCTCGCCACGATCGGCAACACCCCGCACATTCGCCTGTCCCGCCTGTTTCCCGACCACGAGGTATGGGTGAAGTGCGAGCGCGCCAATCCGGGCGGCTCCATCAAGGACAGGATCGGCCTCGCCATGATCGAGGCCGCAGAGGCCGACGGCAGCCTGAAGCCGGGCGGCACCATCGTCGAGCCCACTTCCGGCAATACCGGCATCGGTCTTGCCATGGCGGCGGCGGTAAAGGGCTACAAGCTCATCCTCGTCATGCCTGAATCGATGTCGCTTGAACGCCGCCGCCTGATGCTGGCCTATGGCGCGACCTTCGACCTGACCCCGCGCGAAAAGGGCATGAAGGGCGCGATCGAGCGCGCGAAGGAAATCGTCGATCAGACCGACGGCGCATGGATGCCGCAGCAGTTCGACAATCCGGCCAACGTATCGGTTCACGTCCGCACGACCGCCCAGGAAATCCTCAAGGACTTCGGCAGCGAACCGATCGACGTGCTCATCACCGGCGTCGGCACCGGCGGTCACCTGACCGGTTGCGCCGAGGAACTGAAGAAGCACTGGCCCTCGCTCAAGGCCTATGCCGTGGAACCCACCCTTTCCCCGGTCATCTCGGGCGGCCAACCCGGCCCGCACCCGATCCAGGGCATCGGCGCGGGCTTCATCCCCGGCAACCTCCACACCCAGTCGATCGACGGCGCAATCCAGGTCGACCCGGCGGACGCCAAGGAAATGGCGCGCCTTTGCGCATCGAAGGAAGGCATGCTGGTCGGCATCTCGTCCGGCGCAACGCTGGCGGCCATCGCGCAGAAGCTGCCGAGCCTGCCCGCCGGCAGCCGCGTGCTGGGCTTCAACTACGACACCGGCGAGCGCTATCTCTCGGTGCCGGACTTCCTGCCGGAGTAACGGACATGGCGGTCGACCAGGTCGACTATGCCGATGGCGAGGTGTCGCTTGCCGGTTTCCTCGCGAAACCGGCGGGCAAGCCCCGCGCGGCGGTGCTGGTCCTGCCGACCATCGCCAATTGCAACACGCCGATGATACGCCGCGCCCACATGCTGGCCGAGGCCGGCTATCTGGCGATGATCGCGGACTTCTATGGCGTGCAGGTGCGCGACTTCGACCATGCGCGCGAACTTGCGGGGCCGCTGCGCGCAAGCGCGGCAGGGTATCGCCAGCGCCTGCGGGCGGGCCTCGACGCGCTGACCGGACTTCCGGAAGGGCAAGGCCTGCCGGTCGCGGCCATCGGCTATTGCATGGGCGGGCAGGCCGCACTCGAACTGGCGCGCGATGGCGCGGACCTCGTTCTGGCGGCAAGCTTCCACGGGCTGCTCGACACGAAGGCCCCCGCCGGACCAGGTGCGATCAAGGCGCGCCTCCTCGTCTGCCACGGCGATGCCGACCCGATGGTCCCGCGCAGCCAGGTCATGGCCTTCTGGGAGGAAATGGACGCGGCCGGGGCGAACTGGCACTTCCACAGCTACAGCGGGGTGAAGCACGGCTTCACCGATCCGGGCAGCGACGCGCGCGGCATGGCCGCAATCGGTTACGACAGCAGCGCCGACCGCCAGAGCTGGGCCGCGCTGCTCGAACTGCTGGACGAAGTGCTGGCCTGAGCCACCACCTGCCCCCGCATGCCCGCTTTCGGGCTGCGTCTGGTCAATGCATCTCACCCCCGGATAGGGGGATCAGGCATCAGCAGCGCGCAGCCCGTCATGCGAGCCGATTTACCAGATCACCGCATCACGCGATGGCAAGTTGCTCCGGCGTCAGCGCCATGATCGTGTCGCTGCCCGCCTCGACCTGGCGGCGCAGGGCGCCCGCTTCGGTGGTGTAGCGGGTAGCCCAGTGGCGTGCGCAAGTCAGCTTGGCTTCGTAGAACGCCTTGTCCTCTGCCCCATCGGCAATGGCCGCGGCGGCGACCTTGGCCATGCGCAGCCACATCAGGCCGAGCGAGACGATGCCGGTCAGCGTCATGTAGGCATAGGCGCCCGCGCCAAGATTGTTGGGGTTGGCCATGGCGTTCTGCATGAACCACATCGTCGCGGCCTTCATCTCGCCGGTGGCCTTGGACAGGCGCTCGGCAACGAGCTTCACCGTCTCGTCGGCGGTCTCCTCGGCGCACTCCCCATCGACGAGCGCGAAGAAACGCTGCACCGCGCGGCCGCCGTTGAGCGCCAGCTTGCGGCCGGCAAGGTCCATCGCCTGGACGCCGTTGGTGCCCTCGTAGATCATCGCGATGCGGGCATCGCGGACGAATTGCTCCATGCCGTTCTCGGCGATGTAGCCGTGACCGCCCCAGACCTGCTGCATGTCGGTGGCGACCTTGTAGCCCATGTCGGTGCCGTAGCCCTTGATCACCGGGGTCAGCAGGCTGATTAGGTCATCGGCTTCCTGGCGCTCTTCCTCGGTCGCGGCCTTGTGCGAAAGGTCGACCTGGAGCGCACCCCACAGGCACAGCGCGCGCATGCCTTCAACGAAGGTCTTGCCGTCCATCAACATGCGGCGCACGTCGGGATGGACGATGATCGGGTCGGCCTTGGCCTGCGGATCGGCCGGACCGGTGAGCGCGCGGCCCTGGCGGCGGTCGAGCGCGTAGGCGAGACCGTTCTGGTAGGCCACTTCCGCCTGGGCGAGCCCCTGCATGCCGACGCCAAGGCGCGCCGCGTTCATCATGATGAACATCGCGGCGAGGCCCTTGTTCTCCTCGCCGACCATCCAGCCCTTGGCCCCGTCGTAGTTCATCACGCAGGTGGCGTTGCCGTGGATGCCCATCTTCTCCTCGATGGCGCCGACGGAGACAGCGTTCCTCTCGCCCAGCGAGCCGTCATCGTTGACGATGAACTTGGGCACGATGAACAGCGAGATGCCCTTGCTCGATTCGGGCGCGCCGGGCGTCTTGGCGAGGACGAGGTGGATAATGTTTTCGGTCAGGTCATGGTCGCCCGCCGAGATGAAGATCTTGGTACCGGTGATCGCATAGGAACCGTCGACCTGGGGCTCCGCCCGGGTACGGATCATGCCGAGGTCGGTGCCGCAGTGCGGCTCGGTGAGGTTCATCGTGCCGAGCCATTCGCCGGTCACCATCCTCGGCAGGTACTTCGCCTGCTGTTCGGGCGAGCCCTTGGCGCGGATCGCGGAGATCGCGCCGTTGGCAAGGCCGGGGTACATCGCGAAGGCCTGGTTGGCGGTGGCGAGGTACTTCTCCATGATGAAGCCCATCACGTGCGGCAGCCCCTGCCCGCCGAACTCCTCGGGCGCGGAGAGCGTGCCCCATCCACCCTCGACGTACTGGCGGTAGGCGTCCTTGAAGCCCGCGGGCGTGGTCACGCTGCCGTCGGGATGGCGAGTGCAGCCCTCGCGGTCGCCCGGCAGGTTCAGCGGTGCGATCACTTCGGAGACGAAGCGGCCGGCTTCCTCGATGATCGCGTCGGTCATGTCCTGCGTCGCGCTTTCGAAGCCGGGCAGGTTGCCGAACGATTCGAGACGGAGCAGTTCATTGACGACGAAGCGCGTGTCGCGCGTGGGGGCGTTGTAGACGGGCATCGGTCCTATCCCTTGCTGTATGTGTCCGGATCGCGGCCTTCGGACCGCTCCTTCTGGACGACGAGTTCGACGAAGCTGGTGAGTTCCTCGATCGTCGCGGCGATATCGGCCTGCTGCCGACGCAGGTTCTCGATCCGCTCGCGACACTTGGCGATGGTCACGCGGCGCTGTTCGGCGCGGCCATCGCCCATGTCGTAGAGATCGATCATGTCGCGAATCTCGCCGAGGCTGAAGCCGACGTTCTTGGCGCGCATGATCCACGCGAGCCGCGCGCGGTCACGCTTGGAATAGATGCGGGCGAGCCCCACGCGGGTCGGCGCGATCAGGCCCTCGTCCTCGTAAAAGCGCAGGGCGCGGGCGGTCACGCCGAACTCGTTCGAAAGGTCCGAGATCGTGAACTGGTCGCGCTTCAGCGCGTCAGGCTGATCGAGGTGCCCGGTGTGGTCGTGAGTCGTGGCGGCATCGTACTGTGACATGCCGATCTTGCTACCTGCCCCTTACGTAAGCGTCAATCGACGATGCGTTCGAGTTGGCCGCGATGGTCAAGACGGCGGTAGAAGCACGTCGGCGCAAGAGTATGGCACGCAGGGCCTGCCGCCTCGACGCGCAGTTCGAGCGCATCCTGGTCGCAATCGACGCGGATCTCGACGATCCTCAGCACGTGGCCGGAGCTTTCCCCCTTCATCCACAGGCGCCCGCGCGAGCGGGAATGGAAATGGGCAAAGCCGGTCTCGCGCGTTTTGGCGATGGCTTGCGCATCCATGTGGGCAAGCATCAGCAGCGCACCGGTGGCATGGTCGACCGCGACGGCGGTGACGAGGCCATTGGCATCGAACTTCGGCATGAATTCGGTGCCCTGCTCGCGGCGGGCGGTTTCAGTAACTCTGTCCAAGGAACGCAACCTTTCGATCCCGCATGGGGATTGCGGAATTGTTGCAGGATAACCACAGCCGATGCCAAAATCCACGCCGCCTGCAACATTCTGCTTCCGTCGAGGAGCTTAATGCACGATTAAGTGCGTGCGGTTTGAGGGAACCGCGAACTGAACGGCCAAGCCCGCAATCGGGACGGCAGTGCACGCAGCGCCAATGTTCAGGGACAACTTATGAGGGGCCGGATGGCAGCCTCGCAGCAGGCCTGCAAGGGGCCGCGCGAAGCAGCTTCCGGATGGTGAGGGATAGGCGGGATGGTCAGGGGGCCATCGGTATCGCGAAACGCGAACGCCCGCAGAGATCGTCACGAGGACGCCCGGAGCCGCTGGTTCCGGGCGTTTCCTTTTTCAGGCGCGCAATTCGCCGCCAGCGTCCGGCAACACCGCAGAAGCATCGCTCCTCGATGAACCGAGCGCCTCGTCAAGCACGCGAGCGAAACACGCGATTCGCACTTCGGCGACTCCTGCCCTGCGCAAGGCGGTGATGCAGGCGTTGGTAGTGGCGCCGCTGGTCATCACGTCATCGACCAGCAGGACCTTCGCCTGCCGCAAGCAGTCCGCGCGCCCAGGGTGGACGCTGATCGATCCGGCCAGCGCCCTCGCGCGCTTGTTGCGGTTCAGGCCCCCGAGCGATGGTGTCGCCCTGGTGCGCACGAGGCCGTCGACCAACAGTTTCTGTCCGGTCGATTCGGCCAGATGCCGCGCGAGCAATGCGGACTGGTTGAACCCGCGCTGCATCAGCCGCCAGCGATGCAACGGCACCGGCACGACCAGCCAGTCCCCCTCGAGCGCCGGGACGCGGTGGCCGATCATGCGCGCCATCATGGGAGCAAGCCCGATCCGCCGCCCATGCTTGAACGCCAGCACGAGCGCGCGCGAGGCATCGTTGTAGAGCGTTGCCGCCGCGATGCCTGAATGGCGGGGAGGGTCGGCCATGCACGGCGCGCAGACCAGTTCCGCGTGCGCATCGTCGCTACCGCCCATCGGGCGCTGGCACGAACGGCAGGCTACGCCCGATGGCGTCTCCAGCTTGTCCCAGCATGCCATGCACAGGCCGCCATGCGCGGCGACCGGCGCGCCGCACAGCGGGCAGCGCGGGGGAAACACGAAGTCCAGCACCGGGTCGAGCGCGGACAGCCAGGACATGCCCAGGGACATGGCATCGTTGTCGACAGCGCCTTGAGGCTTGGCAAGAGCGCCCCGGACAGGCAGGGCCCGGAAATGGCCACGTCACCCCCCACTATTTTCGCGCCGAAACGGCGTAATGCCGTCCGCCAGCGCATGGCCGCGCTCCAGGGCCGCCCCGACGCCGCACGCTACATCGCCGACGACATGGCCGACGATGTGCTCGACCGCCTGTCCTTCCTCCGCCACGAACCGCGCGAGGCGCTGGTCGTCGGAGACTGGACCGGCACGGTTCCCGGCGGGCTGCGCGCCACTGGGGCACAGGTCGAAGAGCGCGATCCCGCTCTCGGTACCGCCCTGCTCGACGAGGAAGCCCCCTACCCCGGCGACGACAAGTTCGATTTCATCGCCAGCCTCGGCACGCTCGACACCGTGAACGACCTTCCGGGCGCGCTGGTCCATCTCCGGCGCGCGCTGGCGGATGGCGGGCTGATGATCGCGAGCTTCCCGGGAGCCGGTTCGCTGCCCGCGCTGCGCGCCATCATGTTCGAAGCCGATGGCGAGCGCCCCTCTCCGCGCATCCACCCGCAAGTCGATGTCCGGGCTGGCGGCCAGTTGCTGCAACGCTGCGGCTTTGCCGACCCGGTGATCGACAGCCACCACATCGATGTGCGCTTCGGTTCGTTCGAGCGCATGATCGGCGACTTGCGCGAACAGGGGCTGACGAGCTGCCTCGCACGGCCCGGTGCCCCCCTCGGCCGGACAGCCCTCGCCCGCGCGCAGTCAGCCTTCGACGCGCGCCGGGACGCTGACGGCAAGGTGACCGAACGCTTCGAGATCCTGACCCTCAGCGGGTGGGCGAAACCGCTCCGCCCGCCGAAGTTCTGAGCCGCCCGAAGGCGGCTCCTGATCAGGCGAGTGCCGCTTGCGCCGCCGAAAGCCGGGCGATCGGCACGCGATAGGGGCTGGCCGAGACGTAATCGAGGCCGGTCTTCTCACAGAACGCGATGCTGGCCGGATCGCCGCCATGCTCGCCGCAGATGCCGAGCTTGATATCGGGACGGGTCTTGCGCCCGCGCTCCGCCGCAAGTTCGACAAGCTGGCCGACGCCCTCGATGTCGAGGCTCACGAAGGGATCGCGCGGGTAGATGCCCTGGTCGACATAGGGGTTGAGGAAGCGCGCGGCATCGTCACGGCTGACGCCCAGCGTCGTCTGGGTGAGGTCGTTGGTGCCGAACGAGAAGAACTTCGCCTCTTCCGCGATCTCGCCCGCCATGAGTGCTGCGCGCGGCAGTTCGATCATGGTGCCGACCATATATTCGAGCGTGCGGCCCTTCTCGGCGAAGACCTCTGCCGCCACCCTGTCGACCAGCGCGCGAAGGATCTCGAGTTCCTTCTTCGTCGCGACGAGCGGGATCATCACTTCGGGAATCGGCGCATCGCCGCTCTGTTCGGCAACGTCGCAGGCTGCCTCGAAGATGGCGCGGGCCTGCATCTCGTAGATTTCCGGGAACGTGATGCCGAGGCGGCAGCCGCGATGGCCGAGCATCGGATTGAACTCGTGCAGTTCGCCCGCGCGGCGTTTCAGATGCTCGATGCCGAGGCCGGTCGCTTCGGCCAGTTCCGCGAACTCGGTCTCGCCGTGGGGCAGGAACTCGTGCAGCGGCGGGTCGAGGAGACGGATCGTGACGGGCAGGCCGGCCATGACCTCGAAGATCGACTGGAAGTCGCTGCGCTGCTCGGGCAGCAGCTTGGCCAGCGCGGCGCGACGGCCGGCCTCGTCCTCGGCAAGGATCATCTGGCGCACGGCGCTGATGCGGCCCGCTTCGAAGAACATGTGCTCGGTCCGGCACAGGCCGATGCCCTCGGCTCCGAACTGGCGCGCGACCTGGCAGTCGAGCGGGGTCTCGGCGTTGGTGCGCACCTTCATGCGACGATGCTTGTCGGCCCACGCCATCAGCGTGCCGAAATCGCCGACCAGTTCAGGTTCGACCGTCGGGACCTTGCCGGCCATGACATCGCCGTTCGAACCGTCGAGCGTGATCACGTCGCCCTCGCGGATTTCGCGGTTGCCGATGCGCGCGGTGCGGCTGGCCATGTCGATCGACAGCGCCGAAGCGCCCGAGACGCAGGGACGGCCCATGCCGCGCGCCACCACCGCCGCGTGGCTGGTCATGCCGCCGCGTGCCGTGAGGATGCCCTTGGCGGCGTGCATGCCGTGGATGTCTTCGGGCGAGGTTTCCACGCGCACCAGGATCACCGCATCGCCGCGCTCGGCCTTGGCCTGGGCGGTGTCGGCATCGAACACGACCGTGCCCGAAGCCGCGCCGGGCGAAGCCGGCAGGCCCTTGGTCAGCACGTCGCGCGCGGCCTTGGGATCGAGCGTGGGGTGAAGGAGCTGGTCGAGCGCCATCGGGTCGATGCGCTTGATCGCGGTCGCCTCGTCGATCAGGCCTTCGCCGACCATGTCCACCGCCATCTTGAGCGCGGCCTTGGCGGTGCGCTTGCCCGAACGGGTCTGCAGCATCCACAGCTTGCCCTGCTCGACGGTGAACTCGATGTCCTGCATGTCGCGATAGTGCTTTTCCAGCAGCTCGAACACGGCGGCGAGTTCGGCGTATGCCCCGGGCATGGCCTCTTCCATCGACAGCGGCTTGGCCCCGGCACGTTCGCGCGCGGCCAGCGTCAGGTACTGCGGGGTGCGGATGCCGGCGACGACGTCCTCGCCCTGTGCGTTAACCAGCCATTCGCCGTAGTAGGCCTTCTCGCCGGTCGCAGGGTCACGGGTGAACGCGACGCCGGTGGCCGAGGTATCGCCCATGTTGCCGAAGACCATGGCCTGCACGTTGACGGCGGTGCCCCAGTCGTGCGGAATGTCGTTGAGCTTGCGATAGACCTTGGCGCGGTCGCTTTCCCAGCTGTCGAACACGGCGCCGATCGCGCCCCAGAGCTGTTCGTGGACGTCCTGCGGGAACGGGCGGCCGAGCTGGTCTTCGACGATGGACTTGTATTCGCCGACAAGCGCCTGCCAATGATTGGCGCCAAGTTCCACGTCGTTGAAGAAGCCATTGTCTTCCTTGACGATTTCCAGCGCGTCCTCGAACCGGTGATGGTCGAGGCCAAGCACCACGTCGGAATACATCTGGATGAAGCGGCGGTAGCTGTCCCAGGCGAAGCGCGGATCACCCGAACCGGCGGCCAGGCCTTCGACGGTCGCGTCGTTGAGGCCGAGGTTGAGCACGGTGTCCATCATGCCCGGCATCGAGACGCGCGCGCCCGAGCGGACCGAGACCAGCAGAGGATTCGCGGCATCGCCAAACGTGCGGCCTGTCGCCTTCTCGATATGGGAGACGCCCGCCGCAACGCCGGCGCGCAGGGCATCGTCGAAAGTCTTGCCGCTGGCATTGTAGGCCGTGCAGACTTCGGTGCTGATCGTAAATCCGGGGGGCACCGGCAGACCGATGCCCGCCATCTCGGCCAGGTTCGCACCCTTGCCGCCGACGATGGTCTTGTCCTTCGCGCGCGGTTCCGAAGAGGTGGCGCCGCCGCCGAAGTGGAATACGTATGCAGTCATGCCGAGACGAACTCCCTGAAACTCTCTCGTTCTTGCCGGGCGGACGGCCCGGAGTCGGGCCGACCCTTTAGCCTTCTATGCGCGAAAAGTCCGCAACTTTGTGCACCGCAGCACGGAACCGGTCGAGCAGGGCAAGGCGACTGGAACGCTTGTTAGCATCCGCATCATTGACCGTGACCTGATCGAAGAAGGAGTCGATGGGCGCGCGAAGCGAGGCGAGCACCCGCATGGCGAAATCGAAATCTTCACTTTCGACCGCACCACGTGCCGCTGGTTCTGCGTAGTCCAGCGCATCGACGAGCGCCTGCTCGGCAGGTTCGCGCTGGTAGTTGCATTCGGGGTGCGAGAACTGCGCGACGACGCCTTCCATCGCCGGATCGTCGACCAGCACCAGCGGATCTTCCTCGCCCGTCGGCGGAACCACGCCCTCGCCTTCGGACCCGGCGTTGGGGTTGGCGGCGAAGCCTTCCTTCTTGAGGATGTTGGCGGCGCGCTTGTAGCCTGCGAGCAGGTTGGTGCCGTCCTCGGTGCCGACGAAGGCCTGAAGCGCATGGACGCGGGCAAGCAGGCGGACGAGATCGTCCTCGCCTCCAAGCGCGAACACGGCATCGATCAGGTCGTGGCGGACACCTGCTTCGCGTTGCTGGACTTTGAGGCGGTCGGCGAAGAAGTCAGGAAGTGTCGTAAACACTGCCTTCTGGTTTGTTTGAAAAGCTTCATAGGAAGCTTCCGCCATGTCGTCAGAAACAAGCTGCTTTGTAAATGCGGCGAGTGCCTTCGCAATTGCCTCCCACATCGAGACGCGCAGTGAACCCCAGTTGAGAAGTTCGAGCACGCCAAGAGCTGCACGTCGAAGCGCAAACGGGTCTCGCGATCCTGTGGGGCGCTGATCAATTAGGAAGAACCCGACCAACGTATCCAGTTTATCCGCCAGCGCCACTGCCACCGTTACCGGCGCGGTCGGCACGTCATCGCCCTGCCCGACCGGCTTGTAGTGATCGCGGATGGCATCTGCCACGGCATCGGGCAGACCTTCGGCGCGGGCGTAGTAGCCGCCCATCAGGCCCTGGAGTTCGGGGAATTCGCCGACCATTTCGGTGACGAGATCGGCCTTGCACAGTTCCGCAGCCTGCCGCGCCAGAGCGGGATCGCAGTTCGGCACGATGCCTTCGCTTGCCAGCCACTCGGCCAGCTTGACGACGCGCTGAACCTTGTCCGCGACGGTGCCGAGCTTTTCGTGGAAGGTGATGCGAGAGAGCTTCTGCGCCTGTTCGGCGAGCGGCTTCTTCTTGTCCTGCTCCCAGAAGAAGCGGGCGTCGGAGAGGCGTGCCGCCAGCACCTTGCGGTTGCCGTCGACGATGGCGGCGCCGCCGTCCTTGGCCTCGATGTTCGCGGTGCAGACGAAGGCGTTGGCGAGCTTTCCGGCGCTGTCACGGCAGATGAAGTACTTCTGGTTGACGCGGGCGGTGAGCTGGATGACTTCGGGCGGCACGTCGAGGAACGCCTCGTCGAAGCGGCCGAGCAGCGGGACCGGCCATTCGGTGAGGCCCGCGTTCTCGATCACCAGACCTTCGTCCTCGACCAGCACGAGGCCAGCGGCCTCTGCCGCAGCCTTGGCCTTGTCGCGCACCATCGCCTCGCGCTCGACGTGATCGACGATCACGTGGCAGGCGCGGAGCTTGTCGGCATAGTCGTGCGCGCTGCCGATGGTGATTTCGCCCGGGCAATGGAAGCGGTGGCCGCGCGTGGCATAGCCGGACTTCACAGCCCCGATCTCGCACTCGACCAGATCATCGCCCAGGATCGCTACGATGCCCGAGAGCGGACGCACCCAGCGCAAGGACTCGGTCGAGAGCGAAGCCGCGCCCCAGCGCTGGCTCTTGGGCCAGGGGAACGCGCGGATGATCGCGGGGACTGCTTCCGCGAGCACATCCCTGGTTGCGCGTCCCGGCTTCTCCGTCACGGCAAACCATACGCCATCGCGCTCGGTCAACTGGTCCCTGGTCAGACCGGTCTTGCGCAGGAAGCCTTCGAGTGCCTGTTCGGGCGCGGAGGTGCGTGGCCCCTTTACTTCCTCGGACACGGCTTCCGTCGCCAGCGGCAGAGCGCGCGCGATCAGCGCGAGGCGGCGCGGCGTGGACCACACGGTCACCTCACCCGCCTTCAGGCCGGCGGCGTCAAGCTCCTTGCGGAACAGCTTTTCCAGATCGGCGCGGGCGCCCGCCTGCATGCGGGCCGGGATTTCCTCGCTGCGCAGTTCGAGAAGGAAGTCTGCGGTGGTCATGCTGCGTTTCCGTCAAGAGTCTCGTCACCCTGAACTTGTTTCAGGGTCCATCGCGCGGCCAGAGCCGAAGCTTTGCGCATGTGCGAGGCCGCGCCGATGGGGGAAAGGTTCAGCAACTGCGCAGGCTGCACCATGGATGCTGAAACGAGTTCAGCATGACGGGGGTGTGGGAGCGAAGGCTGGTTCACTTGCTCCACTCCGGATACCTGGCCGCCCACTGGTCGGCGAACTTGGCCATGTAGGCCTCGCACGAACCACGCGCGAGATCGCGGACGCGGCCCATGTAGCTGGCGCGTTCCTGCACCGAGATCACGCCGCGCGCCTGCAGCAGGTTGAACAGGTGGCTCGCCTCGATAGCCTGCTCGTAAGCGGCAATCGGCACGTCGTTGTCGAGGCTGCGCCTGCACTCTTCCTCGGCGCGGCGGAACCCTTCGAACAGGCTGTCGGTGTCGGCTACCTCGAAGTTCCACTTCGACATCTGCTTCTCGTTCTCGAGGAACACCTCGCCGTAGGTCACGCCGTGATTGTTGAAGGCCAGGTCGTAGACGTTGTCGACGCCCTGGATGTACATGGCAAGGCGTTCCAGGCCGTAGGTCAGTTCGCCCGCCACCGGCTTGCAATCGAAGCCGCCCATCTGCTGGAAATAGGTGAACTGGGTGACTTCCATCCCGTCGCACCACACTTCCCAGCCAAGGCCCCATGCGCCGAGCGTGGGAGATTCCCAGTCGTCCTCGACGAAGCGGATATCGTGGACCAGCGGATCGATGCCGATTTCCACCAGCGATTGCAGGTACAGTTCCTGCAGGTTCTCAGGCGAAGGCTTCAGGATCACCTGGTACTGGTAGTAGTGCTGCAACCGGTTCGGGTTCTCGCCATAGCGACCGTCGGTCGGGCGGCGGCAGGGCTGCACGAAAGCCGCGTTCCACGGCTCGGGCCCAAGCGCGCGCAGCGTCGTGGCGGTGTGGAACGTGCCCGCGCCCATGCGCATGTCATAGGGCTGGAGGATCAGGCAGCCCTGCTCGCTCCAGAACGCATGAAGGCGCAGGATCATGTCCTGCAGGCTGAGAGGCTTTTGCTGAATGTCGGCCATGGTCGCGCGGCTTTGGCCGATGAGCGCCGCCAAATCAACCGCCAAGCAGGGCCCGCGCCCCTTGCGAAGGCAAAGAGACGGGCGCCTTCATTCCTTCATTTCCCTGCAACCCCTTTGCAGGCAATAGAACGACGATGAAGCAAAGCATCCGCAACCTCCTCGCAGCATTCGCCCTGGCCGCAATCCCGCTGGCAGCTCCGGCCTGGGCCGAAACTCCGGCCGCAACCACCGCCGTCGCCGAAAGGCACCTGAAGCCCGCGCTCTGGAAAGTGGCCGATGCCGATACGACGATCTACCTGTTCGGCACGATCCACGCCTTGCCCAAGGGGCTGGTGTGGCTCGACGGGCCGGTTGCCTCGGCCCTTGCTGAATCGGGCGAACTGGTGACCGAGATTCCCGATGCGCCAGCAGCCCAGCAACAGCAGACGGTCCGTGCCATCGGCCTGCTCCAGGGAGAGACCTTGCGCTCGCTGATGAGCGACGCCGACCGCGCGGCCTATGAAGCGCTCCTGGCAAGGCTGCGGATTCCGGCCGAGGCGTTCGATCCGCTGGAGCCGTGGCTGGCGGGAATCACGCTGGGCGTCATGCCCTATGCCATGGCCGGCTACGGGGCGGACGATGGCGTGGAGGCCGTGCTGCGCAAGGCCGCGCTGGCGAAGGGCAAGAAGCAGGGCGCGCTTGAAACCGTGGAATTCCAGCTCGGCCTGTTCGACAAGCTGCCGCGCGAGGCGCAGCTCAAGTTCCTGGGCGAAGCCGTGCGCGATTTCGACAAGGGCACGGCAATCATCGGCACGATGACCGAAGACTGGGGCAAGGGTGATTCCGATGCTCTGGCCCGGCTACTCAACGACGAGATGGACGATCCCGACCTCGCCGAAGCGCTGCTTTACAAGCGCAACCGCAACTGGGCGGCGTGGATACGCAAGCGGCTGGACCAGCCGGGCGCGGTCTTCGTCGCCGTCGGCGCTGGCCATCTTGCAGGCGCGGGCAGCGTTCAGGACGTGCTGAAGGCACAAGGCATCGCCACCTCGCGGGTACAGTGAAGCAGTTTCGCCGCCTTCTATGGGCCATCGTGCCGGCCCTGCTGCTGGGCATGGCCTTTGCGTGGATGGAGCGCAGGGACACGCCGGCGCAGGACGGGCGCGTCGCGCTCTGGCAGATCACCGACAGGGCCGGCACCGTGCGTGGCTATCTGTTCGGCACCGTCCATGCCCTGCCGCCGCAGGTCCGCTGGCTCCGTCCGGAGATCACCGACGCGCTCGGTCGGTCCGACCGGCTAGTCCTCGAAATCGCTGAACCTCTGGACCAGGAGATCGCCGGCGAGGCGCTGGCGGACCTTGCCGGCACCGAAGGCCTGCCCCCGCCCTCGCAGCGCCTTGGCCCTGCGTACCGGGACAAGCTGGCACGGGTCTACCGCAAGCTCGGCCTGTCCGACGCGGACTTTGCCGATACCGAAAGCTGGGCCGTCGCGCTCCAGCTTGCCGCCATCGCCGGGCAGAAGGCCGGGGCCGATCCTGAAAGCGGCGCGGAACCGGCGCTGCGCAAGCTGGCCGGGGACAAGCCCGTCGCCGGGTTCGAGACGATCCACAGCCAGTTCGGCGTGTTCGACGCACTGCCCCCGCGCCAGCAACAGATCCTCCTCCAGGAAGTGACTGTCGAGGCAGCGAGCGACAAGGACGAGGAGGCCGACATGGTCTCGCTCTGGCTCAAGGGCGACGACCTGGGCATCGCGCGCGAAGCCAACGAGGGCTTCCTGGCGGACGCGGGCCTTCACCAGGCGCTGCTGACGGACCGCAACCGTGCATGGGCGGACCAGCTCGATGCCATGCTCAAGGCAGGCGCCCGGCCCTTCGTCGCGGTGGGCGCGGCACACCTGGCGGGGTCCGACAGCCTGCAACGCCTGATGATGGCGCGCGGGTGGCAGATCCGGCGGGTGCCCTGAACGCCTGCATCGATCCCTTGCTTTGATTCCTTGCATTTCCGGGCAAACCCGCTAAGGGCCGCCGCTTCCCTGTCATGGTCATCCCTGGAGGCGTGGCAGAGGAATTGTGAACAACGCATTCTTGGAAGGTACTGACACATGAGCGAGACGCTGCATCTGTCGGCCGAGACGCGCGATCGGGCAGGCAAGGGAGCCTCCCGTGCACTGCGTCGCGAAGGCCGCACCCCCGCCGTGATCTATGGCGGCAATGAAGAACCGGTTGCGATCCACCTGGAAGAAAAGGCGCTGGTCAAGGCGCTGGGCACCGGCCACTTCTTCAACTCGGTCGTCGAACTCACCGTGGGCGGCCAGACCGTCCGTACCCTTCCGAAGGACGTCGCCTTTCACCCGGTGACCGACCGTCCGGAGCACGCAGACTTCCTGCGCGTCTCGAAGGACTCGGTCGTCCACGTGAACGTCCCCGTCATCTTCGCGAACGAAGAAAAGTCGCCCGGCCTGAAGAAGGGCGGCGTGCTCAACATCGTTCGTCACGAACTCGAACTGGTCTGTGCGCCTGACGCGATCCCCGACGACATCGTCATCGACGTCGCCGGCTACGAAGTGGGCGATTCGATCCACATCAGCGCCGTCAAGCTGCCGGCTGGCGTGAAGTCCGCGATCACCGACCGCGATTTCACCATCGCGACGATCGTGGCCCCCTCCTCGCTGAAGAGCGAAGAAGGCGACACCACCAAGACCGACGCCGAGGGCTGATCGCCCGACGGCTGCCGGCTCCGGCCGGTCCGGAAAAGCAACCCCTTCCGCCGCGTGCGGGAGGGGTTCTTTTTTTGCCGGGCCATATCTGGCAATGCGCCCCAGTCCCAAATGGCCAGCACCGAATGAAAGGATCAATCCCGAATGCAGCTCTGGGTCGGCCTCGGAAATCCCGGACCGCAATATGCGCTCCACCGGCACAATGTCGGCTTCATGGCGCTCGACACTATTGCGGAGGTGCACAATTTCGGCCCGGTCCAGAAGAAGTTCCAGGGCTGGTTGCAGGAGGGCCGCATCGGCACCGAAAAGGTCCTGCTGCTCAAGCCCGCGACGTTCATGAACGAAAGCGGTCGTTCCGTCGGCGAGGCGATGCGCTTCTACAAGCTTGGGATGGATGCTCTGGTCGTGTTCCACGACGAGCTGGACCTCGCCCCGTTCAAGGTGAAGGTGAAGCAGGGCGGCGGTACGGCGGGCCACAACGGATTGCGTTCCATCGACAAGCACCTCGGGCCGGACTTCCTGCGGGTGCGGCTCGGCATCGGCCATCCCGGGCACAAGGACCGGGTGACGGGCCACGTCCTGGGCAACTTCGCCAAGTCCGAACAGGACGATCTCGTCGACATGCTCGGCGCAATTGCATCCGAAGCGGCCCTTTTAGCCAAGGGTGATAATGTACTTTTCATGAATAACATTGCACTTCGTCAACAAACGGCGGGGTGAAGCAACAATTCGGAAACGTGACTTGTCGAACGCCTTTACGCCATTAATAATGGTTAACGCGCCGGACACTATAGTTGCTGCATTTTTCGATTTGGCACCGAATTTGCAAAACAATCCCCGACCACGAAAACGAAGGGGGTTGAAATGAAAATCCGTTCACTCGCCATCGCCGCAACTGCAGCGCTCGGCGCCGCCGCGGCAACGCCGGCCCATGCCACATGGTGGCTCACCCACACGCACTACTGCAACTGCGGCCACAGCGGCGGCTCCAGCCAATGCGGCTCGACCTCCTCCGGCGGCAGCACGTCCAGCACGACCTCGGGCGGCACCACCACCTCGGGCGGCACGACGACCACCTCTGGCGGCACCACCACGTCCGGCGGAACCACGACCACTTCAGGCGGCACGACGACGACTTCGGGTGGCACCACGTCGGGCGGTACGACGAGTTCCTCGGGCGGCACCGACGTTCCCGAACCGGGAATGCTGGGCATGATGGCGCTGGGCCTGCTCGGTGTCGGCCTTGCCCGTTCGCGCAAGGTCAAGCCGCGCGCCTGACCCGCTTCAAGCGCCTGGGAGGAGCATCGGCTCCCTCAGGCGCCGCCAGCCGCCGAATACCGCGCAAGCGCCCGCTTGAAGACCAGATTGTCCGGCGCGGACTCGGTCGCGTGGCGGAGCAGACCAAGCCCGGTGGCCTTGTCCTTCCCGCCCGCGACGCGCACATACCCGGCCATGTAGCTCATGTCCGGATCGCCGGGCCGAAGGGTCCGTGCACGGTCCGCTGCCCTGATGGCCTCGTCGACCCGTCCGGCGTGGCTCAGCGCCAGCGCCAGCCGCTTCAGCACGTCCGCATCCTCGCCCATCTGCGCAAGTTGTCCGTAGGCTTCGATCGCGCCATTCCAGTCTTCGCCGACCAGCGCAGCCTGACCCTTGGCAGCCAGCGCCGAGACCTGTGACTTCCGGACCGCCGCGAGCCGAGCCGCCAGCGCGTCGGCCTCGCCGCTGTTGGCCGCCCGTGCCGCCTTCTCGGCAAGTTCCAGTTCGCGCGGACCTGCCGTCAGGCTTTGCGCGAGCGGACGCACGGTTTCCAGCGCGGCAACGGCATTGCCCGTCGCCAGATGCGCTTCCGCAAGCATGAGCCGCGAGTACGGATTGTTGGGCGACCGTGTGAGGGCGCGCTGGAACATCGCCCGCGCCTGCTCCGGCCGCCCCAGCCGCAGCATCGCCTCGGCATAGGTGAGCCCGTTGGCCGACAGCGGGTCGAGCGTTGCCTCCTGCCGCGCCAGCGCCGTGCGGACCGCCTCCCAGTCGCCCTTCATCGCGGCGAACTCGACCTTGAGATTGGTCACGCGCGGATCGTCCGGCGCAAGGGCCGCCGCCCGCGCCGTCATTGCCACCGCCTCGTCGAGCTTGCCCTCTCGATCATAGGCATCGGCCCGGGCGATCCACGGGTCCGGAATGCGCGGATAGCGCTTTGCCGCGCGTTCCAGCGTGGCATGGGCCTGGGCATAGCGCCCGCGCCGCGCCGCGATGTCTGCCGAAAGCATCAGGGCATCGAAACCATCGTCCTGCATCCGGGCCAGCGCATCCACCTGCCGCTGTGCGCCATCAAGGTCCTGCGCATCGATCAGGAACCGCGCCATGTCGCGCAGCAGTAGCGGATCGGACCCTGCGGCAAGACCCGATTGCAGCGCCCTGAATGCTCCCTCCCCGTCGCCCACTGCGGAAAGCGCGGCGGCCCTCACCCGCCAGCCGCCAGTCGTGGCATCGTTGCCCAGAAGCGCCAGCGCTTCCCGTGCACGGCCGCGCAGCAGTGCGGCTTCAGCTCTCATGCGCGCGAGTTCCGCGCCCGTTGCCCCGGTCCGTTCCAGCCTTGCCGCCGTGGCTTCCGCCCCGTCCCCGTCGCCGAGGCGCAGTTGCACCGAGGCCAGCAACCGCAGCAGTTCGGCATCGTCGCCCCGCTCGGCAAGCGCCGCCGCCAGATCGACGCGGGCCGCGGCCAGTTCCATCCCGGCGATCTCCGAGCGGGCCCGGGCCACGCGGTCGGCCGTATCGGTTCCGCAGGCGGACAGCAGCAGGGCGAGAGAAAGTATCCTGACGTTTCGCATGCCCCGATCATGCCACGAACGACTGAATCATTGGTGAAACTGCAAGTTACTGGAGTGTCGGGAAAGTTTACGTCGCCCCGATGGTTAACCATCCGAAATGGCGGTTTTCCGGCACTGGCACGCTCTTTGCCTTACCGAGCGTAAACCTTGTTCGGTTCGAGGAGGACGACCACATGACCATCAGGACGGTACTTGCAGGGCTTGCCGCAAGCGCTGCTCTCGCCAGCGCGATCCCGGCATACGCCGATACGATCACGCTCGGCTCGGGCGACATCGGCAACAGCTTCACGCTGAATTACGACGGCTTTTCGGGCGGCACCTCGATCGACGGCCTGACCGGCTCGACGACCTTCACCCTCACCGGGGTGTCGGGCAACGACTACACCTTCGACTACAACGTGACGAACACCAGCTCCGCGCCGGTGACGGCTTCGCGTATTTCGAGCTTCGCGTTCAACACCGATCCGAACATTTCGTCCGCCACCAGCACGGGCGCTTTCTCCTACACCACGCTGTCGTCGAACTATCCCAACGGGATCGGCACGGTCGACGTGTGCTTCAAGGATGCGGCCACCGGAAGCTGCTCGGGCGGCGGAAGCGGCGGGCTCACGCTCGGCCAGAGCGGCACCGGTTCGTTCACGCTCAGCTTCTCCCAGCCGGTCAGCTCGCTGACGCTGAGCGACTTCTACGTGCGCTATCAGTCGATCAGCGGCGTTCCCGGCATCAGCTCGGCCAGCGGTTCGGGCACGCTCACCTCGACCGGCGGATCGACCGGCGGCACTCCGGTTCCCGAACCGGGCATGCTCGGCCTCTTCGGCGTGGGCCTTGCCGGCCTCGCCCTCGCCTGTCGTCGCAAGGCAGCGCCGCCGCGCCTCGCCTTCGCCGCCTGATCGCGGCTCACGAACAAGGTCGGAAGGGAGCCTGCCGGGTGCGGGCTCCCTTTTTCCGTTTCCGGCGCGCGGCCGTTTCCGCGACCTAGCCCTGCCGCGCCTTGTCGAGGTGCTGGCGGATCGCTGCATTGCCCGGCGCCTTGGCCGCCGCATCCTGCAACAGCTTCAGCCCGCGCGCCTTGTCCTTGCCGCTCTCGACCAGCAGCCAGCCCAGTGTGTCCATGACCGAGGCATTGCCCGGCGCCGCTTTCAGCGCACGTTCCGCGAAGTCCAGCGCCTTGGCACTGTTGCCCAATTGCCCCTGCGCATAGGCCATGTTGTTCAGCACCAGCGCGTTCGAACCATCCGTCACCGCCAGGATGCGATCGTAGGCGGCAACGGCATTGCCCCAGTTGCCCTGCTTCATCGCCGTATCGGCCTGCGCCAAGGTCGCCGCCAGTGCCTGGGGTGAAGGATACTTCGCCTTCTCGGCCAGCTTCGCCGCTTCCGGGTCGCCTGAAGCCGCCGCGGCCCTTGCCAGCAGGCGCAAGTCTTCCGCATCGGCGGTCTGCACTTCGGCAAACGGCCGCATCGTCTCGACCGCGCCGCGCGCATCGCCTGCGGCGAGCTGGGCCTTGGCCAATTCGCGCCGTATCATCGCGCTTTGCGGATTGCGCGTCAGCAGTGGCTGGAGCCGGGCGCGCGCCTGCTCCGGCTGCTTCAGCGCCACCAGCGCCTGGGCATAGAGCACGGTCGCCTCGTCCTTGCCTTCCAGAGCCTTCTCGTTGGCCTGAAGCACGCTGCGCACGGTGCTCCAATCCCCCCGCGCCGCAGCCGCGCGCGCCTGGAGATAGGCGACCTGCCCGCCGCCCTTCACTTCGGCCAGCGAGGCGAGGACCGCCTCCATATCTTTCGTCCGTCCCAGGTCGCCCAGCACCGCCGCCTTCCCGGCCAGCGCGGCAAGATTGCCCGGCCAGTCCTTCGCCGCCCTGTCATAGGTCGCCAGGGCCTGCGCCAGCTTGCCCTGCGCGACCGATACTTCGGCGTCCGCCAGCAGCGTATCGATGAGATCCGGGGCAGCCTTGACCGCCCGGTCGGCAAGCGCTCGCGCCTTTGCCACGTCTCCCCCCATCAGGCTGAACCGCGCGTAGTCCGCCAGCAGGCGTGCATCGCTTGCCCCTTGCGCCCCCGCCGCGAACGCCGCCTCCGCCGTCGCGCGATCGCCCTTGGCGAGCATGGCCAGCGCGCGGATACGTTGTGCGGAGGGCGATGCGTCGTTGCCGATAGCGGAAAGCGCCTCGTCGGGCATCTGCCGCAGCAGCGCCGCCTCGCCCATCAGTTGCGCGAAGTCAGCCGGTCGCTGCCCTTCCGCCAGGCGGGAAAGCGCAGCCTCGGCCGCGATGCCGTCACCCAGCGCCAGCGCATTGCGCGCCTGCAATTCGATCAGCGCGGCATCGCCGGGCTTCGCCTCCAGCGCCGCCGCAATATCAACCTGCGCCGCACGGAAATCATGCGTCTCGAATGCCTTGCGTGCTCGCTCGGCCCGCTCCTCGGGGCTCGCCCCGCATCCGGCGAGCACGAACGGCAACACCAGCGGCACGATCAACCCACGCAGATTCTTCATTGTCCACCAACTCCACCGAATTGGACATATCTGGCGGCAACCCCTGAAATTTCGGTGAAGGTTTCCAAACTCCGCATCCCCCGCTATGGGCGCGCCCAACCAAGGAGTTTGTGATGGGTTTTCGTTGCGGGATCGTCGGTCTTCCCAATGTCGGCAAGTCGACGCTGTTCAATGCGCTGACCGAAACGCAGGCGGCGCAGGCCGCCAACTATCCGTTCTGCACGATCGAGCCCAACGTCGGCAACGTCGGCGTCCCTGATCCCCGGCTCGACAAGCTGGCCGAGATCGCTGGCAGCCAGAAGATCATCCCCACCCAGCTCGGCTTCGTCGACATCGCCGGCCTCGTGCGCGGGGCATCGAAGGGCGAAGGCCTCGGCAACCAGTTCCTCGGCAACATCCGCGAAGTGGACGCCATCGTCCACGTCCTGCGCTGTTTCGAGAACGACGACATCCAGCACGTCGACAACAAGGTCGATCCTATCTCCGACGCCGAGACGGTCGAGACCGAACTGATGCTGTCGGACCTCGAAAGCCTCGAGAAGCGCGTTCCCGCCGCCGAAAAGAAGGCCAAGGCGGGCGACAAGGAATCGAAGATCATCGCCTCGGTCCTCGGCCAGGCGCTCGAACTTCTGCGCGACGGCAAGCCCGCTCGCCTCACCCAGCCGAAGGATGACGAGGAAGCGCGCGTCTTCAAGCAGGCCCAGCTCCTCACCGCCAAGCCCGTTCTCTACGTCTGCAACGTCGAGGAAGAAAGCGCGGCGAACGGCAACGCCTTCTCCGCCCGCGTCTTCGAAAAGGCCAAGGCCGAAGGCGCCAACGCGGTGATCGTTTCGGCCGCGATCGAATCCGAACTCGTCGGCATGGACCCCGAGGAACGCTCCGTTTTCCTCGAGGAAATGGGCCTGCACGAAACCGGCCTCGCCCGCGTGATCCGCGCCGGCTACGAGCTGCTTCACCTCATCACCTTCTTCACCGTCGGCCCCAAGGAAGCGCGTGCATGGACCGTGCACCTTGGCGCAAAGGCGCCCGAAGCCGCCGGTGAGATCCACTCCGACATGCAGCGCGGCTTCATCCGCGCCGAAACCATCGCCTACGACGATTTCGTCAGCCTCGGCGGCGAAAGCGCCGCGCGCGATGCCGGCAAGCTGCGCCAGGAAGGCAAGGAGTACGTGGTGAAGGACGGCGACGTCCTCCACTTCAAGTTCAACGTCTGACCGCCGGGTCGCCCCTCCCCTGACGGGAGGGGCCGACCAGCGCTGCCCCCCAGCCCTAACCCTCAAATGCCGCGATGATCGGGCACGGCCCCGCATCGCCTTTGGCGCATTCGCGCGCCAGCTTGCGCAGCGATTGCCGCGCCGCTTCCAGCCGCGCGATTTCCTGTTCGATGGCATGGAGCCTGGCCCGCGCCATTTCCCGCGCGCGCGGTCGGTCATGCCCTGCATCGAGCGCCAGCAGCTCGGAAATTTCCGCCAGCGTGAAGCCGGCAGCTTGCGCGCTGCGCACGAAGCGCAGGCGGCGGAGGTCTTCCGGGCCGTAATGCCGCTGCCCTTGCCGCGCCGTGCGGCTTGGGCGTGGATCGTCCAGCAGCCCCTTGCGTTGATAGAACCGGACTGTCTCGACCCCGACGCCCGCCCCCTTGGCCAGTTCGGAAATGGTCATTGCCATCGCGCTTGACTCCGTACCATGGTACGCAAGCTATAGGGCAGTGCATGACAAACGCACAGACCCCGAATCACCTCGCTTCCGAGCCCAGGTCGCACCCCCGGTCCAGGGTGGCCACCATCTACCGGATGGTCATGCCCAAGCACATCTGCCCCTATGGCGTGAAGGTGAAGCATCTCCTTGAACGGCAGGGATACCAGGTAGACGATCACTGGCTTCGCACGCGCGAGGAAACCGATGCCTTCAAGGCCGAACACGGCGTCAAGACCACCCCGCAGGTCTTCATCGACGGCAAGCGCGTGGGCGGGCACGACGATACACGCCGCTTTCTCGGCCTGAAGGTCGCCGATCCCGATGCGACCAGCTACGTGCCGGTCCTCGCCGTATTCGCGATTGCCGCCGCACTCGCGCTCGCGGTCAGTTTTGCCGCGTTCGGCTCGATCTTCACCCCCCGTGCAGCAGAATGGTTCGTCGCCTTCGCGATGGCGCTTCTGGCCATGCTCAAGCTCCAGGACGTCGACCGTTTCGCCACGATGTTCCTAGGCTACGACCTGCTCGCCCGGCGTTGGGTGCCCTATGCCTATCTCTACCCCTTCGGCGAGGCGCTGGCAGGCGTTCTCATGGCGGCGCGCGCGCTTGAATGGCTGTCGATCCCGATCGCGCTGTTCATCGGCAGCATCGGCGCGGTTTCGGTGTTCTACGCGGTCTATGTCCAGCGCCGCGAACTGAAGTGCGCCTGCGTCGGCGGATCGGGCCGCGTACCGCTCGGCTTCGTCTCGCTCACCGAAAACGTCGTCATGGTCGGCATGGCGATCTGGATGCTTTCCCGGCCGATGGGTGCCTGACCCCGGCACAACATCGCAACCGGGGCGTTCCTTCTCCCGCAACTGTCGGGAGAAGGAACGCGCATGGTCGACAAGTCGGAAAAAGTAGTCTGGCTGGCAAGGCTGGGCTTTGCCGTGCGCGGTCTGGTCTACATGCTCCTTGGCTACCTCGCGCTGACCACCGCGCGGCGCGACAACGTCGACGATGGCGCGGGCGATGTTTTTGCCTTCGTCGCCGCGATTCCCGGCGGGACCATCGTCCTCTTCGCCGCTGCGGCGGGGCTCGCCGGATATGCCCTCTACCGCCTGTCCGCCGCCGTCTTCGACATCGAGCGCCGTGGTTCGGGGTTCAAGGGCATTGCCCACCGCATCGGCTATTTCGCCAGCGCGATCATCCACTTCGCCATGGCGTGGACCGCCGCCAGAATGGCCTCGGGTGCGCGCAAAGTGGCCGACGACCGCTCCTCCGCAGTTGCGGGCAACGTCCTCGACCTTCCGCTTGGCCCCACGCTCCTTGCCGTCTCCGGCCTCGCCCTGATCGCCGCCGCGCTCCTCCAGGCAAAAAGCAGCGTGACGGCGGGCTTCATGAAGAGCGTTTCCTCCGCCGCGCCCGCCGCCACCTGCTGGATCGGCCGTGCCGGGCACGCAGCGCGGGCGGTGGTCTTCGCGCTCATCGGCTGGTCGCTGTTGCGCTCGGCCCGGTCGGAAAGCGGCGGCGAGGTCCTGTCTTTAGGCGGCGCGATCAACGACTTGCGCGACATGGGCGCGGCCTTCTCCCTCGTTGCGGCGGGATTGGTCCTGTTCGGCTTGTTCAGTCTTATCCTGGCCCGCTATCGCGTCATTCCCGACCCGTCGCCACGTCGACTGAAATTTTAACCGATCGATTGACAATGCCGGGCCCGCGCGCAACGCTATCCTCATGCAGTATTTCGAGGATATCGAGCCCGGCACCGTCCACCGCTTTGGCAGCTATGCCGTAAAGCGGGACGAAGTCATTGAATTCGCGTCGAAGTATGATCCGCAACCATTCCATCTCGATGACGAGGCGGCTGCGCAGACCCACTTCGGGCGGCTCTCGGCGAGCGGTTGGCATACATGCGCGATGACCATGGCCATGCTGGTGGAGAACCTGAAGGAGCGCCGGCAGGCGGGGCTCGGCTCGCCCGGTCTCGACGAAATCCGCTGGCTCCGGCCGGTCTACCCCGGAGACACGCTGTCGGTGGAGACCGAGATTGTCGACAAGAAGCGCAGCTCATCACGCCCGGAAATGGGAAGTTTCCGTTCACTGGTAAAGGTTTACAACCAGGACGGCGTGGTCGTCATGTCGATGAAGTCGATCGGCCTGATCCGCGTTCGCGAGCCCGAAACGGTTGCGTGACCCGAACGGCACCTAAAAGCACCTAAAAGCACCTAACGACACCTGCCCGCACGTGGCCGGCCTGGTCCGGTGCGCTAGATCGCCTTGCACTGCACGTCGCCCGTGGCCTCGAAAACAGGCCGCTCGAACGCGTCGGTGATGATCAGCTTGCCCTTGAACTGGTCCGCCCCGCCTGCAGGAGTGATCGGCCCGATGGCGGTCAGCGTCAGCGCGCGCTCCTTGCCGGTATAGCGCGACCAGCTCCCTTTCGGCATCTTGTGCGATCCGGCATCCGGCGCGAGTACCTCGACATGCCCGTCCAGCTTGATGATCCCGCGCTTGTCCTGCGCCAGCAGGACCGCGCCAAGACCGCCGCCATCCGCAACGAAGGCGCAGCCGGTACCGTGGAGCTTGTTCTGGGTGATGTCCGGATAGAGAATCGGCTGCGGCTGCAAGGGTTTGACGGGCGGCTTGCCGTCCTGCGCGGCCTCTACCGCGGCGATGGCCTCGGCATCGCTCGGCGCCTTCTCGCCGCAACCAGAGGTGCCTAGAAGAGCGAGTGAAATCAAAGCGGTGCGCGCCATTCCTTGCATCGTCACTTCCTCCCGAACAGCTTTTCTATGTCTCCGTGCGCGAGTTTCACCCAGGTCGGGCGGCCGTGGTTGCACTGGCCCGAGCGGGGCGTCACTTCCATTTCGCGCAACAGTGCGTTCATTTCCGCCACCGAGAGCGTGCGCCCTGCGCGGACCGAGCCGTGGCAGGCCATCGTGGCGAGGACGAGGTCGAGCTTTTCGCCGAGCAGCAGCGCATCGCCGTGGTGGGCAAGATCGTCCGCGACATCTGCCACCAGCCTTGCCGGATCGCCCTTGGCGAGAGCCGCCGGAATGGCGCGCACGAGAACCGCATTGGGACCGAAACGCTCCAGCGCCAGACCGAATTCGGCAAGCTTTTCCGAAGCTTCTTCCAGACGGTCGCACGCCGTTTCATCAAGCTCGACCACCTCAGGGATGAGCAACGCCTGCGAAGGCGCCACGCCCTGCCCCGCCCCGGCGGCGCGCAGCCTCTCGAGCACGAGGCGTTCGTGGGCAGCGTGCTGATCGACGATGACGAGACCGTCCTCCGCCTCGGCGACGATATAGGTGTTCGAGATCTGCCCGCGCGCCACGCCGAGCGGATGTTGCGCGGCATCGACCACCGGCTGGGCCGCAGGCTCGGCCCTTGCGGACGGGGGCGCCATGATCGCCTGCTCGTAGCCCCGCCACGCCTGCCCGGCTTCGCTGACGCGCGGTTCAGGTTTCCACTGTTGCGAAAAGATGCTGCCCTGCCAGTCGCTTGACGGAGACGAAGGTGGTGGCGGCGCGATGGGTTCGGCCTGCCAGGCAGCCATCGCGCTTGCCGAGGGAGCCTGGGCGGATCGCTGGTCGCCGGTGGAAAGCGCATGGCGCAACCCCGAGACGACCATGCCGCGCACCAGCGCCGGGTCGCGGAAGCGGACTTCGGACTTGGCGGGATGGACGTTGACGTCGACCTCGCTGGCCGGAACCTGCAGGAACAGCGCCAGCACGGCATGACGGTCGCGCGCGAGCATGTCGGCATAGGCGCCGCGCACCGCGCCGATAAGCAGGCGGTCTTTCACCGGACGGCCATTGACGAACAGGTACTGGTGATCGGCCACGCCGCGGTTGAAGGTCGGCAAGCCGGCGATGCCGGTGAGGTGGAAATCGCCCCGGACGAGGTCGACCTCGACCGAATTGCCCGCCAGTTCGCGCGCGACGAGTTGCGCCACGCGGGCCTCGAGCGTTTCCCCGGCCTGGACGTGGAGCGCGCGGCGACCGTCGTGTTCGAGCGTGAAGCCGACGTCGGGGCGGGCCATGGCGAGGCGGCGGACGACATCCGATGCAGCGGCCCATTCCGAGCGCGGGCTGCGCAGGAACTTGCGGCGCGCCGGGATCTTCTCGAACAGATGTTCGACCCTCACCCGCGTCCCGGGCGGAAGCGCGGCGGGGCCTTCGGCCACCAGCGCGCCATTGTCGACCACCCGCTTCCACCCTTCGGCGGTGCCATGGGGGCGGCTTTCGATGGTGACGCGCGCGACCGATGCAATCGAGGGCAGCGCCTCTCCCCGGAAGCCGAGCGTCTCGACCAGTTCGATGGCCTCGTCCGGAAGCTTGGAGGTTGCATGGCGTTCGAGCGCCAGCGCGATCTCGTCGGGGCGCATGCCGCAGCCATCGTCCGACACCTCGATCATGGCGAGCCCCCCTTCGGAGAGGCGCACGTGGACGTGGCTCGATCCCGCGTCGATGGCGTTTTCGACGAGTTCCTTGAGCGCGCTCGCCGGGCGCTCAACCACCTCGCCGGCAGCGATGCGGTTGATGAGCGTTTCGGGAAGACGACGGATGACTCGCATGGTCCGAACACGACTAGCGCCGAACCCGCTTTATTTCGAGACAAGCGGTGAAGTTATCCGTCCAAAGCCGCACAAACCCATGGGCTTTGCGGACTTCGCCTGCTAGGAAGCCGCCTTCCCGGGCGCTCATTCTGGAGGGGTCTGGCGCTTGCCCGTGCGTCAAACCGCAGATTATCACGGATTTCCTGATGGCTTCGATCTTTTCCCGATTCTTCAAGTTCGGTTCCCAGAACATCGCGATCGACCTCGGCACGGCCAATACGCTGGTCTACGTCCAGGATCGCGGCATAGTGCTGAACGAACCTTCCGTCGTCGCCATCGAGACGATCAACGGCATCAAGCGGGTCAAGGCCGTTGGCGATGATGCGAAGATGATGATGGGCAAGACGCCCGACAACATCGAGGCCATCCGTCCGCTGCGCGACGGCGTGATCGCCGACATCGAAGTCGCCGAGGAGATGATCAAGCACTTCATCCGCAAGGTCCACGGGTCGAAGAGCCTGCTGCGCTATCCCGAAATCGTGATCTGCGTGCCCTCGGGCTCGACCAGCGTCGAACGCCGCGCAATCCGCGATGCGGCAAGCAATGCCGGCGCCAGCCAGGTCTACCTGATCCTCGAACCGATGGCCGCCGCGATCGGCGCCGACATGCCGGTGACCGAACCGGTGGGCTCGATGGTTGTCGACATCGGCGGCGGCACGACCGAAGTGGCCGTGCTTTCGCTGCGCGGCCTTGCCTATACCACTTCGGTCCGCGTTGGCGGCGACAAGATGGACGAGGCGATCGTTTCCTACGTGCGTCGCCACCACAACCTGCTGATCGGCGAATCCACGGCAGAGCGGATCAAGAAGGACTACGGCATCGCCACGACCCCGGCCGACGGGATCGGCGAAACGATCCACATCAAGGGCCGCGACCTCGTGAACGGCGTGCCCAAGGAAATCACCATCACGCAGGCCAACGTCGCCGAAGCGCTGTCCGAACCGATCGGCGCCATCGTCGAGGGCGTGCGCATCGCGCTTGAGAATACCGCGCCCGAACTGGCCGCCGACATCGTCGACCAGGGCATCGTGCTGACCGGTGGCGGCGCGCTGATCCGCGGGCTGGATGAACATCTGCGCGAGGAAACCGGGCTGCCGGTGAGCGTGGCTGAAGATCCGCTGTCCTGCGTCGCGCTCGGCACCGGCCGCGCGATGGAAGACCCGATCTATCGCGGCGTGCTGATGACCGCGTAAAGACACGGATCTGATCGCATAAGAACGTTGCGGGTTGCAGTGCGGCGCGGAAATCGCGCCGGTTTCAAGGGGTGAACGGATGGCGCGGTCGCAGGACCGGCGCCCGGGCTATTCGCGCAGGGCGCAGTACGGGATTTTCACCGGCTACGTTATCGCCATTCTCGGCGTCGTGGCCGGACTTGCCGTGCTCGTGACCTCGCTCGTCAATCCGGACGCATTTGCCTTTGCCCGCAGTTCCGCAGCCGAAGTCGCGCGCCCGCTGGGCAAGGCCGGGGCCGAAGGGCGCAGCACCGGACAGGGCCTGTTCGCAGCCGTGGGCGCCTATTTCCGTGCCGGCCAGCAGAATGCCGACCTGCGCCGCGAGGTCGAGGCCGCGCGCGCCAATGCCGTCACCATGCAATCGTTGCAGGACGAGAACCGCCGCCTCAAGGCGCTGCTGGGCATCGTCGATCCCTCGCGCCGGCCCATCGCGGCTGCACACCTGATCGGATCGACGGCAGCCAGCACGCGGCGCTTCGCGATCATCGACGTCGGCACCGACCGCGGCGTGCGCCCTGGCCAGCCGGTACGCGCCGCATCGGGGCTGGTCGGCCGCGTGATCGAGGCCGGACCTTCGACCGCGCGGGTCCTGCTCGTCACCGACCCCGACAACGTCGTGCCAGTGCGCCGCGTGCGCGACGGCCTTGCCGCGTTCGTCCAGGGCGCGTCCAACGGCAGGATCGACATCCGCCTGATCAACATGGGCATCAATCCCGTGCGAAAGGGCGACGTCTTCGTGACGTCGGGCTCCGGCGGGCTCTATCCGCCCGGAATTCCGGTGGCCGTAGCGACCGACCCCCACCGCGACGGAGCCACCGGCCACCTTGCCGCCGATCCAGCGGACAACGAGTTCGTGATCGTCGAGCCTACCTACAGCGCACAGGCGCGGGCAGAGATCGAGCAGATCGAGAAGGACGGCGCGCAGAGCGCCGCCGAGGTCCCGTGAACTGGCGCGGTCTTTCCGCCACACCCGAAGAGATCGGCCGCAAGCGGATCAACCGCGCGCCTTCGCCCATCGTCGCCAACGGACTGCCCTGGCTGACGATCATGCTGGCATCGATGGCGAGCTTTTCGCCGGTCATCGCATCGGCGCCGGTCATGCCGCCGCTGGCCTACATGATGCTGCTCGCCTGGCGCATGTTGCGACCGGGGATGCTGCCGGTCTGGGCAGGACTGCCCCTCGGCTTCGTGGACGATCTCTATTCCGGCCAGCCGTTCGGATCGGGCATCGTCCTGTGGTCGGCGACGATGCTGGCGATGGAAATCATCGACGAACGCTTCCTGTGGCGCGGCTTCATCCAGGACTGGCTTACGGCAAGCGTCCTGACCACGGCCTATCTCGTGCTCTGCTCCGCCATAGCCGGGCTGGCGACGCGCTATCCGCTGCCCATCGTGATCGTGCCGCAACTGCTGTTGTCGCTCGTGCTCTATCCGGTGGTGACGGGCCTGGTCGCCATGCTCGACCGCGTGCGCCTGCTGCCGCTGAAGAGGCTGTAGGATGAAGGCTCGGCTGCCGGTCACGTCGGCGATCCTCACCAATCGTTTCGAGCGGCGCGCCTTCGTGCTGGGCGCGATGCAGGGCGGCGTGGGCCTGCTGCTGGCGACCCGGCTCGGTTATCTCGCGGTCGCTCAGAACGAGAAGTACCAGGCCGCGTCCGAAAGCAACCGCGTCAACCTCACGCTCATCCCGCCCCGCCGCGGCTGGGTGATCGACCGCTTCGGCAAGGCGCTGGCCGCCAATCGCGCGGACTTCCGCGTCGACCTCATCCCCGACCGCATCGAAGATCCGGACAAGACTATGCAGACCCTCGCCGGGCTGCTCGACCTCCCGCCGGACCGCGTGCGCGACATCCGCGACAAGCTTGACAAGGCGCGCGGGTTCCAGCCGGTGGAAGTCGCCTCGAGCCTGGACTGGGACAAGTTCGCCGCAGTCAGCGTACGCCTGCCCGAACTGCCCGGCGTGATCCCTCAGCGCGGCTACTCGCGGTTCTATCCCACGGGCGCGGCGGTCGGCCACCTCGTCGGCTACGTCGGCGCGGCCTCTGCCGAGGACTACGAGAAGGAGCGCAACCCGCTACTGATCACGCCCGGCTTCAAGATCGGCAAGGACGGTCTGGAAAAGCACTTCGAGACGCGCCTGCGCGGCGTTCCGGGCGCGCGGCGTGTGGAAGCGACGGCATCGGGCCGCATCGTGCGCGACCTGGGCACGCGCGAGGACGTGCCGGGCAAGCCGATCCAGCTCACCATCAACGCCGGCTTGCAGGACTACGCCGCGCGGCGCATCGGGCTGGAATCCGGCTCGGTCGTGGTGATGGACTGCGAGACGGGCGACATTCTCGCCATGGCTTCGATGCCGAGTTTCGATCCCAACAGCTTTTCCGACGGCATTGGCCGCGTCGAATGGAAGATGCTGTCCGAGGACGACCACGTTCCCTTGCGCAACAAGATCCTGCGCGGGCTCTATCCGCCGGGCTCGACGGTAAAGCCGATGGTCGCGCTTTCGTTCCTCGAGGCGGGGCTCGATCCCAATGCGACGGTGCAGTGCAACGGTGGCCTGCGTGTGGGCAACCGCGTGTTCCACTGCTGGCAACGACGCGGGCACGGGACGGTGGACATGGCCAAGGGCATCTACCAGTCGTGCGACGTCTACTTCTATCACTTCGCGCAACAGATCGGCATGGACAAGATCGCGGCGATGGCGCGGCGGCTCGGGCTGGGGCAGGAGTTTCCGATGCCCTACCCCGGCCAGTCTTATGGCACGGTGCCCGATCCCGCGTGGAAGATGCGGAAATACAAGAAGGAATGGGCGCTTTACGATACCGTCAACGCGACCATCGGCCAGGGCTACATGCTGGTCAATCCATTGCAGCAGGCGGTCATGGCGTCGCGCATCGCATCGGGACGCGAGGTCATGCCTCGGCTGCTGCTCGACAGGAACGCGCCGCCGGTCAAGCCGATGGGCTTTTCGCAGCAACACCTCGACTATATCCATGCGGCGATGAGCGAAGTGGTCAACGGGCGCGGCACCGCCGGCCGGGCGCGCATTCCGGTCGATAACGTGCTGCTTGCAGGCAAGACCGGGACGGCGCAGGTCGTCGGGCTCAACATCGCCAACGGCAAGAGCGGCGCATGGAAGTACCGCGACCACGGCCACTTCATCTGCTTCGCCCCGTTCGACAAACCGAAGTTCGCATGCGCCGTCGTCATCGAACACGGCGGCGGCTCCAGCGCGGCCTATCCCATCGCGCGCGACGTGATGACCTACATCTTCGCGCCGGACAAGGCGATGGCGGTGCTGGAAGAGTTCGAGAAACAGTGGGGCGGCAACGTGCAGCAGCGCATGTCCGCGCGCTACGATGTCTATGCGGCGAAGTACGGCGGCACGGCAGCAAAGCCCGCACCCGATGACGAGGACCTGACCGAGCGGGTCGAGGAAGGCCGCAAGCCGGACCAGGACCCTGCATCCGTCCAGACCGACGCCGCAGCGCCCGCTCCGGAACCGGAAGCGCCGCCGCAGGTGCAGGTGCCCACTCCGGCGCCGTCGCCCACTCCAGCGGGAGGGCAATGATGCCGCGCGCCTATGTCCCCGCCGCGATCGCGCGCCAGCCGTGGAGCGTGCTGCTGCCGCTGACGGCGCTGGTCAGCTTCGGCGCGGCGGTGCTGGATTCGGCGGCGGGAGGGCGGTTCACCACCTGGTCGCTGTCGCACCTCGTGCGCTTCGTCATCTTCCTGGTGATGGCGGCGGTCATCGCGCGGCTGCCGCAGGACCTGTTCAAGCGCATGGCGATCCCGGTCTATGCCACACTGTGCCTGCTGCTGGTGCTGGTGGAGCTGATCGGCGGCATCGGCGGTGGCAGCCAGCGCTGGCTCAATCTCGGGTTCATGACGCTGCAACCCTCGGAACTGATGAAGCCGGGCATCGTGCTGGTGCTGGCGTGGTTCTATTCGATCCTGCCCATCGGCGAGACACAAAGCTGGCGCGCGCTTGTGCCGGCGGGGATTCTGCTGGGCATTCCGGCGGGGCTGGTCATGCTCCAGCCGGATCTGGGCACCGGCCTTGCCATCTCGTTCGGCGCGGTCGTTGTCATGTTCCTGGCGGGATTGCCGCTGCGCTGGTTCCTGGGCGCGGGCGCAGCGGGCCTTATCATTGCGCCGCTCGCGTTCTTCACGCTTCTGCACGACTACCAGCGCAAGCGCGTGCTGGTGTTCCTCGATCCCGAGAACGATCCGCTGGGCTCTGGCTACCACATCACGCAGTCGAAGATCGCGATCGGTTCGGGCGGGTTCTTCGGCAAGGGATTCGGCAACGGGTCGCAGAGCCACCTCAACTACCTGCCCGAAGCCCACACCGACTTCGTCTTCGCGACGATGGCAGAGGAATGGGGCATGCTGGGCGGCCTGTTCGTGCTGATCGTGTTCGGCCTGATCTTCCGCTGGGGACTGAAGGTAGCGACGAACGCGCCGGATCGCTTCTCGCGCCTGCTGGCCGCGGGCATGACGATGACGATCTTCTTCTACATGTGCATCAACCTGATGATGGTCATGGGCCTTGCCCCGGTGGTCGGCATTCCGCTTCCGTGGATGAGCCACGGCGGTTCCTCGATGATGACGAACATGATCTGCATCGGCACGATCATGGCCGTAGAACGGTGGAGCCGGTCGGGTCCGCGAAGCCTGTCCTGAAAAACGCAAAATTGGGGCTTGGCAGGGCGTATAAAATCGCTATTGGGGCGGCTCCCGAACGGGAATGCCTGATGGCATGGACGCATAGCTCAGTTGGTAGAGCAGCTGACTCTTAATCAGCGGGTCCTAGGTTCGAGCCCTAGTGCGTCCACCATCCGCTTCCCCGGCCGCCACCAAAGCGGCACCCGCAAGGGCACGGACGCATAGCTCAGTTGGTAGAGCAGCTGACTCTTAATCAGCGGGTCCTAGGTTCGAGCCCTAGTGCGTCCACCACTTTCTCCTTATAAAGCATATGCTTACAGCGCGACAGCAGAGACCTGCCGCGTGGCGGAATTGCGCTAGGTAGCTCTCTAGGTAGCAGGCTCCTTGAAACTGATTTTGTGAGCGAAAGCTGCAAAATGGCCGTTCCGCGGGTTGCTTTGCGGCCCAGCTCAAGCTCACTTTCCAAGGCTGGCACGAATCGGCACTCTCAAAGTCGTCAGCCCTGCGACTTATATTTGAGTTCGGCGGTCCCATCTCAGCGGCAGAGGTGACCAAATGCCAATTCCGGATGCGATGATCATTATCTGCCCGTCCTGCTCGATGGCAAGGCGCAGCTCGATGGATGAGCTAGCCTATAGCACGCTGCAGGCGGACAAGGTTCTGGTGTTCTGACGCCGGGTGATAGCAATCCTGCGGGGCTTACTATGGCCGCGAAGGAGCACGGCAATTCGCTCGGTGACGCCTCCAGGCGCTGGCGCTGCAGCCTCCTCGGCCAGATCACAGATCGCCGTGAAGCGGGCTGGCTTGGCGAAGGACGAATGCAGGCGCGGCCTTCATCGCGATCAAGGCGAAAAAGCCCCCGCTCCAAACGTAACACAACTCGCGGAAGCATCTTGCCCCGCGCTCATTCGATTTGCCCGGATGTGCTCCGGGTTTCGCGGGAGCAGAGATAAAGACGCTGGCATCTAATGCGACGACTAATGCTGTGCGTATACGCTGGTGCGCGCGGCCCCGAATGCAATGACGTTATACCGCTGCGCGCGAACGCCCGGCACCTCCATGCCTGGCGAACCGATCGGCATGCCTGCGACCGCAAGCCCGCGAACACCTTTCGGGCGGTTCGCCAGCACGCGGCGCATGTCGACAATCGGAACGTGTCCCTCGAAGGCGATTCCGTCGACAATCGCAGTGTGGCATGACGCCAGGTTTGCAGGAAGACCCACCTGCCGCTGGAAGGCAGCACGGTTCGCGTCATCGACGATCCGCACATTTCTGCCGAAGGCCTGGCGAACCCGGGCCGCCCATTGTTCGCAGCACCCACATCCCGGATCGCGATGCATCAGGATGTCGCCTGCCGCGAGCGCGGGGGTCGAAAACAACGCCAGTGCCAGAACCAGCTTTCGCATGTGTAATCTCCTCATCCGCGGGTGGCCGCTGAACCGCAACGGCGTCAACTACAGCCAAAATCCGCTTTTGCCGGTAGTCACATGGCAATGCGCGGAGGGTGGCTGAATACCCTCCGCGCACCATTGCTTACTTGTGATCCATGCCGCTCATGTCGTGACCAGCATGCTCACCAGCCTGCTCGCCATGCTCCTTGCAGCAGGCCATCTGGCCGTGCTCGTCCTTCTTGCAGCAACAGCACGGCTTTTCTGGCGTCGGTGCAGGCTCGGCTGCAAACGCGGCAGTAGAAAGCGAGAGCGCGAGGGCGCCCAGCAGATACTTGGATTTCATGTGTATTCTCCAGATAAGATTGAAACGGATCGGGAAACCGGCTGGCGCGGGGGCGGTGTCGGTGGCTCGGGCGTCAATCCGGACAGGCTTTGGGGCGCCCGGATCTCCGGGCCGATCCAATCCCATCGTATGGCATTCAGATTGGTGCCGATGGCAGGCGCAGCAAAGAGGCACGCATGACAGACCCGCGCCACGTCCGGTGCGCCATGATGATGTGAGCGGTCGCCGCTTCCCGGCATGTCGCCGCATTCCATGTTAGCGGTCTGCATCGAAGCCGCTGCCGGGGCGGCGCAAAGCGGTCCTGCGCCGAACGCCAATGCTAGCGCAACAATGAAAGCGACGACCGATTTCATAGGATCAAGTCCTGCTCCGTTGCGACCCGTCGGTCCAGCCAAAGTCATTGTGCATTGCCATCAGAATCAGAACCAGACCCTGACGCCAGCGACAAAACTGACCGCATCTGGATCTTCTCCTGCGAGCCGTGACAAACGCGCGGTGTCACCCGCCTTCCGGCTCCATTCCACGCCAACATAGGGCGCGAGCTCGCGTCGGATCTCATAGCGCAAGCGCGCACCCAGTTCGAAGTCGGTGAGTCCTGATCCGACCCCGATCACGGGCATGTCCTGAGCGGAGAAATTAAGTTCCGCTCGAGGCTGGAAGATAAGGCGCTGGGTGATCCGCTCATCGTAGCTTCCCTCAAGGCGAGCCCGGATGTCCCCCTTGTCGGAGAGGAACATCTGCCCCGTCAAATGGAACCAGTAAGGCGCGATCCCCTCTACCCCGAGCACGGCATAAGTCCGCGAGGGATTGGGCACTATATCGTGCCGCAAGCCGACATGGGCATTCCAGAACGGCGAGATGGCACGTGAATAGAGTGCCTGGATTTCCAGATCCTCGATCGGCTCGCCGAATGCGCCCTCGCCCTCTGTTTTGATCAGGAGGCGATCGACGTCACCGCCGAACCAGGCCTCGCCTGCCCAACGATAACCGTCCCTGCCCTTGCGCGCCTGGAATTCGGCGAGATCGAAGAGTACCATCGACCCGCTGAAGGCTCCATTCTCTCGCCGTAGGGCTTCGCGTGCGCGCGCCATCTCAGCGGGATCGAACACGGTATCCGCGGCATGGTCGCCTGGCGGCGCAGGGGCGGGAGCAGTTCCGATAGCCGGATCACCCTCGGACATGCCCGCCATGGCATTCATATCATGGCCGGAGTGATCGATGGCTTCAGGCCGTGGCGGACCGGCTGGCTTAGGCTCGGCAGCGTGTCCGGCATGGGGATCGACTGCGACAGGCGCGGGAACTGCAGCTTCGGGCTGACTATGGCCGGAATGGTCCATTGCAGCCGGCGGGGCCTCGGCTCGAGCAACTGTGCCGGGCGCATCCTTCATTTCCATGCCTGGCATGGTGGATTGAGCCCCCGCAAAGCCGGGCGTTGCCAGCAAGACAGCAGCGCTGATGAGAAGGGTCGCCTTCATGCCGCGTCCTCCTCATGGCGCACGGTCACGACCCGGAACATCCCCGACATCATGTGCAGCAGCATGTGACAGTGAAATGCCCAGTCGCCGAGTTCATCGGCCGTCAGGTCGAACGAAACCTTGCCACCGGGCAAGACATTGACCGTGTGCTTCAGCGGATGATGACCCGGATTACCTGTGACCAGTTCGAAGAAATGACCGTGCAGGTGAATCGGATGGGGCATCATGGTGTCATTGATGAGATTGACGCGCACCCGCTCCATGTGGCGGAACGCGATCGGCTCGGTGTTCTCGCTGAACTTTACGCCATCGAAGGACCACATGTAGCGCTCCATGTTGGCGGTCAGATGGATATCGATCTCTCGCGACGGCGTGCGCTTGTCTGCATTGGGGGGCAGCGCTTTGAGGTCACGATAAGTCAGCACCCGGTGATCGACCTTCTCAAGGCCGGTCGGACGTTCGCCCGTGCGGTCCATGGGCATTGGCGAAAGCGTCGCAACGCCTGGTCCCATTTTGACCTGCGGCGCGACCGCGGGATCGCGCATCTTCATCGAGCCGTGATCCATCCCGGGCATGGCGTGGCCCATGGCTGCGTGATCAGTTGCACTCGCATCGGCACCGGGTGCCGCCATATCGCCCATGCCCATGTCTTGCATGGACAGCAGCGGGCGTTCGCGGATCGCCGGGATCGGCGCGACCATGCCGAGGCGCGGGGCGAGCGTGGCGCGCACCTGACCGGAGCGGTCGATGGCTTCGGCGATGAAGCCATAGGCCTCGTCGGCTCTGGGCACGACAATCACGTCATAGGTCTCGGCGATGCCGATCTGGAACTCGTCGGTCTCGACTGGCTGCACGTTCTGCCCGTCGGCGGCAACCACGGTCATCGCAAGGCCCGGAATCCGGACATTGAAGTTGGTCATGGCGGCAGCATTGATGATGCGCAGGCGCACACGCTCTCCGGGTGCGAACAGTCCAGTCCAGTTCGCGGCGCTGTCATGCCCGTTGACCATGAAATGATAAGTGGCGCCGGTGACATCGGAAATGTCGGTCGGGTCCATCCGCATCCCGGCCCACATGCGCCGTTCGGAGGCCGACTGGTCCTTTCCCGCAAGTAGTCCCGAGAGGGTCTGCTTTTGCAGGTTGAAGTAGCCGGGCTGCGCCTTCAGCTTCCGCAGCTGCGTGTGTGGGTGCATGAAGCTCCAGTCGGCGAGCATGATCACGTGTTCGCGGTCATAGGCAATTGGATCGGGTGCTGCGGGATCGATCACAATCGCGCCATACATGCCCATCGCCTCCTGCATGCCCGAGTGGCTGTGATACCAGTAGGTCCCGGACTGCCGGACGGGGAATTCATAGACGAAAGTCTGGCCGGCCTTGATCCCGGGAAAGCTCACCCCCGGCACGCCGTCCATCTGGAAGGGCACGAGCAGCCCGTGCCAATGGATCGAGGTTTCTTCCTTCAGCGTGTTGTTCACTGCGAGGCGAACCTTCTGACCCTCTTTTAACCGGATAACCGGGCCAGGTGTCGCACCGTTGATGCCGATGGCATGCCCGTCACGCCCGCCGACACGGAGCGAGGCATGACCGATGGATAGTGCGATTTGCTCCCCGGACACCTCGGCCATCGGGACTCCAAGACCAGAGGTTCCGCTGCGCGCCCAGGCTGGGAGCACTGCCGAAAGCGCGAGGCCCCCGCCCCCCAGGGCAGCCGAACGAATGAGGGTACGGCGATTAAGCGCAAAAGAATACATGAATGGTGTCCGGTACGATTGACGGCTTCATAGTTCTCTACGCAGCCGCTTTCCTTACCCCTCAGATCTGGTCGCCAAGCATCGCTTTTAATTTTCCCCTCGCCCGGTAGAGCCGGGTCTCAACCGTTTTTTCGCTGACACCCAGCACCTCTGCGGCTTCAGCCTGGCCGAGCCCATCGATCGTGCGGAGGACCAAGGCATCGCGCAGACGGGATGGCAAGCGCGATATGGCCGCGGTCACGCGCGCCAGCTCGGCCCGGTCCACCGCTTGTACGTCGGCGGAAATGGCATCGTCCGAAACATCGAAAGCCATCTCGAGCGGCATTGCGCGCGTGAAGAAGGCACGCACCTTTCTCCTTCTTGCCCAGTCCCGGCACTTGTTGAGCGCGATGTGCTTAAGCCAGGCCAGGAACGGTCGCTCATGATCGTAGCGTCCAAGCGCCGAGAACGCGGCGATGAAGGTCTCCTGGGTAATGTCGAGTGCCTCGTGCGGATCGCCGACGGATGCCCGTACCAGACGAAATACAGATTCACGGTGGCGCGCCAGCAGTTCGCGATAGGCGTCTTGCCGACCAGCGAGCGCCAGTGCGGCCAATTCGCCGTCGCTCCCCTCTGACAGCGAAAGGCTCACCGTACTTCTGGGGTCAGGGCTCTGGTCACAGTCCTGTCGAATTTGACCGCCTGATCAGGCCTCAGGACGGCGCGCATGGCAAAGAGATGCTCAAGCGTCTCCTTTTGCATCTCACCCATCACCTTGTGAGTATGATCGATCGCGGCCGTGACTTCCGGACCATAACCATGTTCCACTTCCATCGCTTCGGCCAGGTGGGCATTGGCCGCCCGCATCTCGAGCTCAAGCGCCTTGCGGCGGGTGGCAAAACGCTGCTCGATTGCTTCGATCTTTGCTTCCTGTGCGGCATCGAGTTCAAGCTCGCTGTGCAGCAGCGCATGGAGTTCGGTCTCGCTCTGCCTTTCCGGTGCGAACAGGACGCGGCCAGCATAAGTTCCGCCCAGCGCCGCCGCGAATGCGACAAACGCGATCAGGATCAGCCGCCTGGTCCAATTCACGGGTGGACATCCAGCAAGGTCGAAGGTGCGAGGGGATTGTCGGGCGCAAAGGGTGAGATTGGCTGAGCTGTGGCGGGTTCGCCGCCCGCCAGTCCACCACCCGCTACGCCGACCACCAGCGCCAGGGCTGCGGCAAAACCCATCAGCCGCGACCCGGCCGCAGCCTCACGGCGGCTCGCAGCCAGTCCGGCAAGCACTGCGTCGTCGATAGTCGCCAGCTCCGAAGGGGCCGGAAGTGTGGCCAGGCAGCGGAGCGCCTGATCAAGGTCGGACATGGTGGGTCTCCCGAGGTCTTGTGATCCTATACGCAGCCATATCCCCGATCCCTCAGAAAAATTGAACCCGGCCAATTTGAGGGATGCTGTTCCGGGCCGCGTATTTCAACCTGATAGCCGTTTCCAAGGAGATTCCTGATGCGTTTGACCAGCCTTGCCCTCGCCGCCGCCGCTCTGGGTCTCATCGTCCCGCAGGTTGCCAGCGCGCATACGCAGCTTGTGTCCTCGACCCCGACCGCCAATGCAACGGTCGTAGCACCTACGAAGGTCGAACTGCGCTTCAATGAGGCCGTGATCGGCGCAACGGCACGGGCCGAGATCGCAATGACGGGAATGCCGGGTATGGCAAACCATGCGCCGATGCCGATCACGGGTTTCACCGCCCGGCTTGGCAATGACCGGAAATCGATGACTTTGCTGCTCCGTCGGCCTCTCGCCGCCGGCACTTACCGCGTGACCTGGAGCGCGGCCGGAGCCGACACGCATCGCATGGGCGGCAACTTCAGCTTCACCGTACGCTGAAGACATGGACAACCTGCCTGTCATCGCCATCCGGTTCGCGCTTTACGCCGACCTAATGGTGCTGGCAGGTGTGACGGCCTTCTCGCTTTACGCGCTGAAACCCGAGGAGCGAGGCACTGTCTTGCTGCCGCTGGCCAAACCCGCCCTCCTCCTTTCGCTGCTCGGACTGCTGCTGTCCGGCGGCGGCATGATCGCACTTGTCGCAGCCATGACCGGGACAAGCCTCTGGGCAGTAGATGGCTCGGCCTTCAGGGAAATCGTTACACAGAGCGCCATCGGCAGCGCCTGGGTTGTGCGCATGGTGGCAGTTGCAATTGCCCTGCTTGCCGCCCTGGGGCTTGGCCGAACCCCACACCTAGCAAGATACTGTCTGCTTGCCTCGGCTGTGCTTGCCATCGCCACGCTGGTTTGGACTGGCCATGCCGGTGCAACCGAAGGGTGGACTGGAACGCTCCACCGGCTGAGCGACATCGTCCACATGCTGGCGGCGGCTGTATGGATCGGCGGAATTGCAGCGTTCGCCTGGCTGCTTTTTCAGCCATTGGCGCAGCAATCCGATGCGCAGATCAGGATCGCGCATCGGGCGCTTGAACAATTCTCGCGGGTTGGGACGCTTGCGGTCGGGTTGATCGTTCTCACGGGCATCATCAACAGCCTGAGCCTAATGGGCTTGCCGCATCCGTACGCCTTGTTCGCTTCGCGCTACGGCCAACTCCTGCTTATCAAGCTCGCCCTGTTTGCTGCAATGCTGATGCTGGCGGGTGTCAACCGCTGGCGGCTGACACCCGCCCTTGGTGCAGCCATCGCCAACGGCAATCCGGTCCCCGCGTTACGTAGTCTTCGGCAAAGCCTGATTCTGGAGACGTCCACAGTGCTTACGATCCTCGCCGTGGTGGCCTGGCTGGGTACGCTGGAACCGATCATGGCGTACGGGTGAATTACCTCTTGACCCTGACATGATGTCAAGGTTGATGCGAGTTGCGACAAGAGGAGTACGAAGTATGACCGAGTCGCATCACGACCTTGCGAAATGCACCCATTTCGGATCGAAGGCTCCAGGAACGGTGATTGACCCCGTCTGCGGAATGAGCGTTGACCCGGCAACCACGCCGCATGTCGCGACCCATGACGGCGCCCATCACTACTTCTGCAGCGCTGGCTGTCTGGCCAAGTTCAAGACCGATCCAGCGCGCTATATGAGCGATGCACCGCGGCCAACAGAATATGTGGCAGAAGGCGCGATCTGGACCTGCCCGATGCATCCCGAGGTTCAGCAGTCCGGGCCGGGAAGCTGCCCGATCTGCGGCATGGCCCTGGAACCGATGGCCCCGACGCTCAGCGATGGACCGTCACCGGAATATGCCGACATGAAGCGGCGCTTCGTGATCGGCCTGATCCTCGCCTTGCCGGTGGTAGCGCTCGAAATGGGCGGGCATCTGACCGGACTGCGCCATTATTTGGATGGAAACATCGCCAGCCTGATCCAGATGGTTCTGGCGACGCCGGTGGTCCTGTGGGCAGGCTGGCCATTTTTCGAACGCGGCTGGGCCTCGGTGAAAAGCGGCCACCTCAACATGTTCACCCTGATTGCGATGGGAACGGGCGTTGCCTGGATGTACAGCATGGCGGCGACGCTCGCGCCCAGTATGTTCCCGCCCGCGTTTCGCGCAATGGACGGCTCAGTCGCGGTCTATTTCGAGGCGGCGGCGGTCATTACCGTGCTGGTCTTGCTTGGCCAACTGCTTGAACTGCGTGCCCGGGAAACAACCAGCGGTGCGATCCGCGCATTGCTCGACCTTTCGCCCAAGCTCGCCCGCCGGGTTCGTCCCGATAGTAGTGACGAGGAGATCACACTCGACCAGGTTCTGGTCGGCGACACGCTACGCGTTCGTCCTGGCGAGAAAGTTCCGGTTGATGGCGTGGTCCTGGAGGGCCGCGGAACGGTCGATGAATCGATGGTAACCGGCGAATCCATGCCGGTGACCAAGGAGGCATCGTCGAAGCTGATCGGTGGCACGATAAACCAGACCGGCGGCCTCGTGATGCGCGCCGAGAAGATCGGGCGCGATACCATGCTGGCGCGCATCGTCCAGATGGTCGCAGAAGCCCAGCGCAGCCGGGCGCCGATTCAACGGCTTGCCGACACCGTGTCGGGCTGGTTCGTGCCGGCAGTGATTGCGGTCGCAGCAGTCGCATTCGCCGCCTGGTCGCTGGTCGGTCCGTCCCCGGCGATGGGTTACGGTCTGATTGCGGCAGTAGCTGTGCTGATCATCGCCTGTCCCTGCGCGCTCGGCTTGGCCACTCCGATGTCGATCATGGTGGGGGTTGGACGCGGTGCGCAGGCCGGTATCCTCATCAAGAATGCAGAGGCGCTCGAACGCATGGAGAAGGTCGATACGCTTGTCGTCGACAAGACCGGCACGCTCACCGAGGGCAAGCCCGCGGTGGTTGCGATCGAGACGGCTGAAGGGTTCGACAGCCAAGAAGTTCTGCGCCTTGCCGCGAGCCTTGAACGCAGCAGCGAACATCCGCTGGCCCTGGCTATTGTGAGGGATGCAGAAGCCAAGGGGCTCGCAATAAGCGAACCGGGCGACGTCGATCAGCCAGTCGGCAAGGGTATCACCGGCATCGTCGATGGATATCGACTTGTTGCTGGAAATGCCCGCTTTCTTGAGGAACAGGGGATCTCCACCGCCCAACTGGCGCAACGTGCTGATGCCCTGCGTGCCGAAGGTGCGACCGCGATCTTCCTCGGCATTGATGGCCAGGTGGCGGGTTCTATCGGCATTGCCGATCCGGTAAAAGCGACAACGCCTGCCGCGCTCAAGGCTCTGGCCGAGGTGGGGATCCATGTCATCATGCTGACGGGCGACAATCGCGTCACCGCTGAGGCCATCGCACGACGCCTCGGTATCGCCGACGTCGAGGCAGATGTCCTTCCCGACCAGAAGAGCGCTATCGTCAAGCGCCTGAGAGACGAGGGACGGATCGTAGCGATGGCGGGCGACGGTGTGAACGATGCCCCAGCCCTCGCTGCCGCCGATGTCGGCATCGCCATGGGTTCGGGAACGGACGTGGCGATTGAAAGCGCAGGCATCACACTGCTCAAGGGCGATTTGACGGGGATAACGCGTGCCCGGCACCTCAGTCATGCAACCATGACCAACATCCGGCAGAACCTGTTCTTCGCCTTTGCCTACAACGTCGCTGGTATCCCGGTGGCTGCAGGCGCGCTCTACCCGCTGTTCGGCATCATGCTTTCACCGATCATCGCAGCGGCGGCGATGGCGCTTTCCTCGGTCAGCGTCATCGGCAATTCGCTGCGTCTCAGGAGGATTGCGCTATGAACCTTTCCAGCAAGCGCGCGTGGCTGCTGGCCGCGGCATCGGTCGCGCTGATCGCCGCTTTCCTGCTCTATCCGGAACACCGGCAGCACTTCTTCGGGCTGATCCCTTACGCATTCCTGTTCACCTGTCCGCTGCTGCACTTCTTCCATGGCGGCCACCACCAAGGACGCCACCCCAAGTTCGGCGAACAGCAGCCATGAACATCGGACAGGCATCGAAGACCACTGGCGTGTCGGAGCGGATGATCCGGCACTATGAGCGCGTAGGTCTGATGCCGCCCCCTGACCGACGCGACAATGGCTACAGGGACTATTCACCGCAATCGATCGAGCGCCTGCGCTTCATTGCTAACGCCCGCGGCCTTGGCTTCTCGCTTGAGGAAATCACCACTCTCCTCGGCCTATGGGACAACCGCGAGCGGACGAGCAGTGAAGTGAAGGCCGTTGCCCTGGCACATGCCGATGACCTTGGCCGCAAAGCGGCAGCACTTGAAGCCATGCGTCGCGCCTTGCTGGAACTGGCCGAAGGGTGCAGCGGCGACAGCAGACCCGATTGTCCGATCCTCGATGGGATCGCAGTGAGTTGACCAGATCCTCTGGACACCTGCACATCGATGCGGTCGCTCGCGAACACATCCGGACGGAAAGATTGCTCTTAATCAGCGGGTCCTAGGTTCGAGCCCTAGTGCGTCCACCAAATTCCTACATAAAATCAAATGGATACGGCTGGAGTCTTTCTCGGCTCAAAGGCTTGTCGTTCTGCTAGGTAGCTCTCTAGGTAGCAGCGTGAAAATGCGGCATCTTGGGATGCGAACCGCCCTCAAAGGCAAACCTCAAGCCGATCGCCTCCAGATTGGGCGCTGAGGTGGCATGGCCAACCGGCACGAAAGTCCGAATTTGGGAAACTCAGATGCACGGCGAGTCGCTCATTCCCGGTATGCGAGAAGCCGCAAGGCATTGAACACGACAACCAAGGTAGAGCCTTCGTGCATCGCAACCGCAGGGCCAATGCCGAGGCCAAAAATCGTTGCTGGCACCAGGAGCGCAACCACTCCGAGGCTGACGAAAACATTCTGTCGAATGATGGATCGGGTCTGTCGGCTAAGGCCCACGGCAAATGGCAAATGGGCAAGGTCGTCCGCCATTAGGGCAACATCGGCAGTTTCGAGAGCGACGTCCGATCCGGCGGCTCCCATGGCAATACCAACGGTGGCGCTGGCCATCGCCGGGGCATCGTTGACGCCATCACCGAGCATGGCGACCTGCGCTTCCGCGCGAAGCTTCCTGATCGCGTCAACCTTGTCCTCCGGCATCAGGTCACCCCAGGCTTCGTCAAGCCCGACTTGTTTCGCGATCGCATCGGCGACGCGCTGGTTGTCACCCGAGATCATGATCATGCGGCGTATCCCCATGGCATGGAGACGCTCGATCGTTGTCCGTGCTGCTTCGCGTGGCGTATCCATCAAGCCGATGGCGCCAAGATCCTGGTCGCCGCGCCGAACGACCATTGTCGTATGGCCCGTTTGACGAAGTTGTTCGATGGCGTCTGCCATTGGCTGCGACAGCGGCTCGACACCATCGGCACCGAACATTTCCGCCTTGCCAATGAGGATCCGCTGACCTTCGACTGTCGCAGAGACCCCACGACCCGTCAGGCTGTTGAGATCGGTAGCGGGTGGATCAGTGTAGGTTCCGATATGCGCTTTCCCGTCCCGGGCAATCGCCTGTGCCAACGGATGGTCGCTCAGGCTTTCGACCGCGACGGCGATCGCCATCAATTCTTCTTTGGCCACGCCCGGCACAGGGATGATTTGGCGAATGCGCGGCTCGCCGCTCGTCAGGGTGCCGGTCTTATCGAAGGCGATGGCATCCAGTGAGCCCAGCAGTTCGAGGGGGGCGCCGCCCTTGATCAGAACGCCACCGCGCGCCGCTCGCGCGACACCGGAAAGGACGGCGCTCGGCGTGGCAATCGCAAGGGCGCAGGGACTGGCGGCCACCAGCACCGCCATGGCGCGATAGAAGCTGTTGCGGAAAGGTTCGTCGACCACCACCCAAGCAAAGAGAAGGAGCGTCGCCAGGCCGAGAACCGCCGGAACAAAGACCCGTTCAAAGCGATCCGTGAAGCGTTGGGTCGGCGACTTCTGCGTCTCGGCTTCGTTGACCATGCGGACGACCTTGGCGAGCGTCGTCTCGCTCGCGAGCCGGGTCACCTCGATCTCGATCGCCCCGCTGCCGTTGATCGTGCCGGCAAAGACGCGGGACGCGGCATCTAGCCGATCGGGGTTGGCGCGGGCCTGAGCGGGATCGGTAACCGCGCGCTTGTCGACCGGGATGCTTTCGCCGGTCACCGGCGCCTGGTTGATCGCGCTGGCACCCTTGATGACAAAGCCGTCGGCGGCGATCCGCTCGTCCGGCTTGACGATCACGACGTCCCCAACCGCGAGTTCTTCGACCCCGACTTCAGCGGTACTTCCGTCAGGTCTCCGTACCAATGCTGTTCGCGGCGCGAGGTCTGCTAGCGCTTCGATGGCCCGCTTGGCCCGGCCCATGGCGTAATGTTCGAGCGCATGGCCAAGGCTGAACAGGAAGAGGAGAAGCGCGCCTTCGGCCCAGGCGCCGAGCGCGGCAGCGCCTGCGGCAGCCACCAGCATCAGTGTATCGATCTCGAAGCGCTTCAGTCGAAGGTTGTCGATGGCCTCGCGAAGCGTGAAGAACCCGCCAAAACCGTAGGCACCGACATAGCATCCAAGCGAGAGCCAGGCAGGCGCTGCCTGCCAGAGCTTGTCGATGGCAAAACCGGCTCCGAGCAAGGCGCCGCAAACCAGCACGAAAAGAAGTTCGCTGTTCGCGCCGAGTGGTCCTTCGTGCGCGTGTTCGTGCTCGGCTTCCGGCATTGCGCGCTCTTGCGGACGGGCCTCGGAAGCCAGTTCTTCGACCTCGCGTGCAGGCGCCATCTCTGGCTCAGCGGCGGCCACGCCCATCTCGGCCAGTGCGCTCTCGATCTGGCTCTCGGTGATCTTCGCGCGCTCGAACTCGACCCGCACGGCACCCGCCGGATTGACAACTGCCTCCAGGACGCCGGGAAGCTTTCCAAGGCGCCCTTCAATGGTTCGCGCTCGCCGCGTATGAAGTACGCCGTCCGTTTGCCAGAGAAGGTGTCCGAACTGTTGCGCGATTTCAGCACCGGCGGCGTGGACTTCGGTTCGAATGGTGGCGAGCGACAGGGCATCGGGATCGTAATGGATGCAGAGCTTTGCCGGCGCTTCGTCCACTGCCGGCAGAACGTGGACTTCATCGACTCCGATTCTCGGGGTCAAGCGGGCGATGAGGCGCTCGACGCAGGCATCGGCTGCATCCGGCACATCGGGCAGAAGAATGGGTAGGTCGAACTGGGCCTTGTCAGTCACGCGGTCGTTCCTTTGCTGATCGGTTCTGACGTCTTGGGTTCCGGGGCGGCCAGTTGCCCACTCTGTAACTGGCCGCCCTGCCCTCACTTTGCGGGTAACTCGCCGCCGAACTTGTCGACGTCGCTGTAGTCGCCAGCCATGTGGTGCTTGTGCCGGCCCTTGAGCAGCAGGTGGCTGATCGCGGGCAGTACGAAGAGCGTCAGGATGGTGGAGGTGATGAGCCCGCCGATGACGACGATCGCCAGCGGCTTCTGAACTTCCGCACCTTGTCCTGTTGCCAACGCCATCGGCACGAAGCCGATTGCCGGGACGATCCCGGTCATCAGAACCGCGCGAAAACGCTCGAGCGCGCCTTCTGTCACCGCGCGATCGACCGGCAGTCCGGCCTCGATCCGCTGGTTGACCGCCGACATGACGACGAGCCCGTTGAGCACGCCGACACCGGCCAGAACGATGAACCCGACTGCGGCCGACACCGAGAACGGCAAGCCCGCCAGAAGCAGGCCGAAGACCCCGCCGGCAAGCCCGAGCGGGATTGCCGAATAGACCGCGATGGCCGGCCTTGCCCCCTTCAAGGCCAGGAACAGGATGCCGAAGATCGCCGCGAAGACGACCGGGATCACGATCGTCAGCCTCCGGGAGGCCGCCTGCAGGTTCTCGAACTGACCGCCCCACTCGATGAAGGTGCCAGGCGGCATCTGGACCTGAGCGGCGACCTTCGACTGCGCTTCGGCGATGAAGCTGCCGAGATCGTTGCCCCGGACGTTGGCCTGCACCACCACGCGGCGTTTGCCGTTGTCACGGCTGACCTGGTTCAAGCCTTCGGAGAAGGTGAAGCGCGCCACTGCTCCCAAGGGGATGGATGCGCGGTCGCCATCGTTGGGCAGCATTACCGGCAGCGCCGCCACGGCATCGAGGTCGTCGCGGATCGCATTGGGAAGCCGGACGACAATATCGAACCGGCGGTCGCCCTCGAACACGATGCCCGCTTCGCGACCGCCAAGCGCCGCCGCAACCGTGTCGGTGACATCCTGCAACGACAGGCCGTAGCGGGCAATCGCATCGCGGTCGAACTGGACATCGAGGGTTGGGAAGCCCTCGGTCTGCTCGACCTTGACGTCTGCGGCGCCCGGCACGGTTCGCAGCACGCTTGCGACCTGCTGCGCGACCCCGCCCATGCGGGTCAGGTCGTCGCCGTAGAGTTTGATCGCGATGTCGCCGCGCACGCCGGCGATCAGCTCGTTGAAGCGTAGCTGGATTGGCTGGCTGACCTCGAAGGCGCTGCCGACCATCGGCTTGAGCCGCTGTTCGAGCCGCTCGATCACGTCCTCCTTGCTATCGACGCCTCCGGGCCATTCGCTCTTCGGCTTGAGGATGATGAACGAGTCCGAGGCATTGGGCGGCATCGGGTCGGTGGCGACCTCGGCAGTGCCCGTCTTGGAGAACACGAACGCGACTTCGGGCATCGAGGACACTGCCTTCTCGATGTCCATCTGCAGGGCTTTCGACTGCCGCAGCGAGGTCGAGGGGATGCGAAGCCCCTGCATGGCGAGATTGCCTTCGTTGAGCTGCGGGATGAACTCGCGGCCCAGCATGAGGAAAATCAGCGCCGCGAGCGCAAAGGTGCCGACGCTCGCGCCGATCCAGGGCCATGGCCGGGCGACGGCCTTGTCGAGGAGCGGAATGTACCGCTCTTTGGCCCAGGCAATCGCCTTGACTTCCTTCTCGGCGACCTTGCCCCGGATGAGCAGCGCCACCATGGCCGGCACGAAGGTGAGTGAGGCTATGAAGGCGCCGCCCAGTGCCAGCATCACCGTGATCGCCATCGGCGAGAACATCTTGCCCTCGACTCCGGTGAAGGTGAGCAGCGGAGCGAACACCAGGAAGATGATCATCTGCCCGAAGATCGTGGGCCGGACCATCTCGCGAGAGGCTTCGAAGACCTCATGCAAACGCTCGTTGAGCGAGAGCAGCCGGCCTTCCTCGTGCTGACGTTCGGCGAGGCGTCTCAAACAGTTCTCGATGATGATGATCGAACCATCGACGATGAGACCGAAATCGAGCGCCCCCAGGCTCATCAGGTTGCCGGACGTGCCGGTCGCATTCATCCCCATCGCCATCATCAGGAAGGACAAGGGGATGACCAGAGTGGCGATGATCGCGGCGCGGATATTGCCGAGCAGCCAGAACAGCACGGCGATGACGAGGAGAGCGCCTTCAACCAGGTTCTTCTCGACTGTGGAAATGGTGGCGTTGACCAGCGTCGAACGGTTGAGAACGGGCTTCACGACGATGCCGGGCGGCAGCGATTTGGCGACTTCCTCGAGCCTTGCCGAAACCGCATCGGCGACGATGCGGCTGTTGCCGCCCGCGATCATCAGCGCCGTACCGATGACGACCTCGCGGCCGTTCATCGAGGCAGCGCCCGTGCGCAGGTCTCCTCCGACCCTGACGGTCGCGAGATCGCGCACCGCAACCGGCACCCCGCCGCGCGTTGCCACGGCCGCGCGCCCGATTTCGTCGATCGTGCGTATCCGGCCATCGGCGCGAACCAGAAAGGCTTCGCCTCCCCGCTCGACAAAGTTTGCCCCGACGGAAATGTTCGCCTTTTCGAGCGCCTCGGCGAGTTCGGAGAACGAGATCCCGTAGCTCGCCAGCTTGGCGACATCGGGCTCGACGACGAGTTGCTTCTCATAGCCGCCGATGCTGTCGATGCCGGCCACGCCCTGTACGGTCTTGAGCTGGGGCCGGATGATCCAGTCCTGCACCGTGCGAAGATAGGCAAGTCTGGCCACATCGTCGGTCAGGTGTTCGCCCTCGACCGTGAGATAGCTGCCATCGGGCTGAAAGCCTGGCTTTCCAACGACTTTCGGAGCATCTTTCGATCCCGGTCGGGCGAAATCGACCGTGTACATCAGCACTTCGCCAAGACCGGTGGTGATCGGCCCCATCTGCGGCTCGACACCCGTGGGCAAGCTGTCCTTCGCCTGGTTCAGGCGCTCGGCGACCTGCTGGCGCGCAAAGTAGAGATCGATGCCCTCATCGAAGACGACGGTCACCTGGCTGAAGCCGTTGCGCGAAATCGAGCGCGTGCTTTCGAGGCCGGGAATACCGGCCATGGCGGTCTCGACCGGGAAGGTGACGAGCCGCTCCATGTCGAGCGGCCCCAGCGCCGGGGAGACGGTATTGATCTGGACCTGTTTGTTGGTGATGTCGGGCACGGCGTCGATTGGCAGCTTGAGCAGCTGAAAGGCGCCGAAGGCCGCGACGATGAGAGTGACGACAATCACTCCCCAGCGAAAGCGGATGGCCGCATCGAGAAGTTTTTCGATCATCTCAATGCTCCGCCTCGCCCTTGCCGAGTTCGGCCTTCAGAAGAAATGCGCCGCGCGTCGCGACCACGCTGCCCGGCTTCAGACCGGCAACGATCTCGACACGGCCCGCGCTGCGTTGTCCCACGGTCACGTTCGTGGCCTGGAAGCCCTTGGCGGTCTTCACAAAGACGACATCGCGCCCTTCGACCGACTGAACCGCTTCGTCCGGCAGGCCGATGCTTGAAGTGGCAACAGCATTACGCGGGGTGATCCGCACACGCAGCCCCTGGCCCGGAGTGAGTTGAGCGCCGCTGTCCGGCACGAGGACGAGGGTCGCGACCTTGCTTTCCGGATCGAGGCTGGGCGTTGCCGAGCGAACTGTGGCACCGACGGTTTCCCCGCCGACTAGCTCGACGACTGCGCGGTCGCCAGGCGAGACGCGGCGGGCATCGGCGGGTAGCACCGAGGCGTTGATCTGGATTCGGCGAGGATCGGCGACTCGGAAAAGCTCCGTGCCGGCGGAAACGTAGGCGCCGAGCCGCGCATCCGACTTGGTGATCCGCCCCGCAATCAGACTGGTGACGGCAAGGGTCCGGCCATCGCCGGACACTTTCGACGCGCTCGCCGCCGACTGGCTGCGTCGCATCTCGGCTTCCGCCTCAGCCAGCGCGGCGCGGGCGGCTTCGAAATCTTGCCGCGCGGTAACCTTAGCCTCATAGAGTCGCCGTTCGCGCTCGAAGGTCGATCGGGCGAGCGCAACACGCGCTGCGGCGGAACTCCGCTCAGCGGCAATCGCCGCTGCGTCCCGGCTCTCCAGCCAGGCAATGGTTTCGCCAGCAGCTACCGCGTCGCCGAGACCCTTGGCGATCCGCACGACCGCGCCATCGGCGCGGGCAGTGAGAATTGCTTCGCCATCCGGCGTCGGGGCGACGACGCCCTGTGCGAGGATTTCGGCACCGAGGGAACCAGCCTGCGCGGTCTCGGTAACAATGCCTGCCGATGCAGCACGCTTGGCGTCCATCTCGACCAGGCCTTCGACGTGGCCTTCTTCTTCCGCCTCGCCCGATGGCCCCGCCTCTGTCGAGGCTGGAGAGGGGGCAAGCACGGTGCGGCCGAGCATGATACCCGCAGTGCCGACGATAAGGGTTGCCACTGCCGCTCCGATCAGGAGACGTTTGGGATCCGTTCCAGTTTCCAAGTCCATGTGTAAGTCCTTCACTGCGCGTTGGCGCGGATCAGCGCGGCCAGCGCGCGGGCGCGGTCGAGCCGCGCGTCGATCAGGGATTTGCGCGTGGCGGTGAGCGCCGCCTGCGCGTCGATGAGTTCGATGAGGCTGAACTTGCCGGCGGCGTACCCAACCTGGGCCAGACGCAAGGCTTCCTCGGCCTGTGTCAAAGCGGGGCCGGACAAGGCCGCCACCCGCTCTTCCGCCGCGCCGAGCAGCATTCGGGCGTCATGCTGGGCGCGCCTAGCATCGAGCCGCGTCTGCGACAGTGCAGCCTCTGCAGCCAGACTGTCCGCACTCGCTGCCTCGATGTTGCCGCGGTTACGGTCCCGGATCGGCAGGGGGATCGAGAAGCCCGCCACGAATGCGGTTTCGCGCCCGTCGTTGATCCGCCGCACGCCGCCACTCGCAGTGACGTCAGGGACGCCAACTGCCTTGGCCACCCGAATGCGCGCCCGCGCCGCATCGCGTTCCGCCGCCGCCAATTGCTCGTCGAGCGATGGCGTTTCGGGCGGCAGCAGCGCAGGTCGCGTGTCATCGCCATCGACGTTTGCGGAGAGCTCCGGGTCGCTGGTGCCGATGAGGTCCGCGAGCAGGCGGCGGGCGGCAAGCAATTCGCCGAAGGTGCGTGCCTGTTCTGCCTTGGCGTCTGCGAGCAGGGCGTCGGCACGCAGCTTGCGCAAAGGCGGATCGCGTCCGACCTCCACGAACAATCCGGCAGAGCGCGCCAGTTCCTCCGCCTGCCGGACATTGTCGCGGGCAAGAACCGCCCGATCCTCCGCCGCACGTAATTCGGCGAAGGCGATCCGAATGTCGCGCGCGAGATCGGCTTCCGCGCGTTTCAGCGCAACGAGCGCGAAATCCCGTTCGGCTCCGGCGACCTCAATGCGCGCACTGCGCTTGCCCCCCAGTTCGATCCGCTGGCTGAGCGCCAGCGTCGTCTCGGCGCTGCGCGTGTCGCGATAGGGCCCGGTGCCGGCGAAGTTCTCGACCTCGAGCGAGATCTCCGGGTTGGGCGATGCGCCGGCTTGCCGAGCCCTCGCTTCGGCTGCCTGCGCCTGGGCGCGGGCCTGCGCCACGCGCGGCGAATTCTGAGCGCCCTGGGAAAGCGCGTCAGTCAGTGAGACCTCGGCCGCCCAGGCGGGTGAACCGGCCAGTAGAATGGCGGTGGCGATCAAATATCGAAGCTTCATGCTACGCACCACCGGAGTTCAGTTCGGTGGGCGCGGCTAGGCTCGAACAAGCATTCACCGGGCTTGATGCGCGGTCGCTCTCCCGGTCATGGATTACATGCGCGATCTGGATGGCATCAAGGGTCGCAGCGGCAACGTCAGCCGAGGCGGTAAAGCGCCACTGCCCGTGTGAATGATACCGATATTTCTCCCATTCCGTTTCCTGACAGGCGACCTGCTGCCCACCCCTCAGAAACGTAATGTGGAGATCGCCCCTGTGCCTTGCGAACCATCGCTTTTGACGAACATAACCGCTGACAAGGGTGCGTTCACCGTCAGCACGAACCTTGACCCAGAGAACATAGACGGACGAATTTGGGTCGATCTCGACCGGAACATCCACGCGAACGGGACGCGCGTCGGCGGGAGTAGCGGCGATAAGTGCCGCAGGCGCAATTGCGCCGAGATAGAACAGTCGCATGTTGGCAGAATCCTGAGAATGCCAGAATCAGCGTCAGCGTTGCTGGCGCGCGAAGCTGGAAACTCAGGCTGCCGGTGGCTCGGTGAGCGGAGCGAGCGCGATCGAGCGCATCGGCTGAACGACAAGTGGTATGACAACGGCCTTGCCGGTCCAGACCGTCAAGGCAGCGGCGTCTGGATCAGCCGCCAGTGCGATACCGCAATGGTGATGAACGAGGGCATGGCAGGGCGTGGCGCCCTTTTGCTGTTGCTCGTCCTGATCTTCGCCTTCGGCATGATCATGCGTGTCGAGGACTTCGATGCCATGCTCACTCAGCAAACTCTCGGCATGAGCAGTCTCGGGCGCGACAAAGCTGCCAAACAAGATGACAAACACCAGCAGCATAGAGATGAGGCGGCCCCGCATGGAACTTCGGCTACCAGTCCTTGCTGAAATCGGCAAGTACATGGTCATCGTTTACCGTTCATTCTGGCAAGGAGATCGCGCGGAATTGGCATAGGCAGGAAGGCACTCACATTCGAACGACCGGTATTTCCAACCGGCAAGCGACCGAAAATCGCTCCAACCGGCGCAAGCGCAAGCCGCAGGCACTGCCCCCACGCTTCCTTGATGTCATTCTCCTGAAGCGCATAACGCAGCATTGCCCAATCGCTGGCGAGATGCAGTGCGAGAAATGGCTGCGAGACAATGTGGGCGCGCTCAAGCGCCCGCCACGCGTTCGCGGTCTCGCCAGCGGCGCGAGCCAGGTCGAAGGCCGTCATTTCCTCCGCCACGACCGCCTGTGCGAGATCGCGCGTCATGCGGTTGCCTCCTGCATCTCGCGCATCGCATGGCGCACGATCTGGAGACCGCCGCTGATGCCGAGTGATGCCAGAATTGCCGCCACGATAAGGTCAGGCCACGCGCTGCCGGTTCCAAAGACACCCAACGCGGCGGCCATGACAGCCAGATTACCGACCGCATCATTGCGCGAGCAGATCCACACTGACCGCATGTTCGCGTCCCCGGTGCGGAAGCGGTAGAGCATCAACGCGACGCCCGCATTGGTCACGAGCGCCAGAAACCCGACGATTCCCATCGTCGCTGGCTCTGGTGATGCGCCACCTAGGGTTGCCATGACTGCGGTCAGCAGTACCCAGCCACCAAACGCCACGAGGGTCAGCCCTTTGGCGAGAGCGGCCCGCGCGCGCCAGCTGACCGCCATTCCGGCGACCAGCAGACTGATGGCGTAGTTGGCTGCATCCCCCAGGAAATCGAGCGCATCAGCCTGAAGGGCGCGGCTATCGGCCGCCGAGCCTGCAAACATATCGACGCCGAACATCCCTGCATTGACTGCTAGAGCGATCCACAGCGCACGTCGCCAATGCGGATCATTCAGCGTCTTCGCGCTTCCGCACGCGTTTTCGCAGCAGCTGTCGGCCAACGAATTCCTCCTCGACAATTTTCGAGTCGGCTTGCTACGTACACCCTGTAGCAACTACAGGGTCAAGCAATGAAAATCGGCGAGTTGTCGAAGGTGACCGGCACAAACATCGAGACCGTCCGCTATTACGAGCGGATCGGATTGCTTCCCAAACCTGCGCGGACAGCGGGCAACTACCGCTCATATGGTGAACCGCATCGCTCGCGGCTCGCTTTCGTCAGGCATTCACGCGAACTCGGCTTCGCAATCGAGGAAGTCCGCTCGCTGCTCGATCTGGCCGATCATCCCGAGCGCGAGTGCTCCGAGGCCGACCGGATCGCCACTCGGCATCTAGCGCAGGTCGAAGAGAAGATCGGCCAACTCGTTACCCTGCGCGACGAACTATCTCGCATTATCGGTCGCTGCCGGGGCGGTCTCGCCGCCGATTGTCGTGTGATAGAAGCGCTTGGCGACCACGGAATTTGCAACGGAGAGCATGCATGACCGATCCGACCGGAGATGCAGCAGCGATAGCTGATTGATTGGTTCGACACTGAAAATCGCGACGCAGTGACCGAACCAACCGCACTAGCTGTGCGTGGAATTAGCCACCTGCTCGATCCATTCCTCGATTTCCGCTTCGACCCACACAGCGCATTTAGGGCCAAGCGATCGCGATTTCGGAAACCTGCCTTCGCTCATCCGCTGATAGATCGCGGAACGCTTCATTCCCACTCGAGCCATGACATCTGGCAAGCGCAGAAGGCGGGCGGGCAGAGGCGCCGCCTCGTTAGAGTGCGGAGAGGTGGCTTCGTTCGAGGGGGCAGCGGTCATTCGTCATTCCTGTCTTGGCAAATCTCGGTCCCCTCCGAGGCTTCGGATCATCTTGGCAACGACATCGCTATGTCGCGGTTGGCAAAGTCGTCGATGTGTTTGGCCAGCATGCGCGCGACGAGCTGCGAAGTGCCATTCGCCCAGCGTGGCCTCAAATCCGCGACCCTACGGCCCAGAGTTCGATCAAGGTGGCCCGGCAGGGCGCTGAAGAATTCCTCGAGAAACTCGCCCATCTCGCTGCGCATCCACTCGCACGCCAAATCTTCTTGCCCGGCGAGGGCGAGGATCATGCTGGCGCGGGGGAACGCCCCGCAAACGACGAGAATGCAAGCGGCTTCATCAAGCCCTATCGGCCGTTCGCCGCGCATGACCCGCAGCAATGTCTCCCTGTGCATGCCGACCTCGCGGGCGATCTGGTGTTTCGGTTTGTCAGCCGCTTCAACAGCGTGAGCGAGGATGCGTGCGAGGCTGTGATTAGCCTGGCCGGTCGTTGATGGGGTTGGGTGCATGGCCGATTCTCCTCATTGGCTGGGATGAGTCGCAGCCATAACCTGCCCCCGCGCATGTAGGAAAATGAAAAGAACATATACAGAACTTCTCGTTTGTAGGCGAATCATTCCCAGACGGTGAGTCGCCGGAGATCGTCGACGCAGATGACGGACTTCGTCGCCAGAACAGTCCACATAATCCGCTATTTGATGCCGTATTCACCGGCAGTGCTGATTTGATCTGTCCGCATCAGTCCGCGTTCCGGGCGTTTGCACCTCCCGATCTTTCCTACACCTATTTCCTAGATGCATGTGGAACACACAGCGAACGCAAGAACGCTGTGACCACCCCTCCAAGCGGAGCTTCACATGCAGTCTCTCACCCTCCCCAGGCGCGCCAGCGTCAAGGGTCTCGGCAAGACCCTCAACATTGCCATCCCGGTCGCAATCGCGGCGCTTGCGGCGAGCGCCGCCTATGCCGGCGCTGACACGACCTTCACCCCTGCCCTAACGAAGTTCACGGACTTTCTGGAAGGCTCGGGCGGCAAGATCATCACGGTTCTCAGCCTCGCTGGTGGCCTGATCGGTCTGGCATCCGGGCGTTTTTCGCTCGGCCAGGTCGCCGTTCCGGTGGGTGTCGGCATCGGTGTCGGCACGGGTGTTCCGATCGTCACCTCGGTCGTGACCGCGGTCATCTGAGCGCGGCAAGGGAAGGCGGCGTCGCCATGGCAGACCCTTACATCGTTCCTCGGCGGCTCGATGACCCGGAGCTTATCGGCTTTTGGACCATCGACGAGTTCGCGGGAATGCTGGCCCCCTTCACCTGGGGGATCCTCACCCAGCAAATCTTTATCGGCATCATAGTCGCCTTCGGCGCCTGGTTCGCATTGCGAAAGGCAAAAGCAGGACGCGCCAGCTCCTGGGTAGCCCACGCCGCATACTGGTATCTGCCAGCAGGATTTCTGGGCCTCAAGGCAACGCCGCCTTCTCACTGCCGACTACTCGCCGGTTGAGGGGCACTTCCATGTATTCCGACATATCCCACGAACGGCAGCAATCGCTGCTGCGCCAGCGGAACCTCTTTGCGCTCACCAGTGCCGGCCTTGGCCTTGCACTGGTCGTCGCCGGGAGCCTTGCCGCCACCCGCGACCGCGAAGTGGTACTGGTTCCGACCGTTCCCAAAGCGCTCACCGTGAGCAGTGCCGGGGTCGAGGCCGATTATCTCGAGCTCGTCACCCGCGATGCGGCCCTTGTTCTTCTCAATCGCAGTCCGGAAGGCCTCGATTACTGGATGAACGAGATCCTGAAGCTCGCTGATCCTGCAAGCTATGGCCGCCTCAAGGCCGAGCTCGTCCGGATCGTCGAAGAGCAGCGGGGCTCGGATGTCACCCAGGCATTCGTGATCCGGTCGATGACTGTCGACCCGAAAGGCCTCACCTCGGATGTGACGGGCACGCTCAAGACCTTCGTCGGCGCGCAGGTGATTGCGAGTGACGAACGCCGCTTCCGCTTCAGCTGGACTTACCGCGGCCTGCGCCTCGCGCTCTCCGGGTTTGTGCAGCTCCCCCCACAGGAAAAATCCAAGGAGGCCCAGTGATGGCTTACCGATCGGCGGCCCACGCACGGGTCCTACTTCTGAGCGCGGCGGCGCTGCTCGCCGTAGCAGCTGAGGCTGCCCATGCGGCCGACCAGTTCAAACAGGCCGCCGATGGCGCCGGAATCGAGTGCATCGTTTCAGCGCGAGAGCTGACCCGCTTCGCATTGGTCGACGACCAGTTCGCCAGCGTCTCGAAGATCTCGACCGGGACGCCCTACAACGACTTTGCAGTGACCAACGAGCCTGTGCGCGGCGACATCTATGTGTCGGTGCCGGAAACTTACGCGGCACGGTCGATCAGCTTCTTCACCACCACGAAAAAGGGCTTCGTCTACAAGGTCGCGTGCCGGGTTGAGCAAATTCCGGCGACCCAGGTCTTCATCACCAACCCCGCCATCGCGAAGAACCGGGCGGCGGATTGGGAAAGCCAGACCCCGATCGAGACCAGCGCCGTCAGGCTCATCCAGGCGATGGCCAATGACCGGACGGTCGACGGTTTCGAGGTCCGCCAATCGACTGCCATACCCGCACGGGTCGGCGATCTCGAAGTCCAGCTCATCGCTGATTATCGCGGCGCCAGCCTCACTGGGAAGGTCGTCCGCATCCACAATCGCGGAGCGAAAAGCGTGACGCTCGCCGAACGCGATCTCGCACCGCGCGACACGCTCGCCGTCTCGATCGCCGAGCCAAAGCTCGAACCCGGGGCCAGCACCACGGCCTTTGTTGTCGGCGCAAGCGGGGAGACCGGCAATGACTGATGCAACCCATACGCCAGGCACTGCCCCTTTGCAGGCCGAGAGCGCAGCATCGTCCGAACTTTCCGGGCTCAACGCCCGCACCGCGCGCCGTCAGAAGCTGCTGCTGGGGTCGCTGGGAGCACTCGCCCTCATCGGCGGAAGCTGGTTCATCCTTGGCGGCGACGACAAGGCCAAGACCGGCGATCCCAATGCGGCGCAGACGATCGACACGGCAGGCCTGGTCAACCGCGACCTATCCCAGCGCGAGTTCGTCGCGACTTATGGCAACCGGCTGGATGCGGTCACGCGCGAACAGAAGGCGCTGAAAGACGGCAGCATTCCGCGAAGCGAGATCGAAGCGCAGCTGGCGGCTCTCAAAGCCGAGAACCAGGCCATGCGTGTCGACGGACAGGCTGCGATCGATGCTATCTCGGCAGAGAACGCCGAGCTCAAGACCCGGCTTGCCGCGCAGCCTGCATCACCGGCACCGGCTGTACCGCCACCGGCTTATGGGCCGCAGGCAGGCGGCTATGACGCAAGGGCCCGGTCACCCCAAACCAGTACCGGCGCCGCAGCAGGCGATCCGCAGGGCGGCATGATCCCTTCGCCTGGCGAGGTGAAGCTGATGAGCTTCAGCTCCGACAAGGCAGCGACCAATGGCCTCCGTGTGGGCAGGCCCGATGCGCCACCGGTCGTGGTCGAAGATTCGCCTGATTACCTGCCGCCCAACTCCTACGCGCCGGCACGCGTAATCGTCGGCGTCGATGCCTCGGCAGGCGTCGCCAGCCAGACCGATCCGCTGCCTGTGGTGCTTCGGATTACCGGCCCTGCTCGTTCGGTCATGCAGAACGGAAAGGTTTTGACCACCCGGATCCAGGGCTGCGTTGTCAACGGCGCGGCACGCGGGGATCTCAGCAGTGAGAAGGTCTACGTGAAGCTCGCCCGCATGACCTGCGATCAGCCTGGCGGCAGGGTCGCAGTGAGCGAGGTCAAAGGCTTCATCAGCTTCGCTGGCAAGTCCGGGGTCCGCGGCCGCGTCGTCAGCCGCGAAGGTAGCCTCGTCAGCCAGGCCCTGCTGGCCGGGATCGTCGGCGGCTTCGGGCGCGGCTTCTCGGCCAATGCCAACAGTGTCTTTTCCGGCGTCACGACCAACCCTGACGGCAGTCGCTCCAAGCTCTCGGCCGGCGACATTCTCGGTGGCGGGCTTGGCCAGGGTGCCGCCGACGCTGCCGACACGGTCAGCAAATACCTGATCGAGCGCGCCGAACAGTACCAACCCGTCGTCGAGATGCCGACCGGCATCGATGTCGAGATCGTGTTCCTCGACGGCGTCTACGTGAGGAACTCCCAATGATCGAAAATACTCTCCTCGAGCAGGACAATCGTCGGCGCCGCTGGTTGCGTACCAGCGCCGGACTGGCGGCGATCATCGCCATGTCGGCCGCGACGGGATGGGGTGTGGCAAGCCTTGCTGCCCCTGCTGCCGCTCCGGACACGGCGAAAGTTCGAGAGGCGCTCAAGCTGCGCCTGCCCAAGACGCCGATCGACGCGATCAACTGCAAGGGCCTTGGCGGCCTGTGCGAGGTCGCGTCCAAATCGACGCTCTTCTACGTCGACCGGGCTGCAAAGTATCTGGTAATCGGCCGGGTCTACGACATGGAAGCCCGTCAGGATCTGACGGCCGCCCGATTGCTTGCCCTCAATCCCGACCTGTTGGCATCGGGAGCAGCGCGGCGCAGCAATCCCGAGACGCAAGCAGAAGCCGATCCACCCCCCGCTGCAGCGTCAGCCCGGAACTCCCCGCCGCGCCATGTCCCGCTCGGCAAGCTTCCCGCCAAAGGCGCGATCACCTGGGGTCCTGCCAATGGTCCGCGCGTCGTTGTCTTCTCGGACTTCCACTGCGGCTATTGCAAGAAGCTCGAGGCCGAATTGAAGGCGATCGGAGCGCGGGTTGAAGAGCGGCCGATCTCGATCTTCGGGGCCGAAAGCCGGCGCGATGCTGAACGGGTTCTGTGCTCGCCCCGGCCTGAGCTGGCGCTGCATATGGCCTATTCGGGTCTGGCGCTCGCCAATCCCAAACCCTGCGACACGAGCGGTCTCGATGCCAACGAGGCCTTCGCGCGGGCCCACGGTTTTGGCGGCACCCCTGTGATCGTGCGCCCCGCCGATGGCGCCGTTCTCGAAGGCTTCCGGCCTGCCGCTGTGCTCCGGGACTTCCTGCGCGCTGGCCCCTCCCTGACCCCCACCCCTGCTCCCAAAGGATAGACCCATGCGTTTTCCGACACGTCTCCTTGCCTGCGCCTGTCTGGCCGGTCTTGCCAGTGGCTGCGCCACGTTCGGCACCAACGTCGAGGGCGATTTCACCTGCCGCGCGCCGAAGGGCGACTGCGCACCGGCTCAGGTCATCGATGCCAAGGCGACGGACAATCTGTCGAACGGCACGCTGCTCCATGCTGACGCGCGGCAGAGGTCAGGCGTCGTGGATGCCGACACCAGCCGCACAGCGGAACGCACCTTGCGCGTCGTCTTCCCCGCTCATGTCGATGAAGCTGGAACGCTGCATGACGAAGCGGTCGCCTGGACCGTCGTCGAAAATCCGCGCTGGGCCACCGAGCTGCGCCGCAAGGCGGGTGAGGACCAGGGCGGATCCCTGATGCGCCAGGTCCGTCGGCAGCTGAAAGCCGCTCAGAGAGCCCCTGCACCGGACGGCGCGGAGGGAGACCCGAACGTACCTGATGAGGCGTCGCCCTTCTCGTCTGCACGCGACGACGCGGGTCAGGCTGGCGGCATCTCGGGCGCCGATGCCCCCAGTCCCTTCAACGAAACTTCAGATGCCTCGCCGCTGGTCCTCCCCTCCACGGCGCGTGAGGCCGTTGCCGGTGCCAAGGCACCGGCGGTCGAGGGGTTCGACACGTCGCCTCCCCCGCGTGATCGAGCCCCTCGGCCTGAGGCGGGGCAGAGCGCTCCGCTGTTCCCCAGCGCAGCGGCGATTGAAGCCGCGAAAGCTGCAATCCGCCCGGCAGTCAGAACCGGCGAACAGCCGATCGTCAGCACCTCGCAGCCCAAGGAGCCCAAGTGATGGCCGAACAACTCAAGACCGTCGTCGATCGGCTGCTCAGCGGATTGCTGGGTGATGCCGAGCACGCCGACAAAGCCCGCCCGCAGCTCATGGTCGACATGCTCTCCGACTGGCTCCCCTACCGGGTCTACGATCCGGCAACCCGCCTGTACTTCAACGCACGCTCGAAGGGCTTTGTCCTTTCGGTTACGCCGCTGATCGGAGCCGACGAGCGTACCGGGGAAATCCTGGGACAGTTCTTCTCGGAAGGACTGCCAGCAGGCGCCTGCCTTCAGGTACTCCACCTTGCAAGCCCGCGCATCAGCAGGATCATCGCCCCGTGGTTCGCCCCACGATACATCCAGGGCGGCGTGTACGAGGCAATTGCCCGGCACCGGGCGCGGCGGCTCTATTCGCTCGTATGGGAGTCCGGCTCGCCGGACGCGCCCTTCCATGCGCGGCATCACCAGGTGATCGTCTCGGTCGGGGTGCCGACCTCCAAGTCGGTCAGCAATGAGGATCTCAAGCAGACCCGCGATGGCCTGGTGGCGATGCTCAAGTCGCTCAATCTCGGCGTGGTCGAAGTCGGGCCGGAAGCGCTCATCGCTGTCATCGATGATCTGACTTCGCCCACCACCGCCCCGCAGGACGATGCGGTGCCCTACAACCCGAATGATCCAATCGCATCCCAGGCGATCCGCCACGACATCGAACTGGTGGTGGCTGAAGACCGCATGCGGCTCGTCACCGAGCGTTTCCGTCCCACTGGCAAGGTCAATGACGGCGTGCCCGAGATCGGGACCGTCTATCCCGATGCCTTCGATGTCCGGCATTTTGCCGTACGCAACATGCCATCGCGCTGGGCCCCGTGGGAATGCGCGCGGCTGATCGGCGACCTGTTCACCGACAAGCTGCGCTTCCCCTGCCCCGCCGCCACCATGCTGTGTCTCGTCTATCCGGACCAGGAGGCTGCATCGGCGAAGGCCGGATTCAAGTTCATGCGGACGACCAGCCTCGCCGGGACCCGCAGCGCCCGGTTCCTGCCTCGGATCGGCGAACAGGCCGCCGAGTGGCAGCATGTGCAGGCCGAGCTTCAGGAAGGCCGTCGGCTCGTGCGGGTCTTCTACGGCGTGACGGCCTATTCGCCGCTAGGCCAGGGCGACCGCCATGAACGGGCGATCAAATCGATCTACAAGGCGGCGGGCTGGGACCTTACCGACGAGCGCTATCTCCAGATCCAGGGTTTGCTCGCCGCGATGCCGCTCACCCTGGCTGACGGACTCGGCGCCGACATGGAGCGGCTGAAGCGGTTCAAGACTGTGTTGTCGACGACCGCCGCCAATATCGCGCCCATGCAGGGCGAGTATCTCGGCAGCGCCCACCCCCACCTGCTGTTCATCGGGCGGCGCGGCCAGCCCTTCTTCTGGTCCCCGTTCGAGAACGAGGCCGGCAACCACAATGTCGCGATCTGCGGCAAGTCGGGATCGGGCAAGTCGGTGCTGCTCCAGGAGATGTGCGCCGCGCTGCGCGGTGCCGGCGCACAGGTGGTCGTGATCGACGATGGCCGCAGCTTCGAGCACTCGGTCAAGCTGCAGGGCGGCCGCTTTGTCGAGTTCACGATTGCAGCGGGCTTCTGTCTCAACCCGTTCTCGATGATCGATGCGACCCGTGCCACCGAAGACGAGGACTACCGCCTCGACTGCTTCGGGATGATCAAGGCCATCGTCGGGCAGATGGCTCGCCACAGCGCGAAGCTGACCGATACTGAGCGCGGATTGATCGACCGGGCGGTCAACCTTGTCTGGGCGCAGCACGGCACGGCAGCCACAGTTACGACCGTCGGCGAGATGCTGGCCAGTCTCGGCCATGACACTGCCGCTGACATAGCAACCGCGCTCGCCCCCTACATGGCGGGCGGAACCTACGGCGCCTTCTTCGAAGGCCAGGCAAGCCTCGACCTCGATGCGGACTTCACGGTCTTCGAGATGTCCGACCTTGCGAGCCGGGAGGATCTGCGCAGCGTCGTCCTCTCAGCCATCATGTTCATGACCAGCCAAGCCATGACGCGAAGCCCAAGGTCGCTGCGCAAGCTTCTGCTGATCGATGAAGCCTGGTCGATGCTCAAGGGCGGTTCGATGGGTGAATTCGTCGAAACCTACGCCCGCACCTGCCGCAAGTATGGCGGCGCGCTGGCGACCGCTACCCAGTCGCTCAACGACTACTACAAGTCCGACGGGGCAACGGCGGCGCTCGAGAACAGCGACTGGATGCTGATCCTCCAGCAGAAGCCGGAGACGATCGCCGATTTCAAGGCGAGCAAGCGCCTCGATATGGACGATCGCACCGAGACGCTGATCCGCAGTCTCAAGCGCTCCGGGAGCGACTATTCCGAGGTGTTCATCAAGGGGCCGGAGACCGAGGCGATCGGGCGGCTCGTGCTCGATGACTATTCGGCAACGCTCTTCTCGAGTTCGCCCCAAACCTTCGCCGCCATCGATGCCGAGATCGCGCGCGGGCACCAGCTCGCCGATGCCATCGAGCGCATCGCTCATCCCAACCGCTGACACCCCATCACCAAAGGATCCCTATCTCCATGCCTCTCCACCTCGTCACCCCGTTCGACCGGACCGACCCGTCCGAAGACGAACAGCCCGTCAGCCCGCAGGTGCAGACCTTGCGCTCGCGCATGGCCGATGGCTGCTACATCCTGCTTCGCGGCTGCCTGTTTCTCGGCTCATCCTATCTGATGGCGCTGGGCCTGCCGCTGCTGTTCTTCCTGCTGTTGTCAGGCGGCAGTCCCGATGCCTTCTTCGCCCATGTTGCCAATCTCGGTGACCGCTTCCTGGCGGCCGACCTCGCACGGCGCGTGACATTCCTCGGCCAGTGCAAGCTCGTTCTGATCGGTCTCGCAACGCTCGTCGTCGTGTGGCGCATGCCGCGCTTCATCCGCGATCTCGACCGCGAACTTTCGGGAGAAAAGCTGTGAAGAACATTCTGGCAACATCAAGCCTGCGGGGGCGGCTTTCAGCGATCAATCTCACCGCTGTCGTGGTCGGCGCTGGCATGGTCGGTCAGGTTCTGTGGGGTGTCTGGGCGACGGACAAGCTGCTCACCCTGGAAAAACGCGAGGTCGTCACGGTCCAGCTGAGCCGGATCTTGGGCGACTTCATCGAAGCCGAAGCGCGTGCCGGTCGGCCGCCTGAAGAAACCAGACTGCGCGTCCAGGCCTACCTCAAGGCCGTGGAGGCCTCGGTACAGACGCTCGGACGCGAAGGCCGGACAGTTCTGGTTGCCGAAGCAGTGGTCGCCGGGAGCACGCCGGACCTGACCGGGTCTGTGCGTGCCGACGTCATGCGCCGCATGGGAGCCCTTCCCGATGCTGCCCGCTGATCTCTTGATCCGCTCAGCTTCGGCGCGCCGGCTCGTGCTTTGGGGCGGGCTCGGCGCCGGGGCACTGGCGCTCTCCTCGCTTGCCGCCTTCGCGCAGGGCCATGCGCTTATGATCAATGTGAGCCCCAGCCTGCCCTACTGGGCCATCTGGGTCACGCGGGGGGCACCCGTGCATCGCGGGGACATTATCCTGTTCGACCCGCCCACCTCGCCTTTGTTGGTCAAGCATTTCGGGGCGAAGCCCAAGCCGTTCGGCAAGCGGGTGAGCGGTGTTCCGGGCGACATCATCACCGAGCAAAACCGCATCTACTTCGTCAACGGTGAGGCCGTGGCCAAGGCCAAGCTTGAGAGCCGCCTCGGCGAACCGCTGGCGCTTGGACCTACGGGGCGCGTGCCGAAAGGCTGCTACTTCGTCACCAGCGAACACAAGGATGGCTTTGACAGCCGCTATGCCGCGATCGGTTGGATCTGTGGACCGCGCATACTCGGGGTCGGGAGGCCAATCCTGTGAGGCTCCTCACTCTGCCGGTTTGCACCACTGCGCTGGCGCTGGCCATCGCACCACAGGCAATGGCTCGCGATTACGGCCAGCACGGCGCGGTATGGCCGGTCATCGAACCGGACCTGCTTCAGCAGATCCATGCCAGGCTCACCCGGCTTGAGAAGACCGGCGAAACGGCCCGTCTCAACGAAGAGCTGAAGCAGCGTACGATCGCCCGGGTCAACCGGCCAGAGCCTGTTGCTGGCGTTACCCTCGCCTCGGCGCTGCGCAGCTGGCGCTTCGATCCGACGATCACCGCCCCGCGCGATATTGCCGACGACAAGGGCCGGGTCATCATTGCTGCAGGCACGCGGGTCAATCCGCTCGATACCGTGCCGCTGCGCGCACCTCTCGTCTTTCTCGATGGGGACGACCCGGCACAACTCGCCTGGGCCACCCGTCGCTATGCCAGCACCAAGGCGAAGCTTATCCTCGTAGCCGGTGCGCCGCTCGACCTCATGAAGGCCCGTCAGCGGCGCTTCTACTTCGATCAGGGCGGCACGCTGGTGAAACACTTTGGCATTCGCGCGGTGCCCGCAACCGTCGAGCAGCAGGGCCGCGCGCTCATCATCACCGAACAGCCCGTGCCTCTCAAGGAGCGTGCGCCGTCATGAGCAAGAAAAAACGCCTTCTGTCATGGCTTTGCGGAGCACTTCTGCTCACCAGCCTGAGCGTCGTATCCAGTGCTCCTGCCCAGGCTGCGGCCGGCCCCGGGCGCTGCACTGGCAAGTTCGTCAATCCGATCACGGACATCTGCTGGTCGTGCCTGTTTCCGATCTCGATCGGTGGCCTGAAGATCTGGCCGTCAAGCCGTCCCGATCCGAGCAACCCGGCTCTCCCTGTTTGCCTCTGCGGTTTGCGGCCCGGCATCGCCATGGGGTTCTGGGAGCCGGTCCGGCTTGCCGACGTCAGCATGAAGCCATGGTGCTTTGTCAATCTCGGCGGGATGAAGCTCGATCCGGGGTTCGACATCGGCTTCAAGTCGATGGCGGGGCCATCGGCGGTTGGCGGCGCCACGCAGTACAACTCGCAGTGGCATGTCCACTGGTATGCCTACTGGTTCTACTGCGAGCGGCCCAAGACGCCGGAGCAGAATTCGCCCTCGCCAGCACCTGCGGCCAGCGCGACCAGTCAACTTGATGCGATCACGGCGACGTTGCGCGAACTGAAGGCCAAGGCGATCCTCGAGCCGACGCCGGCAAATGTGACGGCCTATATCCGGTTCCAGCGCGCGCAGCTCGACCGGGCATCGCTCTTCAGCGACGTCTGGCAGCGGGCGATCTGGCAGGATCCCGAGCTCGACTACACGCTGCAGCGCCCGGTCTCGACACTTGGCAAGCGCCAGTGGCAGGATTCGCGAAGCGCGGAACGGAACGCCGCGATGGCCCAGCTTTCCGAGCGCTACGGGCTGTTCTACTTCTTCGCCCAGAGCTGCGGCGCTTGCGAAGTCATGTCGCCAATCGTGCAGAGCGTTGCCTCGACCTGGCATATCGCCGTGCGCGCGATTTCGACCGATGGCGGCCCGTCGCGGCATTTCCCGAACTACACGGTCGAGACCAACCAGCGCAGCCGCATGGGGCTCGAGCCCAAGATCACGCCAGCGGTCGTGCTCTGGGACGCGCAGACCGGCCGCCCCATTCCGATCGGCTACGGCGTCATGAGCGCCGACGAGCTTCAGGACCGGATTTACCTCCTCACATCGAAGGAAGCTGGACGTGACTACTAGGATGAAAAGAGCCATCGCTGCGCTTCTGGCAGCCGCCCTCCCCTTCGCCCTCCCGCTGTCTGGCGCATCGGCCGACGTCGGCAGTTCGATGGACTCGTTTCTGAACGACGTCGGGGGCGCTGCCAACGTCAACGGACCGACCGCGTTCCAGGGGCAGTCGGCCGGCTATTACAGCCTCGGCAATGTCTGGACGCGGTTCCCGCAGAAGACGACCAACATCGCCAATCTGCAGTTGCCGCGCGCTCGCGCCGGTTGCGGCGGCATCGACATCTTTGCGGGGTCCTTCAGCTTCATCAACGCGAGCGAGATCGTCGCGATGCTGAAGGCAGTCGCGAACAATGCTGTCGGCTTTGCCTTCAGCCTAGCGATCGACACGGTCTGCCCGGAATGCTCGAAGATCATGCAGGAGTTCAGCCAGAAGGCTCAGCTCATGAACAACCTCAACATCAACTCCTGCGAGATGGCCCAGGGTCTGGTGGGCGGGATCTGGCCCAAGGGCGACCTTGCCGACAAGGCGATCTGCGAAGCGATCGGCAACTCCGAAGGGATTTTCACCGACTATGCCGCGGCCAAGCATGGGTGCGGCACCAAGGGGCAGCGATCGAGCACGACCGCGCAAGGCTCAGGCAAATATGATGACGTCAATCCCGGGGTGCCGCGCAACTACACCTGGACGATCCTCAAGAAGTCGGCGTTCTTCTCGCCAGGCGGCCGGTTCGACGAAGAGCTCGCCGAATATGCGATGACGCTGCTCGGCACGATAATATACGTGCCCCCAAAGGACGATGAGCTGGGCAAGTTCGTGCCAATCGTCGGCGAAGCCTCGTCCACCCTCGTGACTTCGCTGCTGGATGGCACGGCGAATGGCAATGTCCTCATTTTCGACTGCGACGAGCCGGAAAAGTGCCTCAACCCGGGCTTCAAGTCGCTGAGCCTGCCGGCATCGAAAGCGCTGCGGCCGCGCGTGGCTGCGCTCATCGGCGGTATGGTTCAGGCCATCCGCGACGACACCGCGATCAGCGAAGAGCAAAAGGAACTGCTGCAAGTCGCGTCTATCCCGCTCTACAAGATCCTGACCGTCCAGGCGGCCTATGGCCGGGGCATGCCGACCGACGACCGGGAGACCCTGGCCGAGATCGCCAGTGTCGACCTGCTGTTTGCTGTGCTCGACCGGATAGTGAGCGAGGCGGGCCGCTCGATGTCGAGCTTCATCGGGGCCGACGAAGCCAAGATCGCCATGTGGCAGAATCAGGTCAATGTCGTGCGTCAGGCGCTCGCTGACCGGCAGGCCAACACGCATCTCAAGGTCAATGCGGTGCTGCAGATCATCGAGAAGACGGCGTTCATCGAGAACGTGCTGGCCGCCTCGATGTCGCCCGGAATGGCCGCATCGCTGGACTGGTCGCGCGGCGTCCAGAGCCGCGCCCTTACCCACTGACCGGGCCAACCACATCAAGGCGGGACAACAGACATGGTCGAGATTTTCACGGTCGGCGGCGGGGACTATCTGGTCAACGTCTTCCAGGCGGTCGCCGCCTGGACCGGCAACGGGGGCTACAAGAGCCTGCTCCAGGTGGTGATGGTAATGGGGCTTGGCCTGTCTGCCCTGACCCTTGCGTTCAACCAGGACTGGCGCGCCTGGATCAACTGGTTCCTCGGCGCAACGCTCATCTACTCCTGCCTAATGGTGCCGCGGCTCGAGGTCCATGTGACCGACCGGCTCAATCCGAGCCTTGCCCCGGCCAATGTCAGCAACGTGCCGCTGGGCCTGGCCTTGATGGCGAGCTTTACCAGCCAGGTCGGCGACTATCTGACGGGCTCGGCAGAAGTGGTGTTCGGCCTGCCCGGAGATCTCAACTATTCGAAAAACGGGATGATCTACGGCGCGCGGCTCTACGATGCGACCCGGTCCTTGCGGATTTCCGATCCGGAGTTTGCTGCCAATCTCGACGAGCATTTCCGGCAATGCGTGTTCTACGACGTCCTGCTCGGCCGCTACTCGATGAAGGAGCTGGCAGAAACCGGCGACATCTGGGCGACGATCGCGCCGGGAAGCCAGGCGCGCGCACAGCGCTTCCTGACCCGGGATGCCACTTCAGGCCAGGTGAGCTCGAACATCGTGACCTGCCGCGAGGCCTACGACACGCTCAATGCGCAGTGGGCCGGCCTCGTCGATGCGATGGGATCGGTGTTCGGCCGTCAGCTTTACCCCAACCAGACGACCGCGCTCGCCAAGGCGAAGCTCTTTGCCGACCTGCCAGTGGCCTATCAGTACCTAACCGGCGTCTCGGCCAACGCGACCGAAATCTTCAAGCAGACGCTGACTATCAATGCGATGAGCCAGGCGATGCATTCGATGTCCGGCACCAGCGGCGCGGGCAATGTCGACGTCTACGCCCAGACCCGCGCCGACATTCAGACCGAGCGGACCTATGGCTCGATTGCGAGCAACGCCATGAAGTGGGTCCCACTCCTGAACGTCGTGCTGACCGTGCTGTTCTATGCGCTGTTTCCGGTGCTCTTCCCGCTCTTCCTGCTCCCCAAGACGGGACCTGTCGCACTCAAGGGCTATGTGACGGGCTTCTTCTATCTCGCGGCCTGGGGGCCGCTGTTCGTGATCCTCCACATGATGCTGATGTACAAGGGCGCGGCCGACATGAGCGCGGTCACAGGCAGCAACGGCCTCAGCCTGGCGAGCTTTACCGGAATGGCCGACGTCAACAGCGATATCGGTCTGCTGGCCGGCTATCTCATCGCATCGGTGCCGTTCCTGGCAGGCGGTGTGGCCAAGGGCGCCATGGCGATTTCCCACCACGCCACGAGCTACCTCAATCCGAGCCAGAACGCGGCCGAGGAAGCGGCCCGGGAGGCGAGTACCGGCAACGTCTCGCTCGGCAACACCAGCTTCGAAAACTCGAGCGTCCTCACCCGCCAATTCGCACAAGGCACGATCGCGCCAAGCTTCACGTACGGCGCGCCGCAGACGCGGACCTTCAGCGACACCGGGGCAATGACCACGAGCTTTCCGGACGGCAGCTACGACCAGATCCCGACCTCCAGCTATCCCTTCACGCCGACGCTGGGCCAGGAATTCACGGCGCGCCTTTCGACGATGGCATCGCAGGCCCGCGCCAACAGCGAGAGTTATACCAATTTCGCAACGGAATCGACGACCAGCGCGGTCACGAAGTTCCGCGAGCTCAGGGACCAGTTCAGCCGGGGCGCATCCTTCGAGAGCGCGACCGGTACCTCGAATTCCGACAGCATCCAGACCGCATTCAGCGAGGTCGATCAGGCATCGACCAGTCTGCAGCGGCAATTCGGGCTGTCGCGCAGGGTCGCAGATGACATCTCTACCGCTTGGTTCCTGGGTGGCGAGGCCGGGGCAAAAGCTGGGATTTCTAATGGCGTGCTCTCGGGAAGCGTAGGAGCGAAGGGCGGTGGGACACGCACATGGACCGACAGCGACATCGGTATCGCATCCGAAGACCGCTCACGCATCTTTGGGAGCCTGTCCCAGATGTCTGACAGCCGCAATTGGTCGAGCACCCGCGATGGGTTCGTTCGCTCAGTCAGCACTTCATCAAGCTCGTCGATCTCGAGCACCGCGAGCGGCATGAACGCATCTCTGACAGAAGCCCAGAGCTTCACAATCGAAGCTCGTCGGGCCGAGGAGCTTGCCAATCGTCTCGAGAGCCAGGCTTCTTTCTACGAAGGAAACAGCGCTGCAGGCAGCCTCAATTTGTCCCAAGCCTACCGCGAATGGGGTCTCGCCGAGATCGAAAGCAACCGCGATTTCTATGGCAATGCGCGGTTCGACGATGTCACGTTCCAGCTCAGCCCGGAAGGCCAAGCATTGCAGGCAAAGTTCATTGAAAGTTATGCCGAGCAGCTTCGCGACGGAATCGACGATCGCCTCGTACTCGTCCCCGGACAGCCCGTATCCCGACCGGCTATCTCAAGCGCGGGCTCAGTGCGCGGCCGGGCACAGACCGGCGGCGGGGGTTCCGATTCAGTGCCCCGCGTGGGTGCCGGCAATCTTCATGAAGAGGTGCAAAAGGCTCAGGCGGCCGGTCGCCAGAAGATTACCGGCTCTAGGGGACGTCTAGACGCGATCACCAAGGGAGCCCAAGGTGCCAGTGCAGAAGCAGCCGATGATGTGAAGGAGTGGTGACCTGCAACGGTCACCACAGTCCGAATGACGCGCCCGCTAAGAATGCGAAAACGGCAACAATGACGAAGCCGCCGATGATCGTCAGCTTACGCCCCCAAGGGTCGGCCCAGGCCTTCTTGATACGATACTCCATCAGACGATTCTCGCGGAGCGCCTGATCAAGCTCCGACAGACCCTCCCAATTCTGGGATGCAGATCGGTTGCCAGTATCGATGTCAAAGTTGCTCATGATCGCATTCATCTCGCTGCTCCTTGGAACATAGCAGAAACGAGGACAGTAACCAGTAAAACATGCCCCGCAGCGGTGAGTGCGCAGCCTCTCCTCCAATTCGGTCTAGGCCGTCACGTATCGGCGTTTTGATCCGGCAAGAGCATCATCTCGCTTCGGATGCCGGGACGGGTCATACTGTCCGCGACGGTCGGCAAACATTTGGTCAAAGCGCTTTGGATCGCAGCAATCGAACTCGCCGCTAGCGTCTGCAGTGCTATGAGTGAGTGCATCCTCGCGGATTGGGCCCACCCATCGAGGATCGATGCATAGGCGCGCCCATCAAGGATGAATGCACTCGGCGTTTCGTAGAATGCACTCTCTGCTGGGCTAAAGGCATATTCCCATGTTTCCGCGGTAACCGGCGTGCAAAGGCGGTTCCCCTTGAGGTCGGTATCGCATGGCCGTTCACCTGCCAGAGCCCCAGGGACGCTCAAGCAAAGTCTCGATATCTCTGCGTGAAACTACTTTAGTCCAAAGCTCCCAGTCAGCGTCGCCATCGCCAACTTCGAGAAAATCTCCATACCTCAAGCTGAAAACATCAGCCGGACTTTCCGGCTTGGTGAAAGATTTGAGCTCCGCCTCAAGTCGCTCAATATTCTCGATCCAATCGTCTTCGATGGTATCGGGCAGCGAGCCAAGTATGTCGTAGCGGTCCTGCATGCGCTCCGAGAGACGTTGGTAAACCCGTTCATCGATAGTGCCTGAATACACCAGGTTCGCCATATCCACCTCGCGACGCTGCTGGCCGTACCGTTTGATTCGACCGATCCGCTGTTCCAGACGAGACGGATTCCACGGCAAATCGACATTGATTAGGGTGCCCAAAGTCTGGAGGTTCAAACCCTCACAGGCGGCGTCAGTCGCACAGACGACCCGAAGCTTCCGCTCCTTGACCCCCCGTTTGATGTCCTCGCGGTCGATCGACCGCCACTCCCCGCCAAGCAAGACACCTGACTTTCCAACCCCGGCATATACCGCGACCGGCTCTGTGGGGTGCGTCTCGCTGATTAACTCACCTACCCAGCGAGCAGTGTCATAATACTGGGAAAAGATGATGCAGCCGAGCGCAAGCCACCCCTCTTGGTCAAGATAGTGCAGGACAGCACGTCCCTTTGGATCTTCCTGCTTAGCCGAAGACAGAATCTCCAAAACCCGTTCGAGATGGATCGCCTCGACATCCACAGCGGCAGCATAAGCCTCCGCTCCCAATTCTTCGATCGCTTCCAGCAGGTCAGGATCTTCAGCCTCTTCGGCTAGAATTCCCTCGCGGCGGCGCTCCAGCATCTTGGTAGCGGTCGCTATTCCGGACGCGATGGAGGAGCATATGCGCTGCATCATCAGATTTCCGAGAAACCCAGTTCCAGCCTGACGCGCCTTCATTGCCTTTGTGAAGAGTTGGACCTCCTCGTAAGCTCGGTCATAGAAATGCGGTGTGCGGACCGCACCACGCTCGAACACCGCCGGGGAGGTGCTAGGGCGCGGGTGGATGTTGACCGCGATCCGGTCCATCAGTCCTGCTTCCTCAAGCGTCTTACGGCGGCGCAGGACTACATGGCGGCCAAGCGGGTTGTGGTACCGCATGAACGGCAGTTTACGGGCGATCTCTCCCATTTCGAGCACCTCCGCCAGGTCCTCGCGGGTGAAATCGTCCAGATCCGCGAGGCCGCGGTCAGTGAAAAACTCGTCTTCCCGGACCTTCAGGTCCTCTCGTATCGCCCGGAACACGGCTGCCTCGCGGGCATGCGGGAGTGGTGAGCGGAGCCAAGGCCAGGCCGCTTCTGGTTCCGGCGGGGCCGTCCGACCAGAAACTAGGTCGAGTGCCTGCTCTGAGTCCCACCACCGAGACGCGCTCGGCCGCCCAAGGACATGATCCTGCCCGTAGGCGAGTAGCTTCATAAGGTCCCAGATCTCCTCCCGGTGCGTCTGGATCGGGGTTGCAGTCCCGATTACTAGGTGGCGTGTTCGCCCGGCAAGGCGCTCCATGGCCTGGTAGAGCTTACCTGGCTCCGGCTCATCCATCCCGATCCCACGTTTGACCCGAGCCTTGTGCCCCTCGTCGAGCGCTATCATTCCGTAGGTCCCGCGCAACAGTGCCTGTGCCTCCGGGCCGCCGCGTACAAGGAGGCCGGTTGAGACAATCCCGATTTGCGCTGGGCAGCGCAGCACGTCATCTGGATCCCGTGACCGGTAGAGGTGGCCACGATGGTCCAACCAACCCTTCTGAGGCGCGCGCGCCCAGACACAGGAAGGGAGACCCAGCTTGTCCCAGAGCTCCATCTGCCATTGGAGGGTCAGGGTGGCCGGGCAGAGGATGAGGAAGGCCCCGTGCCCCATCAGGACCGAGAGCGCGCCAGTTGCGGCCATTGATAGGGTTTTTCCGACCCCTACTTCATCGGCGAGCAGGAGACGAGCTGCCCCGTATTTCTGGTCATGCTCTACGAAGATCTTCACGAAAGCCTTCTGCCATGGGGCGAGTCCCTCTCCACGGCGCACGAGGGGGCTCTCGACGGTGACGGATTTAGCCAGTCCGACCGGGTCGGACTGCATCTCCTCCACCTGAACTTCTATCTTGTTGGCTGTCCGACCAATCTCGTCGATCACAGCCTGTGAAAGGGGCACCCCCTTTTTCCAGAGCCAGTCGAATTCGGACCGGACCCAAGTGGCCGCCTCTGGGGACTGGTCCTCCCAGATCATTTCGTAGGATTGCACCCACCCATTTGCGGTCTCATTGATGGACCCAATGAAGCTAGAGGTAGTCCCGTCGGGGCGGGTTATTACCCCCGCCTTTCCATGCAGGAAGGGCGCGTTATCGCGTGAGACGACCCGGATCTCTACATTCCCGGCGGTCAACAGCTCGTGCAAGCGCCGCCAGCGGGGCCGCTCCAAGAGTGCGTCGACCTCGTCCCCTTGCTCGTGCCACCGCTCGACCTGCGCCTGGTCGCGAGCCTTTTGACTGAGCGTGGCCGCCGTCAGGTCACGCGGGTCTAGGTCCGCGTTGCAGACGATCCGGACCCGACCGATTGTGCTGATCTCCTCGTGGATCAGGTCGAAAATGGAGGAGCGGAAATACCCGGCGATCCGGTCATAGGTCTCTGCCCCTTTCAGCCGGTCCTTCAAGAAGACATGGGAGAGGCGGTGATTGCGCGAGGAAAAGCGGGAGATCAGGTCAGGCACGACGCGCGTCTCCTCATTAGATCCGCTCCGTTTGGATCGCGGTCCCGAGGATCCGAGCTGCGCTCGCTTCTGCCGGGTCATTCCGCTCCCGCTTCGTGGCAACGTAGGCCACGATCTGGCGGAGCACGTCCCGCTTGCGTAGGTAGTCCGGGATCAGGTCGCGTAGCTCGTCTAGCACGTCCTCCACCTCGTCCTCCTTGCCGACGCGCCAAATTGCGCGCAAAGCGAGCCGGACAGTGCTGTCGCGGCCGAACTGAACCCCCTCGGCCATGGCGCCGCGGCCGAGACCCTTGGCGGTTTTGAGCTTCGAGTTGTTCGGAGTCTTCGAAACCATCAGGTCATCGTAGTCCCCAACCCGGAACGCCTTGGCGAAGTTCTGGAATTGGTCGAGCTTGGCCTCACCGGCCTCCTCGATGTCCATCATCTTAAGATAGAACCGCTCGGCTCCGTTCAGCTCGAGCCATAGCTCCCGTTCCAGCCCATCCGGGACCAGGAATTCGTTGGCAGTCTGGACCGCGAACTCAGTAAGCTCGTCGACCAGGGTCTTTTCTCCCCTCTTGCGTGGGCGGAGCGCTTCCTGCGTCATATCCTTGCCATCGATCTTCGTGTAAGCAGTCAAAACCCTGAGGGCGGCCGCGTAGCCGGCCATCTGAAGGTCGGCGTCGTTAAAGATATTCTCGCCGCGCGCCGCGTCCATCTGGTCGTTCAGCCCGATCATGTCTTTGATCTGGCGCTCCACCTCGTCCCGGATCTCGTGGACAATTTCATCTTGGTAGCCGGACTGCTCGCCCTGGCGTTTCCTTAGGACGATCATGTGGGTCCCTTGGACGTAGCCACCTTTCTTTAGCTCAGTCATATTTTCAGTCGACACGTACCAGTCCTGAACCACCTGAAGACCCGCGCCCCAGAAAATCTGAGCCATGTCGGACCAGGTCTTGGCATCCTGGTGCGTGAACTGCACGATCTGGATCCCATTGTCCGACATATGCTTGGTCATCGCGCCATAGGCGTCGATCATCGCTGTCTTGAAGGACTGCCCTTCGCCCTTGATGGCGAGGTTCCGGCGGGAATCCCAGATCCACTTATCGAACGGTGCAGGCGGATTCTTCCGCAGCCATGCGATGAAAAACTCGGTGATCTCGTCATATTGGACCGCGTCCGCATAGGGAGGATCTGTGAGATAGATGTCTACGTGCTCATCAGCCTCACTTGCACGACGACTGATCAGCCTACTCTGGCCAGATAGCGGGGAATTATTGGGCACGTCTTCTAGATACGAGCGGGCGAAACCGAATGACCTCACGCCGTAGTTTGGGAACGTGTTGAGGGCCTGATTATAGAAGGTTTGGGCCACAGACTCTCGCGCGGCGCCTGTCCCGTAGCGACAGAGCTTAGAGTTCCAATCAATGAATTTTGCTGCGAAGGCGCGGCCTTCTGGCGACATCTTTGCCTCAGACAGTATTAGAGCTGTGAAGAGAATTTGCCGTGGGCAGAACAGATGGTGCCAGTAGGTCCAGCCGCGTGTCCGGATCGGTTCATCTGTCTTGTTCCCAGGCTCAATTTGCATGTCAGAAACGAACCCATCCCGCTGCCATTCGGCCAGATGACGCTCAACATATTCGACGACCTCCTCCTCACGTGCGAGGTCTTCGGGCGTCACGGAAGCGAACCAGGTTCTAGGGTTAGCTTTCCCCTTCTTGATGTCCTGCCCGTCCATCCACTGGATCGCATAGAGGCGTTCCTGGAAGATGTCGTTCGGACGGGGCCGGACGTCATCCTTTTCCCACAGCCGGAGCCGGTTTCCGCTCGTGCCGTCGTCAACCCGGAAGTCCCCCCGGATCTCCTTCATGGAAATGCCTAGGTCATCCTTTAGCATCGGGTGATGGAGACGACCGCCCCGGAGCGTTCCGACCTCCGCCGCCTCGACTTCCTTATCCGTGACCCCGTTAAGTATCTCAATCTCATAGCGCTTGTTCGCGTGGTCGGGGATGAGCCGGGCGATGGTGTTCCGCTTCTTGGAGATCATCCAGGTGGGGGTAACAGGCACCATCCAGCCGGTCCGGGGGCACCGGACCTCAACGCAGTAAAGGTAGAGCTTCGCCCGGTTCCCGTCGGCGTCATGCTCGATCCCAATGTCCGTGATCGCCTTGTCCACGTTGTTTGCGATCTGACGCATCTCGCGCACGATCTCCGCATGCCGCTCAGGACTGGCACCCACTATGTTGAAGCTGGCCCAGCTCAGCATGCAGGCGATCGGGTTCAGGTCTGACGCGATGACGTCACAGCCGACCCGGGCCGCCTCAAAGGGAATCGATCCCGAACCGGAGAAGGTGTCGGCCAAAAGGGGGCGTCGCCCAAACCGCATGACCCCGAGCTGTTCAACCAGTTCGGCAATCGAACTGGCACGCGTACGCAGATGAGCGTTCACCTCGCCCCAGATCCCGTCTAGCAGCTCATGTTCCGCCAACTCCTCAGGACGTTTCACCTTCTCCAGGCGCTGTCCGTAAGGGATGTCGATAAAGGCTTGCGCGATCCGACGCTGACGTTCACGCGGGTCAAGATCATCGCGCCACACCCAGGAACGCCCTGTATCCTCGGCCACCTCAAGCGCGTGATCCGGGAACGTCTTCACGAAGGCAGTCGGCCCACCGTCATACCGACGACCGAACGTTTCGTCCGCCATCCCCATCAGTTTCTCGAAGATCTCGACGTCCCGTTCCAGATCATCGGTTGCCGGCATCAGTGCCGCGAGGACGCAGGCCCGGGTTAAAATCAGGGGCTTGCGTCCCTTCCAGTAGGAACCAAGCCCGGTCAATGTTTGCCCTTGAACCGCCTTCCGCTCCTTCTGGGTCTCCGCCGAGATCTTCGCCGTCGGCCAGGCCCGCTCGATCAGGGACGGAGCGTCCCGCAAGCTTAACGGCACAACGGCGGATTTCTCGGTGGCGGTCATCGTCATCATCAATCCTCAGAACTTGCTGAACAGGTCAGGTGTCTTCTCGGCCGGATCCACCGGACGCGGGCGACGGGGCGTCTTCGGCGCCTCCTCCCCGTCCCGAATCAGGGCGTGCCGGATCGCGACCCGCCACCCGGTCTTGGGGCTGTCCCACTCCCCCCCGTCCCGGTCGATTTGCTGGAAAAGCCACCAGAGCTCCTCCGGCCGGTGCGAAGACCAGCGGGTGAAGGCGATCGCCGCCTCGTCCGGGGTCGCGTCCTCGATCGCCCAGGCGAGTACACAGAGCTCGCGCCCGAGGATCCGCTCGACCCGGTTGTCCCCAGCATTGAAGCGAGATGCCTTCAGGTCCTTCTCTTTCAGGCGCCGGTTTAGGTGGGCCTTCACCCCCTCCGCCACTTGGCGCCACGTGTCGCGCTGCACCGTAGCCCGGCAGAGCCGCTGCGCGGCGGTCCCGACCCCGGCTGCGCCGAAGTCTTCCCAGACCTCGACAGTGTCCGTGCGGCCCGCTGGGATCCGGACCAAGAACTGGTGCGGCAGGGGGTCGTTCGGGACCCCAAACCCATGGGTGATCACCTTATCCGCCATCAGGCCTCCTGCTCCACGTCCTCAACCGGGATGTCGATCCCGACTTGGGTCGCGAAGTCCTTCAGGGCATACCCATCAGGGAAGTCCGCCTCCCGAAACCGGAGTTGCACCTCCGCGTCCGGCTGCCCGAGCGCACCGCGCAGCCCGTCGATCATCGTCTCGATGTCCGCACCCGACAGGGCAACGTCCCCGCCGCTGCGGACCCGGAGGCTCCGCTCCCCCTCACCAACAGTGACGCTGACCCCGTGGAACCGGACGCTCTCCTTCCCCTTCGCGGCCCGCACGACCCGGAGAACCTCCCCCTTGGAGGCGAACTGGAAGTCACGTTTCGCCTTGGCGGGGCGCTCGTTGTTGATGGTTCGCTGTGCGCCGACCGCGTCGAAGGCGAAGGTCCGCTGCGCGGACACGCCCCCCTTGACCGCGTAGACGTAGAGAGTGGTCTTTTGCCTCCCGTCGATCTCTATCGCTCCGCCATTATAGAGCGACCCGTCCTTCGGGTTGATCCCCAAGGTGTTCCAGCGCAGCTCCGCCTCGGGACGCGCTGCGAGGGTCACCTGCCACATGCCCGCGTTATCACGCCGCTCATGAGTGATCGTAATAGACCCGGCCCAGCGGTACGGCTCGCTCACCTCCCCTGTTTCCGGGTTACGGGCCTGGAACCAGAGTTCCACCTCCGTGGTCCGATAGGTTCGGTCCGTGATGATCTCACCGGCGTCCAGCCCCTCCCGGGTCGGTGCAACCAGCACTTCGGGTGCCCGCCCGGCGTTCGAGACGGCGAGCTCCAGTTCGCTCTCCCCGGTCGCCTCGTCCCCGCCGATCCGAGTGACCCTGATCAGTGGCTGTGGTGGGGGCGGGCTCTTGTCTACGTAGCCGTTCTCCTCGACCCAGCGGCCCTCCGCGAGGGCGGCTGCCTTGATCTCCTCCATTCCTTTCGGGGGGAGCCATATCCAGCGAGGGTTCGACGCGGCCCGCTCCAGCACGTCCGACCAGCGGGTGCGGGACTGGTTCTCCGGGAACAGCTGGTCTTCGCAGCGCTGGATCAGCCCGTCCGTTTTCTCCGGGTCCAGCTCGACGAGCTTCTTTGCCCCTCCTCCCGCGAGAGCCGCCTCAACCGCCTTCTCCCCTTGGATCACTCCCCGCTCCTGGAAGTGGCCGAGGTCGATCCGGGCGCTCTTCAGCTCCTTCGTCTGCGGGTACCAAACCGCGTTGAAGAGGCTCTTGACGGTGGAGTTGAACCCAATCTCGGTCGTTTCCTGCTCCGTCTCAATTTCCCGCTGGTGCCGGGGGGTGTCCGCCACGATCGTCTTCACGGCAGCGATCGCAAGGAGGCGACGGACGCTGTCCTCCGCGCTGGCCATCTTCGACCCGTCCCCGGCGACCACGCAGAACGCGTTCTTGTAAACCACGTCGTCGAAGAACCGCGCTGCCGCAGCGGGCGGGGACTTCGCGTCGGGGGAGAGGACCAGACAGGTCCGCTTAGACGGGGTCAGGTTCACTTCATCGACCCGCGGAAGGACCACCAGCTCAGAGTAGGCGAGCTTGTTGACGGGACGGAAGATGTCCGTGAGGCGGCGACGCATCTCCTCGTCGACCCGGTCCTGCGGAATCTTTCCGACCTTGTCCTCGATCTGCTTGCGGACGTTGGCGATGTCGGAGAAGTACCACCGATCCCCGTCCCGATTATGCAGGTACCAGCAACGGTCCCGAAGCTGGTCGAACGCCTCGATGAACCGCGTCGGCTCTTGGCCGGGGGAGACCAGGTACTCCACGACTGTGTCGCGGGGCAGGCCCCGGATCCCGTCTGTGTTGTCCGACAGCGACGAGATGAACAGGAGGGTGGCCACCTGCGACGCGGCGCGGTCGTTCCGGTCCCCGTCGATGCCCTGAGCGTGCGCGGATCCGTCCGTGTCATAAACATCGCTGGCTAGAGCGGACTCCAGCGACCGCTCGATCTCCTTTACCTGATCTCGGGTCTCCTGGTCGGAGAAGTCGAGGAACTGCGCCCCGATCAGGAACACTTCCTCTTGGTCCTTTCTCCCCCAGACCCCGCGCATCAGGTTCGCGGTGAACTGGATTAAGCCCCGGGTCTGACGGAACTTCTCGTTCTCCTTGAAAAGGGAGAGAATGTCCTTGTAGCTCGGGTGGAACGGGTAGGAGGCGACGATCTCGTCAGCCATCTGCTCGGCAGATTTCGCTAGCGCCCGGCCCCGAATCGCCTCCTGGTAGGCGGCAAGATAGGCCTGCGCCACTCTGTCCACCTCTGCCCCGTCCGGGTCCGGGAGTCGGGTGAAGAGGCGTTTGCGCAGGATGTCGTAGATCTCGCCCGTGTTCAGGTCGACCGGGGTGATCGACTTCGCGCCGCGGCTCGTCTCCTTCTGGAGGTCCGCGAGCTGCCCGCCTAAGATCCGGCGCGCCTCGTCATAGGCGGCGTCGAGGGAGGCGACCACGACCACGCAGCGTTTGAGCTTCATCGCGGCGGAGAAAAGGTTTGCGATTGAGTATTTTAGAAGGTCCAGCAGGGTCCCCTGACCGACCGTTTTTGTGTGCGCCATGGCGAGGTACGGGGGGAGCTCGTCGAGCATGATCAGGGTGGGCCGGTCCCCTATGAGCCGGATCCAATCCCCCTCGTTCATCTCCTTCGGCCCGTTGACCCAGTGGTCCCGGAACGCCTCCGCCCGACCAAGCTGCTCGGCGATGTCCCCCCAAATGAAGTTCTGAACGTCCCGCCCGTTGACGGTGGCGATTACAGCAGGCTCGTCACCCATCCCGGCCGTGATCGTGTCTGGAAGTTGATCCTTTAACTCCGGAAACCGAGCCAAGAGGCCGAGGGCGATCATGTTGTGGGTCTTACCGCCGCCCATCGCCTGACGAAGCTCGAAGACCGCCTGTTGGCTTTGACCGGACAGGCGTCGCATAGCGCCACGCAGGAACTCGGACATTCCGCTTGTAACGTGGTTGCGAGCGTAGAAGGCACGCGCAGTCGAAATATCAGCGTCGCCAATCGATGAGAGGTGCTCCACTTGCTCGGATCGGCTCATCGAGAACACGTCCGGGCTGATGTCGCAGAGAGAGGTGACCAAAGGAATATTGTAACCCATACTCATCTGCAGCTCTCCAAAGCCTAACTGTCCAACTTCAAACCGATGCGAGGCAGATTTACACAAACTCGAACCAGACACAGATTAGAATGGCGGAAACTTAATAGAAATCCGAAACAAAAATCCGATGTATAGCACTATTCGATGACACCCTTCGAACCGATGTCGATGTTGCGGCAGTTCAATAGAACAATCTGCTGGTCCTGGGGGCTACGTGCTGCCGGATCGGTATCCAATCCAAGGCGCTTCAATGCGTAGTAGAGGAGAGCCCGCCGCACCGGGATGGTCGTCACGCCCCTTTCCATTCCGTAATCGAGCTCGATCGCCTTGCGCTGACCAGCGCTCAGCGCGGGATGAGGCGCGATCTGCAGCTCAACATGCTCCTCCCATTCGCGATCGCCGGAAGGCCTAGCTTCTGCCGGCTTTGATGAACGCGTATCGGTGATGCGCGAGAGAACAAAATCCTTGAAGGCGCTACTGCGTGGGCAATGCGCCCGAGCATGCCATCTGAAGCCGTCAAACACCAAGGCATGAGGTTCGATCCACCGCCAAGCGGGCTCAGGGGATGACATCGATTGGTAGAAAACCTCGATCGCCTCGTGCCGCTTGATCGCCGTTACGATGGCCCTCAGAATTTTGGACGAGACACCGCGGGCGGGAGTCGGGACACAGGCGAAACTCGGCAAACCTCCGATCCAGCTGTCGTCGGCGGCAATGATCCCATCCGAGAGCGATCTGAGCTGGGAGAGATATTGGGATGCGTCGGGCTGGTGAAATACGGGCGTGAATGTCGAGCTACGAACATAAGTCCTGGCGCTCTTGTCGTAGACCATGTTGGCTTCAGCCAGGCCGAGATATCTGTTCAGATCCGTCGAAGCTTGGTTGATCGAAACGCCGAAAACTTCGATCAGGTCACTCCGGTTGACATGCCCTTCCCAGAAGAGCCTAAATTCGATGAATTCGAGGCGGCTCTCAACCCCGCGTCGCAATCCCGAATCGCTGTCCATCGCCAGATCCCCCAAGAAACTGGGCTAAACCAGTTTCTGTATGGGTAAGCGTAGTGGATGCTTGATGGCGAGGCAACGAGATTCGGAAAGCTGCTTGCCCGGATTTCGCTAATTTACCTGCGGCTAACTGCCTCTGAGCTCGCAAGAAATTCCGACACCTTCTGGCAGGTCTTGCGGCGCGGCCTGCGCCCATCCCGAAGGTCCTGAACGAAGCGAGGATCTGCCACGACGTGCCGACCGAAGGTGCTCGGCGACGTCCGTGTTTGCGCTAGATATGCCTCGATCTGCTCCAATAGCTCCATCGCCATAGACTCGCTTTAAGCTTGCGTTCTTGTTGTGTTCTTACTAGGAAGGCTTCCTAGAGTCTAGGATCGATTTTCCTAGGTGCCCGCGATAGGACTGGCAGTCATGGACGACGCACGCAGAGCCCTGGACGAACTGATCCAGCAACGAGGGGTGAATTACTCCTCGGTTTCGCGCCTGCTGGGGCGCAATGCCGCTTACATCCAGCAGTATATTCGGCGCGGCAGTCCGCGGCAGTTGGACGAGCAGGATCGCTCGGTCCTGGCGCGATTTTTCGGAGTCGATGAGAAGGTCCTTGGAGCCCCTGCCCGCCGCTCAGGCCCGGTGGTAGAGTTGGTCCATGTACCTTTGCTCAATGTCGAGGCATCAGCCGGCCATGGCGCTCTGGCCGAAATGGAAGCCAAATCCGCGCAGTTCGGCTTCGACGAGAAGTGGCTGCGCCGACTGACCGCGAGCAAGGCGTCGAGCCTGTCGATTATCGCGGTCCATGGGGACTCGATGGAGCCCACCCTCCACGATGGCGACGAGGTGATGGTCGATCTCGGGGATGGCCAGTCGCGGCTGAGAGACGGGATCTATGTCCTGCGGATGGATGACATGCTGAGCGTCAAGCGGATTGCCCTCGAACCACAGGGCAAACGCGCGTCGGTCCTGAGCGACAACCCTGCCTATCCAAGCTGGCGCGGCCTCGAGAAACGCACGCTTAACATCGTCGGACGGGTTCTCTGGTTCGGACGGGCGCTCTAAGGTGGCCTTCTGATGCTTGCCCTGCTTGCCGCTTCGATCGTCGCTTCCGGGCAGTCCTTTACCTGCACGCCCACTCATGTCTGGGATGGTGATGGTCCAGTCTGGTGTGCGGAAGGCCCTCACCTGAGGATCGCGGGCATCGCGGCCCGGGAGATGGACGGCACCTGCCGGACCAATCAGCCCTGCCCCGCTGCCTCGGCGCTTGAGGCGCGCGATGCGCTGGTACTGCTGATGGGCGGCGCGAAGGGAACAATCGCGACCGGACACGTGGTAGTCAGAGGTCCGCGGCTCACATGCCGCTCCGAGGGATCCGCAGGCGGAAACAGGACCGCTGCCTGGTGCCGTCTGCCGTCAGGTGCCGATCTGTCATGCGCAATGATCAAGACCGGCACAGTCCTGCGCTGGGATCGCTACTGGAAAGGCCCGGCCTGCCGGTGAACAGCACCACGCATCTGACCGGCATAGTCGTACGGTCGGCCAATGGACCGATGCTGCGAACCGATGATGGCGGGACTTGGGAACTCGACAACACCCGTCAGGTACGCAAATTCATCGGCGCCCGCGTCGAAGTGGTCGGGGAGCGTTCAGGGTTCAACGGATTTGCCTGCGACCAGATATGGCCTGCCGGACAGCCTCGTCCGACTGCATTCAAACTCCGGCTCGAATTAATTCTTGTCGCAGCCTTCGCCTATGGCCTCTACGCGACGGTTGGCGCGGCCATCAGCGTGCTGGGCTGATGCTCAGCGACTGGGAGCTCTGGGCCTGCGCCAACCATGTCCTGCAAACCCACGGGGACAAGGCACCCCTGCATGTCGCCGAACAGATTGGGGCGCTCGCACTTGCTGGCGATGAGGCGGGCATTCGGACATGGCAGGCTATCGCCGAGAGAATTGTGCAGCTGAGCTCCAAGGCCTCGGAAGGGCCACTCCAGTAACCCTGCTCGATAAGCCCAATCAGTTCATCCGATCGGCGACAGATCGCCCGGAAACAGGCACGGCTGCGCGCTTGGGCCGCCATGGCTGTCGCCTTCGATCGTCAAACCGCGCATGCGTTCGACCAAATGGCGAGCCAGATCGACCCTGGCGCTGCGCTGGGCGCGCGGATCATCGGCATTGAGGCGGACGAGCGTGTGCTCCGGCGCAACGGCCAGCGCAACTTCGAGATGGGTAAGGAGGATATCGTCGGAGATTCGAGGCATAGGTCAATGAGAACAAATAAAGAACTTCGCGTCAACCGGCCATGTGCGGACGCATGGGGACAGCGGGACGCTAGATGCCGATCTCGAATGGCTTGGTAATCGACCGGTCAAGCTCTGGCGGCTTGCGTTCCGGTGCAGGATCGACACGATCTTTGGCCTGCCCTTTGGACGCAGCGTCGCGGAGGAGATCGACCGTTTCCAGCGCCGAGCGCTTCATACCGGCATTGCGCTCGACCGCCGCTTCAAGCTTGCCAGCATTGTCGACATAGAGCGTTAGGCGATCGCGCAGCCGTGTGACTGTCACCAGGAACGTCTGCTGGTTGGCCAGATTGCGCTCGCGACTGTCCATGACAGCAATGCCGCGATCGGAGGTCAGCCCCTGCGCCATATGGGCATTGAGCGCATAGGCGAGATCGAGACGTCGCAGCATTGGATCGTCGCGTTCGAGTCTGTGCTCTGCGCCCAAGGATGTCTTCACCACGACAGCCTCTTTGTCGATAGCGACAATCCGGGCCTGGTCGGCATTGAGCAGGCCCCGCTGGTGATCGGTCTCGGTCCACCGGATCTTGTCGCCGGTATAAATGTCGAGGGCGCGAACTTCGAACAGGCGCAGCGGATCCTGCTCACCTTGCGGCCGGATCTGACCGGGACGAAACTCGAACTGGCGGCCACGCGCGTTCTCCAGCGTGACCCGCTCGCGCGCCACATCTGTTCCGACCACCCGGTATTCGCCTGCTGCAAGGCCCTGGCTGCGCTGACGCCGCGCGACCTCGACCACCATGCCGGGCGCATAGTTGCTCGCATAGCGCAGCTCCTCGCGGGTTACATTGACGCGCGACAGGGTTTGGAGCCGCATGGTGTCAGGACCAAGCTCGCCGCTGGATTTGAGGCCTGTCTGCACAGCCTCGTTCACGGCGCTGCGCAAGTTTCGGCCTGAGGCATAAATCGCGGTTGCCTCGCGCTCGGCTGTCGAAAGCGACAACCAGGCTGCGGCGGCTTCGACAGCCCGAGCACACTCCTGCCCTCCTCGCGCAGGATATCGGCGACAGGTTTGAGGACCGTGCTCTTGCCTGCGCCCGCGACGCCCTGGATCGCGACGATCCGGTTGTTCGAGCCAAGCAGCAGGCGCCCTGCCCCTTCCTGTCCAGCGTTCAAGGTGAGCCCGTATTTGATCTGGGACAGGGCCTGCAGCCGGGACCCGGCAATGTCGGGAGAAACAATCGCCGGCGCGGTGCCGCGCCCGTCTTCAACCCCGGCGATGATGCGCTGTTCGAGACTGATGGCATCGCGTGTCGTCAGCAGTTCCCGGTCGGCACCCCTGCCCTTCTCCAGATGTCCCTGGCGGAGCAGCTGGTCGACGCGCTGCTCGATGTCAGCGAGCGAGGTTGGGAGCGCAAAGCCAAGCGCTGCACGGTAGATTTCGGCCCGGGTGAAGGCCGCCTCCCGCTCGCCCAGATGCCGCACAGCCGAGGCGACTGCATGAATTGCAGCGACCTGCTCGACACTGCGATTGGTCAGCCGGGCCGGTATCAGCGGGTCGCCTTCCCGCAGGCCGAGGCGCTCGGCCAAGGAGGTTGCAAGGGCCTGAGCATTGCGGACTATCGCGCGCATCGTGGACCCAACGCCAGTCAAATTGCCAAGGTCCTGCGCGCTGCGAGCATTGGACCGGGCAATGACCATGGCGGGGTCAAAGCCCAGCCTTGTGGACGTATCCCGCCACTGCTGCCGCAGCGCATCGCGATCCTCGATCCGCCCCTTGTCTGCCCGGGTCATGAGGTTTGCTGCGTTGCGAGCAGCGAGCCCCCTTCCTTCCATCGTTGCCAGGCGGTCGAGAATCTCCGCCCGCCGCGAACTGAAGGCATCGCGCACGTCTTTGGGCACACCGACGGCCTCGAAATTGCCGTGCTTGCCGAACTCCCCGACCTCGTAGCCGAGCTTCTCGACGCTCAGACGAAACCGCGCCATCGTCATGGCATTGAGCAAAGTATTGTGCTGCCAGAGCTTGTCATTGCGCAGCGCCCGCCATTTGCCATCGGCCCCTCTCGTCACATTGGCAATGACGGCATGGAAGTGGGCGTTGGGCTCCTGGTTGCGGTTGGTGTCGTGCTGGAAGAGCGCGATCGCAAGGTTGCCGGTCTGGACCGCACGCTCTCTGCCCCGAACCTCCATCCGGGTCTCGGCAAGGTTCTTCTCGGCCCAGCGCAGGGTTTCCCGGACAGCCGCGGCGTAGGCATCGAGGATCCTCTTGTCGCCGCCCACCAGAGCAAGGACCGACCAGCTTTTCGGCATCGAAAAGGTGAGATCGGTCCCCGCCCGGTGCGCCCGGTTGTCACTGCCGACGCGGCTACCATCGGGCAGCAGTCCCTTAAGGACCGCCTCGAATTGCCGCGCGTCGACGGCCCCCTTGAGCCCGAGCGCGGCAGCGCCGTTGCCCAGCCATTCACCCGAGCGATCGGCATCAGCCCGCGTGTAGTAATTGTCGGCAGCGAAGTAGTTGGCCGCCCCGCCGGCGGTGCGGACATTGGCTACCGACAGCATCGATCGCTCCGCCATCCCGAGGCAGTCAGCGCCATGCTCACATCTCCATGTCACCAAGATCGGGACCAGTGATCGGCGGAGGCTCGTGCTCCCGCAAACCATCCTCGATCATCAGCTTGCGCGCGGCGGCATCGCGGGAGCTTTGGCTCTTCGGGTTATCCGGCTTGCCCTGTTGCAGCCCTTCCGTTCCGGGCGTGCTGGCCTGGGGCGTGCCCTTAGGCGAAGCCGACTGATCCGGCGCAGCTGCGGCTTCGCCTGTCGGGAGAAGTGGGCGGGCGGAAGGTCCAGCTTTACGCGCACGCGCATCGGTTCTGGTATTCGACTGCTCCTTCCTGGCCTTGCCCGCCTTGTCTTGCCCTGAGCGAGCTGCCGGCTCCCGCTCCTTCGACGTCTTGCCGGGTGGGTGTTCCACTGCTCGCCCAATATCCTTGGCTGGCGCGTCAGGCTCCTGTCTCGGCGCGGCTTTCGGTCCCTGATCCAGCGCCAGTTCGCCCTGCTTTGGGACGACCGGCTTGCCCGCTCCGTCATCGTTGGACGAGGGATGCTCGCTGCCTGTTGGCGCTGCCTTCTGCTCGGCCTGCTCCGCCGCCGGATGGGGCACCGTGACCCTTGCCTTCGGGCTTTCCTTGACCCTGGCAATGAAGGTCTCCGCCCGCTTGGGTCGGTCGACGGGCTTCAGCTTGATCGGTGCGGCGGGAAAGCCGTCGGGGAACTTGATGTACCCCGACAAGCGCGGCAGGTTCATCAGCTGGTCAGGCAGCAGGAGCGGCTCGATATGCTTGCGCGGGGTCAGGCTGACCGCATCGCGGGCATTGTTGTAGCCGTAAGTGTAGCCCTCTTCCATGTCCCTGACCTGGCGATGGCCGATGAAGTCGGAGCACCAGGTGGCCGTTTCGCGGTCGGCGGTTCCAAGGATCAGTTTGGTCCGGGCAAGCGATGCCAGCGTCATCGCCATGTTCTCGCCGTAGACCTCCTTGAGCTTGGCATAGGCGTGCAGGCCAAGAACAATCGCGCCGCCGAAATTGCGCGCCGTCTGCAAGCCTTTCTCGAGGGCTGGCAGGCGGTGCAATGCTCCCAGCTCATCGACGAAGAACCAGCACTTGAGATCGCGGGTGCGGGGCATCGTCATCAGCGTGTTCATGGCCGTGTCGAGCCAGAGCGTAAGCAACTGCGCGCAGACGCTCATGTCGACATAGCGGGCCGAAATGAACAGGATCGAGCCTTCGCTTGTGGCGCTGTCGGCCCCGTCCTCGATCCACTGGCGGACCGAGAAACGAGGTCCGGCAGTCGGCAGCAGCTTGAGCGCCTTGGCGTTCACGTTGAAGACGGCCCGGATCGATTCTGCCATGCGGGCAGCTTCCGGCGCGGTCAGAGGATCGGCGATCGTACCTCGCATCATGGCATGAACACGCGACAGGTCCGCGGTCATCAGCTCACGGGCCAGGGCGTCGTTGGTCGCCCTGCCCTCAGCCACAAGTTTGAGGCAGAATTCGACGAACAGGGCTCGTGCAGCGATCACCCAGAACTGGGCTTCTCCGCCCCCGTCGTGGGGGACGAGGGCGTCCGCCGCGGCCCAGAACTCGCCTTCAGAACGGCATTCGTCAAACAGGCTCCACTGGGGGCAACGCGCATCGAGCGGGTTCAGGATGATGTCGCAATGGGCCGCATGGAAGTGCTCGATAAAGGCGCCGGTCAAATCGAAGACCACACAGCGCTGGCCCTTGGCTCTGGCTTCCGCAATCATGTCGGAGATTGCCACGGTCTTGCCCATACCGGTGGTACCAATGAGCATCGCATGGCTTTGTTCGAGCCGCCAGGGATAGGAGACCGTGGCGATGTGCGATGGCCGATAAGGAAAGACCCGGGCGATCTCTCGCGGCAGGCTGAGCCGCCATTTCCAGCCCAGCGCGGAATCGAGCTCACGGGTGCGCTCGCGCCGGTTGTGCGCGGTCAGTTCATCGACAAGCTCGGGGAGCGTGACGAGCATCGCGCCGCGCTCATGTTTGCGTTCTTTGGAGCGGCCGCCGAACCGCTCGGCGAACCAGTAAAAGACGGCAAAGACGGGGACCAGGAGGAAGCCGGACCGCCATAAGGCACTGGTCAGAAGCGCAGTCAGCTTCTCCCACGCATGGACCACCGGCGGATAGCTTTCGAGCTGCGCAATCGGAAACTGAATGGTCGCGCCAAAGGCAGTTTCCAGGGTGATCCGCTTGGCGGCATCGAACTCCATGAAGCCGTAGATGGCGGCATAGATCCGCATCCAGACGAGGTAGACTTCATGGTCGGTGAGGCCTGCCGAAATGGTCCACCAGGAGGTCCATGAGATCACGAGCGCGGCGACAATCAATGGGCCCTTGAGACCCGCCGCGAACATGAAGCTGAAGTGTCCGAGCAGCTGGCTGCCACGCGTGAAGTTGACGAGATTACGCTTCATCGGAGCCTCCCTCGCCAGCGGCTGTGGAAAGACCGAGTTCCTTGCATTTGCGCACGTAAGCCTGGTGCGCCCGACCGCGCAGCGCGTGGTCGGGGTGCCCTGCCAGCAGCGCATCAACCCCGACCATGAGGAACACCGAGCGGCGGGAAATGCGTTCAATGGAAGCGTCGAGCCGCGAGGAAAGCTCGTCCTCGGTGCAGGCATTGGCGAGCAAGGCGCGAACCCACTCGCTCATGCTGATCCCCTTGACCTTGGCAGCCTTGCGGATCAGCGAACTGAGCTCGCTGGAGATGTAAACCTGGAGACAGATTGGCCGTGTCATGCACGGACTCCTTGTGGTCAGGAGCCCGGTTCACACTGCGAAAGGCGAGGTTGAAGCTAAGTCAGATTCAAGAACATGTCAAGAACACATAGGGCTGCGGAATTCCGCCATTCCCGGCCTCGCTTTGGTCAAATCCACGTAACTCCCCTCGCCCACGTCATTTTTGACGGAGAAGCTGCCATTTCGCGGAATTCGATCCATGCATCTGGAATTTCGTGTTTTTCTGCCAGTTGATCCAGCGATTTGTCGCGTACGGTGTGCCCAACTGTCCCCAACTGCGAGGACAGGAACCAGCTATTGATCCTGTAACGGATGATGCGTTTTGCGATCCCCATTCAAAGGGTCCTCGGCAACTAGCCGATCCGCGGATCGCGATAGGCACAGACGGGATCGACGCCTATGTTGCATCCAATATTCCGGACAGAAAGGAGGCGCCGCATGGGCCAGGTCACACTGAGTGCGACACCGAAAGGCAACGGTTTCCAGGCAACGGTCACTTACCCGAACGGGGTGTCGATCAGTTCCTCCGAGGCTTTCCCGACACAGGCAGAAGCCATTGAGGCCGCGGCGTTGAAGGTTCTGGGTATGCCGGAGCGGCTCGCCGATCTCGACCGTCCCGATACCCCCGACTGACGCCGTCGACCCGCCTCCCCGTACCGGCCGAGGGATGCCGGAACGGTCTGCGAGCAAAAAGAAAGGAGGAAGCCCTGACGGACTTCCTCCCAAACCGGCGGGTCAGAATTCATCGCTGAGACGGCCCCGCACGGTGTCGATGACACGGTCCAGCATGGCCTTGGGCAACGCGCCGTAATCTCCTTCATCGACCGCGATATAGCCTGCCTCGTCATCGGTCAGGACGTACTGCGTGAAGTAGCTGTGAAAGGACCGGGCATGGGCTTGATCCAGGGCAGCAACGAAGGCTGCCTGATCAGCGGCGGGACCAGCAGCGGCAATGTTCAGTGAAGCGTACATGATCTTTCCTCCTGATGTTCGATGCGTCGCATCAGGAGCTGCGAAGGATGTGGGTGACGGGCTGGGTCAGGGACCGCGTCAGCGGCCGCGAAGCGGCGATGGGGGCAACGATTTTTGCCGGGCTTGCCCGGTAAAAATGGTGGGGCCCCGTCGTCCTTGACGCAGCCCCAAAGCCCGCATCACACTTGGTCTTTCTGCGAGAGAGACCTCTCCAACGCCTGCGCAGTAGCGCAACGCCTGCCCCACAAACCATTTTCCTACATGCGCCCGCAGTGCCAAGATCGGGAGCGGAGGGGACCAACGGCCAGCAAGAAGGAAGCACTATGGCCAGGTCCAAACCCACTGCCCGCGATGCGCTGAAGAAGCTGCGTGAACAGCGTGCCCAACTTGAGAACGAGGAGGCACGTCTCCGTGAAGAAGCAGCGACCGAACTCGGAAAGCTGCTGATCGAGTGCGGCGCGGAGATGATCGAACCGGCACAGTTGCGCCAGATCGTTCGCGCCTCGATGGCGCTCGGGATCGAGGAAACGCTGAAGCGGATTGCTCCCGCGTAAAGCCCATCCCGCGGCGGCAAGGGGTTCCATGCCCCGCGCCGCCGCATCGCAGGCGTATAAAAGAAAAGGCCCCGGTGGCGTCTGCCACCGGGGCCTTGTCGTGAGGGAAGGACATTCAGTCCTCATCGATATCGGGAGCCCCCTCGTTGCTGCCGGAGCGGCCCTTGGTGAGGAAGTCGACCTTGTCGGCGATGATCTCGCAGCCGTAGCGCTTGGTGCCGCTCTGATCTTCCCACTGGGTGTAGTGGATGCGCCCTTCGACCGTCACGAGTTGGCCCTTGGTGCAATACTTGGCCACATTCTGGCCGAGGCCGTTGAAGCAGGTGATCCGGTGGAATTCGCTGTCCTTGGCGGTGTAGCCGTTTTCGTCCTTGTAGGTCTTGCCATCCTTGCGGGCTGGACGGTCGGTCACGACCGAGATCGAGGTGATGCTGGTTCCACCCTGGGTGGTGCGGGTTTCGGGGTCGCGAGCGATGCGGCCAACGAGGATAACGAGATTGGTCATGGGCTTTCTCCTGATCGAGCAATCCGGGGCCATCCCGGCTGCAAAACCCGAGCAGAAGCGCCCCGCGGCGAAGCGCACCGAAGGGAAACCCGGAACTGGTTCGGGTGGTGCGGGCAGCCGGGCACGCAGCATCGCGCCGAAAAGTGGGAACCGGTTTTCGGCACCAGCGATGCGCAAAATCGTGCCCGGCAACTCGGCCGGACCTGATCCGGGTTGCGCGTCTCGACGGGGGGTGATTCAGGGACAGGTTTGCATCGAAGCCGGGTGGAGCTGGATGCCTTGAGCAGGTCAGCCCTGACTCGTTTCCCTCCGATCTTGGCTGGATCATCCCTGCCCGACCTTCCACCGGAGAATCCCATCCTAGATCACGGTAATGACTGCTCCTCCAACCGATGGCTCATTCCTGGACGAAACTGCTTCGTCGGAGAGAGGCATGTCGATCGTCACCCCTTCAGCGCCGTCCAGAGGGTTGCCTCGAAGCATCCAGGCCTGCGGCGTGATCAAGCGCGCCCAATCGGCAAAGGAGGGGATCGAGCCCAGGTCTTCGCGCACGTGCTGTTCGCCGACCAGACGCACCGGAACGACCCGGCCATCGGCATTGACGAGGGTCTCGCCGAACAGGGTTTCGAGCATGAATATCCCCTCGGCATGGTGCCGCAGCGCGCGGTGCCGTGGGTCTGCCAGGATTGCCTTGGACTGGTCGAACCACTGGTGCAGCGGGAGATAGTCATCGACCGTGCCGCCCCATTTCCGGACCGACGAGAGGGCGTGGTAGTAGCAGTGGGCCATGCCAGGTCTCCTAGAGCTCGGTCGAGTGATCATCGGTCGCAATGAAGCGCAGACTGCAATCCAGCACGAACGTCGCCTCAGCCACATCGATCACGAGTTGGCCGCAGGCACCGTCATTGATCTCCCAGCCCGGATGGTGACGTTCGAGCGCCAGGTAGGTCAGCTGTTCGAGTGCTTGTCCGAGTGATTGCGGCTCTGCGGAACCGGTACGATCAACGCTGTCTGCTTCGCCTTCCTTGAGGGAGACTTCCGGGCACGGGATCCCCGCGCCGGCTGCATCGAGGCATGCACATTCTTCAACGGCACCGCTGTCGCCGCAGCCGTCAAAGCGGATCTCGACACGGGCGATGCCGGCATCCTGCAAGCGCGGAAGAATGGCGACCTTGAGCTGCTGAATCTCTTCAGCAACCTGCATCTGCCGCTCGGCCTGGCGAACGGCAAAGTCGGCCATCACGGCCTCGATATCGATCATGGAATACCTCCTGTAGAAAGGAGCCATCGACCATTCGCTGGCTCCAAACCACAGGCGCGCGCCTTTCCTCTGATGGATGACGCCAGCGCCGACCCGGCGCTGGCGCGAGGACTGGCATGACCTCAGTCAGTGGCTGCCGAAGTGCTCTTCGGATTGGTCCCAAGGGGCCCGCGCCGATCGACCACGGTGATCCGCCGGGCCTTGGCTTCGATGACCAGACGTTCGAGCACGCCATTGCCTGGAAAGGCGATGACGTAACGCGGATCAAGCGAGAGCATCCGCTCGTTGCGCTTGAAGCCGGCACGGGCACCCAAGCGCATATCGAGCGAGAACGTGACCTGTGGGATGCCGCGCCGTTCGGCCCAGCTCGACGCCAGGCGGTCGACGCCCTTGGTATCACCGCCGTGGATGAGCACCATGTCGGGCACGCGGTCGCGGACCTTGTCGAGGGTTGCCCAGACGTTGTTGCCGAAGGTCAGTGCATCCTCTTCGCATCCATGACGGGTGCGCCCGCCAGCGAAGACGACCGGGGTTCCTTCGGGCACCGCTGCACGGCGTTTGGCCTCGGCACGGGCACGCAGGAAATCGCGACCTTCGACGAGCGCAGAAGTCATCATCGCGCTGTGATTGAAGCGCGAACTGGAGACCGGCTTCCAGGAGGAACCAAACTCATTGAGGTACAGGGCTGCTGCGACTTCGCGCATCTCTTCGAGCGCCAGCATCGCACTTTCGGCGCACTGCGCTCGCTCGACCTGGGTCTCAAGGTCATGGGTGTGGACCTCGGATCCGTCGGCAGTGGCGATCAGCGCGCGGACCTCGTCGGTCGCCCTGTCGAGGGCCGTTGATTTGCGTTCCGCCGAGCGGTGGAAGATGTTGACGAAGGCCCAGCCAAGATCTTCGGCGTCGGCTTCAAGAGCGGTCCCGGACACCATGGCGAAAAGATCGGACCAGACCGCTTCGAGGGTTTGGACGACCGCTTCGCGGACCGGGAAATCGCTTGTCGATAGGGGAGCGGGTCCAATCGAGAAGCCGGCGAGATCGAGCCCGGCGAGTTGATCGGCATATGACGTGTGCATAGGGAAGTCCTCCTGACTGGCGTGAGGCCGACGCACCCGTTCATGGCTGCGCCAGCGAGAGCCCTTCAGGGCCAGCTTCAGGCAGGCTTGCGCACCCGTCAGGGGGAACCCGGCTTGGCGGGCTGGCGCGGGCAGGCCTTGAGCCCGAAGGGCGAAGGCCAACACGGGCCCGCCCAAGCCGGGTTGCGCAAGACTGGCGGCTGGCCCAGGGCCTCTCTCGCATGGCGACAGACCAAGACCGGCTGGCGAAGCCCAGCCAGGGATGGCAACCCAGCGCCGCGACCAACCAACTCACAGGCCTCAAGCTGCGCGCTTGGTATAGACTCCCTCGCCGTTCGACATGTGTCCGAGGCAATCATAGTCGCCGAACATGGCATCGAAGCGGGATGCGATCTGGGACAGCCAGCGCCGCGCCCGCGGCGACCGGGCCGTGCGCCAATCGGCGTCCCAATAGGCCCCGTCATCGCGTTCGGCGATCCAGACAGCCACCAGCCCGCCATAGACCGACACGCCGAAATCCGCATAGGCATTGCGCATGAGGATCCGGTCCTCCCGGCCGCGCCATCCGTCATGCGGGATCAACGACGGGAAGGCTTTGGCGGCCCGCTCGCACAGATCGGCACGCAGCCATTCATACTCGAATTCCCACTCGTCGTCGCTTTCGACATCGAGCACTGTGAAGGCGACGATAGCGCCGCGGGGATAGCTTACCGATCGGCCCATGACATCCTCCCTCAGGCCGCTAGCGCAGCTTCGTCTGACGCATCGTCAAACTGCTCAGGAATGATCCTCCCGCCGAGCTTCAGGAGCAGGCTCGAAGCTTCTTCGGCCTTGGCCGCAGCGGTCAGGATGGCGCGGTCATCGTCTTTCAGAAGCTTGAGCCAATGCTCGATATAGCTTGCGTGGCTGTCGAGGTGCGCGACCGGCAGCCCCAGCTCGGTGCCCAGCACCGCGCTGGAGAGTTCCGCGACCAGTTCTTCGGCGGCATAAGCCGCCGTGCCAAAGCGGTTCTTGAGATCACGCCCCAGACGGCTGGCATGGCCGGTCCAGTGCGACAGCTCGTGGGCGAGCGTGGCATAGTAGTGGTCGAAGCCGGAAAACAGGCTCGTCGGCGGCATCGTGACACGATCCGCAGTCGGTTCGTAATAAGCCTCGCAGCCCTGGTGGCGCAGATTGACAGGTATGGCGGCGAAGAAGGCGTCGAGTTCGGCCTCGCGTCCTTCAGGCTCGACGAGCTCCAGCGTTGCAGCCGGATGGAAGCGCTCGGGCAGACCGTCGACCTGATCGGGTAGGGTAGGCCCGCAATGTCTCGGAGAGAACATCGCTAGGCCCCCCTCCGAACCGAACGTGCACCTTTCAGCGCATTCGGCTCTCCACGACTGCGTGCTGTCCGCCGTTGGCGGTCGGTCGGCTGTCCGGCATGGACATCGTTGTGGCAGCGGGAGCACAAGACCATGCGTTTACGCTGACGGGCGGCCGCCATATGGCGACTGAACCCGGCATGCTGCAATTCGCCGATCCTGCGGACGTGATGAACCTCACAAGGTTGGTCATTGCTACCGCAACGCTCGCATTCGCGGGCGTTGAGCCGCTCGACCAGCTCTGTCCTGCTGAACACGAACTTTGCTGAGGAAGGGATATCGATCCCGCCCCAGGTGCGCGTGTGTCGCTGGAGGTCCTTCAACTGCCACAGTTTTATTGTCCGGGTGGTGTCTCCCACCTCGTAGCTGATATAGAAGTCCGTACCGCGACGCAGTTTGGCGAAGACTCTGCGAGCCGATGTCCTGTGCTTTCCGGCGATGGTTTTCACGCATGAGAGCAAGGCGAAGTAACCTGCCTTGTTCAGCTTGCGTTTCACGTCGTCAGCAATGGCATAATAGTTCGCAAAGCCGCGCCATTCGGCGTTATAGGCTAGGACGATTTCCACATCGCTTGCGAAGCGCAAGGCCGCCCTCCCAACAGGTCTGAAGCTGTCGTAGTCGCCCCATTCCTTTGAGTTGACGAACCGCACGACGCGGTCCCTTGGCACCAGAAGTTTCATCCGGTCGGCCAAGCCTCGCCGCACTGCCGGACGACCATCGAAGATCGCCTTGTGCGGATTGGGATTGGTCATGGTCCGGACTTCGTATCCGAGGAACCGTGCCCCATCCGAAGCCTTGTGGATTCCGCTTTTCTCGGCGGACACGGCCAACTTCAGGTGATCGGACAGGTAGGTCCTGACCTCCTCCATGATTTGTCGTGCTTCCGATTTGCTACCAGTGACGCCGATGATGAAGTCGTCGGCGTATCGGCAGTAGCGCAGTCTCCTGTAGTTCGGATCAAAGGCGTCGCTGGCCGGAACGGCAAGCCGTTCCGCCTTGAGCCGACCGATCTCTTCCAAGAAGGAAGTGACTCTGGGATCGTCGCCGCGCCCTTTGGCGCGAAGTTGATCCACTGTGCGGCGGACATAGGACAGGCGGTTCCTGATGCGCCGGGCATCAGGGGATGGTGATCGCTGCTTCCCTTTGTCGAAGCCAGCCATCTTGGCCTGCATGAACATATCCAGTTCATGCAGGTAGATGTTCGCCAGCATCGGGGAGACGACCCCGCCTTGGGGCGTTCCGCTGTAGGTCTTGTGAAAGACCCAGTCTTCGACATACCCGGCCTTGAGTAGACCCCGGATGAGCCGCACGAAGCGACGATCCGCAATCCGTTTTTCGAGCAGGGATACGAGGACATCATGATCGATGTTGTCGAAGAACCCGACAACATCGACGTCGATCAGCCATTTCACCCCGGTCCAGATGGCGCGGATCGATTCCAACGCCGTGTGGCATGAACGTTTCGGGCGGAACCCATGAGAGTGTCTGGAAAACAGCGGCTCATAGATTTGCTCGAGGATCGTCCGCACCACTTCCTGGACCAACTTGTCTTCCGTGGTCGGCACGCCAAGTGGCCGTTTCTGGCCATTGGCTTTCGGGATATACACCCGTCTTGCCGGTTGAGGTCGATAGGTCCCGTTCGCAAGCCGTTCGATGATGGACCTGACCTTGTCGGGCGAGAAGCCGTCGAATGTCTGACCATCAACTCCGGGCGTCATCGCCCCTTTATTCGGGGCGATCCGCTGGTAGGCATGCTCCCAGAGGAGCGGGCTTTTCAGCAGGCGATAGAGGCCATTGACCTTCCGACCCGACCTGATGACGGTCGGGAGTGATCTGACGGCCCTCTCAATGGTATCTGGCAGCATTAGCACACCTCCTTTTGAGGTCGTCTGATCGCAGTCGCTGCCGCCCTTCCCCCGGTCGGTTAGGCTTTCGCCCGGGTCACCCCGAGCTTATACTGCCGACCGTCCGCCGATTGCTCGGCGGCTGTCCCGGCCATTACACCGGGCATTTGAGTAATATGGCGGCTCCGTGCCCATACAGGTCGCTGGTCTTCCCAGCGCCTGCTTCAGGGCATCCCGTAATTACGGAAATTGGAGATACGACGTGGTTAGGTGCCCCGTTCGTTCACTTACCCCTCCCTATAGAGGGTGCGTCAGAGAGGCTGGCGCGCTCGCGGAAGTCCCGCTCGCTGTGGAGGAACTCAACGCCCTTTCCTCCGTCTCTCCGATATGCCGCGTCAACCATTCTGCGACATCGCCACGTTATCAGCCGCTGCAAACTGGGGTTCAGGCAGTATAGCTTTCACCATACACGTCTTGCCCTGATCCCTCGCGCCTCAAATGGCTTTGGCGTTTCGGGACCTTTTCTGAACATGCTATTGTTCCCCGTCCCTTTCGGGATCGCAGCCATTTCTGGCCGAGGTTAGTCCAGTGGGCATGATCTATAGCCAGCAAGATCAACTATCCATGATAGCACTCCTTAATTTCCGCCGTTACGGCGCACCGTTGAAGACCGGATAGGCCTTGAGCACCCTGCGGGCTTCGTCAGTCTTTTCGCCGGTATCGGGGGCTTCCACCTCTTTGGTGTAGCTCTTGTAGAAGATCGCGATGGTCGACTTCTCGCCCTTGCGGACTTGGGCTCCGAGCGATTTTGCCTGGTTGTAGGTCATCCAAAATGGCGAGGCGTAGCCGCACATGTCGGCGACCATCCAGAGCCAGAAGACATTCATGCCGCGGTACGGGATCCCGCAGGCCCGCAAGGGCCGGGAGACCGGGACACCGCGCCACGGCTTGATCCACGGCTTCGTGCCCGCTTCCAGACGGGCGATGATTTCCTGGGTGATACGGGTGGCGGGCGACAGGCCGCCGCCCTGCTCCTTGCGATAGGCCATGATGGTTCTCCTGATTGCGGCATCTGGACAATCGGCGACGGGTTCGCCGGTCAGTGCCACAGGGTCCCGAGCCCCCTCTGCTCTTCTCCCAAAAAGGAAGCGGCCCTACGGCGTGAGCCGAAGGACCGCTTCTCGAGGTGCGAGTGGCCGAGCCTGTCAGGAGGAGGTCAGGCGGCCAGCTCGTGGGGGGTATGAGTTTCGCCGTCGACACCAGGCTCAGCGTCGCTTGCGTCGATCTCGGCTTCGCCAGCCTCCGGGGCAGCGGAGGCAAACCGCATGACCTCAGGCACCCAGGCCAGGGCCTTTTCGCGGACCTCGACCTCGGTGATGTAGGTGCCGGCGAAGACGCGCTCGGCGCTCATCGCGAGATCACCTTTTTTGACCGAGGCAAAGCGCGAGGAGAGCTCGATGCCGCCGACATCGGTCAGCGCGTCGAGGATCACCTGCTTCGATACCCGGTCGAAGTAGTTGGCTGCTGTCGGTCGCCACCACTGCGCCATGTCGATACCGATCAGGCTGCCGAGATGGTCCTGGAACGGCAGCTGACGCTCTCCCGCCATGTTGAGGCTTGCCTCGAGCGAACGGGCGACGACATAGCCCAGCCAGGCCGCGCGGCTGTCATCGGGCAGCGCACGGAAGAGATCGAAGCGGGACGTCGCTTCGGAACCGGCACGCCAGCTTTCGTCGAGGCCGGATCTGAACTCAGCAAGCGCGCTGCTCGCCGGCGCATCCTTGGCTTCGAAGCCGATGATCGGGCCTGCCGGAACTGGCGCGCGTAGCGTGGTCGAAGGGCGCGCCCACCAATCGTGGGTATCGGCATCGGCGAGGGTGGAGATCATGATGTCGAGCGCCAGCCCGGGATCGGATGCAACGTGAAGTGCCAGAACATCGCGGCGCTGCATCGCAAGTTCGTCAACCAGACGTTTCGACAAGGTGGTCCGACGCCTGTCCGAACCTTCTTCGCCTGCAACGACTTCGATCCCGTCATCGGGTTCTGCGGGTTCAGCCTGACGCTCGCCATAGAACACCGGCTGGAGAACCGGCGTGCCATCGCGCGATAGCACCAGGATCATACCTGCTTCGGCCTTGAGGTCAGCTGCGATGACGGGCGGGCGAGCTCGGATTTCCTGGCATTCGCGTTCTATCGCCTCGATCGCCGCTTCGGCGGCTGCCACCGCCTCCTCGGCACTGTCCTCATCCTCGAGGATCGCCGCATGCTCGTCATAGGAGGCATCGAGTTCGTCGAGCCTCGCCAATTCTGCGTCGGTCAATGGCGCCTGTTCGGCAGGAAGCCGGACCAGCCCTTCGACCAGATCGTGGCTGGCATAGGGATCGAGCGTCGGCTTGACCCAGGCAAGACCCTGCTCGGCGGCGAGAGCTTTGGCCTGCTCTTCCATCTTCGCGGCGGCAAGGCTTTCGAGCAGCGCAAAATCGACCCAGGATTCGCTGTCGTCGTTGTCGAACAGTTCACGCTCGATCCGGCCGCCCGCGGCAATGTAGGCATCGCGGCCAACGAGACGGGCGCGCGGATCGCTGCCCCGGACAGTGCCCGAGAGGACCATGCGCCGGATGCTGTCAGGATTGGGTGCGTAGTAGGCCGAGGAAACCTGCTCGAAGACACGGGCCTGGATGTCCTGGTCCGAGGTCGCGCCGAAGGCCTTGGCGATATCGAGGGTGATTTCCCCGGATGCCAGTGCCTCAAACACCACAGGCGCAAGGTTCGCGAGACGCAGCCGGCCATCAACGAAGCGAATGGTCAGACCGAAGCGGCGAGCAACGTCCTCGACGGTCGCACCGCCTGCCACGAGCGCCGCAAAGGCCTGGGCTTCGTCGGCCGGGTTCATGGCGAGGCGGTGGAAGTTTTCCGCGAGGCTGGTCTCGACGGCCGCTTCAGCGCTGTCCGCGAGCACGAGGCACGTGACTTCGTGATCACGCGCGAGGATCTTTTCATCCGTGAGCGCCAGCATTACGCGGCGGCGGCGCTCGCCGGCTTCGACCTCGAATTTGCCCTTCGCGGCAGGCCGGACAATGAGATTCTGCAGCAGCCCATGGGCAGCGATGCTGGCCTTAAGTTCAGCATCTGCTGCCGGGTCAGTGTGACGGCGGACATTGCGGGGAGACTGGACGAGCTTGTTCAGCGGGATCGACTTGATCATCGGACACACTCCTGATTGTGAGCCTTGTGCATCGACCATCGACGCCCAAATGGCTCAATCAGGGCAAAGCCCACTCCACTCTCATGCGGTCGTAGCAGATCCGCCTAGTGGCGCTCCTCCTCAGCGTCCTCCCACCGTTTCCTTTCTCGATCGTCATCTTCATCTCGCATGGATCCAACCGATGCGAAGGGACTTGCTCGACCAAGCCCCACCTTGACTTTGGAACGAATAGAGAACATTATTGAGCGGCTGTTGAGGACGCTTCGTCTCGTGTCGCGGCACCTGGAGCAGCGCGCGGACGTTTCACTTGCCTTAGCACGTCCTTGGCTTCACATCTGTCAAGCCGAGGCTGGCACCGAGGGGAAGGACAAGCCTGGATGGGACACATATATTCAACCGACGCAAGGGCCGCATAAGCATGCGTCTCGCCCTAAACGATTCAGGGCCAGCGCTGGCGCCAATCTCGCCGCGCCGAGAGCTCGGCGCCTATGAGGCCCTGTGGCTCGAAAAGGGGGCGACCTTCAAAACCCTGGCCGATCGCTTTGCGCTCGATGCCGAAGCGCTTCCGTCCGACTTCGTGCCCGCCCAGCTTGCCGAGCAGTGCGCGGCCGAGGTGATGGCAAAGCTCAAGAAGGCCGGTGTCCATCAGTTTGGCGTCCGCATCCATCATGCCGGTGACTATCCCGCAAAGCTGCGCGACGCGCGCCACCCAGTCGAGCTTCTCTATTATCGCGGCGCCTGGGAGATCACCGAAACCCGGTGCGTGGCCGTCGTCGGAAGCCGCGAGGCCTCGCCCGACGGTATCCGTCGCGCCGAGCGGCTTGCGCGCGAACTCGTCGATCGCGATTTCACGGTCGTCTCTGGCCTTGCCAAGGGCGTCGATTCGGCTGCCCATCGCGGCGCGATCGCGCGCGGTGGACGCACCATTTCCGTGATCGGGACGCCGCTTGGATCCTGCTACCCCAAGGAGAATGCCGATCTGCAAGAGGAGATCGCCCGCGATCATCTGCTGATCTCGCAGGTGCCGGTTCTTCGCTACGCCAAGCAAGCACCCCAGCATAACCGCCTTTTCTTCCCCGAGCGCAATGTCACGATGAGCGCTCTCACCGAGGGCACGATCATCGTCGAGGCTGGCGATACGTCGGGCACGCTGACCCAGGCGCGCGCCGCGCTCCATCAGGGCCGCAAGCTCTTCATTCTCGACAATTGCTTTCAGCGGACGGACATCACGTGGCCAGCCCGCTTCGAAGCCGAAGGTGCAGTGCGCGTGAAGACGCCCGACGACATCTGGAGCGCCCTTGGTTGACGGTGTCCGGCTCTCGCAGATCGATGAGACGAGCCGCGGGGATCATTATCACCTGACGGCCGAGGATCGGTGCTACTATCTCTACGAATATACCTCGCACCGCGACTATTCCTTCAGCGCCACCAACCAGCTGATCAGCAATCTCAAGAAGAAGCCCAGCCAAGCCGACCAGCCACATTATTGGTACAAGGGCCAAGCGATCGGCACGTGCGGCCGCGCGCTCGGCGCCGCGCTTAACCCGGCGTGGCTCGGCAGTGCTACCCTCGTGCCCGTGCCCGGGTCGAAGGCAACAGATCACCCGGAATATGATGATCGCATGGAGCGCATCTGCCGGCTGATGCGCCAGCCTGCGCCCGACGTGCGCGCGCTCGTCCGTCAGGCTGCCTCGACCACCGCGTCGCACGAAGCAGGACAAGGTGACCGCGTCACCGTCGAAGACCTGCTCGATCTCTACTCGATCGACGAAACCATTGCCGCCCCGGCACCGCAGGCAATCGGTATCGTCGACGATGTCTTGACAGCCGGAACCCATTACCGGGCCATGCACACCGTGCTTGCGGCCCGATTCCCGAATGTTCCGATCATCGGCCTCTTCGTCGCGCGGCGGGTCTTTCCCGAGGATCCACTTGCCTTTGGAGGCCTGTGAGCATGGATCGACCAAGCCACGACGGACCGCCAGACCGTATCAGCGACGTCCATGCGGCGACCGCGCTCACTCCGCCGAGCGCGGGCACGATCGACGAGGAGCGTGCCTTTCTCGCTCTCGCGACGGTGCGGGGCATTGGTCAGAAAACCCTGTTCGCCATGGCCGACGACAAAAGATCGTTCAGCGATGCGCTCGAATATGGGCCAGAGGCGTCCAACCCTGCAGGCAGCGACGGCAAGGCCATCTCAGAGCGGCACTGGTCGCGGGTTCGCGGGCATGCGCTTGAACAGGGTGACCGCCTGGCCGAGCATCTCGAAGCGCTCGGCATCGGTCTGCTCTTTCGGGGGTCGCCCGGCTTTCCCTCCGCCTTGCTCGACCTTGAACGTCCGCCGCACTGGCTTTTCGTGCAGGGCAGCGTCGAGCGCCTTGCCGAGCCGTCCATTGCGGTCGTCGGTACCCGCAAGCCCAGCGCCGACGGCTTCTTCCTGTCACGCTATGTGGGCGCTTGTCTCGGCGAATGGGGTGTACCGACCGTCAGTGGCCTCGCGGCCGGCATCGATCAGCTGGCGCATGAACACTCGCTACGCGCTGGCGTGCCGACGATCGCGGTGCTGGGCACCGGCATGCTCGAAGACTATCCCAAGGGCTCAGGTCGACTGCGCGATCATATTCTGGCGACCGGCGGCGCGATCGTCAGCGAGTATCTACCAACAGCGTCCTACAGCGCCGAGAATTTCGTCCAGCGCAACCGGCTCCAGGCGGCGCTCGGCCGGATCCTGATCCCAGCCGAATGGAATCGCCGCAGCGGCACGGCCCATACGGTCCGCTTCGCGACCGCGCTTGGGCGGCCTATTGCCTGCCTGCGCTTGCCTGAGTGGCCGGACGAGCGCGTAGTGCTGGAGCGTGGCATGGGGCTTCCGACCGGCGAAATCTTCACCGTACCGCACGACCAGGGACGGTTCGACGCCTTCGTCCGGTCGGCGATCGGCAAGTCTTCACCCGCTCAGTTGGGCCAACTTTCGCTATTTGGGGATAGCTAGCCGTGCTCAAGGGGGCGATCTTTTCGCTGCACGATGTGCTCGTGACCAAGGGCACGATCAACGCGCCGCTGTTTGAGGAAACGCTGCGGCTGCTGCGCTATCTCAAGGCGCGGGGTGTCGAACCGGTTTTCATTGGCAACCATGACTGGACGGTCACCAGTCCCGGCCAGTCGAAGCCGTTCCGGACCCTGCTCGAAGAGCGGCTCGGTCCGATCAGCTATTATATCGGCGGCCAAAACGGGATGCCTTATAAGCCACGCGCCGATTCCACCGCGCATATCCTCTCCGACAAGGGCTGGCAGCGGAATGAGGTCCTTTATGTCGGCAACACAACCGACGATATGAAGACCGCTGCCAATGGCGGCCTGATGTTTGTGAACGTCATGTGGCACGGAGTGGCGAGCCCCTACGGCTTTCAATTCGACTCTCCACGCGACGTCGCGCGCTTCGTCGATTGCCTCTGTCTGGGCCTCGACGGCTGGTTCTGGGCGCTCGAACAGAGCGATCTGCGGGTCTATGCGCTCGCGCCTTTCACAACGCTCTCGCCGCGCTACGCACAAGCGCATGCCTATTCTGAAAACGCCAAGGCGACCTCGAAACACGGTGCCGGTGATGCGAATTTCTGGGGCCGTCTGCTCGCGGCGCGCATCTATTTTTCAGGTCTCGCTGACGAGATCGACTATATCACCGCCTATCCCGGGCACGCGCCTACTTCCAACGCGACGGTGATCAGTGAGGCGCTTAACATCCTGGGGCAGTCACTGCGCAAGAGCTATCTGCCCGACCTCATTCTCCGTCACACCAAAGCGGTGAAATCGCAGACCGCGCGGGCCTCAGGGGGAAGCGTGGGCCTCGACAATCAGCTCAACACGATCCGGCTCAACCCGGCACCCGTCCGCGGCGTGGGCGGCAAACCCTATAAGTCGCCGCCCGCGCGCGGCGGCAAGCGTGTCCTCGTTATCGATGATATCTGCACCGAGGGTAACAGCTTCGAGGGTGCGCGGGCCTATCTGAGGGCCGCAGGAGCGCAAACGGTCTGCGTGAGCTGGCTCAAGACGATCAATAAGGACTATCGCGCCGTGTCACCAGCCTTCGGCCCGTTCAATCCCTACATCGCGCAAACCTTCCCGACACCGATCGCGACCACAACGCACTGGTATTCGAGCGCGATCAGCTCGCATGCTGCGCCGACTGACCTCGCCGACGTCTATAATCGCTACTTCAGCTGGGCTTGGCCCGCCGATATATGAAGCAGGCGTTTTCACTGGAAAACGATCAGAAACGCCTTTGCCCTCTCGGTCCCTTCCCTCTGAACGTCACTCGGCTAACGTAAGTTGTCACCCTCACGCTTTTTGCTGTGATCGATGACGCGGAGTGCCATGATTGACGCTCTATGACGGTTTTGTCGTGGATGTGCCGGAAACACAGGTGCGCTCCCAATGTCGGCTATTGCTGCTTGGGCGCTCTGGAGCGGGCAGACAGCAAAGTCGGCGATCGCTGTCTATTTCCTCAGCGCAAAGCGATCAACCGTGTCCTCGACCTCATCGTCTTCCCAGCCGTCGGGCAACACGCCGTGGTCCTCAAAGATAAGCAACGAGATTGTCATTTCGTAATGGTCAGCAAAAATTGCGACTTCGCGCACCGGCCGGTTCCACCAGACGCCCGGCGGCAGGTCCTGCCCCTCGGGCGGGGGAGATGAGCCACCGCTTCCTGCGGCGAGAGACCCTCGCGGCAATTCCATGCCGGATGGGAAAAAGATGCGAGCGCGGCCCGCTGCTGCACTCCGGCGGCCCCACAACACGAAGCCGTTGGTGGCGACCACAACGGCGGCGCACAGACCGGTGCTTTCCAGCCACTTTAACGCAGCGGCCGTCAGCGATACATCATAGCGATCAGCGCAGTGCTTCAAGAGGTCCAGAGTCATGCGCTGTTTACCTACTTGGGCTCGGAAATCGGTGAGCGGCATCAACAGATAGGATGCGAACTTATCTGCCTCCCGCTCCTGCTGCCGCGATCCGCCCAGCACGTCGCTCTCACCACACTCGAATCCAGCGGGCGATTGCTGGCGGTGACACAGGTAATGTCCCCATTCGTGCCCGAGGGTGTAATTAATCCGCCCTGCCGAGCGGATGCCCGGATTATACAGGATGGCCCACCCGCCACGCTTTTTGAGCGGAGCAAGCGCGCCCTCGAAGCTCGGCACCGGCGCTTCAATGATGTCCAGGACGGGATCGCTGAAACGCTTGGAGTATTCGAGCGCGATTTGCCGCACATCTACCGGGAACCGCGGCCCCCACATCGTCACGAGGGTATTGGCCCACGCGCTTGGGGTAGTGGGATCACTCCTCATCGTCCAGCACGTCCAGAATCCGCTTGAGCTTCGCCTTCACATCGGGATCGGCTTTCTGAAATCGATGAAAGAATGCTGTGTCTTCCACATCCTCGGTCGGCTTGACCTGCGAGGCGTCAATCAGGAACGCGGACGTGACACCTAAAGCGTTCGCAATCCTCTCAAGTTTCTCGGCAGATGGGCGGGCAACGTCCTTATTTTCGATCTCCCACATATAGCTCTTTGAGCTGTCGGTCGCTTGCGCAAGCTGTTCAAGCGTGAGCCCGCGTTCCCGACGAAGTTCATTAATCTTGGTGCCGAGCAGGGATGGCATCTGTCCTCCGGTGCTGTTAGGGAAGTTCGGCGATAACCTGACTCCTTATGCTTGACAAGCGAACTCGTAGTCACCATACACCTCGTATGGCAGTAGCGAACTCACCTGCCACGAGCACAAGGAGCCTTAATTATGGCAAAAGGTAAAAGTGGCGGTGGGCACTACCGCAGCGCAATCAGTGGACGCTACGTGACCTCGGCACACGGGAAACGCAGCCCGAGCACCACGGTCCACGAAGCGAGCGGCAAGAGCGGAAGCACCGGCGGTGCGTATCGCAGTGCGATCTCCGGGCGCTTTGTAACCTCCGCGCACGGCAAGCGGAGCCCGAACACCACTACCCACGAGAAATAAGCATTCAGTGCCGCCCGCTCACCCGGGCGGCGCTTCCTTTTCAGGAGACAATGCGAAATGGCCTTCCGTACATTTCGGTGGAAGAGGAACTACCGCAAGGTTCCCCCGCACGTTCTGAACGCGCTCGAAGAAGTTGAGGGCGATCTTATTGTGATTGCGGCCACGAAGAGGATTGCTCGCGCAGACATCGAACGGGGCGAGTACGCCCACATCGGATTGCGGGCAGCGGACGGCGCCATAATCATCGACGGGCCGGTAATGCCTCCCGCAGATGCCGGTAAATGGTCGGAGCGTAATGCCCACGGGTGGGATCGGAAGCGAACCGACTGGCCGATGGTCACGAAAACCTATGTATTCGAGACGCCGAATTTTGGGGACGCAGGCACATACGGCACCCACATGCATACATGGGATCGTGAGGTCTATCAGCATCAGGTGTTCGAACCGCAGGGGATGCTGATCCAACCGGAGGTGCTGCAAGACGGGGGCGGTGATTACGTCGCCATCAAATTCACCCTGACCCCTTACCTGGAGCGGGCTGAAAGCGAGTTCGATCTGATGCTACTGTGGTCCATAAATGCTCTTCAGGAGAACACGGGTGTAACGGGGGTTTTCGCGGCCGACGCCACGCGGGACGACTACATCGCCACCATTACCCTCGACTGGCAAATCTTCCCGCCGGGCACGATAGACGAGGTGATCGAGCGGCTGGCGCAACAACCAGTGGACCCGCGCAACGCACCGGACTTCGACAAGCATGTCCGCGACCGTGTGCGTCTTTTCGAGCGGCTGAACCCCACCGCATATATTCGCGGGCAAGGCGGCTTCGGCTCCTATTTCGGAGCTCAGTTCGCCGACGACCTGGTGGTGTTCGAGAACCTCAAATACGGAAATGCAGTTTACGTCCTCTACGAGGATTGGCCTATCATTTCGCAGCGCTCCCGCCTCGAACTGCTTCGCGACCGCGATGCCCACTTCGATCGGATCATCCACTCCGACGATTGGAGGGACCGCCTCCTGGCATTGATCCAGAAGGGGCTGGACGAGCGAGGGCTTGGGCGTCGTGGACGAAGGTTGTTCCGCTGATAAGAGGTGGCTCCTTCGGTCTGTGAGTTGGTCCAGTTCTTGAGTTTCGCATGAACGAAGGACAGCTATCAACGAACAAGCTACGGCTGCTCAATGAGCGCTTTGTTGGCGGTTCTTGCCATTTTCGCAGCGAAGCCGGCAGCTTCGGTGGACGCGCTGGACGTCGAACACTATCCTTCGCCGCGATGTTCCACCTCCATTGCACCAAGAAGCTGCTTGATCGGATTAAACCGGAAATCGTTGAGCCGGGGCCAAGCGATACCGCACTGGGCAGCTGGTATGCCACGGCCTTACTCTGGAAGCCGCAAGTGGCTTTGCTGGTTTCCGAACGGACGCTGCTTCCTGTGCTTATGCCGCTGGCCCCAGCGACCACGCTCGCTCGAAGATTTACTGCACAATTGGCGCTGGTTCTGAAGGAGCACGGCGTCCCTTCTGAATTCATCGCGCAAGAAGTCTGGCGAATGGACAAGGTCCAGTACGCCAAGACGGCAAACCGGAGCGTCGTAGGCATCCTCAATGAGTTCGTTAAGCAGGCCGAATTCTGGCTGGCCGCCTATGCCTATGAAAAGGGCGATGACGACGACCTTCTGGTGATTTCGGCTAAGCTGGCCGAGACACCTTGTAGCCCGCTGTACAAGGGGCCAGTTTCGCCAGACAGAGCGCTTCATGAGCTCGTGAAGGCTGGTGCGCAGGCATGAGCCTTCTGGCTGGACCCCGTGCTCGGAGAACCGACAGCTCTCGGCCGGAAGCCCCACTCATGCGGTCAGACAGGATCGGGCGGCAAATCGACGATCCGGAAAACAGCCCCAGATCCTGCATCGCGGACAAGGTCAACGCGCTCCCCATCCCAATGATAATCGAGGTGGCGCCCCTGCAAGGGGTTTGACGCGCAGTCCGGGTAGAAGAGTGCAACGCACTCCCCGCCAGGATGCCGAATGCTTGGGTAGACAATGCCGTCGGATTCTGCGCCCCTGAGATTGGCAGCTAGAGCTTGAGATGCAGCGTAGCTCTCAGGGTCCAGCATCGGGGTCGGTTCCGCAGCTGCCGATCTAAGATCATGGAGGTCTGCATCGACTGACATGACAATCTCCCGGAACTGCGAGGTCCAGCCAGGCGGTTCCTTTGTCCGTGCCATGAAGCGGGCATGGTGGTGGATCGTCTCGAAAAGTGCGGTTTCAAACCGGTCCCCGACGTAGAGCACGCCGTAGCTGCCATCCGTAAACCGGCTTGGCCGGTCGGTGCTGACATGGGTGAACGGCGCCATGAGATAGGAAGCGCCGTTGCCGCCGACGCGGCGGTCGACAGGGACCAAATCCAGATTGCCAATCGTCGCCATGATGCGGGGATTGGTCTTCTGCTCTGCCGAGATCAGCAGCGGCCAGTCGGCAGGATCAGCGATGTCCTCGAACAGGTCGATCGGTGGAAAGGCACTGCGGATGATCCGAACAGCGCCCTTCCACTCAACTCGAGAAACCGCGATATCCGCCGCTCCGCTCACCAGCCGCCACGTTCGGCGTCGAGGTAGCGACGCACCCGCATGATGTCGGTGAGTTCGCCCCCGAGCATCACCTCGAGAGCGCTGAATCCACCGAACGCGTCGTTGGCTGCCCTGATCCATCCATAACCACGGGCCGCCTCCGAGAAGATTATCCGAAGCGCCTTGTGGATGCCCATGAGGTTGGAGAGCCGAGCGCGACCATCGCGCGAGACGCGCCCCGGGCCTTCTGCCTTCCATCGCCGATAGGAACGTACCGGCATGTCGAGCAGGGTTGCCGCCTGCTCATCGGTCAGTTCCCATTTGGCGAACAGGTTGATGGCTGCTCGGAACATGGCAGCTGCCTCGTCCTGGGTAATTGGATCGGGCCGGAAGGCGGTAACGGCAGTATCAACGGGTTGCAGAGCCAACATAGCAGATCTCCATATGGCAGCATATATTCAAGATAATGCCATTTGGCAAGGAACTATGCTGATGATGCCAGTCTGGCAATCACGCTCACTGCGCCTTCGATCGGCACGAAAAGCCGGGTCTGATAGCGGATGATCTCGGTAAAGCAGCCTTGGGCTTTGTACCAGTCGAGCCGACCAGCACTCCATCCCGTAAGCTCAATTCGCTGTGAGCCATTGACCAGGCTGCGTTTGACCATGAGCTGCTCGCGTCCCGCGAATTCCATGGCTCGGCCCGTCGCCAGGACGGTCTGGACGATGTCGTCGGCGGAAAGCGTTTGCTCGCGTTCCAGACCCAGCGTCCGGCACAGGTCCGGAACACAATGGAGAGGAACCTCCCGGCCAAGGAGCGACCGGCCATCCGCCGCTGAGATGCGACTGACCCTAACGAAGTCCGAAGGCAGCTTGTCCCAGACCGGCAGCAGAAGGCCCGCCGCAAGATATAGGCGCTCGCGCTTATGGCTGGTCCGCGCTTCCTCAACTTCGGCCGCCCAAGCTTGGCGGAAAGCGTCGACGGAAATTGCCTCCCAGCTGCTCTCAGCGAGCTGGTCCTCGGTGATGTGACTGCGCTTCAAGGGCCGCAGCAGTTCGAAGCGGGAAACGCGTTTGCCGTCATCAGCAAGAATACTGCGGGCGGGCACCAGCAAGGCGACCCGACCAGAGCGGGCATTACGAACCGGGCGCTGCCGCTGCCCAGCGAGGCCGTGAAGCTCCTCGAGCCGCGTCAGCGTGAGCGGCTTCAGGGCCCTGGCGATTTCCAGTTCGAGGAGATGGGTCGTCGCGCCCGATGCCGGATCGGTGCGCAGCAGCGTGTCGGACAGGACCGTGAAATCCTCGACTGCAATCGTCTCGAGGCCGAGATCGAGCGTGCCGGCCTGCCGGGCGGCATCGATGCGCGCTTCGACCAGCCCCATGAACTCATCGAAGATCGCGTTCTGCAGGGCAATGGGAAGCGCCAGGATGCGATTGAACCACCGCTGGATCGACGGCAGGTCATCGACCATCGACCCGTCAGGCGCTTCGATCCAAAGGCCTGTCAGCTCTTGGAAGCGCTCAAGGCTGACCGCCTCGAGCTTGCCGGTGAACAAGAGGCCGAACCAGCGATGGAGCGCTTCCTTGGCGTAGATGCTTTCGAGATTGTCGGCAGGATCGAACAGATTTTGCCCGCCGGTCTGGCGCTGCCCGCGGGTCAGAGCGCCGAGGCTGTCGAGTCGTCGCGCGATTGTCGAGATGAAGCGGCGCTCGCCGCGCACATCTGTCGTCACGGGCCTGAACAGCGGGGCCGATGCCTGATTGGTGCGATTGGTCCGGCCGAGCCCCTGGATTGCGGCGTCAGCCCGCCAGCCCGGCTCGAGCAGGAAGTGGACGCGGCGGGCCTGGTTCTTCGCGGCCAGATCAGCATGGTAGCTGCGCCCCGTTCCTCCGGCATCGGAGAACACCAGGATGCGCTTCGCGCCGTCCATGAAGGCCTGGGTCTCGGCGACATTGGCGCGCGGCGAGCGGGATTGGAGTTTCTGGCGACCGTCGCGGCCGACGATCAGCCGACGCGTCCGGCCAGTGACTTCCGCCACCTGATCAACGCCGAAGCGTTCGATGATGGCATCAAGTGCAGTGGCGATGGGCGGCAAGGCGCAGAGCTGCTCAATCATCCGGTCGCGCGCGGCAAGTGCGGAGCGGCAGAGCACCGGTGCGCCTTGCTCATCACTCATCGGCTCGGAGCGAGGATTACCGTTTTCGTCGGTGAACACTGCCATCAGGCGAACAGGAAAGCTCTTGGCGAGATAGTCGATCACATATTCCCGAGGGGACAGGTCGATCTCGAGAGCTTCCCGCTCCTCGTCAGACAGGTCGGCAAGCCGGCGGTTGAGCATGGCTTCTGCCGTCGACACCAGCTGGACGACAACAGCGTGACCGTCGGCAATCGCCGTATCGATCGCAAGCAGCAAGCTCGGGAGCTTCATCGACAGAAGCAGCTGCGCGAAGAAGCGCTGCTTGGTTCCCTCAAAGATCGACAAAGCTGCGGACTTGGCGCCCGAGTTGAGCGTGCCCCCGGTCTCGCTGTCGACAATTCGCGTGGCCTCCAGCGCGTCGCGCAGGTTGGCGTGGATGATCGCCCAGGCTTCTGCATAGGCATCGTAGACCGCGATCTGATCTTCGGTCAGGCAATGCTCGAGGATCTCATATTCGACGCCTGCAAAGGAGAGCGCACGCGCGGTGTAGAGGCCAAGCGATTTGAGATCTCGCGCGACCAGCTCCATCGCGGCGATGCCGCCGTCGCGAATGTCGGCAACGAAAGTCTCGCGATTGGCGAAAGCGGTCTCCGGACCCCAGAGCCCGAGGCGGGTCGCATAGGCGAGGTTGTTGACGTCGGACGCACCAGTTGCCGAAGCGTAGAGCACCCTTGCCCGGGGCAGGAGGTTCTGCAGGCGGACGCCAGCGATACCCTGTTCCGATCCCTTGACCTTGCCCCGCGATCCTTCGCCGCCAGCGGCGTTGGCCATGGCGTGCGCTTCGTCGAACACGATCACGCCGTCGAAGTCTTCACCGGCCCAGGCGAGGATCTGGTCAAGCCGCGTTGCGTCGCTCCGGCCTGAACGCAGGGTTGGATAAGTGACGAAGAGAATCCCGTCGCGCATCGCGATGGAGGTGCCGAGTTTCCAGGACGCCAGAGGTTGGATGTCGATCGGGAGGCCGCCAAGCGCAGCCCAGTCGCGCCGGGCATCTTCGAGCAACGCCTCGTTCTTCGAAATCCAGATATGGCGGCGTTCGCCGTGCACCCAGCGATCGAGAATGACGCTTGCGACCTGGCGGCCTTTACCAGCGCCGGTGCCATCCCCAAGGAAATAGCCCTGCCGGTAGGTATGTCCTTCCGCCGAAGCCTTGAGCGAACAGCCCTTGTCCTCGGGCTCGAACCGGCCGGGAAGATCGCGGCCGTGAGCGCTGGCGGCGTAGATCAGGGTCTCTGCCTGGGCATTCGATAGCAACCCTTTGGCGATAAGTCCGTCAGGCAGCTGCGGCACCGCGTCCGGCTTGGGTGCAGCGATCGACCCCATTGCGACTGACTCAACGAGGGGCGTCGGATGCTCGGCCGCGCCATCGATGACGATCCTGCTCGGGCGGTAGGGCAGATAGTGGCCAACCTGAGGGGCAAGCCGCGCAGGGGTTTCGAGCGACTGATAGGTGAGCGACCCGATGGCGGAGGCTGGGGGCGTGATCCTGGCTGGTGTCGGCAGCGGCCTGCGCGGCACCGCCACCAGGCGAAACGGCGCACGAGCCGGGAGGCTCGATTGCTCGGGAACGGCATCCAAGATGGCGCGATCCGGCAAGGCATCGACAATATCGACCAGCTGGCGAAAGTCGTTTGTGCGGATAGCGACAGGCTCATTGGAGCCTTCCACCTTGTCGAAGACCAACAGCCGCGTGGTGATGCCGGTGCCCTGTTTGACGAACGCGCGTTCGACGGCGGCATTGAGCCGCAGCGAGATCGGTCCCTTCAGCCACGCCAGGAACTTCGCACAGTCGAACCATTCAGGCATGATCGCGACAAGCCGCCCCCCGGACGCCAGACGGTTCCAGGCCGACCGCAGATGGCGCGAGCCAGCGCGACTATCGTGCCCTCGCTCAATGCCGTGGGAATAGGGAGGGTTCATCAGAACGACGCTGGGGCTGATGGCCGGATCGAGCAGTTCGTCGATCAGCTCGGCATCATGTCCGGTCACGCGGGCAGCCGGGAACACAGCAGTCAGACAGTCGCGGCGCAGCGGCGAGATTTCGTTCAAGGCAAGGCGCGCACCGGCTTTGACAGCCCAGACTGCGAGCATGCCGGTACCGGCCGAAGGTTCGAGCGCGAGCTCATCTCCACCCATCGCACAAGCCCGGGCAGCGAGCCAGGCAAGGCGCGGCGGCGTCGCGAATTGCTGCCATTCGATCTGCTCGTCGCTGCGATTGGTCTGGGTCGGAATTCGGGCATCGAGACCGCAGAAGAACTGTTCCGCCTCGTCGATCGGGCTCGTGGGCTGGACTTGATCTGATGCTTGCAGGTGTTGAACCTGCGCCAGCTCGAGCGCAGCGTGAGCATCACGGACTGACCATGCCCCGAGTGCATCGGTTCCGCCGAAGTGGTCCGTCATGATGCGGTTGATGTCGCTGCGCGAAAGCGCGCTGCCTGCTGCCAATTGCAGCGCCATTGCATTGGCTGCTGTCACGACAAGCGGCGGCGATGGTGGATCGAATGCGAAAGCGAGGGAAGAGTTGGACATGGAAAACCTCCTGACGAGGTCCTGCGTCTCGCAGGCCACAATCAGCCGAAGGCCCCCTCCCCTCTGGCTCGCTGATCAGGTTTGCCGAGCGAGCCTTGCCTTGAGTTCATCGTTCCAGTCGAGACCGGTCGACGCTGGTGCTCGCAAGTGGATCACACGGCCTGATGCAGAATAGGCCTTTCGTGCGCGCTGATCCGCGAGCTCGCCCCCCGGATCATTGTCGATGAACAAGTGGAGCTCGCGCACACTCTCGGGAATCGCGACGAGGCCGAACCGCTCGTTCCCGAGCGTTGCCCAGCAAGGAATCCCAAACAGCTGCATGGCTGACAGGGCGCTTTCGATACCTTCGGCAAGGCCCAACCGGCCCGCGGCTGGCGGGGCAAGTCTGACAGCACCACAGCTGAGGCGTCCCAGCGCACGCTTGGGACGCTCGAAACCCGCCAACTTGCCGCTCGCAGTATCAATAAACGTCCTGTGCACCGCTATTATGCCGATGTCAGTCGTGACGGCCGCCAACATTGCAGGGAGGAACTGGACCGCGCCACATGGTCCGAGCGGCGTGCGCTCGAGGTAACGGAGCTGATCAGAGGCACGCAGGATCCCGCGCTGTGCGAGGTATCCTTCGGCAGGGCTGTCGGAGATCGCCGTCGCCGATTGCCACAAACGCCGCGCGTTGGAATCGAAGGCCCTATTTTCCTGTCGATCAGCGACCACGGCACTAGAGCCATCGAACAGGTCACGGCTGCGAACACCCTGGCGGTCCAGTGCCGCTATGACCTCCTCGTTCGAGCATCCCGCGAAGCAATGAAACAGGATCGCCTTTCTTCCCAGTGTCACGCTCAAAGAGGGAGTTCGGTCATCATGCGCCGGGCAGCAGCACATGCCTTTGCCCCGACTCCATGTACCCTGAAGGCTTTCGACGATCGCGCGGGCGCGGCGTTCGAGTTGATGAGGTTTGTCTAACGGGGGCATCGACGTACTCCAGTTGAGGTGCCCTCCCCGTGCAGCCTCCACTCTGCACTCGCGCCAAACCAATTTCCTACGCCGCTTGTTCTATATATGTTCTCACTCGATTCGGCTATGGAAGGATCGAAAAATGACAATGAAAGCTATCTTGGTCGCAGGCATCGCGATCACCTCTGCTACCTCCGCCAGAGCCCAGGATTTGCCCGCGCCAGCCACAATCGAAGCCCCCGCCAGCCACTCCGAAGGCATCCGGATTGCTGAAACGTCGAACGGCTTCCAGCTGGTCGAGCATGGGCTGTGGTCATCCCGTCATGCCGGCCCGGCATCTGGTCTCATTGTTCCACAAAATGGCCGGGTGAACCTGCCATACAGATACGAACCCAAGGCCACACGTGGCCCGTCCGACTTCAGGCGAGCAAGCTACCTTCCCCACATCTATGCGGCGGAAGCGAAGTACTCATTGCCCGCGGGCCTGCTCGATGCGCTCGTATGGACAGAATCTCGATATAACCCCTTCGCCGTCAGCCCTGCAGGCGCAGCAGGTCTTGGACAGCTGATGCCAACCACGGCAAAAGAACTCGGGGTCCTCAATCGCTTCGATCCTATGGCCAACATCTTCGGCGCGGCGCGGTATCTGCGGCAGATGCTCGACAGGTTCGGCGTGGTTCACCTCGCGGTGGCTGCCTACAATGCGGGTCCCGGCGCAGTGGAACGCGCAGGCGGCATTCCCCGGAATGGCGAGACGCCCGGATATGTCCAAGAGGTCCTTCGACAATGGCGTTTCTAAAGATCGACACACGATGGCCAGAGCACGGCCCATCATCCTGCGGTTTCTAGCTGGGCGGATTTGCAGCGGTTGCGACCCCCTGTGAGATCAGCCGTCTTTGACTTCGACTGGGTACTTGGCTGCAATCTGCATTACCTCCTTACCCCACAGCGCCAACGCCTCCCGTTTCTCGTTGGTATACTGGTGACGGTGATAGACCCCAGCGACGCCAGCCATAGCTGATCCTGATTGGTGATTCAGGACCGCCTCAGAAACCACCAACGGTATGCCAAGACGCTGGAGGCCGGTCGCCACCGTCCGTCGAATATCATGCATTGTGAAGTGTCCGGCTTCGTAGCCGAGCTTCTCGTCCACGCTTGCTCTGATCCGCTTCCAGGCCTTGGATAGTCCGCTGACACTGTTCGTATTGGTGACCTTCGAAGCCAACAGGATCTGGGATTGTTTGTGGGCGTCATCGGGGTCAATCCCGGCAGCCCGGAATATCTCGGTGATCACTCCAAGAGCCTGAGCGGATATTGGCACCACATTGGCCTTGCCGTTTTTTGCTCGATCACCTGGGACGGTCCAGACCTTGGCTTTGAAGTCGAACTCGTCGCACGCGGCATCAAGCACTTCACCTCTGCGTTGAGCCGTAAGGATTAGCATCTGCACGAGATGGCCGAACGGATAGCCATCCTCGACCGCAGATTGCCACAGCGCAGCAAGCTCACGGTCGCTGAGTACACGGTCGCGAGGCTCATTCCGCTTCGGCCGCCATGCATCCCGGCAAGGATTGGCGGGCATATGCTCCAATCTGGTGAGGGCCCAAGTGTAGAAAGTTGAAAGGTGGCGATACACGATCCGCGCCATCGTCAGGGTTTCCTTGCCCCGCTCGAACGCAATTTTCTCAACGAAGCGGCTCACGTCACTTCGGGTTATGGAGTCCGCGAGCCGGTCTCCAATCTCGGGCTCGATGTATTTTCGGAACACTCGATCGAACTCCCTCGCGCTCCGCTTTTTGCCCTCGATCTGCTGAGCGAGGTACGTCTCGTAGAGCTCCGCGACTGTCCCGACGCCTTTTGATCCCTTCCTCTTTGCGCCCGCTTTTCTAGCGATGCTCTTGCCCTGCTCGACATCCACGAGCAGATCGCGCGCCTTCTTGCGAGCATGGGCCAGTGTAAAGCTTGGCCCATGACGTCCGATTGTCACATTCAGCCATTTGCCCTGAACCCGCTTGCGCAGAATGTACGTCTTGATACCACTGGCGCCCATGCGGAGCCTAAGACCGGGTACGATGCCATCGGCGAGCTCAATCTGACCCGCAGCAGGCGCCTTCAGCCCTGCGATCTTTGCATCCGTCAAACCTACTTTGTTCGCCATATGTACCTGCTACCTTAGGTAGCTTTTTGTAGTGGATACTGGCGAACATTTCAAGAACAATGCGGACTATGAATGGCAGATTTCCGCCATTTTTGGACCCATGCGGACGCGCTAGGACCCTCTGATCATGGCTCTTAATCAGCGGGTCCTAGGTTCGAGCCCTAGTGCGTCCACCACCTTTCCCATCGCTTCACTGCTTGCCTCCCGAGCCGGACAGCACTTCGCCTAGCTGGTCGAATTGCTCGGGCAATGCGGCGGCGGAGCCTTGCAGCGCCTCCTCGAGCGCCTCTGCTGTCGGATAGACTTCGTGGAAGCGCAGCAGCGTCTGGCTGCCATGGTCCTCGAAGGTGACCGTGGTGATCGCGCCTTTCTCGCCCGCGTCGGCCTCGCCCTCGTCATTGGTCCAGACGATCCGCTCGTTCGGCACGACGTCGAGGTACTTGCCGTAGAAGGCCATTGTTTGCGGACCGCCGGTGCTGAATTCCAGCCGGTACTTGCCGCCGGTGCGCACATCCATGTCGCACGAGACGAGCGTGACGCCGGTTGCGGATTTGGGCATCCACCAGCGCCGGAACAGCTCAGGCTCGCTCCACGCGCGGTAGACCATCGCGCGCGGCGCATCGAATGTCCGCGTCACGACGAGCTCGCGATCGCCCCTGCGCTCGATCGATGTGCGGTTGCCCGCGCCGCTTCCATTTTCAGACTGACTGTCCATCGCGTTCCTCCGCTTTCATTTCACCGAGAATCCCGTCCAGTGCCTCAAAGCGGGCTTCGAACAGCTTGCGGTGCGCCTCGATCCACGCCGCCTCCGCATCGAGCCCGCGCGTGCCGAGCCTGCATATCCTGACGCGCCCGACCTTGCGGGTAACGACGAGCCCTGCCCGTTCCAGCACCTGGAGATGCTTCTTCATGCCCGTAGGCGTCATCCGGAAACGGTCAGCAAGGCTGGTGACCGACGCTTCGGCCTGGCCGAGCTGATCGATGATGTCGCGGCGGGTCCCATCGGACAGCGCCGCGAAGGAGCGATCGAGAGAAGATGCTAAACACTGAACCATATGGTTCAGTGTTTAGCGCGACGATGCCTGCGGCGCAAGCGCCGTGCCTGACGCAAAGGTCAATTCCGCAAAGGGGTGAACCGGCCTACCGCTTTGCCGGCAAACGAAAGATGGAGCAGGCGATGGAGCGGATTACCCTGTGGGGCTGGATCGATTTCGACGGCAAGGACGCGGCGGAAGTGGTGCGCGGGGGAAAGCAGTTCATCCTGCCGACCTATGACGAGCCGGGCTGCATCCATTACGTCTGGAATGCCGACCCGCTGAAGCCGTCGCGCGTGTGGGTCTACGAGGAATGGGAAAGCACCCGCGCGCTGGCAGACCACCTTGCCGGCCCGCTCTACCGCGCGATGGCCGACTATCTGGGACAGGCCGGGATGACGGGAGCGGAAGTGGACAAGTACCGCGTCGTCGCCAAGCAGCCGGTCTACGACGGCAGCGGCACCCCTCGCGCCGAGTTCGACTGACCCCAAAAGGAAGCGCCGGAGCCCATGGGGCCCCGGCGCAGTGTTTTCGCGCCTGGTTATCGCCGGATCAGAACTTGAACCCGGCCGCGACGCCGTAGCGGCGCGGTTCCAGCGTGAAGATGTTGGTGAACAGGCCCGAGGACTGGTCGGTCACGTAGAGGCCGGTCGTGGCGTTGTTGTTGCCGATGTTCTGGATGTAGCCGCGCAGGAACCAGCGGTCGTCACGGCCATTCAGCTGGATCTGGGCGTTCATCACCTCGTAGCCCTTGATCCGGTTGATGTTGCCGTTGAAGATCGTGCCGTAGCTTTCACCCGTGTAGTTGATGTCGAAGCGCGGAACGAGGGTCATCCCGCCCAGTTCGAGCGTGTACTGGATGCCCGCCGACCACTTGAATTCAGGGGCCTGCGGGAGCTGGTTGCCGCGCACGTTCTTTTCGATGCCCGAGCTGACGGTGATGCCGCCGAATGCACTGCCGACCGCCGCGGCCTGGGTTGCCAGAACGCCGCAGATCGAGAAGGCACCGGTGGTGTTGGTGCCGGGGATCGGCGTCGTGCCGCGCAGCCCGACCCCGCTATTGATGGTGTTGACGAAGGCATTGGCCGCCGCCGCGCTTGCCCCGGTAACCGCGCAGTTCGAGCCGAGGGTGATGTCCTTGATGATCACCGTGTCCGAACGGCCCGCCGAAACGTCGCGGGTGTCGACGAAGAACTGGTCCCCGACGACCTTGGTCTTGAGGTAGCTGGCCGAAAAATTGACCAGCAGGTTGCGCGTGGGCGCCATGATCGCTTCGGCCTCGACGCCGTAGATGTTGGCATCGATGTTGTCGTTGACCGAAGTGCGCGCGGTGATGCGGCTGAGCTGAAGATCCTTGTAGCGGTAGTAGAACGCCGAGAGGTTGAGCTGCAGCGCGCCGAAGCGGTTCTTGGAACCGATTTCGAAGGCATCGACCGATTCCGGCTTGAACGAGTCGTTGACCGACCCGACCGAGAGCGGCGGATTGATGCCGCCCGACTTGTACCCACGCGAGTAGGACAGGTAGAGCAGGTTGTCGGGCGTGAGCTGGACATCCAGCACCGCGCGGCCGGTCATGCGACCGAAGCTGACCGAGCGTTCCTGGAAGGCCTGGACGTCATCCGTGCCCTTGTCGAAGTCGGCAGTGGCCCAGTTCAGAGCATCCTCGAGCGAGGCCGCCCCGACCAGCGCATAGATTGCGTTGCCACCTGCGAATTCGCTCGACAGGCCGTCGCTCAACAAGGTGGTGCGGGCTCGGGTGAACTTCTTGTCGTGGTTGTAGCGCAGGCCGAGGGTGAGCTTAATCTTGTCGTTGAACTTGAAGTAGGTCTCACCAAAGATGCCGTAGCTGTCGAGCGTGCCCTTGTCGGTGTTGCTGCGGAAGAACGGCGAAGGACGGAACACCGCATTGGCACCGAAGGCGCCGGTCGTCGCCGCCGCAGCACCGAGCAGGCCCGATGCGTAGTCCAGACCGAACGAGTTGACGTAGTAGCTGTTGTTCGTCGTCACGCCGCGCAGGTAGTTCGCGCCGATCAGGAAGTTGAACATGCCGTCGAAGTCGGAGTCGATGTGCGCTTCGGCAGCGTACTGCTGGTAGGTCTGGCTCGATTCATCGAAGTCGAGCGAGGTGTTCGCGCAGATCGCCTTGTTGCCCGCGCCGAAGACACCAACGTTGTTGGGGTCGATGTCGGACTGGCAGATCTGGCCGGTCGGGCCGTTAGGGATGAGGCGAGCCGCGATAGGCGCGAAGGCAAAGCCCAGGGTCGGGCTCTGCGCGAAGGCCGCGAGGGCATAGAGGCCCGCGTTGCCGACGAGACTGCGCTCGGTCGCGAGGTTGTAGTCGGTACGGCTGCGAACCTCGTTGCGCGAATAGCCAGCGGTGACATTCAACGTCAGGTTGTTGCCGAGAGCCTGCTGGAGCTTGCCCTGGTAGACTTCTTCCTCGGCGAAGTAGGTCGGCAGGTAGTCGATGTTGACGGTACGAACGTCGGACGGATTGACCGCGCCCGAGAAATTGTCGCCGTCGTCGCCATAGATGCTGCCGAGGCCGAGCGCAGCAAAGCTCGGTGCAACGGCAATGCCGAAAAATTCCTTCGACGTCAGCAGTGCCGCGAGGGTCGAGTCCGCGTTGGTTGTCTCGTTGGCCAGCTTGTCGGGCAAGCAACCAAGTATGCCGGTCGGGTCGCGATGGCAGAGCTGCTTCTGGACGCGGCTGCGGCTGTCCTTCTCGCGGAAGTAGTAAGCCGAAAGGTCGATGGTGGTATCCGGGCTCGGCTCCCAGCGCAGCGAGCCGCGCAGGGCGTACATGTCGCGACCGTCGATGCGGCTGTTGGAGCCGATGTTGTAGGTGTAACCATCGCGCTTTGTGTACATGCCCGCAACGCGCACGCCGAGCGTTTCGCCCAGCGGAACGTTGATCATGCCCTTGACGCGGACCGAATTGTACTTGCCGTAGTCGGCCTCGCCCGACGCGCCGAAGCCGGAAAGATCAGGCTTGGCGGTGATGATGTTGACCACGCCGGAAGTGGCGTTGCGCCCGAACAGGGTGCCCTGCGGACCGCGCAGAACTTCGATGCGTTCGAGATCGAAGAATTCGGTTTCGAACAGGCGGCTCGATACCATCGGCATGTCGTTCAGGTGGATGCCCGTGGCGGCATCGCACGAGACGCCGACGCAAAGGTCGCCGATGCCGCGGATGGTGAAGCTGGAGGAGGTGAAGTTGGTCTTGGTGAAGGTTACGTTCGGCAGCGAGAGCTGAAGATCGGAAGAGTTCTGGATCTGCTGCTTCTCGAGGTTCTCCGCCGAGAATGCGGACACCGCGATAGGCACGGCCTGAAGCGATTGCGCCTGCCTTTGCGCAGTAACGATGATTTCTTCAAGACCCACATTCTCGTTCGCCGACTGGGCGAATACGGGGGTGGAAATGGCCGCTACGCACACGCCGGCCAGCAGGGAAAGCTTGCCCCTCATTGCACAGACCTCTCTCTCCAGCGGTGCCCGTCATTCATCGCGGGCTACCTGGAGGACAGGACATATCGGACCTGATTCTTTGTCAACCGTATAATTAAATCTACGGCTTTCCGTAGGGGAAAGCCGTTTCACATGTGACCGAAATAGCGCGTTCGGCATGAAAATGCATATCATCGCAGTGTCTGTTCACCGCTTGCAAAGCACATCAGAATGTGAAAACAGCCGAATCACACCATTGTCGACGAAGTGGCGAAGGGTCTCGCGAACATTGCATCGTGTGACTCGGGTCATCAGGCTGGCAAAGACGCAACACGTTGCCTAGAGGCATCGCCATCCCTTCATCGGCGCTGGGCCGAAATTTCCAAGGACAGTTTCCCATGGCCAAGTTCCTCATCGTCGAAGCCCGGTTCTACGATCACCTGAACGACATGCTCGTCGCCGGAGCCAAGGCCGCGCTCAAGGAAGCCGGGCACGAGGTCGAAGTCATCACCGTGCCGGGCGCCCTTGAAATTCCGGGCGCGATCGCGCTCGCCGACCAGTCGGAAGACTATGACGGCTATGTTGCCATCGGCGTCGTCATCCGCGGCGAAACGTATCACTTCGAGATCGTCGCCGGCGAAAGCGCACGCGGCATCATGGCACTGACGATGGACGGCGTTGCAATCGGCAACGGCATTCTCACGGTCGAAAACGAAGCCCAGGCCCTCGTCCGCGCCGACCCGAAGCAGAAGGACAAGGGCGGCGAGGCTGCCAAGGCCGCCCTCGCCCTCCTCGCGCTGCGCGAACGCTGGAGCTGAGGCTCAACCCAGAGGCGCGCAGCGGTCACCGCGGCGCGCCTTGTCGGCAGCCTCGAACGCGGCCTGGGTCGGGGCAAGCCTTCGATCGAGAATGATGCCCCGCGCGGTCGGGGCGCGGACAACCGGCAGGCCAGCCGGCGCATCGCCGCCCTCGCGCATCAGCACGAAGCGGATGCCGCCGGGGCTGCGGATGGAATCCATCACCGCAACGTTGTCGGTATTGCCGGCGAAGACCGACACCGAGACATAACCGCCGTCCGGGCTCGCAGGCACATCGACCAGGATCGGGCCGTCCGACAGGTCATAGACGCAGCTCGCATAGGCCAGATCAGGCGACGGCCGCACCACCCAGCGCGAGGCGGACGTGGTGCGGTCGGAAAAGCGGAAGGCGTTGACCAGCCTGCCCTGTTCCGAAAGTTTCTTCATCGCCCCGTGCATGATCACGTAGGGCGCGCCCAGGATGGTGCCCACGTGGCCTACGGTCACGGCTGCGACGAAGGCCAGCAGATACCGTGCACCGGGCCTCACGCCGGCTCTCCGCACGAAATGCGCTCTACCCTGGGAAAGGCAATGGTGGCGAAGTCCTCCTGCGCGGCGGGAGCCGGGTTGTAGATACGCAGGGTCAGGTCGAAATTTCCGGCCTTGCGCGTGGAGAGCCACGGCATGCCGGGCCCAGGGCTCGGCCCCGCTTCGGCTTGCCACTGCCCCCGCGCATCGGGGCGCACTTCGGATGCATCGACCGACAGCGCGTCGTCATCGTTCTGCGGCAGGTAGTCGTCGGCGGCATAGGCGGTGATCGACCACCAGCGCCCCGGCAGCGGCCCGCCGGACAGGCGATAGCGGCAATCCTCGCGCAGCGGCTCACCCAGATCGTCCACCTTGCGCGTGAAGTATATCGCCTGGCTGCGATTGAGCGCCAGGAGGCCGGTCAGCGCCACCCGCGCGCGCAGCAAGGGGCCCGCATCGACCGATCCGGTCACCCGGCTTCCGGTCCAGCCCTGATGTTCTTCCCCGCCCATGCCGAAGTGCTTCATCGACACGAGCGCGGATGCGGAGCCGGCGGCAAGCCCCAACAAGACGATCCCGGCCAGCTTGACGCTAGCCCGCATCGAAATACTCCTTGAGGCCCCAGGGCTCGTACGGGCCGATCACGAGCTGCTCGAACCCGCCGATGCCCGTCTCGCCATCGCTCGTGGTCACGCGCGAGATGATCTGGACGTGGAGGTTTTCAAGCGTCTGCGCCATCGGATCGAGTTCGGCGAGGACCAGATCCTCGCGCTCCACCGCGAGCGGGCCGTGGTAGAGGCCGTGGCCCCACTTCGGGCTAGTATAGCCGAGCCCGCGCATCTGGAACCGGACGATGGGCTCAAAGGTCAGCGAAAGCGGGCCTTCGGGCCGCTGTATGGTCAGCGTCCCGCCTGCCGGCCAGCGCGTGCCGGGCTGCATCGGGGAGGCCATCGTGGCCGACGGCGTTTCGAAGAAGCCGTCGTGCGCGGCACCGTCGGGCGCGATGACCGCGCGCGTGTTCCACGGGGCGCCATGGCGGTCGGCGTTGACGTGGAAGAACAGGCTGCGGCCGGGCAGGTTCACCGGCGTCCACTGCCAGAAGAAGCTGCTGACGACGTTGTGGCCGTGCGGCTGGGCGTCCGAGGCGCCAACCGGACGGACGCCCCAGCTGCGATCGCGCGTACCGGTAGTGCCGGGGGCAAGGTCGATGCGCTTGCCGTCGACCTCGATCCAGCCGGCATAGTGGCCGTTCTGCGTCAGGCGGGTGTAGTCCATGAAGGTGCGCGGACCGATGCGGTAGGTGAAGCGCGGCTCCTCGATTGGGAAAGCCCGGCCGGTGAAAGTCAGTTCGGCGGCGATGCCCTCGCCCGCGACCTTCACGCGCAGGCTTCTGAGCGGCTCCACCACTTCTATCGTGATCGGCCCCACCGCAAGGTCGAGCCGCTCCATGTTCAGTTCGCGCGAGGCGTGGAGATTGTACTGTACGCCGTCGCGGATGCACGAGAAGTGCGCGTCGGCGACGTTGAGGTGCGGGTATATGCCCAGCGCCACCGCGAAGAAGCCGGAGCCATCGGGCGCATAGCCGTTGAAGAAGTAGCGGTCGTAGAAGTTGCGGTCGGTCCCGGCATAGGCGACCGGTTCGGGCGTCTGGTGCAGCGGAAAATCGTCACCCTTGCTCAGCATCACGCATTCTCCATCCGACGCTTGAGGGCCCCGAGGCTGTTGTGTTCGAGAGCAAGCTCGCACGCGCCGCGCGCCATCGAGAGGAAATTGGCGTCGCCCCGCTCGGTGCGGACGACGAAGGCGGAACTGAACACGGCGGTCGAAACGCCGTGAAGCGCGCCGATGCGGTAATCGTCCATGATCTCGTCACGGGTCATGGCAACGCCGCGGCGCGTCATCTCCGCGCAGTACAAGTCGAGCAGGGCCGCCTCGTGGGGGCGGCGCAGGCCGGAGCCGATGCCGCAGCCCATGAAATAGCCGATGTCGGTAAGGCCGCATCCCACTGCAGCCGTCTGCCAGTCTACCAGCGCGATCGGCTCCTGCCCGTCCCGGATGCCGAACAGCATATTGTCGAGGCGGAAATCGCCGTGAAGGAAGCTGCGGCGGGCAGGCTTGCGGTCGAACCAGAGGTCGGCGCATTCATCGAGTTCGTCGCAGATCGCCATGAGCGCCGGGTCGAGCGCATCGGCATAGCGCTCGCGAAAGATGGCCTGCGCCTGTGGATAGAGCGCGCGCAGCATGGCGCTGGCCTGTGGGTCGGTCTGCAACCATTCGCTGTCGAGGACCGGGTGGTCCAGCGTCGCGGCGTGAAGAGCGGCCGCCTGCCGGAGCGCGTCGCGCGCCTGGTCGATCCCGCATCCGGAAAGCTGGTTGCCCGCTTCGCACGGCCCCAGATCCTCGAACAGCAGCACGAAATCGCAGCCGTTGTCGTCGAGCAAGGCGGCGTAGGCCCGAGGCACGCGCATGTCGATCAGGCCCGCGACATCGCGGTAGAAGTTCACCTCGCGCTTGTAGAGCGAGAACGACGCGGCGGTCTGCCGGCTTGTCGGGTCGCTTGACGGAAACTTGGCCGCCACCGAGGCGGGCGCGAGCGGCGCCGGGCGATCATAGGTCAGAGAGAAGCGCGCGGTATCGCCGACCTGCCCGGTGCCGATGGATTGCCATTCCACCTTGACGATCCGGGCACCATCCAGAACGCCGGCATCGGCCAGTCGCGCTTCGAGCCAGACCGCGTCGACCTCGTCGGGCCGCGTCGGAAAATCAGCCATATCGTCTCTCCCACCTCGCAGGCTGGCAGAGAGCGTCCCGCATTGGAAGAGACCAGCAATTGACCGATCAGGTCAACGCGATGGAACGCGACACCCGCTCCGCCGGTTCACAAGGACAAGCGTTGGCGGAGAACGAAAAGGTGGATGGAGCACTCGAATGGTTTGCGGCGATCGGCACCATAATAGCGGCAGGCCTGGTGGCCGCGGACCTTGGCAGGCGGTGGACCGGCTGGGGCTTCGTCCTTTTTGTCGCGGTATCGATCTCGTGGATCGTGTCCGGCATCCTCAACGGCACCGCTTCGATCACCATCCAGAACGGCGCCTTGCTGCTGGTCAATGCCTGGGGCGTCTGGCGTTACCTACTAAATCCGGAACCGAGCAATAAGGGTCCGAAAAAGGGTTAGTTGAATCCAGATTGGATCCTCAAAAAACGGAAATGGATTTAAAGCCAGGGACTTCATATTGTATTCATTTGCAAAATTTCGAATAGATTCCAAAATCGCGGAAAACAACTAAGTAAGTTCCCTTCTGGTCGATTTACGCAACTACCTCGATACCCTTCTCCACGCCCGGAGTTTCGGGGCAGCGGACGGAACGCAGGACAGGGGGATCATGCGGATGGACAGGGATCAATTGAAAGCGCGCGCCCGCCGCCTGATCGCAACTGCCAACGAACTTCTAGCACTCGCGCATGACCTCGAATTCCATGGAGATGACGCCCGGATCGAAGAGACCGCTCCCGGCCGTCCGCCGAAGGACAGCCCAGCGTGGGCCGAAATTGCCCGCATCGCCTATCGCGAACGACGCCGCCGCGCCGAGGTATTCTCGGATCCCAGCCTGTTCGGGGAACCGGCATGGGACATCCTGCTGGACCTTTTCATCGCAGCCAAGGAACGCAAGCGCCTCCCCGTCACCAGCGCCTGCATCGGCGCGGCAGTCCCCGCCACCACCGCCCTGCGCTGGCTCACGGTGCTTGAGGAAAAGGGCCTGATCGTGCGCGAGAACGACACGGCCGACGCACGCCGCGTCTTCGTCCGTCTCTCGACCGAAGGCTACGAAAAGATGATCGCCTACTTCTCCGGCCAGGCTGCAGAGTTTCGTCCCGACGAGGAATACGCCGCGACCACCTGGCGCAAGGCGCGATAGCCTCGACCGCGATCCTCCCGGATCACGTGAGCCCCGAGGTCCGAAACGCAAAAAGGGCGGCCCCGTGAGGCCGCCCTTTTCGTGTTTCGCAATGAAGCGCGGTCAGGCGCCGAGGCGACCGAACGCGGTCTTGCCGGCATAGCGCGCCGAGACGCCCAGCTCTTCCTCGATGCGGATGAGCTGGTTGTACTTGGCGAGACGGTCCGAACGGGCGAGCGAACCGGTCTTGATCTGGCCGCAGTTGGTGGCAACCGCGAGGTCGGCGATGGTCGCGTCCTCGGTCTCGCCCGAACGGTGCGACATGACGGCGGTGTAGCCGTTGCGCTGTGCGATGCTGACAGCTTCGAGCGTCTCGGTGAGCGACCCGATCTGGTTGACCTTGACCAGCAGCGAGTTCGCCAGCCCCTTGCCAATGCCCATCTCGAGGCGCTTCGGGTTCGTCACGAAAAGGTCGTCACCGACGAGCTGCACGCGCTTGCCGACCTTGGCCGTCAGCGCGGCCCAGCCCTCGAAATCGTCCTCGCCCATGCCATCCTCGATCGAGATGATCGGATAGGCATCGCACAGGGCGGCAAGGTAGTCGGCCATGGCGTCGGGCGAGAGCGAGAGGCCTTCACCGCTGATCTCGTACTTGCCGTTCTTGAAGAATTCGGTCGCCGCGCAGTCGAGCGCGAGCATCATGTCCTCGCCCGGCTTGAAACCGGCCTTCTCGATCGAAGCCATCACGAAGTCGAGCGCGTCGCGCGTGCTGGCAAGGTTGGGAGCGAAGCCGCCCTCGTCGCCCACGGCAGTGGCAAGACCCTTTTCGTGCAGGCCCTTCTTCAGGGTGTGGAACACTTCCGCGCCCCAGCGCACGGCTTCGGCGAGCGAGGGCGCGCCGACCGGCATGATCATGAATTCCTGGAAGTCGATCGGATTGTCGGCATGCTCGCCGCCGTTGATGATGTTCATCATCGGCACCGGCAGAACATGCGCGGAAACGCCGCCGACGTAGCTGTAGAGCGGCAGGCCCCGCGCATCGGCGGCGGCCTTCGCCACGGCAAGGCTGGTGCCGAGGATGGCGTTCGCGCCAAGGCGGCTCTTGTTCTCGGTGCCGTCCAGTTCGATCATGGCAAGATCGATGTCGCGCTGGTCTTCAGCGTCCAGGCCAAGAATGCATTCGGCGATGTCCGAGTTCACGGCGGTGACGGCCTTGGTCACGCCCTTGCCGAGGTAGCGTGCCTTGTCGCCGTCGCGCAGTTCGACCGCTTCATGCGCGCCGGTGGACGCGCCCGAAGGAACGGCGGCGCGGCCGAAGCTGCCGTCTTCCAGCAGCACGTCGACTTCCACGGTCGGGTTGCCGCGGCTGTCGAGGATTTCGCGTGCATGGATGTCAATGATCGCGGTCATGGTCTGCTCCCTGCAGTGTGGCGATAGGAAAGACGCCAAGGTTTGGCGCGGCTCCTATCGGCTGGAACCCCTACAGGCAAGCCGCGTTGGCAGTGCAACATACCTATCCGGGTTCGCGTTGCTGCCTTGCCTCTTGCCTTTGTGCGTTCGGGGGTAGCAAGATGGCGCGGACCGCCCATATCGTAGCGGCGCAGCCGCGCGACACGCCGAAGGGAAACGAGACATGGCCGACACGACGATGACCCCCGCCGACGCCCCGAAGAAGCGCACCACCGCCCGCAAGGCCGACACCGTGACGGCAGCCGCGGCTGCTCCGGTTGCCACCGATGCGGCGGCGGACACCAGCGCCAAGGGCCGGTTCTCCAAGGCCATCGAAGAAGCCAAGGCAGGCGCGGAAGCGCTGCGCGGCGAAGCGATGGAAAAGGGCGCCGCCTACAAGGCCAAGGTCGGCGGCACCGCCACCGACTGGATGGAGGAAGCCAAGGTCTATGCCGGCCAGGCCAAGGAGAAGGGCGCAGCGCTTGCCGTGGAAGGCAAGACCCGCGCCAGTGACGCGCTGAGCACGCTGGGCAAGACCATCTCCGACAACGCCGCCACCATCGATGAAAAGCTTGGCGTGCAGTACGGCGATTATGCCCGCACCGCCGCCCGCTCGATCCAGGAAACTGCCGCAAAGCTCGAGGCCAAGGACCTCAACGAGCTTGGCGACGACGTGAAGGAATTCGTGCGCAAGAGCCCGGGCGTGGCCATCGGCATCGCCGCCGTTGCCGGCTTCGCGATCGCCCGGATGCTCTCGGGCGGATCGGACGACTGACGGCCGCGGGCCGACGTCCGATGAAAACGACGGACTCACACCAAAGCCCGGCAGTCGAGCCGGTCGCGCCGTCGCTGACGGACGCGGTCCGGACGATGATCGAGGATGGGCAGACGCTGCTCGAAGCGGAGATAGCCTATCGCAAGGCCCAGGCTTCCTATGGCCTGGGCCAGGCGAAGGCGACCGCGATCCTTCTCGTCCTCGGCCTCGCCTTCGGGTTCTTCACGCTCCTCGCGCTGGTCGTTGGACTCCTTCTCGCCCTTGCCCACTACGTGGGGGTGTGGGGCGCGCTGGCCATCGTCGGGGGAGCGCTGCTGCTCCTGACGGTTATCTGCCTTGCCAAGGCAGTGAAGCGAATGAACGAGGCCAAGGCGGCGCTCGGCATCAGGGAGACAACCACGCCGTGACCACGCCCGAGTCCATTGCCAGCGCCAGGGCCTTGCGCGACGAGGCCCTGGCCGTGTTCCGCGCCGACGTGGAGCTTGCCAGGACCGAAGCCTCGCCCGCCCGCTTCAAGGAACGGGCCGTCGACGAGGCCGTTGAAATGATCGACACCGCTCGCGACATGGCGAGCGAGAACAAGGCGGTGATCGGAGCAACGGTCGCGGCACTGGCGGCATGGTTCCTCAGGGGACCGATCGCCGACCTTGCAGAGCGAGGTTTCGATTACCTCCGCCGAGGAGACTGATATGACTGAAGAAATCGACAACGCAGATCACGCCAGCCTCCGTGACAAGGTTGATGCCGCCAAGACCCGTCTTGCCGAGCGCACCCGGAACGCCCATCCGGTCGCAACGGTAAAGGGCCTGATCGAGGAACACCCCGTGGCTTCACTGGCCGCCGGCATTCTCCTCGGCGCACTGATCGCAAAGGCCATTCCCACCTCGGGCCGGCTGCGCAAGAGCGCGGCGGGCCTCGCTTCGGTGGCTGGCAAGCTGGCCGTCGACTACGCGACGCGAGCCGCCGATGCCGGCCGCGAAGGCCTGAGCAAGGTCGAGGAAATGGGCGGTGCCGTTGGCGGTCGCATCGCCGACGTCAGCGGTTCCGTGGGCGAGCGGATTGCGGAAGGCAGCAGCGACGCGAAGCGCAAGGCTGTGGATCTGGCCGAAGTCGCGCGCTCGGCCGCCGCGGAAGCCAGCGAACTGGCCTTGCGGAAGGTCGGCGAACTTGCGTCCAGAATGAAACACTAAGGGGCGCATACGTCTTTGGTCGACTTGCGCGAGGCTCGCGTTTTTGTCAGTGGCGCATATGAATCCTCCCCAATGGAAAGTCGCCAATGCAAAAGCTCCACCTCGTGATGGGCGGTCGGGTCAAGGACCCGCAGGGCCTCGAATTCGTCGATCTGAAAGCCATTGACGTCGTAGGCGTGTTTCCGGACTACGCCGCCGCCGAAGACGCGTGGCGCAGCGCGGCGCAGAAGACGGTCGACGACGCAGAGATGCGCTACGTCATCGTGCACCTGCACCGCCTGCTCGAGCCGGACTTGCCCAAGGCCTGATCAAGTCGATCAAAAAAAGCCCCGGAGCGATCCGGGGCTTTTTATCTCCGGTATCGATGCCGATCCTGCTGGATCCGCACTCCGGCCGTCAGATGAACTCGATCTTCTGGACAAGATAGAACTTGTCGCCCGAAGGCACGGTGACCTCGATTTCTTCATCGACCTTGCGGCCGATCAGCGCCTTGCCCAGCGGCGAATTGTAGCTGATCATGCCCTTCTTGGCATCGGCCTCGTAAGGACCGACAATCTGGTACTTCACCGGCTTTTCGTCGTCATCGAGCAGGGTGACGGTCGCGCCGAAGATGATCTTGTCGCCCGACAGAGTCGTCGGATCGATGATCTGGGCACGGCTTACCCGATCCTCGAGATCGGCGATGGTTGCCTCGACCTGGCCCTGACGCTCCTTGGCGGCATGGTATTCCGCATTTTCGGAAAGATCGCCGTGGGCGCGCGCTTCCTCGATCGCGTCGACGATCCGGGGGCGCTCCTCGCGCAGCGCTTTCAGCTCTGCAGTCAGCTTCTCGTAGCCTTCCGCAAGCATCGGCAGCTTTTCCACACTCGCCATCCGTCAGTCTCTTTCCTGTCTCACGCCCCTGGTTGCCGTTACGGCTTCCAAGGGAAAACCTGGCCCCGCCGACCGACGCCGAATGCGTCGAGCCGGACACCTTTGCGACAATGCCGGGGGACTAATAAGGTTCAGCCATAATAGTCTTGCAACGAACGCACTTCAAGTTCGGCAGTCCGCAGAGCCTCGATCGCCTCAACTGTTGCAACCGATGCGGCGGCAGTCGTGAAGTACGGCACCTTCGCCCCCAGTGCCGAAGCGCGGATCGACTGCGAGTCCTTGTGGCTCTGCCAACCTTCGGTGGTGTTGAAGATCAAGGCGATCTCGCCGTCGATGATGCGATCGACGATATGCGGACGGCCTTCGGCCACCTTGTTCACACGCTCGACGTTCACGCCCTCGTCCGAAAGGTAGCGAGCGGTGCCGCCGGTGGCGACAATGCGGAAGCCCAGTTCGGCCAGCTTGCGCACGGCGGGCAGAACCACCGGCTTGTCCGAATCCTTGACCGAGACGAACAGCGTCCCGCCCTGCGGCAGGCGCACACCCGCGCCGAGCTGCGACTTGGCGAAGGCGACCGCGAAGGTTCCATCGATGCCCATGACTTCGCCCGTCGACTTCATCTCGGGCGAAAGCACCGGGTCGATGCCGGGGAAACGGGCAAACGGGAACACAGCTTCCTTGACCGCCATGTAGTCGATCTCGCGCTTGATCGGCGGGAGGTCGGTCAGCTTTTCACCCGCCATGATGCGAGCTGCAAACTTGGCGATGGGCTGGCCCACGGCCTTGGCGACGAAGGGCACGGTACGGCTGGCGCGCGGGTTGACCTCGATCAGGTAGACCTCGCCGTCCTTCACCGCGAACTGGATGTTCATCAGACCGCGCACGTCGAGGCCGCGCGCGAGAAGGACCGCCTGGCGCTCCATCTCGGCCACGATCTCGGCCGGCAGGCTGTAAGGCGGCAGGGTGCAGGCACTGTCGCCCGAGTGGATGCCGGCTTCCTCGATGTGCTGCATGACGCCAGCGACGGTGACTTCGTCGCCATCGGCCAGCGCATCGACGTCGCACTCGATCGCATCGCGCAGGTACTGGTCGATCAGCACCGGGCTGTCACCCGAGACCTGAACGGCGGTGGCGATGTAGTCGTCGAGCTGGGCCTGGCTGTCGACGATTTCCATCGCGCGGCCACCAAGCACATAGCTGGGACGGATGAGAACCGGATAGCCGATGCGACTGGCCACCGCGACGGCCTCGTCGCGGCTGCGGGCGATGCCGTTGGCCGGCTGCTTGAGCCCGAGCCTGGCGACCAGCGCGGCAAAGCGCTCGCGGTCTTCGGCCAGGTCGATCGAGTCCGGCGACGTGCCGAGGATCGGGATGCCCGCATCCTGCAGCGCCTGCGCCAGCTTGAGCGGGGTCTGTCCGCCGAACTGCACGATCACGCCGACCAGTTCGCCCTTCGATTGCTCGACCGCGAGGATTTCCAGCACGTCCTCGGCCGTCAGCGGCTCGAAGTAGAGTCGATCGGAAGTGTCGTAGTCGGTCGACACGGTTTCCGGGTTGCAGTTGACCATGATGGTCTCGAACCCTGCCTCATCCAGCGCGTAGCATGCGTGGCAGCAGCAGTAGTCGAACTCGATGCCCTGCCCGATGCGGTTCGGGCCGCCGCCGAGGATCACGATCTTCTTGCGGTCGGACGGGTTCGCCTCGTTCTCGGGCTCGCCGAACAGCGCGCCTTCGTAGGTCGAGTACATATAGGGCGTGACCGCCTCGAACTCGGCCGCGCAGCTATCGATGCGCTTGAACACCGGGCGCACGCCGAGCTTGTGGCGTAGCGCGCGCACCTCGTCTTCGCTGGTGGCACCGGCCATGGCGCGCAAAGTATCGTGCAGCAGGCCCGAGCGCTTGGCCTGGGTCTCGCCCAACCCGCCCGCAACACCGACCGAACGCACGGCGAGCGTCGCCAGCCGCTTGTCGGAAAAGCCCATCGCCTTGAGCCGGCGCAGGCCGGCGGCGTCGTTGGGCAAGCCGTCCTGCTGTATGGCCTTTTCCTCGCTCACGATCTCGTGGATGTGGCGCAGGAACCAGGGCTCGTACTTGGTGACCGCATGGACTTCATCGACAGACAGGCCTTCGCGGAAGGCCTGGGCGATGACCAGCAGGCGTTCGGGCGTGGCGCGGGCGAGCGCGGCGGTGATCTCGTCGCGGCTGGCGCCTTCCAGCTCGACCACGCGGTTGAAGCCGTCGAGGCCGGTTTCGAGGCCGCGCAGGGCCTTCTGCATCGATTCCTTGATGTTGCGGCCGATCGCCATGACTTCGCCAACCGACTTCATCGCGGTGCCGAGCAGCGGTTCGGAGCCCTTGAACTTCTCGAACGCGAAGCGCGGGATCTTGGTGACGACGTAGTCGATGGTCGGCTCGAACGCCGCCGGGGTGGCCCCGGTGATGTCGTTCATGATCTCGTCGAGCGTATAGCCCACGGCGAGCTTGGCCGCGACCTTGGCGATCGGGAAGCCGGTGGCCTTCGACGCCAGCGCCGAGGAGCGCGAGACGCGCGGGTTCATCTCGATCACGATCAGGCGGCCGTCGGCGGGGTTGACCGCGAACTGCACGTTGGAACCGCCGGTCTCGACACCGATCTCGCGCAGCACAGCGATGCTGGCGTTGCGCATGATCTGGTATTCCTTGTCGGTCAGCGTCAACGCGGGCGCGACGGTGATCGAGTCGCCGGTGTGGACGCCCATCGGATCGACGTTCTCGATCGAGCAGATGATGATGGCGTTGTCCTTCCTGTCGCGGACAACCTCCATCTCGTATTCCTTCCAGCCGAGGAGCGATTCCTCGATCAGGACTTCGGTGGTGGGCGAGGCCTCGAGCCCGCCCTTCACGATCTTGACGAACTCTTCCTTGTTGTAGGCAATGCCGCCGCCGGTGCCGCCCATGGTGAAGCTGGGGCGGATGATCGAGGGCAAGCCGGTGCGCTCGAGAACCTCAAGCGCTTCGTCGATGGTGTGTGCCACGCCCGAACGCGCGGATTCGAGGCCGATCTTGTCCATCGCCTCGCGGAAGCGCTGGCGGTCTTCGGCCTTGTCGATCGCATCGGCATTGGCGCCGATCATCTGGACGCCATACTTTTCCAGCGTGCCATCGTTGAACAGCGCGAGCGCGGTGTTGAGCGCGGTCTGCCCGCCCATCGTGGGGAGCAGCGCATCGGGGCGCTCCTTCTCGATGATCCTGGCGACGACTTCGGGCGTGATCGGCTCGACATAGGTCGCGTGCGCCATATCCGGATCGGTCATGATCGTCGCGGGGTTCGAGTTGACCAGGATGATGCGATAGCCCTCTTCCTTGAGCGCCTTCACCGCCTGCGTGCCCGAATAATCGAACTCGCAAGCCTGGCCGATGATGATCGGCCCGGCGCCGATGATCAGGATCGAGGAGATGTCAGTGCGTTTGGGCATTATCGCTCTCGTGTTTCAGCCCCCGTCGCGTGTCGGTCGCGCCGGAGGAGGGAATACTCTGGGTCAGCCGCTCAAACGAGCGACGCTACAAACTTCTCGAACAGGTAGAAACTGTCCTGCGGGCCGGGCGAAGCTTCCGGGTGGTATTGCACGCCGAACGCCTTCTTGCCCTTGACCGCGATACCGCAGTTCGAGCCGTCGAACAGCGAGACGTGAGTTTCGATCACCTTGTCGCCCAGCGCGCCCGGCGCGTTGTCGACAGCAAAGCCGTGGTTCATCGAGGTGATCTCGACGACGCCGTCCTCGATGCGCTTGACCGGGTGGTTCGCACCGCGGTGGCCCTGGTGCATCTTGGTGGTGCGTGCACCGGCGGCGAGCGCCAGCATCTGGTGGCCGAGGCAGATGCCGAAAACCGGCATGTCCATCTCGAGCAGCTTCTGGATCACCGGCACGGCGTAGGCGCCGGTCGCCGCCGGGTCGCCCGGACCGTTCGACAGGAACACGCCTGCGGGCTTGAGCGAAAGGATCGTCTCGAGGCTGGTTTCGGCGGGCACGATCGTCACGTCCGCGCCGGCCTTCACCAGATTGCGGAAAATGTTGTCCTTCGCGCCGAAATCCATGGCGACGACGTGCGGACGGCCAGTGCCTTGGGGCTTGGTGAAGCCCTCGCCCAGATGCCAGACCGAGCCTTCCCAGGCTTCCTGCCCGTCGCGTGTAACGACGCGGGCAAGGTCCATGCCTTCGAGACCGGGCCAGGACCGCGCGCGTTCGATCAGCGCGGGAATGTCGAACTGGCCCTTCGGATCGTGCGCGATCACCGCGTTCGGCGCGCCTGAAAGGCGGATACGGCGCGTCAGCGCGCGGGTGTCGAGGCCGGAGATGCCGATCTTGCCCTGCTGCTCCATCCACTGCTGGAAGGTGCCGGCAGCGCGGAAGTTGGCGGGCGCGGTCACGTCCTCGCGCACCACGCAGCCCACGGCGCCCGGCGTGTCATGGCTTTCCATGTCGTCCGGATTGGTGCCGACGTTGCCGATGTGCGGAAAAGTGAAGGTGACGACCTGTCCCGCATAGGACGGATCGGTCATCACTTCCTGGTATCCGGTCATCGCGGTGTTGAAGCACACCTCGCCAACGGCCGCACCAGCAGCGCCAAATCCACGTCCCCAGGCAACAGACCCATCGGCAAGTACAAGGACTCCCGTCGCGCCATCTGGTTGAGGCGCGTGCGAAAGTGCGGGGTCGGCCATGATATGGGGCGCTCCGTTGGCAGGGGTTCTGGCGATGTTGCTAAGGGGCGGCTGCTAGACCTGCATTGCCGCAGCGTCAACCTAGCGATTCCCGAAAGTTTCCCCTACATGTGCGGTTTCCCGCTTTTGGCGGGCCAAACTCCACAGGAAATACGTTTACATGATCCGCGACACGATCAAGGCCGCGCAGGTGGCCGCCATGAAGTCTGGCGACAAGCCCCGTCTCGCCGCCGTCCGCCTCATCCTTGCCAAGCTCAAGGACAAGGACATCGAACTGCGTACCGCGTCGGCCGTGCCGGAGGACGACGTGCTCGTCACCGACGTCCTCCAGAAGATGGCCAAGCAGCGCCGCGAATCGATCACGCTCTACGAACAGGGCGGCCGACAGGAACTGGCTGACGTGGAAAAGGCCGAGCTGGCGGTGATCGAGGAATTCCTGCCGCAGCAGATGAGCGAGGACGACACCAAGGCGGCCATCGCCGCGATCATCGCCGAGACCGGTGCGGCAGGCATGAAGGACATGGGCAAGGTCGTGGCGGCGCTCAAGGCGAAACACGGCACTCAGCTCGACATGGGCAAGGCAAGCGGGCTGGTGAAGGCTGCGCTGGCCGGCTGACACGTTAGCTCCCCTCCCGCCTGCGGGAGGGGCTGGGGGAGGGCATGTTGGCCGACGGAACCAGTTGGGACCAGGACCGAGACTTTGATCGTGCCTGGTTTCGGGCCAACGACAAAGTTTATTCACCCCCGACGGCCCGCTCCCGCGAGTTGCGCCTGAACGCCACCGAGGCAGAACGGAAGCTATGGCCGCATCTCTCCGCGCGGAGAGATGAACGGCGTCCGCTTCGACCGCCAGTTTCCGGTGGGCCAGTACATTTGCGATTTCGTTTCACGGGAAAAGCGGCTGGTGATCGAACTGGATGGCGGCCAGCATGCCAGCGCGGTCGAATTTGATGAACGGCGCACGCGGTTTCTCAACGAACGGGGATATCGCGTGATCCGGTTCTGGAATAACGAGGTCATCGAGAACATTGACGGGGTGTTGCAGGTGATCGGGCAAACGTTGGACAACATTCCCTCCCCCGGCCCCTCCCTCAGGCGGGAGGGGCGTTTGCGGACCCGCGCGCACCGCGGCGGCGAGACCACATGACCCTCACCCCGCAATGGCTGGACGAACTCCGCACCCGCATCTCGCTGTCGGGGCTGATCGGGCGTTCGGTTCGCGTCCAGAAGGCGGGGCGGGAGTTCAAGGCCTGTTGCCCGTTCCATAACGAGAAGACGCCCAGCTTCACGATCAACGACGAGAAAGGTTTCTATCACTGCTTCGGCTGCGGCGCGCATGGGGATGCCATTCGCTGGATGACCGATCACCAGGGCCTCCCGTTCATGGAGGCAGTGAAGGAACTGGCGCTGCAGGCAGGCATGGAAGTCCCTGCCCCCGATCCGCGCGCGGCGAAACGGGCGGAGCAGCAGAAGTCGCTGCACGACGTGATGCAGGCAGCGCAGGATTTCTTCGTGCGCTGCCTTGGCGAGGAGCGCGGGACCGAGGCGCGGCGCTATCTGGCCTCGCGCGGGTTTCCGGCTGGAATCGTTCGGGATTTCGGCTTCGGCTTCGCACCGGACAGCCGCACCGCCCTGAAGGAGGCGCTGTCCGGGTTTCCGGACGAAATGCTGATCGAGGCAGGCCTGCGCATCGTCGTGGAAGGCAAGGAGCCCTACGACCGGTTCCGGGGCCGCCTGATGCTGCCGATCCTAGATCCGCGCGGACGGGTGATAGCGTTCGGCGGACGCATCCTGACGGCGGAAAAGACCGACGCCCCCAAATACCTCAATTCGCCCGACACGCCGCTCTTCGACAAGGGGCGGACGGTCTATAATCTCCACCGCGCCGGCCCCGCCTCGCGCCAGAACGGGCGCGTGGTGGTGGTCGAAGGGTACATGGACGTGGTCGCACTTGCGGCCGCGGGCATCGGTGAGGCGGTGGCGCCGCTGGGCACCGCGCTGACCGAGCACCAGATCGAGCGGCTGTGGCGGCTGGTGGAAACACCGACGCTTTGCTTCGACGGCGATGCCGCCGGGCAGCGCGCGGCGATGCGGGCGATTACCCGCGCCCTTCCCCTGCTCCGCCCCGGCCATTCGCTTCGCATCGTGACTCTGCCGCAGGGAATGGACCCGGACGACGTCGTTAAGAAGCAGGGTCCGGCGGCGATGGAAGCGCTGCTCGACGGGGCGCGCAGCCTCGTCGACGTGCTGTGGGAAGTGGAGCGCGATGCCGCGCCGCTCGCGACTCCGGAGGACAAGGCCGGGCTCAAGGCGCGGTTGCTCGCCCATTGCGAGACCATCCAGCATCCCGACATCAAATCGCTGTACCGTCGCGAGCTGACAGAGCGATTCGGCGAACTTGCCTTTGCCCGCAAGGAGCGCGCGCCGTTCCAGCCCCGGCAGGGCGGATCGGCGGCCCGTGGCAAGGGACAGCCGTGGAAGCCCGCGCCGCCGCCGCTTGCCGAGCAGGACAAGGCAAAGATGCTGCGAATCGGGACCGGGCCAAGCACGAGCCTGCTGGCCGCGGTGCTGGACGGACTGCTGCGCCATCCGCAACAGATTGCCCGCCACGCCGATTCGCTTGCCAGGCTTCGACCGGACGATCCGGCCACCTGCGCGCTGATCGACGCCCTGCTGGTCCTCTCGGATGGCGTGCAACCGCTTGAAAGCGAAGCGCTGCGCCCCATATTGCTGGAACGAGGGCTTCGGCTCCCGTCGGCGCAGGACTACGCCGGAATGCGATTCGGCTTTCTGACCGGTAGCGGTGATTCGGCAGCGGATGAACTTGCCGAAGCAGTCGCCATCCTGGTCGAGTGGCCGGCGGTGGAAGAGGCGCTGGCAGAGGCCACGAGACGCGCCGAAACCGAGCTTTCCGACGAAAACTTTGCCGAACAGCAAAGATTGCGCGCGCGGAGTATGGCATTGCGTGCCCGTTTGGGGCAAATGGGCCGTGCTCGTGCTGCGTTATAATTATACGAACGCGCAACCCGGGTCCGCCAAGACCCGGCTCTAGATGGTGGTACCGGGGTTAAATGGCTTCGAACGACAAGACCGACAGCGGCGATGCTCCGCTGATCGACCTCAACGATGCATCGATCAAGAAGCTGATCGCCCGCGCCAAGCGGCGCGGCATCATCACCTATGACGAGCTGAACGAGGCCCTGCCCCAGGACCAGATGTCCTCCGAGCAGATCGAGGACATCATGGCCGCGATCTCGGAGATGGGCGTCAACATCGTCGAGAGCGATGAAGATGCCGTCGATCCTGAAGAGCGTGCGCAGGACGACGAACTCGACGAGGCCGAGACGGTCGAGGACCGCCCCGACGTCATCAAGCGCAAGGAAACGGTCGAGCGCACCGACGACCCGGTCCGCATGTACCTGCGCGAAATGGGCGCGGTGGAACTGCTCAGCCGCGAGGGCGAAATCGCGATCGCGAAGCGCATCGAGGCCGGCCGCGACACGATGATCATGGGCCTTTGCGAAAGCCCGATCACCTTCCACGCGATCATCCAGTGGTCCGAGGCGCTCAACGCCGGGGAAATGCAACTGCGCGAGATCCTCGATCTCGACGCGATGCTTTCCAAGGAGCCGCAGCCCGAGAACCTCTCCGAGGACGGCGAGGAAGCCGAGCCCGAAATCAGCGAAGCCACCGCCGGTCCCACCTTCAAGGAGGAAGAGGACATCGAGGAGGAGGAAACCGCTGACGACGAGGACGACGAACTGCGCGAACGCCGCGCGCGTCCGGCCGAGGAAGAGGAAGAGGACAACACCCTCAGCCTCGCCCAGATGGAAGCCCAGCTCAAGCCTGCGGCGCTGGAGCGTTTCGCGGAAATCACTTCGCTGTTCCGCCAGTTCGAGAAGATCCAGGCTGAACGCCTCAATGCGCTCGGCATGGGCAACGATTTCCCGGCCGCGAGGGAAACGCAGTACCAGAAGCTGCGCGAAGACCTGACGGCACAGGTGGAATCGGTCCAGTTCCACGCCTCGAAGATCGAATACCTCGTCGACAACCTCTATGCGTTCAACCGCAGGCTGACGACGCTGGGCGGGCAGATGCTGCGCCTCGCCGAACGCCACAAAGTGCCGCGCAAGGACTTCCTCGACATGTACGTCGGGCGCGAGCTTGACGATGGCTGGTTGCAGGGCCTTGCCGGGCGCGACAAGCGCTGGGCGGCGTTCGCGGCCAACGAGGCGACCCCGGTCGAGCGCATCCGTGCCGAGATATCGGACATCGCCTCGGCCACCGGCATGTCGCTGGGCGAATTCCGCCGCATCGTGAACATGGTCCAGAAGGGCGAGCGCGAGGCACGCATCGCCAAGAAGGAAATGGTCGAGGCCAACCTGCGCCTCGTGATCTCGATTGCCAAGAAGTACACGAACCGCGGCCTGCAGTTCCTCGACCTGATCCAGGAAGGCAACATCGGCCTGATGAAGGCGGTCGACAAGTTCGAGTACCGCCGCGGCTACAAGTTCTCGACCTACGCCACGTGGTGGATCAGGCAGGCGATCACGCGCTCGATCGCCGACCAGGCTCGCACGATCCGTATCCCGGTCCACATGATCGAGACGATCAACAAGCTGGTCCGCACCAGCCGCCAGTTCCTGCACGAGCAGGGCCGCGAGCCAACGCCCGAGGAAATGGCCGAGCGTCTGTCGATGCCGCTCGAAAAGGTCCGCAAGGTGATGAAGATCGCCAAGGAGCCGATCTCTCTCGAAACGCCGATCGGTGACGAGGAAGATTCGCATCTGGGCGATTTCATCGAGGACAAGAACGCGATCATCCCGGTGGACGCCGCGATCCAGGCGAACCTCAAGGAAACGGTCACCCGCGTTCTTGCCAGCCTCACCCCGCGCGAGGAACGCGTGCTGCGCATGCGCTTCGGCATCGGCATGAACACCGACCACACGCTCGAGGAAGTCGGCCAGCAGTTCTCGGTCACCCGCGAACGTATCCGCCAGATCGAGGCGAAGGCGCTGCGCAAGCTCAAGCACCCGAGCCGCAGCCGCAAGATGCGCTCGTTCCTTGACCAATGACGTCGCCGCCCCCGGACAGGACAGCCTGATCCGGGGGTATCGGCCCGAAGCCCTGCCGCTTCGCCTGCTGCGCCGCGAACTGCGCGACCTGCAGACCCACTTCCCGGCGATCCGCGCGGCGAAGTTCGACTTCTACAACATGGCGACGCGACGGCTGGGCCTGTTCGCCGACGCCGAGATCCGGCTGCTTTCACGGCTGGCGCCGGTCGGCCTCGCGCTCGATGTCGGGGGAAATTGGGGCCAGAGCGTCGTTGCCCTGCAACGCTACGCCCGCCCGCAGCGCATCGTCACGGTCGAGCCCATCCCCTTTCTAGCGGAACGCCTTCGCAGGAAGTATCCGCCCGGCGGCTCTGTGGAAGTGCTGGAGATGGGGCTCGGGCTGGACCGGGGCCAACAGCTTATCCACGTGCCGCGCTATCGCGGATACGTCTACGACGGGATCGCCTCGCTCGACAGGGAAGCAGCAGCCGCGTGGCTCGATCCGCGCCGCATGGCACGCTTTTCGCCGGCGCACCTCACCATCGATACGCACGAGGTGAAGGTCGAGCGGCTGGACGCGCTCGGCATTGCGCCAGATGTCATCAAGATCGACGTCCAGGGCTTCGAGGGACAGGTTATCGCCGGCGGGATAAGAACCATCGCGGCCCACAAGCCAGTGGTGATCGTGGAGCGCCCTTCCGAAGCGGTCGTCGCGGCTCTGGCAAGGCTGGGCCTTGCGGCGCACGGTTGGAACGGACGAAAGCTCGTGGCGGGCGACCTCACGCGAAACAACGCGATCTTCCTTGGCCCGCAGCACAAGGCGCTGCTCGGCTAGCCCACCTTGTAGACCGACAGCCGTACCGTGTTGCCGACCTTGCCGCCCTTTGCGAGGAACAGCGCACGATTGACCCAGTCGTGGGCGGGGTGCCCGGTCTCGAGGCGGATCGCGGTGCGCATGTAGTATTCGGACGGATCGACCTGTTCGCCCGAGGCAATGCGGGCGTGGACTTCGGCCGAGGCGTGGCGGATGCCCTGGCTCACGACCTCGATCACCGCGCCATCGGCCATCTCGATGGCATAGCGCGCGTCCAGGTCGGCGATTCCGCCCGCCAGCACGGTCTGCCAGTCCGCCCCGATGGGCAGGATGCGGCCGGACAGGAGCGGGCCGCTGGCCGTACCACCAACGATCGGAATGATTCGCCGGGTGCCGGGCGGACATTCGCCCATCTCGCGCGGGGGCGAAAGCTCCACGACAAGGTCGGTCGCGTGTTCGAGTGCGATGGTCATGCAGGCTCCCGGGTGACGCGGGCGCCTTCGGGTATGGTGCGCGGCGCGGCGTTGAGACGGTCCTTGGCGAACCCCGCCGCCTGCTTGTAGGCGAGCATGAAGGCGCTGCGCTCGTCGGCGGGGATGACCGCGTCGATATCCTCGAACTGGCCGCCGCAGCGCTCGTCCACCATGTTGAGCAGGCCGAACGGACCGGCGCCACGGTTGCGCATGGCGACCTGACCGATCGGTCCGCAGAACTCCTCGTCGAAGGTATTCAGCGCTTCGCTCGTCACGCCCCGCTCAATGAGGATGCGGCCCAGCATCCGCGCATCCATGATCGCCTGCGAGGCGCCGTTGGAGCCGGTGGGATACATTGGGTGCGCCGCATCGCCGATCAGCGCCACCGGGCCATCGACCCAGGTGGGAAGCGGATCGCGGTCGATCATCGGATTCTCGTAGGCGACATCCGACTTGGCGAGAAGTTCGGGCAAGTCGAGCCAATCATAGACGAAGCCATCGAATTCGTGGGCGAATTCAGACAGTTCGACCGGGCGAAACCAGCCGGACTTCGTCCAGTCATGATCGGTGTCGTATGTCTGCTCGGCGATCCAGTTGATGTCCGAGAGACCGTGCTCGTCAGGGTGCGAGATCGGGTAGAGCACGACGCGGTGACGACTGGTGCCAAGGCCGACGAACGAGGAGCCGGTGCGGATCGGCACGCCCTTGGCCGTCCCGCGCCACATGATTGTGCCGCCCCATCGGATAGGCGGCTGCCCGGGGTGCATCTGCGCGCGAACCGACGAATGGATGCCATCGGCGCCGATCAGCAGCCTGCCCGGCACTTCCGAACGTTCGCCATCTGCACCTTCGACAAGCGCGACAACCGAACCGTCGGCCTCTTTGCGATACCCCGTAACCTTCCGTCCCAGGCGCACCGCATCCGGGCCCAGCCGCTCGATCACCGTGCGATAGAGCATCATGTGGAATTCGCCGCGATGGACCGCATACTGGTGCCAGTTGTAGCCGGCGAGCTTGCCGCGCGGCTCGGCATATATCTCGCGCCCGTTGAGGCCGACCAGCGCCCACTCGCGGGCGGGAATGCCGACCTTGTCCATCTCGGCCTCGCCGATGCCGAGGTCTTCCAGTTCGCGCACCGCATTGGGCTGGAGATTTATGCCGACGCCAAGCGGGCGAAGCTCGCGCACGCTTTCGAACACGGTGCATTCGACGCCGATCTGGTGGAGCGTCAGCGCAAGCGCGAGTCCTCCGATGCCGCCACCGGCAATCAGCACTTTATCCTGCGACATCGATCACTTTCGCCTTCCGGTTCAACCGCCCACGCGCGTGGGCGTCTAACCGCGCGGGCTCCCGCTGGCAATCGCGCAGGCCGCAACGACGTTCACACCTGTTACGATGAGCCCGAAGGTGCAGATTCGCAGCGGCGATTTGCGGTGGCTTGTTGCGCTGCAAGAGCTTATGGGGCCGCGAACGAATCCCTGCACAACTGCTGTCGAAACGGATCCCATGCGTATCGCCATCGCTTCCGATCACGCCGCCGTCGACCTCAAGTCGACACTGCGCGAATACCTGATCGATCTCGGCCACGAAGTTGCCGACCTCGGGCCGGAAACCGCCGACCGCGTCGACTACCCCGATTATGGCTACAAGCTTGCTTCGGTCGTGGCCGAGGGTATCGCCGACTTCGGTGTCGCGCTTTGCGGATCGGGCATCGGCATCTCGATCGCGGTGAACCGCAACCCGGCCTGCCGCTGCGCACTGGTATCCGAACCGCTTTCGGCGGCGCTTGCCCGCGAACACAACGATGCGAACGTCATCGCGATGGGCGCGCGGCTTACCGGCGAGGACATGGCGAAGGCCTGCCTCGACGCTTTCCTTTCCACCGAATTCGGCGGAGGCCGCCATGCGGGCCGCGTCGAAAAGCTTTCCAATCCCGCGATCTGAAGGAGCCCCGAGAGATGACCACTGCCACCGCAGCGCCGGAAATCCGTAAAGCCGGCTTCTTCACCGAACATCTCGAGACCGCAGACGCCGAAGTCTTCGCCGCGATCCGTGGCGAGCTGAAGCGCCAGCAGACCAAGATCGAACTGATCGCGTCCGAGAACATCACCAGCCTGGCCGTGCTTGAAGCGACCGGTTCGGTCTTCACCAACAAGTACGCCGAAGGCTATCCGGGCAAGCGCTACTACGGCGGCTGCGAATATGCAGACGTGGTCGAAAACCTCGCGATCGAGCGCGCGAAGAAGCTGTTCGGCTGCAACTTCGCCAACGTCCAGCCCAACTCGGGCAGCCAGATGAACCAGGCCGTGTTCCTCGCGCTGCTTCAGCCTGGCGACAGCTTCATGGGCCTCGACCTCAATTCGGGCGGCCACCTGACGCACGGTTCGCCGGTCAACATGAGCGGCAAGTGGTTCAAGCCGATCCCCTATGGCGTGCGCGCCGACGATCACCTGATCGACATGGACGAGGTTGCCCGCCTTGCCCGCGAGAACAAGCCCAAGCTGATCATCGCAGGCGGCACTGCATATTCGCGCGTGTGGGATTTCAAGCGCTTCCGCGAGATCGCCGATGAAGTGGGCGCCTGGCTGCTGGTCGACATGTCGCACTTCTCCGGCCTCGTCGCTGGCGGTGCGCACCCCTCGCCCTTCCCGCACGCCCATGTCGTGACCAGCACGACGCACAAGTCGCTGCGCGGTCCGCGTTCGGGCATCATCCTGACCAACGACGAGGATCTGGCGAAGAAGTTCAACATGGCGGTGTTCCCCGGCATGCAGGGCGGCCCGCTAGTCCACGTGATCGCGGCAAAGGCGGTCGCGTTTGGCGAAGCGCTGCGTCCTGAATTCAAGGCCTATGCCGCGCAGATCGTCGCCAACGCCCGCGCGCTGGCCGAAGCGGTCAAGGACGCCGGCCTTTCGGTCGTCTCGGGTGGGACCGACAACCACCTGATGCTGGTCGATCTTTCTGCCAAGGACGTGACGGGCAAGGCCGCCGAGAAGGGGCTCGACCGCGCCTGGCTGACCTGCAACAAGAACGGCGTCCCCTTCGACAAGCGCTCGCCCTTCGTCACGTCGGGCATCCGCCTCGGCACCCCGGCGGGCACGACGCGCGGTTTCCGCGAGGAAGAGTTCCGCAAGATCGGCGCACTGATCGGTGAAGTGGTCGATGGCCTTGCACGCAACGGCGAAGAGGGCGATGGTCAGGTGGAACAGCGCGTGCGCGACCGTGTCGCCGAGCTTTGCGCGCAGTTCCCGATCTATCCGGAGCTTTGAGCGATGAACGACCGTGACGACCTCGCCACCCGTGCCAAGGAGGAGTTCTCCGCCATGGCCAAGCAGGGCATGGCCCATCCGTCGACCAAGCCGGTGCTGACGGGCGCCGCGATCGGCGCTGTGGCCGGTGCGGTTCTCCCGGTCGTTTCGATCCCGCTCGGCATCGTCGCCGGGGCGGGGTTCATGTTCTGGAAGCGGATCAGCCGATAACCTGATGCGTTGCCCATTCTGCGCCCATGACAACAGCCAGGTAAAGGACAGCCGGCCGAGCGAGGACAACACCTCGATCCGCCGGCGCCGCCAGTGCGAGGGTTGCGGGGCACGCTTCACCACCTTCGAGCGCGTCCAACTGCGCGAAGTCGTGGTGGTGAAGAGCGGTGAGCGCCGGGAACCGTTCGACCGCTCCAAGATCGAGCAGTCGGTCGCGCTTGCCTGTCGCAAGCGTCCGGTCAACCAGGAGCGGCTGGACCAGCTCGTTTCCGGCATCCAGCGCCAGATCGAAACGATGGGCGACGCGGAAGTGGCGTCGAAGGTCATCGGCGAAATGGTGATGGAAGGTCTGCGCCAGCTCGATAGCGTGGCCTATATCCGCTTCGCCAGCGTCTATCGCGACTTCACAGAAGCACGCGACTTTGAGGAGTTCGCCAGCAGCGTGCAGGAAATGAGCGTGCACGAGGTTTCAGGCGGTGAATGAGGCAGAAGGCGCCGCGCGCCACCCGGTAATCGTCCTGGTTCGGCCGCAGCTTGGCGAAAACATCGGCAAGGCCGCGCGCGCAATGCTCAACTTCGGCCTTGCCGAGATGCGCCTCGTCTCGCCGCGCGATGGCTGGCCCAATCCTTCCGCCGGCCCCGCCGCGGCAGGCGCGGACATTGTGCTTGAAAGGGCCCAGGTCTTCCCGACGCTTGCCGAAGCCGTTGCCGATTGCAGCCACGTCTATGCCACGACAGTCCGCAAGCGCGGCGTGACGAAGCCGGTGCTGACACCCGAACAGGCCGCCAGGGACATCGTTTCCGCGTCGGGGCGCAGCGCGATAATCTTCGGGCCTGAACGTTCGGGCCTCGAGACCGATGACGTGGCGCTGGCCCGTGCGATCGTGACCGTGCCGATCAATCCGGAGTTCGGATCGCTCAACCTCGCGCAGGCGGTGATCCTGTGCGCCTACGAATGGTCGAAGCACGTCGATCTCGTGCAGCCGACCGTGGAGGACATGCTGCCCCCTGCGCCGCAGGAGGAGTTCGAGGGCATGTTCGAACAACTCTGCACGATGCTGGAACCGCGCGGTTACTTCGAACCGGAGAGCCGCGCCGCGTCCACCCGCCGCACGTTGCGCACCATGCTGACCAAGCCGGGCTGGAACCATCTGGAAGTCCGCACCATGCGCGGCGTGCTTAGCGCTTTGCGCCGGAAGCCGGGCTCCCGCCCCGGCGATTCGACGGACTAGGTTTTTCTGGCCTGTTCACGCATCGCGGCAGAAGCATCGAGCATCCGGTCCCAGAAATCGGTCACAAGACTGACGGGGATGCCGAGCTCGAAGGCCTTGCGACGAATCGAGGCAAGTTGCGCCGTCCGGGCGTCGTCGTTTTGCAGAGCAACTTGATCATGCTCGCGCGCCAGACCAAACCTTTGGGAAAGCAGAAAAAGTATCTGCTGGTCGATCGCCTCCACACTTCCGGAACCGGGTTCCGGAGGCTGGCAGAGTTCGATACGAGGCGGCCTGTCGTGCATCGTATCGGATAGCACCTGAATTTACCGGCGCTGTCTATGCCCGGTCGCCTTGACAAAGGCGCAAATGTCTGTTCTTGGCCGCGCTTCGCAATTGGCTCCGCACACCCGGTGAAGCGGCGGCCGCATCCTGCAACTGGCGGGATGGTGCGGTTCCGGGTCCAGAAGCACCGGCGCGTTGCCGGCGCACGCAAGTTGAAGGAATGCAGCGCATGTCGAAGCGCAAGGCATCGAAGTACAAGATTGACCGCCGCCTTGGCGAGAACATCTGGGGCCGTCCCAAGTCGTCGGTGAACCGTCGTTCGTACGGTCCCGGCCAGCATGGCCAGCGTCGCAAGAGCAAGGTGTCGGACTTCGGCATCCAGCTCCGCGCCAAGCAGAAGCTCAAGGGCTACTACGGCGACGTGACCGAAAAGCAGTTCAAGCGCACCTACCAGGAAGCGTCGAAGATGAAGGGCGACACCGGTCAGAACCTGATCGGTCTGCTCGAGCAGCGCCTCGACATGGTCGTCTACCGCGCCAAGTTCGCGCCGACGATCTTCTCGGCCCGCCAGGTCGTGTCCCACGGCCACATCTACGTCAACGGCGTGAAGTGCAACATCGCCTCGCGTCGCGTGCGCCCCGGTGACGTGGTCAGCCTCGGCAAGAAGGCCAAGGAAATGGCCCTGATCGCCGAAGCCCAGGCCCTGCCCGAGCGCGAAGTTCCCGACTATGTCGCCGCCGACGGCGACAAGGTGACCTTCACCCGCGTTCCGACGCTGGACGAAGTGCCCTATCCGGTGAAGATGGAACCGAACCTGGTCGTCGAATTCTATTCGCGCTGATCGGTTTCCGATCCGTTCGGAACACGCAGAAGGCGGGGCGCAAGCTCCGCCTTTTTCGCGTCGGTAAACAGGCTGTCACGTTTGATTTCAGGGGCGAAATTTGCGCCGTGTCAGGGAACTGACATCGTGCGAAGCCATTGGGAAGACATGTCCCTCTATCGCTTTGTCACCCCCCACCGCACCGGCAAATGGTACTCCGATCTCGTCACGGCACAGCGCCAGGCCTTCGCCATCGGCGCCGGCTTTCGGGACGAGCGAACGGGCACGTTCTATGCGTACAAGGATACGCGGCTGGAAGTGAGCGAGCCCGATCTTGCCGACGGGCCGCAAGAGATCGCGGCCTAACGCGCGAAGTAGTCGCGGCGGAAGTCAGCGGCAAAGGCGGCGAACCGACCTTCGGCAATCGCCGCGCGCATCCCAGCCATGAGCTGCTGGTAGAACCACAGGTTGTGTTCGGTCAGCAGCATGGCCCCAAGCATCTCGCCCGACTTGTGCAGGTGATGCAGGTATGCCCGGCTGTACTTCGTACAGGTCGGGCACGGGCAACGTTCGTCGAGCGGGCCGGTGTCCTCGGCATGGCGGGCGTTGCGCATGTTCAGTGGGCCGTTCCAGGTGAAGGCCTGGCCATTGCGCCCGGAACGCGTCGGCAGGACGCAATCGAACATGTCGACGCCGCGCTCCACCGCGCCCACCAGGTCGTCGGGCTTGCCGACACCCATGAGATAGCGCGGCCGATCAGCGGGTAGCTGCTGGGGCGCGAAATCGAGCGTGGCGAACATCGCCTCCTGCCCCTCGCCCACAGCAAGGCCTCCGATCGCATAGCCATCGAACCCGATGTCGGTCAGCGCATCGGCGCTGGTCTTGCGCAACCCTTCGTCGAGAGCGCCCTGCTGGATGCCGAAGAGTGCGGAGCGTTCCGCATGTTCCCCGCCCGCGTCGAACGCGTCGCGGCTGCGCCTCGCCCAACGCATCGACATTTCCATCGACCTCGCGATCACCTCGCGCGGCTGATCGGCTCGCGGACATTCGTCGAAGCACATGACGATGTCGGAGCCGAGCAGGCGCTGGATCTCCATCGACCGTTCCGGGCTGAGCAGGTGGCGCGAGCCGTCGAGGTGGCTGGCGAAGGTCACCCCCTCCTCGGTGATCTTGCGCAGGTCGGACAGGCTCATCACCTGATAGCCGCCGCTGTCGGTAAGGATCGGGCGGTCCCAACCCATGAACTTGTGCAGACCGCCAAGCCGCGCGACGCGCTCGGCCCCTGGGCGCAGCATCAGGTGATAGGTGTTGCCGAGGATTATGTCCGCACCCGAAGCCCGCACGTCCTCGACCTTCATCGCCTTGACGGTGGCGGCGGTACCAACCGGCATGAACGCAGGCGTGCGAATCTCGCCGCGCATCATCTGGATGGCACCGGTACGGGCCTTGCCGTCGGTGGCGTGGATCTTGAACGAAAAACGGGTCATCTGGGTCAGGCGCTCGGCAAAAAGAATGTTGCGGCCCTTAGGCGCAATCGGCAATGGGCGCAAATGCTCGAACCTGCACATCTCGACCTGTGGTTCTATCCGGCCCTGACCCTCGTCGCGGTCCTGACAGGCTTCATCGACGCGGTGGCGGGCGGCGGCGGGCTGGTGATGATGCCGGTCCTGCTGACCACGGGCCTGCCGCCGCACGTGGTGCTTGGCACCAACAAGGTCCAGTCGATGTGCGGAACGGCAATGGCCACATGGCGCTATCACCGCGCCGGCCTGTTCAGCTTTCGTGCAAGCGCGCCCACGGCTGCCGTGGTCTTCCTCGGCGCCATGGCGGGGTCGCTCGCGATCCAGCGCCTCAGCGCCGATGTCCTGAAGCTGGTCGTCCCGGTCCTGCTGATCGCGGTAGCACTCTACACCGTGCTCTCCCCCAACATGAGCGACCACGACCGCCACGGGCATCTGAGCGAGCGGGGCTATGTCCCGGTCGGCGCAGGGGTCGGCTTCTACGACGGCTTCTTCGGTCCGGGCGCTGGCCAGTTTTTCGCGACGACGCTCGTCGGGCTGCGCGGGCTTGGCCTCACGCGGGCGACCGGCCTGACCAAGTACCTCAACGTCACCAGCAACCTGGCCAGCGTGATCGTGTTCACCATCGGCGGCCAGGCCATGTGGATACTCGGCCTGTGCATGGGCGCCGGCGCCATGACCGGCGCGTGGATCGGCTCGCACTACGCCACCAAGTTCGGCGCAAAGGTCATCCGCCCTTTGCTCGTGGTGGTAAGCATCGGGCTGACGGTGCGGCTGGTGTGGGGCTGGTTTTCGACCTAGGCCCGCCAGACCAGAGGCAGCGCCGTGCAAGCGCCGACGTTGCCCCCCTTCATCGTCACCGCCTTGTCCGGGGCCAGCGCGAATTCGGGCATTCCGCCAAGCCATTCGCGCAGGAACACGATCACCTCCATCCGCGCCAGTCCCGCCCCGACGCAACGATGCGCACCCACCCCCATCGTGGTGTGGCGGATCGGCGCGAGACCCCGGTCGAAGCGCACTTCCTCGGGCGCCTCGAAACTCGCCGGATCAAGGTTGTGCAGCACGCTGGGCAGGTAGACGAGGTCACCCTTGCGGATGGTAACGCCATCGGCGTCCACATCGGCCACCGCGTTGCGGCTGACGGCAACGGTCGGGTAGCGGCGCATCAGTTCGTCGGCCGCCGCCGGGATCAGGTCTGGCCTTTCCCGCAGAAGCCGCTGGTCCTCGGGATGGCGTGCAAGATGCAGCGCGACCATGCCGATCATTGCGGCCACGGTATCAAGCCCGCCGAACAGCAGGTTGCGGCACATCCGCCGCGCCTCGTCGACCGTCCACGGACGTCCGCCCACCGGTTCCGAGAGAATGCGGCTGAACAGGTCGTCGCCCGGCTGGGCCATCCGCTTCTCGATGAAGGGCCAGAGGTAGTCGTCGGCGGCCTGCTTCAATTGCTCCACCGTCATCGAGCCATCGGGGCGGGTAAGCTGCACGCCCAGCTGGCGCAGGCGCGGACGGTCTTCCAGCGGCACGTCGATCAGCGTCAGAAAGATGTTGAGGGGCAGGATCTCGGCAAAATCGCTGACGAAATCGCACGATCCGCGCGGGCGCAGGCTTTCCATGAGTTTGCGCGCAACCGCCTGGACCTTCGGCTCGAGCGCCACCACGAAGCGCGAGGCGAGCCCCTTCATCACCGGCGTGCGGAAGGCCTTGTGCTCCGCCCCGTCCTGCTGGAGAGGGATGAACTGCATGACCTTGCCAAGGCCGGGCGTAACGGCAAGGCACTGGCTGGAGAGCCGCTCCGCATCTCCCCACAGTTCGCGCACCACATCGCCACGCGCGGCGATCCAGTGCCCGCCGTTGGCCGTGCTCCAGACCAGCCCCGGCCCATCGAGCAGGGTCTTCCAGGCTGCGAAGTAGTCCTGTTCCACGCCCGGCGGATTGAAGATGTCGAAATCGACCACCCGGTCGGCCGGAACGTGTGCCGGTATCATGCCCTGCTCCCACTTGTGTTTGGAGGCAGGCTACCGGGTGCAGGCCTTATCGAAACTGCGCTTTATGGCAGGAGCAGGCTCGAATCCCCGTAGGAGTAGAAGCGGTAGCCTCCGGCAATGGCGTGGGCATAGGCTGCCTGCATGCGATCGAGACCCATCAGCGCACTGACCAGCATGAACAGGGTCGACTTGGGCAGGTGGAAGTTGGTCATCAGCCCGTCGATCGCGCGGAATGTATATCCCGGGGTAATGAAGATCGAAGTGTCGCCCTCGAACGGACGGATTACCCGGTCCTCTCCCGTAGCGCTTTCGAGCAGGCGCAAGCTGGTGGTGCCGACCGCGATCACGCGTTTGCCGGCGGCTCGGGCTGCGTTGAGCCGATCTGCGGTGGCAGCGTCGATGGTGCCCCACTCGGCATGCATCTGGTGGTCCTGCGTGTCGTCGGCCTTGACCGGGAGGAACGTGCCAGCACCCACGTGCAGCGTCAGCGTCTCGGTTGCCACGCCGCGCGCCGCCAGCGCTTCCATCAGCGACGGGGTGAAGTGGAGCGCGGCGGTTGGCGCGGCAACCGCTCCGTCCTTGGCCGCGAACATCGTCTGATAGTCTTCGCGGTCCTGCTCGTCGGTCGGCCGCTTGCCCGCGATATAGGGCGGCAGCGGCATGCGGCCAGCGCGTTCGAGGAGAACCTCCACCGGTTCCTCGCCCGGGAAGAACAGCGTCCAGCTTCCGTCCGGCAGGCGCATTTCAGCGGTTGCGGTGACACCGGCCCCGAACTGGATCACGTCGCCCTCGCGCAGGCGCTTGGCATTGCGCACGAAGGCCTGCCAGCGGCGCAGGTCGATGCGCTTGTGCAGAGTCGCGCCGACCCGCGCTTCGCCGCGCTGTCCTTCGAGCTGTGCGGGTATCACGCGGGTGTCGTTGAACACCAGAACATCGCCGGGGTTCAGCAGGTCCGGCAGGTCCCGCACGATGAGATCGCGGAACGGGCCATCGCGGCCGACGCCAAGCAACCTCGCGGAATCGCGAGGCCGTGCCGGACGCAGGGCGATGTTTTCGGACGGCAGTTCGAAGTCGAAGAGATCAACGCGCATGGGCGCGCCCTAGCGCCAAACCTGGCTCAGTTCGACTTCGAATTGCTCAGCATGTCGGCAGTGATCGCAGCCGGTGCCGCCGGCGCTGCCGGTGCGGGAACGGGCTTGTCGTCTGCCGCGATCGATGCCTGGACGATCTTGGTCGGGCTTGCCGGCGGTTCGCCCCGTGCGATGGCATCGACATAATCCATGCCGGCAATCACGCGACCGAAGTTGGTGTACTTGTGGTCAAGCGCGAAGCGTGGATAGAACACGATGAAGAACTGGCTGTTCGCGGTGTTCGGCTCGTTCGTGCGGGCCATCGAGACCGAACCGCGCACGTGCGGGATCGAATTGAATTCCGCGGTCAGGTCAGGAAGCTGTGAACCGCCCTGCCCGGTTCCGGTCGGGTCGCCGGTCTGCGCCATGAAGCCGTCAATGACGCGATGGAACGCGATCCCGTTGTAGAAGCCCTGGCGCGCCAGCGTCTTGATCCGCTCCACGTGGTTCGGCGCCCATTCCGGCATCAGCCGGATAGCGACACGCCCGCCGTTCGACAGGTCGAGATAGAGGATGTTCTCGCGATCGACCGACTGGTCGCTGTTCACGGAATAAGGGATCGCCTTCTGGACGGTGGCCGCGGCGGGTGCATCCTTGGCAGCGTCTGCCGGCTTGTCCTGCGCCGCCACCGGCGACGCGATCAGGGCAGCGCCAAGCGCAAGTGCGGAAAGAAAGCGCGAAACCATGATAAGGTGGAACTCCGGATAGGTTGCGCCGCCAATAGGCCGGACGCGCTGTCACTGCAATGAACGAGTGCCGCGGGCGAGAGGCCCGCCCTCCTGCGTCAGTAGTCGCCCAGCCGCCCGATACTGTCCACGCGGGCAACCACCTCGTCGCGGATAGTGGGCGTCACGAAGTCGGAAATGTCGCCACCGAACAGCGCGATTTCCTTGACCAGCTTTGACGCGATCGGCTGCAAGCTGACGTCCGCCATGAGGAATACCGTCTCGATCTCGGCATCGAGCTGCTGGTTCATGCCGGCCATCTGGTATTCGTACTCGAAGTCGGCGACGGCCCGCAGCCCGCGCACGATCACGCTGGCGCCCTGCGCACGCGCGAACTTCATCAGCAGCGCGTTGAAGCCGACGACCTCGACATTGTCGATGCCTTGCGCCGCCACTTCGCGACGGACGCTGTCCATGCGCTCGTCCGGGGTGAACATCGGGTTCTTCGACGGGTTGGTAGTCACGCCGATGATCAGCTTGTCGACCAGCTTGGCGCCGCGACGGATGATGTCGAGATGCCCGAGCGTGATCGGATCGAAAGTTCCGGGGTATACGCCGATACGTTCGGCCATCAGTGGTTCCTCTCCACGATGAAGCGCGCAAGTTCGCGCAGCAGGTCCGCTTCGGGACCATAGCTTGCAAGATGTTCGACCGCCTGGTTCACCAGCAGTCGGGCCTGTTCACGAGCGCGATCGGCGCCCAGCAGCGACAGGAAGGTCTCCTTGCCCTGCGCGGCGTCCTTGCGCAGCGCCTTGCCGGCGGCGGCTTCGTCGCCTTCGGCGTCGAGCAGGTCATCCGCGATCTGGAAGGCAAGGCCGATGTCGCGCGCATAGCCACGCAGATGGGTGCGCCCTTCGGGCGGCACCTTCCCAAGGATCGCGCCCAGTTCCACAGATGCGCCCAGCAATGCGCCCGTCTTGAGCTGCTGGAGCCGGGTCACGGTGGGCAGGTCGAAACTGGAAGTCTCGGCGACGATGTCCATCATCTGCCCGCCGCACATGCCGTTCATGCCGCTCGCGGTGGCAAGCGTGCGGATCAGTTCGATCCGCGTGAAAGGGTCGCCGCTGGTCGCGGGATCGGACAACACTTCGAAAGCGAAGTCGTGCAGGGCATCGCCGGCCAGCACCGCGGTTGCATCGTCGAACGCCACGTGGACGGTGGGCTTGCCATGGCGCAGCCCGTCATTGTCCATGCAGGGCAGGTCGTCGTGGATCAGCGAATAGACGTGGATGGCCTCGATCGCCGTGCCGACCCGCACCGCCGCCTCGCGCGAAACGCCGTGCAGGGCGCCGGTCGCGCAGACCAGCAACGGGCGCAGCCGCTTGCCGCCACCAATGGCCGCATAGCGCATGGCTTCGACCAGCCGGTCGCGCGGGTCGCCCGGGACCGGCAGCAGCAGGTCGAAGCTGCGGTCGATGTCCTCGGCGATAGCCGCAAGGGCTGGCTTGAGGAGGCCCGGTCCTTCCGACGTGTCAGCCGACATGGCGTTATCGCTCAACCGACGGTTTCGTCGAACGGACGAAGGCCTTGGGCCTTGCCGTCACGGTCGGCCACGATCGCTTCGATTCGCGCCTGCGCCGCATCGAGGCGGGCCTGGCAATGCGCGCGCAGCGCGTCTCCGCGGGCATAGAGTTCGATCGACTCGTCGAGCGGTGCTTCCCCGCTCTCCAGTCGCCTGACGACGTTCTCGAGTTCCTTCAGAGCCTCTTCGAAGCTGAGACTGGCCAGTTCAGGTACGGTTCCCATTGGGGCAGCATTGACGGCGCGGGAACGCATGGTCAAGCTTCGATGCGCATCTTCCCGGGAGGTACGAAGTGCCATGTCCTATGTAATGGCCTACGTCGCCGCCGCCGTGGTTTTCGGGGCGCTCGATGCGGCCTGGCTTGGATGGGCCGGCCCGAATCTCTACCGGCCCGCACTCGGCGATCTCCTTGCCCCGGCTTTCCGCCCGGCTCCGGCGCTGGTCTTCTATGCTATCTATCTTGCAGGCATGGTCTGGTTCGCGATCAGGCCGGGGCTCACGCAGGGCCTCGGAGCAGCCGCTCTCAACGGCGCGCTGCTCGGCGCGATGTGCTACATGACCTACGATCTGACCAGCCAGGCAGTGCTCGCGCGCTGGCCGGTCCACCTTACCATCATAGACGTTGCCTGGGGCACGTTCGCCACGATGGTCGCCGCCACCGCCGCCACCTGGTTCACACTCAGGTTCGCCGGTTAGGACTAGCCTCTTGCGCGCCACATCGCTAAGGCGCGCGCCATGTCTCAGATCACTCCTGATGTCGTCGCCGCCCATGGGCTGTCCGAGGAAGAATACCAGCGCGTGCTGCACGCGCTCGGGCGCGAGCCGAACCTTGTCGAGCTCGGCATCTTCTCGGTCATGTGGTCGGAGCATTGCTCCTACAAGTCGAGCCGCATCCACCTCAAGAAACTGCCGACTTCGGCCCCCTGGGTGATCTGCGGGCCCGGCGAGAACGCTGGCGTGATCGACATCGGCGATGGCCAGGCCGCCATCTTCAAGATGGAGAGCCACAACCACCCGTCGTACATCGAACCCTACCAGGGCGCGGCGACGGGCGTCGGCGGCATCCTGCGCGACGTGTTCACGATGGGCGCCCGCCCGGTGGCGAACATGAACGCCCTGCGCTTCGGCCGCCCGGATCACCCGAAGATGAAGCACCTCGTGCAGGGCGTCGTCGCGGGCATCGGCGGCTACGGCAACTGCGTCGGCGTGCCGACGGTGGGTGGCGAGACCAACTTCCACAAGGCCTATGACGGCAACATCCTCGTCAACGCGATGACCGTTGGCGTGGCGGACACCGACAAGATCTTCTATTCGGCCGCCACCGGCCTCGGTAACCCGATCGTCTACGTCGGCTCCAAGACCGGGCGCGACGGCATCCACGGCGCGACCATGGCCTCGGCCGACTTCGACGAGAAGTCCGACGAGAAGCGCCCGACCGTGCAGGTAGGCGACCCCTTCACCGAGAAGCTGCTGATCGAGGCCTGCCTCGAACTGATGGCGACCGACGCGATCGTGGCCATCCAGGACATGGGCGCTGCGGGCCTCACCTCGTCGTCGGTCGAAATGGCGACCAACGGCAAGGCCGGCATCATCCTCGACATGGACAAGGTGCCGTGCCGCGAAGAAGGCATGACGCCTTACGAGATGATGCTCTCGGAAAGCCAGGAGCGCATGCTCATGGTCCTGAAGCCCGGCAAGGAAGCCATGGCCGAAGCCATCTTCCGCAAGTGGGAGCTGGACTTCGCGGTGATCGGCGAAGTGACCGACACCGGCCACATGGTCCTGAAGTTCCAGGGCGAAACCGTCTGCGACATTCCGCTCGGCCCCCTTGCCGAAGACGCCCCGCTCTATGACCGCCCCGCCCTTTCGCTGGCCGACTACAAGGCCTGGGCCAATGTCGCACCGCTCGGCACCGTGCCGGAAAGCACGGATCTTGGCGCGGATCTGGTGAAGCTGATCGGCTGCCCCGACCTCGCCAACCGCCGCTGGATCTTCGAGCAGTACGACAGCCAGGTCGGCGCCGACACGCTGCAGAAGTCCGGCGGAGATGCGGCGGTCGTGCGCATCCACGGCACCAGCAAGGCTCTCGCGATCAGCACCGACTGCACGCCGCGCTATTGCTATGCCGATCCCTATGAAGGCGGCAAGCAGGCCGTCGCGGAAACGTGGCGCAACATCTGCGCGGTGGGCGCGCGTCCGCTGGCGATCACCAATTGCCTCAACTTCGCCAACCCGCAGCGCCCCGAGATCATGGCCCAGATCGTCCAGGCGCTGAACGGCATGGGCGATGCGTGCCGCGCGCTGGATTACCCGATCGTCTCGGGCAACGTCTCGCTCTACAACGAATCGAAGGCCACCGGCGGCGGCTCGGCCATCCTGCCCACGCCCGCCATCGGCGGCGTCGGCCTGATGCTCGACCACGAAGTGATGACCACGGTCGCGTTCAAGGATGAAGGCGATGCGATCTGGCTGGTGGGCGGCGAAGGCACCCACCTTGGTCAGTCGCTCTACCTGCGCGAAATCCACGGCCGCGAGGATGGCGATGCACCGTCGGTCGATCTGGCGGTCGAGCGCAGGAACGGCGAGCAGGTCCGCGAATGGATCGCCGCCGGCAGGCTGAGCGCCGTGCACGATATTTCCGACGGTGGCCTTCTGGTCGCGCTGACCGAAATGGCGCTGGCCGGAAACAAGGGCTGCACCCTCGACATCGCCCTCACCACCGCCGCCGCATTCGGTGAAGACCAGTCGCGCTACGTCGTCACGACGCGGGCGGGCGAAGTGCTGGAAGGTGCGACCCGCCTCGGCACGGTCGGCGGCTCGCAGGTTGCAGGCGTCGAACTCGCCGCGCTGCGCGAAGCAAACGAGGCCTTCTTCCGCGACTGGATGGAAGGCTAAGCCAGGCCTTCATACCTGCGCCCCCCGAATGGCGGGGCGCAGGCCGGTCCTCCCGGTCAGGCCGCCAGTTTGGAGGCGTTCTTCCCCAGCAGGTCATAGGGATCGATCCCCATGCCGCTCCAGATGGTGTGCGCTTCGCGATAACGCTCCGCCGGCGTGATGTTGAGACGCCTGCGCACTTCTTCGATCGGAAGCGGCAGAAGTTCCGTGATCGACTGCTCGCACAGGCGCGGGCAGGCCTTCCCCAGCCTTTGGCCCTCGCGCACCGCACGCAGCACCGGCGCGCTGCGGCGGGTCTGCCTGTTGATGTTCATGCCCGCCAGATAGCCGATGAAAAGATGCGCGGGGCTCGGCTGCTGGCTATAGGTGAAGGCCAGCACGCAAGCCTCGCCCAGCGCATCGCGGCCATAGCCGGTCAGCACGTGCAGCATGTCGTGCACGTCGCGCATCCGGTTGAGATACCACAGGAACTGGTCCTCGAAGCGCTCGCGCTTGCTGGCAAACTTCTCGAACTCGTCGACCAGCCCCTGCGCGCTCAGCCCCTCCCGCTCCATGAAGTCGCAGTAGGCATGCGCAAGCGAACCGGCGGGCATCGCCCGCAGCGCCGCGTGATCGTCGAGAATCGCGGGCAGATAGGGTTCCTTCGCCCGAAGCGCCTGTCCGCGCTCGCTGCGCAGGAACCGCTCGGCCTTTGCGCGCAGGTTACGCCATGGCAAGGCCTCGAAAATGTAGAATACCTCTTCGGTGTTTTCCTTGTCCCTCAGAAGCTTGCGGAAATGGTGCCAGGCCTTGAGCGGCCGCATCCGCATTTCCGGGCGGCGTTCGTCATAAAGAGGAAGGTCGGCATTTATCGCGCCGGTCATTGCATTCACGGCGTGTTCTCCCACTTGCTATTCCTCAATATACTAACATTGGTGTAAATACCTCGTCAACACGGCTGGCGGGAAAGCAGCAGTGATGTTAGCCTCGGCCCAAGGGGTGCGCCTGACGGGGGAAGAAGGCGATATGACCAGCAAATGGCCTACCATGCTCGGCGCGGTCGCGGGGGCTGCCGCACTTGGCGCGGGCCTTCAGGTCGGGGGCACCGGGCTCGAAGGGTGGCACCTGGCCGCGCGATGGACGGCGCGGATCGGCTTTCCGATCTTCCTGATAACTTATGCCGCCTCGTCCTTCGCAAGGCTTTCGCCAGCGCCGTGGAGCCGCGGCCTCGTGCGCGACCGGCGTTGGTGGGGCCTCGGCTTTGCCGCGAGCCATACGATCCACCTCTTCGCCCTGATCGTGGCGCTGCGCCTTGATCCCGAGCCGCGTACGCTCGTCTCGCTCATTCCCGGCGGGATCGCCTATGCGTTCATCTTCGCGATGGCCCTTACATCGAACGACGCTGCCATGCGCACGCTGGGGCGCAACTGGAAGCGGCTTCATACCTTAGGCATCCACGTGATCTGGCTGATCTTCACGCTTGCCTATGCAAAGCGCATTCCGCTGGCCGAATCGCGGGCCATAGCGGTGCCCATGACCCTGCTCGCACTGGCCGCGCTGGGCTTGCGCGTACTTGCCCGTCGCCCTCGCCGCGCCGCTGGGCTCGCCTGATCAGTCGAACACCCAGTCCTCGCGGGCAATGCCCAGCAGCGAGAGAATGGACGTCAGGTCGCCCCGGTCGATCCAGCCATCCGCCGCCGCGCGGGCCTTGGGCTTTGCGCGATAGGCGATGCCGAAGCTTGCCGCCTCGATCATGGGGATATCGTTGGCTCCATCGCCGGTCGCCAGGCTCAAAGAGCCCTCGCCCAGGCGCTCGGCCTCTTCCAGCAGCACCTTCTTCTTGATCGAGCTGTCGACGATGCCGCCCACCAGGCCGCCCGTCAGCACGCCTTCATGAAGGCCGAGCCGGTTGCCCACCACCCGGTCGAAGCCGAGAAGGTCCGCGACCGGATCGGCGAAGGAATGAAAGCCGCCCGTCACCAGCACGGTATGGCAACCGCGCGCCTTTAGGGTCGACACGAGCGTGCGCGCGCCGGGCATGGGCCGGATGCGCTCGTCAAGGCACTGGGCGATGGCGGCTTCGGGCAGATCCTTCAGCAGTCCCACGCGCTCGCGCAACGCGGACTCGAAATCGAGTTCGCCCTGCATCGCACGCTCGGTGATCGCGGCGATGCGTTCCTTGAGACCGGCGAAATCAGCCAGTTCGTCGATGCACTCCTGGCCGATCATGGTCGAATCCATGTCCGACACGAACAGGTGGGGCACTTCGATCAGTCCGTTGGAAAGCAGCAGGTCGCTTTCCGGGAAGCACTGGTCGAGTATCTGGCGGATACCTACGGGATTGCCTTCGACCACTTCCAGTTCGAGCACTTCCGAACAGAATTCCAGCATCCCGGCGCCGGCCACTTCCCAGTCACGGGCCTCGATCATTTCCATGGCGAGCGCAAGATTGTCACCAAGCGTCTCCGGGTCTGCTATCAGGCGCGCGATGATCACCGGGAATTCCTTTTTGGACGATAACGTGAAGGCAGCGGCCGAACGGCCAAGGTTGGCGCTAATCGCAGGGCCGACGGCCAGCGGCAAGAGCGATTTGGCCGTGAACCTCGCTTTGCGCGCCATGGATCGGGGGCAGGACGCGGTCATCGTCAATGCCGACAGCGCGCAAGTCTATGCCGATCTCCGCGTCCTCAGCGCGCGGCCTTCGGACGAAGAGATGCGCGGCGTGCCGCACGTGCTGTTCGGCGCGTGGGACGGGGCCCGGGCCTGCTCTGCCGCGGACTGGGCAGCCGCAGCCCGGCGCGAGATCGCCGCCGCACATCAGCGCGGCGCGCTTCCGATCCTCGTCGGCGGCACCGGCCTCTATATCCGGACCCTGCTCGACGGCATCGCTCCGGTCCCCGAGATCGACCCGCAGGTCCGCGAAGAGGTCCGCGCGATGCCGCTGGAGGCCGCCTACGCGGAGCTCGAGAAATCCGACCCCGAACGCGCCCGCAAGCTCGCCCCCGCCGATGCGCAGCGCATTACCCGTGCGCTCGAAGTCATGCGCTCCACCGGGCGTCCCCTGGCCTACTGGCAGCAGCAGCTCAGCGGCGGCATCGGCAACGATGTCGCGCTTGCCCCGCTGATCCTCCTGCCGGAGCGCCAGTGGCTCTACAGACGTTGCGACTTGCGCTTCGAACTGATGTGGGACGGCGGCGCGCTCGAAGAAGTAGAGGCGCTGCTCGCCCGCGATCTGCCCGATTCCCTGCCCGTCATGCGCGCCATCGGCGTGCCCGAGATCGCGGCCTTCCTGCGCGGCGATCTGTCCCGCGACGCGGCCATCGCATCGGGTCAGCAGGCGACCCGGAACTACGCCAAGCGGCAGTACACATGGCTCAGGCACCAGAATCCGGGCGATTGGCCGCGAATGGAGTATGATAATTCCATTGACAGCGCCAAGATCGCAAGTTTATTACGCCTATAGCCGCTTGACACGTCATTTTATGTCAAGTAGCAGGCCGTCAACTGCTCGATCCACGTCTCGTGTCGATCGGGTGCCCGATAGGGAGAGACGGCTCGGCGCAGCATGCCTGCGCCGAGCCGAAATTTTTTGTTTTTTGCAGGTGCGGTCGGGGCTATCGGGCCACGACGCGAAGAAGGATGAAGTAACGTGACAACCGAGCGCAGCGGCGCCGAGATCCTGGTCGAAAGCCTCGTCGCAAAGGGGGTCGAGTTCGTGTTCGGCTATCCGGGCGGCGCGGTGCTCCCGATCTACGATGCGCTGTTCGGCGATGAACGCCTCCGCCACATCCTAGTCCGCCACGAAGCCGGCGCTGCCCACGCCGCCGAAGGCTACGCGCGCGCCACCGGCAAGCCCGGCGTCGTGCTCGTCACCTCGGGCCCGGGCGCGACCAACGCCGTCACCGGCATTGCCGATGCGTTCATGGATTCGATTCCGATGGTCGTCATCACCGGCCAGGTCCCCACGGCCCTGATCGGTTCGGATGCGTTCCAGGAAGCCGACACGATCGGCATCACGCGCCACTGCACGAAGCACAACTACCTCGTGAAGGACCCGTCGCAGCTGGCGGCGACCATCGACGAAGCGTTCCGCATCGCCACCGAGGGCCGCCCCGGCCCGGTCGTGATCGACATCCCCAAGGATGTGCAGATCGCGACGGCCGCGTGGAGCAGCGCCGCCCCGCAGCAGCGCAACCGCTATGCTCCCCAGACCGAGGGCGGCGCGAAGGAGATTGCCGAAGCGATCGAACTGATCGCCAAGGCCAAGGCGCCGGTCTTCTACACGGGCGGCGGCGTGATCAATGCCGGCCCGGAAGCGGCCCGCCTGCTGCGCGAACTCCAGTCGCTGACCGGCGCGCCCGTGACCTCCACGCTGATGGGCCTTGGCGCGTTTCCGGCGGACCACCCGGCATGGCTCGGCATGCTCGGCATGCACGGCACCTACGAAGCCAACATGACGATGAACCGCGCCGACCTCGTCGTCTGCATCGGCGCCCGCTTCGACGACCGCGTCACCGGCCGGCTCGATGCCTTCTCGCCCAACAGCAAGAAGATCCACATCGACATCGACCGGGCCTCGATCAACAAGACCGTCCAGGTCGACCTTCCGGTCATCGGCGATTGCGGCAAGGTCCTTGCCCAGCTCATCGAAGCATGGCTCGAGCGCGGCTACCAGAAGCAGGACCTGACTGAATGGAACGCCCGCATCGATGGCTGGCGTGCCCGGCAGAGCCTCGCCTTCCCGCGTCGCGGCAAGGAAATCATGCCCCAGCTGGCGATCGAACGTCTCTATGAGCTGACCAGGCACAAGGAGCCGATCATCAGCACCGAAGTCGGCCAGCACCAGATGTGGGCTGCCCAGCACTTCCACTTCATGAAGCCGAACAAGTGGCTGACCTCGGGCGGCCTCGGCACGATGGGCTATGGCCTTCCCGCCGCGATCGGTGCACAGGCCGGCTTCCCCGATGCGCTGGTCATCGACATCGCGGGCGATGCTTCGATCCAGATGAACATCCAGGAACTCGGCACGGCCACCCAGTACCGCCTTCCGGTCAAGGTCTTCGTGCTGAACAACGAATGGATGGGCATGGTCCGCCAGTGGCAGGAACTCACCTACGAGAGCCGCTACTCGAACTCCTACTCGGACAGCCTGCCCGATTTCGTGAAGCTCGCCGAAGCCTACGGCTGGAAGGGCATCCGCATCACCGACGAAAGCGAGCTGGACGCCGGCATCCAGGCGATGATCGATCATGACGGCCCGGTCTTCGTCGACTGCCTCGTCGCCAAGGAAGCGAATTGCTTCCCGATGATCCCGTCGGGGGCTGCGCACACCGACATGATCCTCTACGGGGACGAAGTCGCCGGCACGATGGACGACGAAGCCAAGGCGCTGGTCTGAAGGACACCGGAACAATGATGCACATCGCTCAGGAGGCGCAGGAGCGCCACGTCCTCACCATCACTGTCGACAACGAGGCAGGCATCCTCGCCAAGATCGCCGGGCTCTTCACCGCGCGCGGCTATAATATCGACAGCCTGACCGTGGCCGACATCACAGACGGCCACGACGTCAGCCGCATCACCATCGTGACGCACGGCCCGCCGCCGATCATCGACCAGATCCGCGCGCAGCTCGAACGACTCGTGCCGGTCCACAAGGTCACCGACCTCACCGAAGTCGGCCCCTTCGTCGAGCGCGAGCTGGCCCTGATCAAGGTCTCGGGCAAGGGCGAGAACCGCGTCGAGGCGCTGCGCCTCGCCGACGTGTTCCGCGCCAAGGTGGTCGACACCACGACCTCCAGCTTCATCTTCGAGCTGACCGGCGCGCCGGACAAGATCGACAGCTTCGTCTCGCTGATGAAGGAGCTTGGCCTCGTCGAGGTCGGCCGCACCGGCATCGTCGGCATGATCCGCGGCGCCACCGCCGCCTGAATTGACTGGATACTCGAACAAGCAACCAACCGGAGCAACACCCACTCGTCACCCTGAACTCGCTTCAGGGTCCATGTGTCGGTAAGCACTGCCTTTTTCTGGCGAGAACTGCGTACGCGACAAGATGGATGCTGAAACAGGTTCAGCATGACGATCAGGACAAGAGGGAAAACACCATGAAAGTCTATTACGACGCAGACTGCGATCTGAACCTCATCACGGACAAGAAGATCGCCATTCTCGGCTACGGCTCGCAGGGCCACGCCCACGCGCAGAACCTGCGCGATTCGGGCGTCAAGGACGTGGCCATCGCGCTGCGCCCCGGTTCGGCCAGCGCCAAGAAGGCCGAAGCCGCCGGCTTCAAGGTCCTCGCCAACGCCGATGCCGCCGCCTGGGCCGACATCCTCATGATCCTTGCGCCGGACGAGCACCAGGCCGCAATCTATGCCGATGACCTGCACGCCAACATGAAGCCGGGCGCCGCGCTTGCCTTCGCGCACGGCCTCAACATCCACTTCGGCCTGATCGAGGCGCGCGCCGACATCGACGTGATCATGATCGCGCCGAAGGGCCCGGGCCACACCGTCCGCTCGGAATATCAGCGTGGCGGCGGCGTGCCCTGCCTGATCGCCGTCCATCAGAACGTGACCGGCAACGCCCACGACGTCGCTCTTGCCTATGCCTCGGGCGTCGGCGGTGGCCGTTCGGGCATCATCGAAACCAACTTCCGCGAGGAATGCGAAACCGACCTGTTCGGCGAGCAGGTCGTGCTGTGCGGTGGCACCACCGCCCTGATCCAGGCCGGTTTCGAAACGCTGGTCGAAGCCGGCTACGCGCCGGAAATGGCCTACTTCGAATGCCTCCACGAACTGAAGCTGATCGTCGACCTGCTTTATGAAGGCGGCATCGCCAACATGCGCTACTCGATCTCGAACACTGCCGAATACGGCGACATCAAGACGGGTCCGCGCATCATCACCGAAGAGACCAAGAAGGAAATGAAGCGCGTCCTCGCCGACATCCAGGAAGGTCGCTTCGTCAAGGACTTCGTGCTCGACAACCGCGCCGGCCAGCCCGAACTCAAGGCTGCCCGCGGTCTCGCCAAGCGCCACCAGATCGAGGAAACCGGCGCCAAGCTGCGCGCCATGATGCCCTGGATCGGCGCTAACAAGCTCGTGGACCAGACCAAGAACTGATCGCAAGCATTTGAATTTGGCGACTCTTTACGGGTCGTCAAATTCCACCAACGGCCGCGCACAATCGACGAAAGCAGTGGACGCCACCGTATTGGACGCTATCCCTCCATTATGGAGGAATTACTCCAGTGAAAGGTCGCACAGTGCTGAAATCGTCGATTGGCGCGGCCTTGCTGTGCCTGCCCCTCATCACGTCCGCCCATGCCCGCCCTGCGGAAGAAATGGGCCAGCGCCCCACCCCGCCCCGGACGACAGGCCGCCCGGCCGACCCGATAGCCGTCACCGACACCTGCGGACTGCGCATGGCTGTCCGCTATTCGGGCACCTCCGCCACCCCGAAGGTGCGCGAAGCCCTCGTGGCATCTGTCGCGCACAATCGGGTGCGCTGGATTCGGCCCGGAACGGCAATCACGCAGGACTATCGGCCTGACAGGCTGAACATCATCCTCGACGAAGACGGCCGGGTGATGACAATGCGCTGCGGATGACACGCAGTTGCGTCCCCTTGTGCGGGACGACCAGCTTTGGCACCTTGCACCTCCCGAAGTGACTTCAGGAGATCCCCCTTGCCCAAGCTTTCCCGCATGTCCCGCGCGCTTGCCCTCGCGTTGCCTCTCGCCCTCGCAGCCGTGGCCGCACCGATGGTCGCGCAAATGCCCGAAGCCCCCGGCAAGGCGGACAAGAGCCGGGTCGTCGCCGGCAACTACACCGCCGACGCCGGCCATTCCCTTGTCGCCTGGCGCGTCAACCACTTCGGCTTCAACGATTACTTCGGCCTCTTCGGCGACGTGACCGGCACTCTCCAGATCGACCCGGCCAATCCCGCCGCGGCCAAGGTCTCGGTCACGATCCCGGTCGGCAAGGTCGTCACGGTCAACCAGGCCCTTACCGCCCACCTGCTCAAGCCGGGCGCCGACGGCAAGCCTGCCGACTTCTTCGGCGCGGCTCCTGCCGACGCCACTTTCGTCTCGACCAGCGTCGCGCCCGGCGCGGACGGCAGCAGCGCCAGGATCACCGGCGATCTCACCCTCAACGGCGTGACCAGGCCGGTCACCATCGACGCCACTTTCGCGGGCGCCGGCACCAACCCCTTCAACAAGGCAGCCACGCTCGGCTTCCACGGCACCGCCACGATCAAGCGGTCGGACTTCAACGTGAAGTACGGCATCCCCTTCGTCTCCGACGAAGTGAAGCTCGACATCACGGCTGCCTTCGAAAAGAAGTAAGCTCCTAGCACATCAGGGAAAACGCGGCCCGAAGTTCCTTCACGAAGGCTTCGGGCTGCTCCCACGCGGCAAAGTGGCCGCCCTTTTCCAGCTCGCCCCAGTAGACCAGCTTCGAACAGTTGCGCTCGAACCACTTGCGCGGCGCGGGAATTATCTCCTTCGGAAAGGCGCTGGCCGCGGCCGGAATGTCGATCTGCGATGGCCCGAAGCTCGCAAAACTCTCCCAATAAAGCCGGGCCGACGATGCCCCTGCCGCCGTCAGCCAGTACAGCATGATGTTGTCGAGCATGTCGTCGCGGCTCAGCGCGTCCTCGGGCGCGCCCTCGTTGTCGGTCCAGGCCCACATCTTCTCGTAGATCCAGCCAGCCAGCCCGACCGGCGAATCGACCAGCCCGTAACCTACCGTCTGGGGCCGGGTCGCCTGCTCCTTGGAATACCCCGAATCCCAATCCTGATAGTGCTGTAGCGCGGTCAGCGCCCTTAGCTCCTCCGGCGTCGGAGCGGCCAGGTCCTCCGGCAGGGGCCGGGCGATCGGCATGTTGAGATGGATGCCCGCGCAGCCCTCCACCTTCAGCGCCCCGATGGCAGTGGTAACGGCGGAACCCCAGTCCCCGCCCTGTGCAAGCCAGCTTTCGTAGCCCAGCCGCTTCATCAGTTCGCCCCAGGCCTGCGCGATCTTCTGCACGCTCCAGCCCTTGCGCGTGGGCTTTCCGGAAAAGCCGTATCCCGGCAGGCAAGGGATCACGAGATGGAACGCGTCGGCGGCAGTACCACCATGCTCCTCTGGGCGGGTCAGCGGCGCGATGCAGCGGCGGAACTCGAGAATCGATCCCGGCCAGCCGTGGGTCAGCAGCAAGGGCCGCGCATCTGCTTGCGCAGAGCGCACGTGGAGGAAGCGGATCGCCACTCCGTCGATCTCGGTCTCGAACATGCCCCAGTCGTTCAGCATCCTCTGGCACGCGTACCAGTCATAGCCGCCGCGCCAGTAGCTCACGAAATCCTGCAACGCGCCAAGCGGCGTGCCCTGCGACCAGTCGTCGACCGTCTCTTTCTCGGGCCAGCGTGTCATGTCGATGCGACGATGCAGGTCCTCGATCTCGCCGCGAGGTATGTCGACAACGAAAGGCGCAACATTCATGCCTGATCTCTCCCGATCCATTCGCATTCATTCTGGACAAGCGCGCGCCGAATCACCATAGGCATTGGCGATGACCGCTCGACTGGACCTTACCCTGCGACTTACCCGCCCTTGGGCGTAAGCTGACGCGTCGGTCTGCCCCGGCGCGCACGGCGCCCAGGGGAACAGGAACCACGTAACGCAATCCAGATCTTTCGAGTGCTTTTACATGACCATGCTGAAGAACCCCTCGGCCAAGTACCGTCCCTTCCCGCAGATCGACCTGCCCGATCGCCAGTGGCCCAGCCGCACGATCACCAAGGCCCCGCGCTGGCTCTCGACCGACATGCGCGACGGCAACCAGTCGCTGATCGATCCGATGGATGCCGAAAAGAAGAGCCGTTTCTTCGATCTGCTGCTCAAGGTGGGCATCAAGGAAATCGAGGTCGGCTTCCCCTCTGCCGGCGCGACCGAGTACGATTTCATCCGCGGGCTGGTCGATTCCGGCCGCATTCCCGATGACGTCTTCGTCCAGGTCCTCACGCAGTCCCGCGAGGACCTGATCAAGACGTCGTTCGAAAGCCTCGCCGGCGCGAAGCAGGCCATCGTCCACGTCTACAACGCGGTTTCGCCGCTGTGGCGCCAGGTCGTGTTCGGCATGGAAAAGTCGGACGTGAAGGACATCGCCATCGCCGGTGCCAAGCACCTGCGCGATCAGGCCGCTCGCTTCCCGCAGACCGACTGGCACTTCGAATACAGCCCGGAGACGTTCTCCACTGCCGAACTCGATTTCAGCATTGAATGCTGCGAGGCGGTCATGGAAATTCTCCAGCCGACGGTCGAAAAGCCGATCATCCTCAACCTGCCCGCAACGGTCGAGGCGGCGACGGCCAACATCTATGCGGACCAGATCGAATACTTCTGCCGCAATCTGCCGGGCCGCGACCGCGCGGTGATCTCGCTGCACACCCACAACGACCGCGGCACCGGCGTCGCCGCCGCCGAGCTCGGCCTGATGGCGGGCGCGGACCGCGTCGAGGGTTGCCTGTTCGGCAATGGCGAACGCACGGGCAATTGCTGCCTCGTTACCGTCGGCCTCAACATGTACACGCAAGGGGTCGATCCGGAGCTTGACTTCTCGGACATCGACGAAGTGATCCAGACGGTTGAATACTGCAACCAGCTCCCCGTCCATCCGCGCCATCCCTATGGCGGCGAACTGGTCTTCACCGCGTTTTCCGGCAGCCACCAGGACGCCATCAAGAAGGGCTTCGCCGCGCAGGAAAAGCGCAATGACGAACTCTGGTCGGTGCCCTACCTGCCGATCGACCCGGCCGATCTCGGCCGCAGCTACGAAGCTGTGATCCGCGTCAATTCGCAATCCGGCAAGGGCGGCTTTGCCTGGGTCCTGGAACAGGACCAGGGCCTCAAGCTGCCCAAGAAGATGCAGGCGCACTTCTCGCGCCACGTGCAGGAACTGGCCGACGAACTGGGCCGCGAACTGCAGGCGGCAGATATCTGGGGCGTCTTCCGCAAGGCCTATCGCCTCGACGCGCCGCAGCATCTGCAACTGATCGACTACGAAGAAACGCGCGGTGCCGACGGGACGCGCATCTTCGCTGGCAAGATCGAGGTCGATGGCAAGGTCCAGTCCGTGTCCGGTCGTGGCAATGGCCTGATTTCCTCGGTCGTGGCCACGCTGCGCGACGGCTTCGGCGTCGAGATCGACATAACCGACTATTCCGAACATGCGATGGGCGCCGGCAGCAACGCTCGCGCGGCCGCCTACGTCGAATGCAGGACCGCAGATGGCCGCACCATCTGGGGCGTGGGGATCGATGAAGACGTCGCCACGGCCAGCGTCCGCGCCGTGCTCAGCGCGGCCAACGCGGTCGGGTGACCGCCGGCGGATGATTGTGGACGGGCGGCCTTGCGGGGCCGCCCGTTCAATCAAGCGATTAGAACCTGCTTGATACGGTCGCGTCATGCGCCATAGTCCCCCCACGCCCGCAAGAGGCGCGCAATGGGACAGGACAATGGCCGAAGAAGCGATTCTCGAACCCGATCTGCCGATCATCGACCCGCACCACCACCTGTGGGACCTGCGCCCGCTGATCGCCTCGTTTCCCGAGCCGCGCCATCCCTTCATCGAGACGCTGACCCACTCGGCCTACTACACCTTCGACCAATTGCTCGCCGACGCGCGCGGCGGGCACAACGTGGTGGCGACGGTCTACATGGAATGCGGCGCATTCTACCGCGCCGGCGCGGAAGCGGCCATGAAGCCGGTCGGCGAAGTCGAATTCGTGAACGGCGTTGCGGCCCAGGGCGCGAGCGGCCTCTACGGCGATTTCCGCCCCTGTGCCGCCATCATCGGCCATGCCGACCTGCAACTGGGCGACGGCGCGCGCCCGGTCCTCGAAGCCCTGTCAGAGGTGGGCAATGGCCGCTTCCGGGGAATCCGCCACCAGGGCGCTTGGGACGCCAATCCGGATGTCCTCGGCCCGCCTTTCCACGCCCCGCCCCGGCTCTACCTGTCGGATGAATTTCGCAAGGGCTTCAGGCATCTGGGCGAACTGGGCCTCACCTTCGATGCCTGGCTGCTCGAACCGCAATTGTCCGACGTGCTCGATCTCGCCCGCGCATTTCCCGACCAGCCGATCTGCCTCGACCATTGCGGCACGCCACTCGGCACGTCCAGCTATCACGGCAAGCTGCACGAACGCTTCGAAGGGTGGCGCACCTCGATCCGCGCGATCGCGCAGTGCCCCAACGTGACGGTCAAGCTTGGCGGCCTCGCCATGGCGTTCTGCGGCCTGCCCGAAGAGGGACCGATGGCTGGCCTTTCGTCCGAAACGCTCGCCGCGATGTGGCGCCCCTACATCGAGACCTGCATCGAGGCCTTCGGGCCCGAGCGCGCGATGTTCGAAAGCAATTATCCGGTCGACAAGTGGGGCGCGAGCTACAACGTGCTGTGGAACGCCTTCAAGCGCCTTGCACATGGCGCATCCGATGCCGAAAAGCGCGCCCTCTTCGCGGGCACCGCGGCGCGGTTCTACGGGCTGGAGGACCTGCTGGCCTGACCAGCTTTGACAAGCTGCCCGGCATGATCTAGCCATTTTAACCATTCGATTAAACACACCTTCAAGGACCCGAGCCGAATGCCCCTGCCCCCGCTATTCGCAAACCTGCGCCTGCCCGTCATCGCATCGCCGCTGTTCATCATTTCCTGCCCGGAACTGGTCATCGCGCAGTGCAAGGCCGGCATCGTCGGCTCCTTCCCTTCGCTCAACGCCCGCCCGATCAGCCAGCTCGATGAATGGCTGCACCAGATCACCGAGGAACTGGCCGCCCACAACCGCGCAAATCCCGACCGGCCCGCTGCGCCTTTCGCGGTGAACCAGATCGTCCACAAGACCAACAACCGCCTCGACGAGGACATGGCGCTGTGCGCCAAGTGGCAGGTTCCCATGCTCATCACCTCGCTCGGCGCGCGCGAGGACGTCTACAATGCCGCGCACGGCTGGGGCGGCATCGTGCTGCATGACGTCATCAACGACCGCTTCGCGCGCAAGGCGATCGAAAAGGGCGCGGACGGCCTGATCCCGGTCGCGGCAGGGGCCGGCGGGCACGCCGGCGCGCAATCGCCCTTCGCCCTGATGCAGGAAATCCGCGAGTGGTTCGACGGCCTCGTCGCCCTCTCCGGCGCTATCGCGCACGGGCAATCCATCCTTGCGGCACAGGCACTTGGCGCCGACTTCGCCTACATCGGCTCAGCCTGGATCGCCACCGAGGAGGCGAACGCCAACGCGGCCTACAAGCAGGCCATCGTCGACAGCCGCGCCGACGACATCGTCTATTCCAACCTCTTCACCGGGGTCCACGGCAACTACCTGCGCTCCTCGATCGTCAACGCCGGGCTCGATCCCGAAAACCTGCCGGAAAGCGACCCGAGCAAGATGAACTTCGGCTCGGGCGGCAATACCGATGCGAAGGCGTGGAAGGACATCTGGGGGTCGGGACAAGGCATCGGCGCCGTGTCCGCGATCGAACCGGTGGCGACGCGGGTGGACCGGCTCGAGCGGCAGTATCGCCAGGCCGCAGAGGCGCTTTCGGCAAACTCCGCACCCTTCCTGAAGGAGACCAGGTACGTCTAGGTGCCGTTAGGTGCTTTTAGGTGTCGTTAAGCGACTTTCGCGTTCCAGCCGGTGGCGGACCATAAAAGGTCCGCCATTTCATCGAGATGGCTGAAATCCAGCGCCGGATCGCGCGCGTTCAACGGCTTTCCCGTCCACGACCGCGGATCAAGCAGCCGCCGCCGCAGCGCGCGCTGCAGCAGGTCAAACCGCATCAGCGCCACGAAGTCCGCATCGGTAGAACCGGCCGCCCGCTGCTGCGCCCAGTGCGCCTCGATCTGGCCGGCGCGTTCGAGGACGAGTTCGTTGTAGCTGCGATGCGGGCCGCGGTGGAGCGGCAGGCCGATGCGCAGGGCAGCTTGTTCGCACGCGGGGAGTAGCAGGCCGTTGCGACGGAAGTCGTGGAAACCCAGCCGATCCACGCCCAGTCTCGCGACCAGCCCGCCCAGAGCCCTTGAACCGAGGACCTGTCGAGGCAGGATATGATGGCGCTGCAGATCGGGCGAGTAGCCAGGCTGACCGGGGACGTTGACGCTGCCGAACGGCAGCATCCTGCGGTTTTCCCCAACGTCTTTCCGGTTCAGCAGCACCTCGCAACGATACGATCCCATTCGGGCGCCTCAAGAAGGACTGCTCCCGTTCCGGCAAGAATTGCCTCGACCGGCGCAGTGACCGGCCCGTGGGCGACAAGCCAATCAACCAGCCGCACCGCAACCCGCAGGGTGTGATCGCCTGTGGAACTAGGTTTAGGTTCGAGAAGAAACTCTTGCCCCATCAGGAACTTGAGCCCCTCACTACGGACCCCGCCGCCATCCTCGCGATGGAGCGCGGTGAGCGCCAGAGCGGGAAAGGGTCCGCCGTCCAGCCAGGGCTGCACTGCCCTCTCGAAAAGGGCAGGCGCAAGCGCAGAACGCGAGGGAAGCCACGAAATTGCCGCAGCGCCGCTGATTCGCGCGAGGTCCACGAGGAGTCCGACCGCGCCGCGAATCACCGGAAGAAGCCGCCCGGCGCCCGCCAGATGGGGTCCGGGCGCAAGCAGAAGCGGCGTCAGCGCCCGCACTTCAGCTTCGCCGATGCCAAGACTGCCGCCGATATTCGGAAAGGCGCACGGCGGCCCGCCAGCAAGGCCGCGCAGGTCGAACGTCAGGCCTTCGCGCAGGAGTTCGACCCAGCCTTCCGATTCGTCGGGCGCATTGCTGATCGAGAAGCGCAAGGCGGGCGAAAGCGCCGACCGGATGGACGCCAGCGAAGGGACCCCATCCGGCGCGTAGAAAAGGGCAGCAAGTGGCGCGCAGTCGGTCGACTGATCACTAGCGTCCACGTTCATCCCTTTCGTTCCGCCGAGAATTTGCACGACCGCGGCACTGCCGTCGAGTCCGTGCCCAGATCACGAATGCTCCGTAACCGATCATAGCGCGAGAAAGCTTAGAAAACCCCTAGCGCCAGACCTCCGGAGATCGCCTGTCCCAAATCGCAACAGGTCTGCAATGTCCCCGCATCCAGCGTCTTGGGCGCGAGGATGGCTTCGGGCGTCTGCGCATGGGTGCAGACGATCAGCGGATCAGCCACCCGGCGCAGCCGCCAGCCGGTGGCGATCCTTTCGATCTGGCGTTCCGCGCCGGTTCCATCCGAACCGGCCGCGATCAGCGTCGCAAATGCGCGGCCTTCGATCCGGCCGAGAAGCGGATAGTAGAGACGGTCGAAGAACTCCTTCATCGCACCGGTCATCGAACCGAGGTTTTCCGGGCAGCAGAACAGGTAACCGGACGCGGACAACATGTTCGCATCGGTCGCCTCTGCCGCGCTGACAATCCGGCAGGGCCCTTCCCGAACCCCGCCTTCGAAAGCGGCGCGGGCCATCGCCCCGGCAGCGCCAGTGCGGCTGTGCCAGACGATGAGGAGCCCGCCCGCCATGCGCGATCAGCAGCCGTTGCCGCCAGCCCCGGGCACGCCCAGTGCACCGCCCACGGCACCCCCGAGCAATCCGCCCAGCCCCTTCTTCTTGGGCTTGCACGCTGGCTTTTCCTGGTCGGACTGCTGCGCCGCGCCGGCGCCCGCACCGCCGAAGCCCTCCATGCCGACGAGGAAGCCGGTGGTGGAACGATGGCGGATGCGCGCGGTCCATTCCGGCACCCACTTCACCTTGGGGTCGGCGGGACGTGGGGGATAGGCGAAGGATTCCTCGGGACCATAGGCGTGGAGCGTTCCGTACATGTAGTCGGGAGCAGCGGCCTTGACCTCCGCCGGGACAGTGCAGGTCGTTGTCTGAGGCGACATGACCGTCTTGTCGGCCACGAGACGCGCGACGGTTGCCGGAGAAAGCCAATCCGACAAGCCGCCGCCAAACTGGCGCGTGGCGCTGGACGACCACCAGACGATGTCCGTCATTTCCTGCCCCTTGCCCGCCTTGCCGCCGATGATCATTGCATAATACCCGGTGGCATCACCCACCGCGCCCCAGCGCAGAAGCGTGGCCCCCGTGCCCTGGACCGTGTTCGAGGCGTTGAGCGGCGCCATGAAGTCCTTCGCCAGCGTGAAGGCGATGTCGGGCGAATAGTTGCCTGCCACCTTGTGCGCACCAAGCAGCGAGGAATCGGGCTTTGCCGACTTGCCATCCTCGCCTGGCCAATACCCGTAAGTGCGGCTCGATGACGGCGAGACCCAACGGTCCATCGGCACGGCGGAAGTAAAGAGGCCCGGAGGCACCTGCCCGGCGGCAAGCTTGCTGAAATCGATGACGACCGGCTGGCCCTTGGGCGCGTGTTCGCCGCAGCCCCAGAAGATCAGCATCCGCCCCTTGGGACGCTGGAACTCGGCCGCCCCTGGTTCCGAGGGCTTGGTAACCGGAGTCTTGAGAAGGACCGATTTTCCAAGCTTTGCGCCAGCGGGCATGAAATGCTCCGCGCGCGGCTTGCCATCGGCGGCCGCACGGCTGGAGCCAAGGTCGAGCCACAGCATGTGCTGCGCCTTGGGCGCGCCGCCGAACGCCATCGACATCGCGGCGCCGACACCGCCCCCGCCGCCACCCATTCCGCCAAGGCCGGACATGGTTTCGGCGCGCATTTCGTAACGGGCGATGGGCGCGCTTGCCTGCTGTGCCCACGTGCCCGCAGCGCCGACCGCCGCCAGCACCGTACTTGTGAATACCAAACCCTTGGTCTTGTTGCGCATTGCTCCGTCCTCCTTGCAGGACACCGGTCCGGTTGCCGGTTGTTGAATCGATGCGACCATATGGGCCTGGATCGTGCCGCCGATCGTGCGCAAATGCACTCGCCGGCAATTTCTGGCCATGCTCTTTCAGCCCCCGGTCTTTTCGCCGGAGCGCGCATCGTATAGCGCAAAAGAATGATACCGGTCACTGCCATAACCCGATCCCTTTCAGGACAAGCCTGGCGCTGGCGCGGGGGCAACATGGACCTCGGCGGCGCGGGTGGCATCCAGGGTGGCGGGCTTTCCGACGACATCGTGACGCAGCTCCTGCTGTCGCGCGGAGTGGGCCGCGAGGACCTCGACCGCCATCGCCGCCCGACGTTGCGCGACTTCCTGCCGGACCCGTCGATCTTCCAGGACATGGACAACGCCGCACGCCGGCTGACCGATGCGATCCTGTCGGGCGAGCGCATCACGATCTACGGCGACTACGACGTCGATGGGGCGACCAGCGCGGCGCTGCTGATCCGGCTGCTGCGCGAACTTGGCGTCGATGCGGGGCACTATATCCCCGACCGCCTGCTGGAAGGCTATGGGCCCTCGGGCGAAGCCCTGGTCCGCCTGGCGCGCGAGGGGTCGAATCTCATCGTCACGGTCGACTGCGGCGCGATGGCGCACGAAGCGCTTGCGGCGGCGGCAGCCGAAGGCGTGGACGTAATCGTCGTCGACCACCACAAGTGCGCCCCCGAGCTTCCCCGCGCGGCGGCGCTGGTCAATCCCAACCGCCTTGACGAATGCGACGAAGCTGCCGCCCACGGGCATCTGGCAGCCGTGGGCGTCGCCTTCCTGCTGGCGGTGGCGACCGTGCGCGAACTGCGCGGACGCGGCTTTTTCGACGGGCGCAAGGCACCGGACCTGATGGCACTGCTGGACCTCGTGGCGCTGGGCACGGTGGCCGACGTCGCGCAGCTCAAGGGTCTCAACCGCGCGCTCGTCTCGCAGGGGCTCAAGATCATGGCGCGGCGCGAGAACGTCGGCCTTTCCGCGCTGATCGACGCCAGCCGGCTGAGCCGCGCGCCCACGTGCAGCGATCTCGGCTTCGCGCTCGGGCCGCGGATCAATGCGGGCGGGCGCGTTGGCGAGGCGACGCTGGGCGTACGCCTGCTGACGACCGAGGACCCGGAGGAAGCGCGGGCGATCTCGGCCCAGCTATCGCGGCTCAACGACGAGCGCCGCGCCATCGAGCAGGCCGTGCAGGAGGCCGCCGAGGCGCAGGTCGACGCGCAGCACAACCGGGCCGTGATGGTCCTGGCGGGCAGCGGCTGGCATCCGGGCGTGATCGGCATCGTGGCCGGACGGATCAAGGAGAAGACCGGCAAGCCGACCCTCGTGATCGCGCTCGACGCGGACGAGGCCGGGCATGGCAAGGGGTCGGGCCGCTCGATCTCGGGGGTGGACCTTGGCGCGGCGATCATCGCCGCGCGCGAGGCCGGATTGCTGGTGGCGGGCGGCGGACACGCCATGGCCTGCGGATTGACCATCGAGCCTTCAGCGCTGTCGCGACTTGCGGATTGGCTGGACGAAAGGCTTTCACGCGACGTGACGGCGGCGCAATCGTCGCAGGCGCTGCTGCTGGACCTTTCGCTAAGTCCGGGCGGGCTGACGCCGGATCTGGTCGAGACGCTCGAGGCGGCAGGCCCGTTCGGCGTGGGCTGGCCCGGGCCGCGCGTGGCAGTGGGCCCGGTGCGGCTGGTCAAGTGCGACCTCGTCGGCACCGACCACGTGAGGATGGTCGCCGCAGGTGCCGACGGCCGGTCGTTCAAGGCCATCGCCTTTCGCGCGGCGCAGAGCGAACTTGGACAGGTTCTGCTCAACGCATCGCGCGGCCGACAGTTCTGGCTGGCGGGTCGCGCGCGGATCGATGACTGGGCCAGCCGCCCGGCGGCCGAACTCCATGTCGAGGATGCCGCATTCGCCGACTGAACTTTTTTATCATTTCGCCGCTTGACGCCCCGCCATCCTCCCCTTAGAGGCGCGGACCTGCCCAGCGGCGCAAGCCCAGTGGCCCCTTCGTCTAGCGGTCAGGACGCGGCCCTTTCACGGCTGAAACACGGGTTCGATTCCCGTAGGGGTCACCATTTTCTCCTTCCCGAAATCGGGATGGAATGGCAGTTTAGAGCATAGCCTCTTACCAAGTGGCCCCTTCGTCTAGCGGTCAGGACGCGGCCCTCTCACGGCTGAAACACGGGTTCGATTCCCGTAGGGGTCACCACTCTCGCCTTCCCCGCCAGAGTTGTGCACAAAGCGCCCGGATCGATGCCTTGCACTCAACGCCAGCCGGATGTCCGGATCGTGCGCAACGTTCCGTTTCTTGACGACGAATGGCGGCGCTTGCGCCCGTGGTTTCGCCTGGCCTATCTGCGTGCGCAGCAAGCCGACCATCCGGACGGCGATTCGCGAGCGCAGGCAATCCACACGGCGTGATTCGATGAAGGGTTTGTCGCTGCCTCTCCCCAGCATGTTCGTCGCCCTGTGCGCGGCCGTGGTCATGTACTTCGGCGGCGCCGGCTTCTGGCTCTCGCTCGCGATCCTGCTCGTCTGGCTGGCGACACTGTGGCTCGCCCGACCCGAGCCGACGGTGGAAACCCGCAGCAGGGATGACGGCAGCGTCTCGCGCCAGGCAATGATCGAACTGGTCGAACCCTTCGGCCTGCCGGTCCTGATGCTGGACGGACAGCGCATCGCAGCCGCCAACGCGGCCGCGCGGGAGGAACTCGGCAGCCATATCGTCGGCCAGGACGCGCGCGTGGCGCTGCGCCATCCCGAAGCGGTCCGCCTCCTGGACAAGCCCGAGGGCCGGGCGCTGGTGCGGGGTCTCACGGGCGCGCGCAGCATCTGGCAGGTAAGCCGCGTGCCGATCGACGAACGCTTCTCGCTGATCGAGTTCGTCAACCGCACGGCAGAGGCCGATATCAGCCGCGCGCATACCGACTTCGTGGCCAACGCCAGCCACGAACTGCGCACCCCGCTCGCCTCGATCATCGGCTATATCGAGACGCTGGCCGATCCCGACGCCAAAGTCGACGAAGCAACCGCGGCGCGCTTCCATGCCACGGTGCTGCGCGAGGCACGGCGTCTGCAAAGCCTGGTCGAAGATCTCATGTCGCTTTCCCGGATCGAGGCCGAGAAGCACGAGTTGCCGCGCGATCGCATCGATCTCGGCCAGCTTGTCGGCAGCATCGCCAGCGAAACAGCGATGACCGTGGGCGACGGGCGCCTCGAAGTCGAGACGTGCCCCGCGCTCGTGGCGGGCGACCGGCAGCAGCTTGACCAACTCGTGCGCAATCTGATCGACAACGCGTTCAAGTATGGAGACACTGCCGCCCCTGTCGCGGTCAAGGTGGCGATTCACGGCAACGAAGCGGAGCTGTCGGTGACCGACAGGGGCGAAGGCATCCACCCCGACCACCTGCCCTATCTCACCCGGCGCTTCTATCGGACCGACCCGGGACGCAGCCGCGCGGCGGGCGGGACGGGCCTCGGGCTCGCCATCGTGAAGCACATCGTGGAGCGGCATCGCGGCAAGCTGGACATCGCCAGCCAGCTTGGAATCGGCACGACGGTTACCGTCAGATTGCCGATTGCAAACCTGCCCGCTGTTGCTGCAGCCTGACTGCTGTCATAAAGCTGTCATGCAACCGTCGCATTGGCCCCCTGCCCACAGGGATGAAGGCTGAAACCATGTCGATGATTCGCAATATTGCGCTTGCCGCTACTGCCACTGCCGCTCTTGCCCTTGCCGGTTGCGGCTCGCAGGAAGGCGCGACCCGCGACCAGGTCCGCGCGGTCGGTTCCTCCACGGTCTATCCGTTTGCCAAGGCGGTCGCGGAATCGCTCGCCAAATCCGATGCCTCGCTGAAGTCGCCGATCATCGAATCGACCGGCACCGGTGCGGGCATGAAGCTGTTCTGCGCCGGCGTCGGCGCCCAGCACCCCGATATCGCCAATGCCTCGCGCCGGATGAAGAAGTCCGAATTCGAGGACTGCCAGAAGAACGGCGTGAAGGACATCGTCGAGATCCAGGTCGGCCTCGACGGCGTGGCCTTCGCCGAGGCGCAGAAGGGCCCCGGCATCGCGCTGACCCCCGAAGACGTCTACAAGGCGCTTGCCAAGAACCCCTATGGCAAGCCCAACGCCTTCAAGACCTGGAAGGACGTGAACCCCTCGCTGCCGGCAGAGCCGATCCTCGTCTACGGCCCGCCCTCGACCTCGGGCACGCGCGACGCGCTCAAGGAGCTGATCCTGATGAAGGGCTGCGACGAGAACGCCGAGATGAAGGCGCTCAAGGACAGCGACAAGGACAAGCACGACAAGATCTGCGGCGAAGTGCGCGATGACGGCGCCTATGTCGACGCGGGCGAGAACGACAACCTGATCGTCCAGAAGATCGAGGCGAACCCCAAGGCGATCGGCATCTTCGGCTTCTCGTATCTCGAAGAGAACAGCAGCCGCATCAAGGGCCTGACGATGAAGGGCATCGCGCCGACCTATGCGACGATCTCGGACTTCACCTATCCGGGTGCGCGTCCGCTCTACATCTACGTCAAGAAGGCCCACCTCAAGGCCATTCCGGGCCTCCAGGCCTTCGTCACCGAATGGTCGAAGCTGTGGGGCAAGGACGGCTCGCTGGCGAAGCTCGGCATGGTGGTCGCACCTGACGATGTGCTTGCGGCCAGCGCCAAGGCTGTTACCGACCTGTCGGTCCTTGACGGTTCGCAGTTGAAGTAAGGGGGAAGTACCGGGATCATGTCGTCAGCCATCCTGCTTTTGCTCGCCTTCGGGCTGGGCCTTCTCGGCTGGCTGGCGGCGCGTTCCCGCGCGTGGGCCTTCCGGCGCAGTGCGCCGGAGGTCCGCCTCCATTCGTTACCGAACTTCCACGGCTGGTACGTCGCCCTCTGGGTCGGCGTTCCGGCTCTTCTGTTCGCGGCGCTGTGGAACCTGGTCAGCCCGATGCTGATCACCGGTCATGTCCTTGCAGATCCCGCCGCTTCGCTGCTCCCCGGCTTCGGGTTCGAGCGCGAGACAATGCTGGCCGAAGCCCGCGCCGTCGCCGAAGGCCGCGCGTTCGGCGTGTTCAACGAAGAAGCGCAGGCCCTCGTCGCGCCCTACCGCACCGCGATCACGCTCTACGATTCGATCGGCCTTGCGGTGACCATGCTCGTCGCCTTCGCTGGCGGCGCCTTCGCCTTCCTGCGCCTGCGCCCCGATTTCACCGCCCGCACGAGGGTGGAGCGGGCGGTGATGACGCTGCTCCTTCTCGCTTCGCTCGTGGCGATCCTGACGACGCTCGGCATCTTCGTCAGCCTCGTGTTCGAGACCATCCGCTTCTTCGGCATGGTCTCGCCGCTGGACTTCCTGTTCGGCACGCACTGGTCGCCCGATCCGATGAGTTCCGGCGCGCCGGACGGCAAGGATTACGGCGCGATCCCGCTGTTCTGGGGCACGCTCTACATCGGCGCGATCATCGCGATGATCGTAGCCATCCCGCTCGGCCTGATGAGCGCGATCTTCCTGACGCAATACGCCAGTTCCGGCGTACGCAAGGTGATGAAGCCTCTGCTCGAGATCCTCGCGGGCGTACCGACGGTGGTTTATGGGTACTTCGCCGCGCTGACTGTCGCGCCGTGGGTGCGCGACGCAGCACAGGCCATCGGCATTTCCAGCGCCTCGACCGAAAGCGCGGTCGCCGCAGGGCTCGTCATGGGCATCATGATCATTCCCTTCGTCTCCTCGATGGCGGACGATTCCATTGCCGCCGTGCCCCAGTCCCTGCGCGACGGCAGCCTGGCAATGGGCGCAACAACCGCTGAGACGATCCGCAAGGTGCTTGTCCCGGCAGCCCTCCCCGGCATCGTCGCGGGCGTGATGCTGGCCGTCAGCCGCGCCATCGGCGAGACCATGATCGTGGTCATGGCCGCCGGCGCCTCGGCCAACCTCACCGCCAATCCGTTCGAGAGCATGACCACTGTGACCTTCCAGATCGTCGCCATGCTGACCGGCGAAGGCAGCTTCGACCATCCCGCGACGCTCTCGGCGTTCGCGCTCGGCATGGTCCTGTTCCTTGTCACCCTTACGCTGAACTTCATCGCCCTGCGCGTGGTGAAGCGGTATCGCGAAGCATATGAGTGAGGCCGCAATGACGGACGTAGCGCAGACCCAGGCGGCTCCCGCTCCCGAACCGGGCGATGTGCAGGCACGCCGCCGCGCGCTCATGGAGCGCGGCCTCGGGCGCCGCCGTTCCGCCGACCGCCGCTTCCGCTGGCTCGGCTTCGCCGCCGTTGCGTTCTCGGCAATAATGCTGGCCTTCCTGCTGGTCAGCATGAGCTCCGCCGGCTTTGCCGGGTTCCAGCGGACGGAAGTGAAGTTTTCGATCCCGTTGGCAGGTGCCATGCAGATCGATGCCCAGCGCCTGACGCAGCCCGACCCCGTCGGTGGACTGGAACTGGCAGGGCTTCCCAAGGTCGTCGACGGCGCTGCCAAGGCTGCCCTCGGACCCGATGGCGGCGACATGCTGGCCGAGGGTGCCTGGCGCGAGGTCGCCGCTCGACTTATCGAAGACCCCAGCCTGCTCAACGGCACGCTCGACGTATCGCTCCCCGCGAGCGATGACCTGGCCAGCGCCCTGCGCGGTGAAGGCGACGCAAGCCTCCAGCAGGTTGCCACGAAGCTCCGGGGCGAAGGCAAGTTGCTCCGCGCCTTCGACAAGGGCTTCCTCTCCCGTTCGGACGCCACCAGCCCGCAGTCGGTCGGCATCTGGGGGGCGCTCAAGGGATCGATGCTGACGATGTTCGTCACGCTGGTCCTTGCCTTCCCCGTGGGCGTGCTTGCCGCGCTCTACCTCGAGGAATATGCGCCGAAGAACCGCTGGACGGAGTGGATCGAAATCTCGATCAACAACCTCGCGGCCGTGCCCTCGATCATCTTCGGCCTGCTTGGCCTTGCCGTGTTCCTCGCGCTGTTCCCGCACTATCGTTCAGCCCCGCTGATCGGCGGCATGACGCTGGCGCTGATGACGATGCCGGTCATCGTGATCTCCGGCCGCAATGCGATCAAGGCCGTGCCGCCGTCCATCCGGGACGCGGCCCTCGCGATCGGCGCAAGCAAGGTGCAGGTGGTGTTCCACCACGTCCTGCCCCTCGCGCTGCCCGGTATCCTCACCGGCACCATCATCGGCATGGCCCGCGCGCTGGGCGAGACGGCGCCGCTGCTGATGATCGGCATGCGCGCGTTCGTCGCCAGCCCTCCCTCCGGCTTCACCGCGCCGTCGAGCGTTCTGCCGGTGCAGATCTTCCTGTGGTCGGACGAGATCGACCGCGGCTTCGTCGAGCGCACGAGCGCGGCGATCGTCGTCCTGCTCGTCTTCCTTCTCCTGATGAACGGTCTTGCGATCTATCTGCGCAACCGCTTCGAAAAACGGTGGTGACATGAACGCTGAAGCGATCCAGACCCCAATGACCGTCGACGTGAAGGCGGACGACAAGCCCTACTTCGACGCACCATCGAAGATGAGCGCGAAGAACGTCTCGGTCTTCTATGGCGACAAGCGCGCGATCGACGATGTGTCGATCGAGATCCCGCAGCGCTACGTCACCGCGTTCATCGGCCCGTCGGGCTGCGGCAAGTCGACGTTCCTGCGCTCTTTGAACCGCATGAACGACACCATCGCCAACGCCCGCGTCGAAGGCGAAATCCTCCTCGACGGCGAAGACATCTACAAGTCTGGCATGGACGTCGTGCAGCTTCGCGCGCGGGTCGGCATGGTGTTCCAGAAGCCGAACCCGTTCCCGAAGTCGATCTACGAGAACATCGCCTACGGACCGAAAATCCACGGCATCACCGGCAGCAAGGCGGAACTGGACGAGATCGTCGAACAGTCGCTGCGGCGCGCGGGCCTGTGGGACGAGGTCAAGGACCGGCTGGGCGACAGCGGCACGGCGCTTTCCGGCGGCCAGCAACAGCGCCTGTGCATCGCCCGGGCCATCGCGGTCGATCCCGAAGTGATCCTCATGGACGAGCCCTGCTCCGCGCTTGACCCCATTGCCACCGCGCGCATCGAGGAACTGATCGACGAACTGCGTGGCCGCTATGCCATCGTCATCGTCACGCACTCGATGCAGCAGGCCGCCCGCGTTTCGCAGCGCACCGCGTTCTTCCATCTTGGCAAGATAGTGGAATACGGCAAGACTTCCGACATCTTCACCAATCCGCGCGAGGAACGGACGAAGGACTACATCACCGGTCGCTACGGTTAAGGGAAAGAGATGATGGCCGAACATACCGTCAAGGCATTCGACGAGGACATCACCCGGCTGCGCGGCCTGGTTGCGGAAATGGGCGGGCTTGCCGAGCTTTCGGTGACCGAGGCTATGGACGCCCTGATACGCGGCGACCACGAGCTTGCTGCCGGCGTGATCGCTCGCGACAAGCGGATCGATCAGCTCGAGGCCGAAGTCGACAAGCTTGCCATCCGCGTTCTGGCCCTGCGCGCACCCATGGCGGACGACCTTCGCGAAGTGGTGGCGGCGCTCAAGATCGCCGGCGTGATCGAGCGTATCGGCGACTATGCCAAGAACATCGCCAAGCGGGTCGGCATCATCGAAGGGCGTCGCCGCTTCGAACCGCTGACGCTGATCCCTGCGATGAACGACCTTGCCGCAGAAATGGTCCACGACGTGATGACCGCGTTCGCCGCGCGCGATCCGGCCGCCGCGACCGAGATCGTGCAGCGGGATGAAAAGGTCGACGCGTTCTACGATTCCATCTTCCGCAACCTGATCTCGTTCATGGTCGAAGACCCGGCGACCATCAGCAGCGCGGCGCAGTTGCTGTTCGTTGCGCGCAACATCGAGCGTATTGGCGATCACGCAACCAATATCGCGGAAATGGTGTACTACGCTGCAACAGGCGCCAACTTGCCAGAGCGCGAAGAAGTGATTCCCCCCGCCTAGTGGATTGATTCCGGCATTTGCCCGCGCCCTGCCCAAAAGGGTGCCAAATGTCGGAATCGGACCATCAGGGACGATCACCCGGGTGTTCGTCACACGACCGTAACATCGGTAGTGTCTTGGCAAACTGACTGTCATGGAGGTTTGCGTGCCTGCTCCCAAGCTGCTGCTGGTTGAAGACGACACGGCGCTTGCCGAACTGGTGGAATACCGGTTCCGCGGTGAAGGTTACGACGTTCGCACCACCGACGACGGCGATGAAGCGCTGTTGCTTGCGGCCGAGGATACACCGGATCTGGTCCTGCTGGACTGGATGATCGGCGGAACCAGCGGGATCGAGGTCTGCCGCCGCCTGCGCCGGAACAAGGAAACCGCGCACGTCCCGATCATCATGCTCACCGCGCGCAGCGACGAGGACGACCGCATCCGCGGCCTCGAAATCGGCGCCGACGATTACGTGACCAAGCCCTTCTCCCCGCGTGAGCTGATCGCCCGCGTCGGCGCAGTCCTGCGCCGGGTGCGCCCGGCGCTGGCGGGCGAGACGATTACCGTCGGCGACCTGTCGCTCGATCCCACCGCGCACCGCGTTTCGCGGCGCGGACAGCCGATGAAGGTCGGCCCCACCGAATTCCGCCTGCTCAAGCATTTCATGGAGCACCCCGGCCGGGTCTTCTCGCGCGGGCAACTGCTCGACGCGGTGTGGGGTAGCGGCAGCGACATCGAACTGCGCACGGTGGACGTCCACATCCGCCGCCTTCGCCAGGCCATTGCCGTTCCGGGTGCCGCCGATCCGGTGCGGACGGTACGCTCTGCCGGATACGCGCTCGAAGGCGTCTGATCGCCCAGGCCGTAAACTCATAAAGCGCGCTCTTTATGAGTTTACGGCCTAGCGGTCGATCCGCTTGAGCACTGCGTTGTAATCCAGCGCGCCGGCGGACTCGGTACAGGGGCCCGGCCGCGCGAAGACGCAATACTGCTGTTCGAACAGGGGTTTCGTGGGCGACATGCAGCCGACGAAGCGGAAGCTCGGCGGGAGCTCCCCCATGTGTTCGGCAGGAGCGACGGCCACGTTGAACCGCGCCTCGGCTCGCCTTGCCACCTCGGGTGCCGAGGGACCATCGATCAGCAGTGTCCCGACACCGCGATTCAGGACGGCCCGCGATAGGAAAGGCACGTCGCGGATGCGATAGGTGGCAATTCCGCAAAGACCGGGCTGCGCGCGTACGGTGCGCATGGTGCGCAAGGGTGCCTGACCGACGCCCCAGTTGATCTTGAACGGCTCTGTCGCGGCGACAAGAACGGACGCTCCCAGCCACAGGCTCAGGACGAAGGCGAAACCACCGACGGCCAGGGCCCTGCCCCTTCGCCTGGCAATCCACCCGGCAATATCCACGGACCCGATCGCGCCCAGCAGGACAAGCAGTGAGACGCCAAGCAGGATGAACCGGTATTCCTTGTGCCCGATCGCGGAATGAACAGCGATCACCGTCAGGGCCGTCAGCAGCAGCATCGGATATCGACGTGCGCCCGCGGCGATGGCCGGGACGAGCAGAATGGCGATGTATTGCCATTGCCAGACGAAAACCCGCAGGTACCAATCCGCCGTTTCCACGCCATAGGCGTGGCTGCGCTGTTCCACGACGTTCGCGAAGACGTTGCGCACGATCCACACCAGTGGAAGCTGTCCCATCGCGCCATTGGCGATCACGTCGCAGGCAACCGCCAGCAATGCCCCTGCGAGCATGGGCAGCCACGCCCGCCTGACCTCCAGACGCCCCGCCCAGAGGAACGGGATAGCCAGGGCCGGCCCCAGCGGAAACCGCGTGATGAAACCCAGTCCCAGAAGAAAGCCACCCGCGAGCGCGAGGCGCACATCGCCTCGTTCGCGAAACCGGACGAGCAGTGCCAGGCCGGGAAGGATTGCCAGCACCGACAGCGTGTCGCTTGACGTGCGCGGTGCGAAATAGGCGAAATCCACCCAGACCGCCGCCACGAACGCGGCAGCAATCGCGTGGCGACGGCTGAACCGCGCCCCGAGCGACCACCCCGCCCAGACCGTCCCCAGCGAGGCGAGCACCATGAACAGCCGTGGCAGCACAAGGTGCAGCTCGCCCAGCGGATCGATCAGGTGGCCTAGCCAGACCGGCCCCAACAGGATGAGCGGGATCAGCCAGCTACGAATGCCGAGGCGTATGTCCCAGGTGCGTATCCAGTCGCCCGTGACCAGCCCATAGGCCGGCTCGACGTACTGCCACACCTCGTCTGCGTGATGATAGAAGGTCGCGATGGCGATGGGCACGCGAAACGCCAGCGCCAGCAGCATCAGCCACACGAGCGCCGGATCGATCCGCCGTGATCCAGCCTTGTCCACCAGTCTGCCCCCGGGTCTGACGACTAGTGGCCGAAGTAGGTCGTCAGGTCGAGGTCGGCGACCGTGATCCATTCATTGAAATAGTTGGCGTAGAAAAACGCGAACATCAGCGTCGCCAGGATGGTGGCGCGGATGGCGATCTTTCGCGGCTTGAAATTGGCGGGCGCGCTGTCTGCCTGCCCCGACACTTTCGCGTGGCCCAGTTCGTCGTGGGTGCGTACGCCAAAGGGCAGGACGATGAACGCCGCCATGACCCAGAACAGCCCGTAAATGGCAATGATCGACGTCCACTTCACGCGAGTCAGCCTTCCCGCAGCAGGACCTGGACAACCGGCTTCTTGCCGGACCAGCGCTGGCCCGTGCGCCTTACCGCAAGGCGCACGGCTTCGGCAACGGCGAACCTGTCGCGGCGACGGTCGCCCTTCAGATTGCGCACCGTTTCTGCCGCCTCGACCTTCGCTTCGGCCATGAAGGCTTCCATGTCTTCGTCGAGCGGGATGCCGATCGTGGCAATGTCGACGTCACTGACCAGATGGCCATCGAGCCGTACTGCCAGCGCAACGGTAATCAGCCCGTTGGCTCCCAGCTTCCGCCTTGCGGCAACCGCTTCGCCATCGGCGGGGGAGATGATGTCGCCGTCCAGCACGAGGCGTCCCGCGCGTTCCTCGGACAGCTTCTTCGGACCATTGGGGGCAAGGCGGATGAGATCGCCGTTCTTCTGGACGATTGCCTTGGGTATGCCTTCGTCCAGACCGAGTTGCGCCTGTTCGGCCATGTGCCGGATCTCGCCATGGACGGGCACGAGGATTTCGGGCCGCAGCCACTCGTAGAGCGCCATCAGTTCGGGCCGTCCCGGATGTCCGGAAACATGGATCATCGACTGCCGGTCGGTCACGATCCGCACGCCCTTTTCCACCAGCGCGTTCTGGACGCGGCCGATGGCAAGCTCGTTGCCCGGAATCTGGCGCGTCGAGAAAAGCACCGCGTCGCCCTTCTCAAGCTTGACCGGATGCTGGTCCGCCGCAATGCGCGCCAGCGCCGCGCGCGGTTCGCCCTGCCCTCCCGTCGCCAGGACGAGCAACTCGCCTCGCGGCAGGTCCATCGCATCGTCCATGTGCACGGTTTCGGGAAAATTCTTGAGATAGCCGCACGACTGCGCGACGCGGATGATCCGGTCGAGCGAGCGCCCTGCGACGCAGACACGCCGCCCGGTCGCTTCCGCCACTTCGCCCAGCGTCTGCAAGCGGGCCACGTTCGACGCGAACGTGGTGACCACCACCCGGCGCCCCTTTTGCGCGGCCACGGCTTCAAGCAGGCCCGCCCGCACAGCACCTTCGGAACCGGAAGGGTTTGGATTGAACACGTTGGTAGAATCGCAGACCAGCGCGAGCACGCCCTCATCGCCGATGGCGGTCAGTTCCTCTTCGGTGGCCGGAGTGCCGATGCGTGGCTCGTCGTCCAGCTTCCAGTCGCCGGTGTGGAAAATCCTGCCATGCGGCGTATCGATCAGCAGCGCATTGCCTTCGGCGATCGAGTGGGCCAGCGGAATGTAGCGCAGGCCGAACGGGCCGAGCTGGAACGGATCGAGGTGATCGATGACGTTAAGCTCGACCTCCTTCTCGATCCCCGCCTCGAGCAGCTTCTCGTGCACCAGCTTCGCGGTGAACGGCGTCGCATAGAGCGGCACGCCAAGGTCCTGCGCGAAATAGGGCACCGCGCCGATATGGTCTTCGTGCGCGTGGGTAAGAACGATGCCGACAAGATCGTCCAGCCGCTCCTCGATGAACTCCAGGTCCGCGAACACCAGGTCGATACCCGGATAATAGGGATCGGCAAACGTCATCCCGAGATCGACCATCAGCCACTTGCCGTCGCAGCAATAGAGGTTGACGTTCATCCCGATCTCGCCCGAACCACCCAAGGCGAGGAAAAGCAGTTCCTTGGCAGACTTCACTGGACAGTCACCCGCTCCGCGAGGATCGCAAGGCCATCGAGCGTAAGGTCGGTGTCCACGTGATCGAATATGTCGGTATGGTCGCCGAAAAGTACCGCAAGTCCACCGGTCGCGACGACCTTCGCGGGGCGGCCAATCTCGGCTCGCATCCGCGCGATGAGGCCTTCCATCATGGCAACGTAGCCCCAGAAGACGCCGATGTGCATCTGGTCTTCGGTATTGCGGCCGATCACGCTTTTCGTGCGCGTCGGCGCCTCAATGGCGATGCGCGGCAGCTTGGCTGCGGCATTGACCAGCGCGTCGAGCGACAGGTTGATCCCCGGAGCAATGATCCCGCCCTTGTAGGCACCGTTGAAGTCGACGACGTCGAACGTCGTCGCCGTGCCGAAATCGACCACGATCAGGTCACCGGGGTACTTCGCATGGGCGGCAATGGCATTGACCGCACGGTCCGCGCCAAGCGACCGGGGCTCGTCGACATCGGCCTCGAAGCCCCACTCCACCGGAGGCTGCCCGGCGATCAGCGGATCCAGCCCGAAGTACTTCTGCGCCAGCACGCTGAGGTTGTGGAGGGCGCGCGGAACGACCGTCGAAATCAGGATCTGCTTCACCACCTTCGGATCGAAGCCCTGGAGCTGCATCAGTTGCAGCAGCCAGACCGCGTACTCGTCGGCCGTGCGGCGCGGATCGGTGGCAACGCGCCAGCGCGACTTGATTTCGCGCCCCTCGAACAGCGCGAAAACGATGTTGGTATTGCCGACGTCAACCGCCAGAAGCATGGGAGCCCACCATTTCTATATCGCCCGCGTGGATGGCACGGACCGACCCGTCCGCCAAGCGCATAAGGGCAACGCCATCCTCGTCTATACCCCCGAAGGCCCCGATAATCGTGCCTTGATCGCGGTCCTTGACCGACACCAGCGTCCCCGTAGGCAGGGCGCGCGCCAGCCATTGTTCGCGCAGCAAGGGCCATTCCCCCAGATGCCAGCGCGCCAGTGCATCGGCAAACCTGTCAGCCAGTTCCGTGGCAAAGGCATCGCGCGCAATCGCGTACCCCAGGCCCGATAGCGACGCCGTCTTGCGGTCGGGAACGTCGGGAGCCTGTGCCAGGTTGACGCCGATCCCCACGACCACCGCATTCGCATGGCGTTCCAGCAGGATGCCCGCCAGCTTGGCCTCGCCCACCAGAAGGTCGTTGGGCCATTTGAGCCGCAGGTCGGAAAGGCGCGGTGCCAGGGCCATGACCGCCTGGTGGGCGGCAAGACCGGTAACCAGCGCCAGCGTCTGCGGCAGCGGATCGGCGCCGCGCAACTGCACGACGGTGGAGCCCATGAAATTGCCGAAGCCATCGGACCACGAACGCCCCGCGCGCCCGCGCCCGGCGGTCTGCCGGTCGGCAACCAGCCAATCGCCTTCGTTGAGCAGTTCTCCCCCGCCAAGCCGCGCCAGAAGCGCGGCATTGGTCGAAGGGATTTCAGCAACGGTTGCGATCAATGGATCATCCGACGTGGAACAGCGCGGAGGCCGCATAGTCCGCCAGCGTGCCCAGGCACTTGCTGCCCAGGTACCCCAGCGGAGAAATCGCCAGCGTCGACAGCGCGAGGAGAACCGCGTGCGAAAGTTCGCCCTCGCCCCTCACCTTGTCCACGGCCTCGTCGAAGTACATGACCTTCACGACCTTCAGGTAGTAGAAGGCGCCGATCACGGAGGCTGCGATGCCGAGTGCGGCCAGCACGATCATGTCGGCCTGGACTGCGGCCTGGAACACCACGAACTTGCCCCAGAAGCCGAACAGCGGCGGGATGCCGGCAAGGCTGAACATGACCGAAGCGAGTGCCAGAGCCAGCCACGGGCGCGTCTTCGAAAGGCCGGCAAGGTCGGAAATCGCCTCGACCTGCTCCCCGTTCTCGTCCCGGAGCAGCAGCACCGCGACGAAACCGGCCACCGACATCGCGACGTAAATCGCGAGATAGACGAGCATGGCCGAAGCACCGGCCTTCGTTCCGGTTGCAAGGCCGATGAGGATGAAGCCGACGTTGTTGATCGACGAATAGGCCATCAGGCGCTTGATGTTGTTCTGCCCGATCGCGCCGAGTGCGCCGACGATGATCGAAAGCAGAGAAGCAAAGATCACCACCTGCTGCCAGGCATGCGGCTGACTGCCGAACGCCTCGAAGCTCACGCGCATCAGCAAGCCAAGTGCGGAGACCTTCGACGCCGTGGCGAAGAAGGTCGTCACCGGCGTGGGAGCGCCTTCATAGACGTCGGGCGTCCACATGTGGAACGGCGCGGCGCTGATCTTGAAGGCAAGGCCCGCGAGCACGAAGATCACGCCGAACGTCGCGCCAGTCGAGAGACCGCCGGAAAGTGCCGCATTGATGCCGGCAAAGCTGGTCGTACCGGTGAAGCCATAGGTCAGGCTCATGCCGAAGAGCAGAATGCCCGACGCCAGCGAGCCAAGCACGAAGTACTTGAGGCCCGATTCCGCCGAACGGTCGTCGGTCCGCAGGAATGCCGCCATCACGTAGCTGGCGAGGCTGCTCAGCTCGAGGCCGATGTAGAGCGCCAGCAGATCGCCGGCGGAAACCATCATGCCCATGCCGAGCGATGCGAACAGCACGAGCAGCGGGAATTCCGCACGCATGGCCTTCGCCTTGTCGAAGAACGACTGCGCGACGATCAGCGTGACGCCTGCGCTGGCATAGATCAGAAGCTTGGCAAACGCGGCAAATGCGTCGGCGTGGTGCTGGCCACCGAACGCGGCGACGTCTGCCCCCATGGCCTGGCCCCACAACGCGGGCGCCGCAAGCACGGCACATGCGGCGAGCACCGCAACGGCCAGGATAGAGATCAGGCGCGAGGCCTTGTCACCGCCCCAGGCGGCAATCAGCAGCAGCACCAGCCCCGAGATCGAAATCAGAACCTCGGGCGCGGTGAGCGCGAGCGAACGGGCGATATCCATCAGTGCGCCCCCTCATGCGCGGAATTTTCTTCGGTTGCAGGCTTGGCCTTCCCGACTGCGACCTGCGCGTCCCCCTTGGGCTTCGCCTGCGCGAGACGGGCGTCGAGCGACGCGATGTCCTTGCGCATCGGCGCGATGAAGCTTTCGGGATAGACGCCCATCCACAGGACGACGGCCGCCAGCGGCACCATCATCGCCCACTCACGCTTGTCGAGATCGGGCATGGCGGCGGCATCGGCGTTCTTCTGCTCGCCATAAGCCACCCGGCGGTAGAGGTAGAGCATGTAGGCCGCGCCGAGGATGATCCCGGTCGTGCAGACCAGCGCCACCCAGCTCGAAAGCTGGTAGATGCCGATCAGCGACAGGAATTCGCCGACGAAACCGCTCGTCCCCGGAAGGCCGATCGACGCCATGGTGAATAGCAGGAAGAAGACCGCGTAATAGGGCATGTTGATCGACAGGCCGCCGTAGCGATCGATTTCGCGGGTATGCAGCCGATCGTAGATCACGCCGACGCTGAGGAACAGCGCGCCCGAAACCAGACCGTGGCTGAGCATCACGATCATCGAGCCTTCGAGGCCCTGGCGGTTGAAGGCAAAGAGACCGACCGTGACGATCGCCATGTGCGCAACCGACGAATAGGCGATCAGCTTCTTCATGTCGTGCTGCACGAGCGCGATCAGCGAAGTGATGACAACCGCCGCCATCGACAGCCCGAACACCAGCGGCGCGAACTGCGCGGAGGCTTCGGGGAACATCGGCAGCGAGAAGCGGATGAAGCCATAGCCGCCCATCTTCAGCAGAACGCCGGCAAGAATGACCGAACCGGCGGTCGGTGCCTGCACGTGCGCGTCGGGAAGCCAGGTGTGTACCGGCCACATCGGCATCTTCACCGCGAAGCTGGCGAAGAACGCGAGCCACAGCCAGGTCTGCGCCTTCACCGGGAAGTTGTAGACCATGAGCGTCGGAATGTCGGTCGTCCCGGCCTCGTTCACCATCCAGAACATCGCGATCAGCATCAGGACCGAGCCGAGCAGCGTGTAGAGGAAGAACTTGTAGCTGGCGTAGATACGATCCGCCCCACCCCAGACACCGATGATGAGGTACATCGGAATAAGCCCGGCCTCGAACATGATGTAGAACAGGAACAAGTCCTGCGCCGCGAAGACGCCGATCATCAGCGTCTCCATCAGGAGGAACGCCGCGTAGTATTCGCCCTGGCGCTTGTCGATCGATACCCAGCTTGCCCCGATGCAGATCGGCATCAGGAACACCGTGAGCGCGATCAGCAATAGCGCGATGCCGTCGATGCCCAGCTTCCAGGCAAAGCCTGCGAAGAGCGGGGCGTTTTCGGTAAACTGCCACTGCGCGCCGCCGACGTCGTAGTTCGCCCACAGCACCGCGCCAAGGACGAGGTCCACCAGCGTCGCGACGAGAGCTACCGTCCGCGCCTGTTCGCGCGGGACGACAAGGCACGCCACCGCCGCTGCGAGCGGCACCAGCAGCATCAGCGAAAGGATCGGGAAGCCGGTCCCAAGAAAACCGTTCATTGTGCGATCACCCAGCTGATCGCGCCGACAAGTCCGACGAGCATGACCAGCGCATAGCTATAGAGATACCCCGACTGGAGCTTGGCGGCGGCGCGGCTGCCCTGGGCGACGACCCATGCGGCACCGTTCGGGCCGAAGCGGTCGATGATGCCCTGGTCACCCACCTTCCAGAACACCCGGCCAAGCCACATGGCGGGCACCACGAAGATGTAGTGATAAAGCTCGTCGAAGTACCACTTGTTGAGCAGGAACTTGTAGAGGAACGCGAACTGCTCGACGAAAGCCGCCGGGAACTTCGTGTTCTTGATGTAGGCATACCAGGCGATCAGCAGGCCGGTGGCCATGACCGCGAACGGCGCCCACTTCACCCACGTCGGCACTTCGTGCATCGCGTGGATCAGGTGTTCGCTGAACACCAGCGAGCCCTTCCAGAAGTGGCCGGTGCCTTCGCTGACGAACGCGTGGTGGAACACGAAGCCGGCAAAGACCGCGCCGAGCGAAAGGACGCCGAGCGGAACCAGCATGTTGAGCGGGCTCTCGTGCGGATGGTAGCCCGCCGTGCCGTCGCCATGCTCGTCATGATGTCCATGCGCGTGGTCGTCGTGGCCGTGCGCGTGCCCGTGTGCGTGGCCGTGTGCGTGATCGTCATGCCCATGCGCATCGTGGACCGCATGCTGGATGTGTTCCGACTGCTCCCAGCGCGGCTTGCCGAAGAAGGTGAGGAACACCAGGCGCCACGAATAGAAGCTGGTCAGCAGGGCAGCGAAGATGCCGATGAAGAAGGCGAAGTGCCCAAGCTCGGTACCCTTGGCATAGGCCGCCTCGAGGATCGCATCCTTCGAGTAGAACCCTGCAAAGCCGAACAGGTCGACGATGCCGACGCCGGTGATCGCCAGCGTGCCCATCATCATCGCCCAGTAGGTCAGCGGGATCTGCTTACGCAGGCCGCCGTAGTACCGCATGTCCTGTTCATGGTGCATCGCGTGGATGACCGACCCCGCGCCAAGGAACAGCAGCGCCTTGAAGAAGGCGTGGGTGAACAGATGGAACATCGCCGCGCCATAAGCCGAGACACCGGCGGCGAAGAACATGTAGCCGAGCTGCGAACAGGTCGAATAGGCGATCACGCGCTTGATGTCGGTCTGCGTCGTGCCGACGGTCGCGGCGAAAATGCAGGTCATCGCGCCGATGAAGGTCACGAACGACAGCGCCGTGGGGCTGACTTCGAACATCGGCGAGAGACGGCAAACCATGAACACGCCCGCGGTGACCATTGTCGCCGCGTGGATCAGCGCCGAAACCGGGGTCGGGCCTTCCATCGCGTCGGGAAGCCAGGTGTGCAGGCCAAGCTGCGCCGACTTGCCCATCGCGCCGATGAACAGCAGCAGGCACAGCACGGTCATCGTGTCGAAGCGGTGACCGAGGAAGCCGATGGTGGAACCGGCCATGCCGGGCGCCGCTTCAAGGATAGCAGGGATCGAAACGGTGCCGAACACCAGGAACGTCCCGAAGATGCCCATCATGAAGCCGAGGTCGCCCACGCGGTTGACCACGAAAGCCTTCATCGCGGCGGCGTTGGCGCTGGGCTTGCGGAACCAGAAGCCGATCAGCAGGTACGAGGCAAGGCCAACGCCTTCCCAGCCGAAGAACATCTGCACGAGGTTGTCGGCCGTCACCAGCATGAGCATGGCGAAGGTGAAGAGCGAGAGATACGCGAAGAAGCGCGGCTGGTCCGGCTCCTCGCTCATGTAACCCCAAGAATAGAGGTGCACGAGCGCCGAGACGCTGGTGATGACCACCAGCATGACCGCGGTCAGCGTGTCGACGCGCAGGGCCCACGAGAAATCGAGATCGCCCGAGGTGACCCAGTGCAGGACCGGCGTCACGCTCGCCTCGGCGTGACCGCCGAGGAACGAGAGGAAGATCGGCCACGACAGCGCGCACGAGATGAACAGCGCGCCGGTCGTCACGACCTTGGCCGGAACGGCGCCCAGCTTCTTGTTGCCGAGCCCGGCGATGATCGCTGCCAGAAGCGGCAGGAATACGATGATCAGGATGGAAGACATTGCCCCGCCTCAGCCTTTCATCCGGTTGACGTCGTCGACGGCAATCGTGCCGCGGCCACGGAAATAGATGACCAGAATGGCAAGCCCGATCGCTGCTTCGCCAGCCGCCACCGTCAGCACGAACATCGCGAAGACCTGTCCGACAAGGTCGTGCAGGAACGCGCTGAACGCGACGAGGTTGAGGTTGACCGAGAGCAGGATCAATTCGATCGCCATCAGGATGATGATCACGTTCTTCCGGTTGAGGAAGATGCCCAGGACGCCGAGCACGAACAGGATCGAGCTGACGACGAGATAGTGTTCGATGCCGATCATCAGATCTGGACCCCCTTGCCCACTTCCGGCTGGAGATTGACGGTGGCGTCCTCTGGACGACGCGCGACCTGCTTAGAGACGTTCTGGCCGCGCGTGTCGGTGCGCTGGCGATGGGTCAGCACGATTGCGCCGATCATCGCGACCAGCAGGACGATGCCTGCCGCTTCGAACAGGAACAGGTAGCGGCTGTAGAGGAGAGCGCCGATCGACTCGATATTGGAAGCGCCCGCCGCCTGCATCGCCGAACCGTCAGCCTTGCCCAGCGCGACAGCGCCCGAGCCGCGCACGACCAGTCCCACGAAGAGTTCGACGAACAGCACGACCGCCAGCGCCATGCCCAGCGGGAAGTTCTTGATGAACCCGGCGCGCAGTTCGGCAAAATCGATATCGAGCATCATCACCACGAACAGGAACAACACCGCGACCGCGCCGACGTAGACGATGACCAGCAGCATCGCGATGAATTCGGCGCCTGCCAGCACCATCAGGCCGGCTGCGTTGAAGAACGCGAGAATCAGCCACAGAACCGAATGCACCGGGTTGCGGGCAAGGATCGTCACCGCGCCGCTGAAGATGCACAGCGTGGCGAAGAGATAGAAGGCGAATACCTGGATCATTGGCCGTATTCCATGAACGTGGGGCCCCTAGCGATACGGCGCATCGGCTTCAAGGTTCGCGGCAATCGCCCGCTCCCACTTGTCGCCGTTCGAAAGGAGCTTTGCCTTGTCGTAAAGCAGCTCCTCGCGCGTTTCGGTCGCGTATTCGAAATTCGGACCCTCGACGATCGCGTCGACCGGGCAGGCTTCCTGGCAAAAGCCGCAGAAGATGCACTTGGTCATGTCGATGTCGTAGCGCGTGGTGCGGCGGCTGCCGTCCTCGCGCGGTTCGGCCTCGATCGTGATGGCCTGCGCCGGGCACACGGCTTCGCACAGCTTGCACGCGATGCAGCGTTCCTCGCCATTGGGATAACGGCGAAGGGCATGCTCACCACGGAAACGCGGCGAAAGCGGGTTCTTTTCGAACGGGTAGTTGATCGTCGCCTTGGGCTTGAAGAAATACTTCAAGGTCAGCCAGTGCGCCTTCACGAACTCCCACAGGGTGAAGCTCTTGATGAGCTGTCCAACGGTCATGCGAAGTGTCCGGTAGCCATGAGGTAGCCGCTGACGAGGAACACGAACAGCAGCGATACGGGCAGGAAGACCTTCCAGCCCAGGCGCATCAGCTGGTCATAGCGATAGCGCGGGACCGTCGCCTTCACCCAACTGAAGATGAAGAAGAAGAACAGGATCTTGAGAAGCAGCCACACGAAGCCCGGCACCAGATAGAGCACCGGAATGTCGAGCGGCGGCAGGTATCCACCCCAGAACAGCACGGCGTTCAGCGCACACATCAGCAGCACGTTGGCATATTCGCCAAGCCAGTAGAGCGCGAAAGCCATCGACGAGTATTCGGTCTGGTAACCGGCGACGAGTTCCGATTCCGCCTCGGTCAGGTCGAACGGCGCGCGCGCGGTTTCGGCCATGCCCGAGATCAGGAACATCACCCACATCGGGAACAGTAGCGGGTTCGCGACGAAGCCGTTGATGATCCAGACGTGGCTCTGCTGCGCCTTCACGATGTCGTTCAGGTTGAACGTCCCCGCCCACAGGACCACGCAGATCAGGATGAAGCCGATCGAGACTTCATAGGAAATCATCTGCGCCGAAGCGCGCATCGCCGAGAAGAACGGATACTTCGAGTTGGACGACCAACCCGCGATCACCACGCCGTAAACGCCGAGCGACGAGATCGCGAGCACGTAGAGCAGGCCGACGTTGATGTTGGCCAGAACCGCGCCCGAATTGAACGGGATCACCGCCCAGGCCATCAGCGCGACAGTAAAGGTGATGATCGGCGCGATCAGGAACAGGCCCTTGTTCGCAGCCGTCGGGATGATGGTTTCCTGCAGGAACACCTTCAAGCCGTCCGCGAACGACTGCAGCAGGCCCAGCGGGCCCACCACGTTCGGCCCGCGACGCAGCGCCATCGCCGCCCAGATCTTGCGGTCGGCATAGATGATCATGGCAACACCGAGCATCAACGGCAGCGCGATCAGCAGGATGCCGGCAATGGTCGATATGCCCCAGGCCCACTCGTACGAGAGGCCAAGACCCATGAAGAATTCGGTCATGCCCCCTGACCTCCAGTTTCGTCATGCTGACCTTGTTCCAGCATCCATCCCTCAACCTGCACGGTTCGTGCTGTGGGGCACCATGGACCCTGAAACAAGTTCAGGGTGACGTGGCTTGTTTGGATAGCGGTGCGCATGCTCATTCCGCGGCCTCCGCGAAGCTTTCACCGTGGAGCAGTTCCGCCGAGCAGCGCTGCAGCGTCGGGCTGGAGCGGGCGATGGCGTTGGTCAGGTAGCGGTCCTTGATCGGATAGCCCGCGATCACGCCCTCGGCCTTCACGTCGGCAGACGCGGCAGGCAGCGCACCGTAATCGGCCAGACCTTCCAACCCCAGTGCCGGAACTTCGGCAACCATGGCGGCGCGAAGCTGCTCGAAGCTGTCGAAGCCGACCGAAACTCCCAGCGCATCGGCCATGGCGCGCAAGATCGTCCAGTCCTCGCGGGCATCGCCCGGCGCGAACACGGCTTTCTCCGCATACTGCACGCGGCCTTCGGTGTTGACGTAGGTGCCGTCCTTCTCGCTGAACGCGGCGGCCGGCAGGATCACGTCGGCGGCGTGCGCCGCCTTGTCACCATGATGGCCGATGTGGACGATCATGCTGCCCGCGAACCTGGTGAAGTCCACTTCGTCGGCACCGAGCGAGATCACCATCTTCGGCTTGGCCGCAACGAGGTCGGCAATGCCACCCTTCTGCGCATAGCCGAGCATCAGGCCACCCATGCGGCTCGCCGCCATGTGGACGACGTTGAAGCCGTTCCAGCCCTCACGGACGAGGTTGAACTTTTCGGCGAAGGCCAAGCCCGCGGCCAGCGCACCCTTGCCCAGCGCCGCGCCGCCGACAATGATCGCCGGCTTCTGTGCCGCACCGAACGCATCGCTGACTTCGGCCGGCAGGTTTCCAAGCACTGCCAGATCGTCGCCCAGAAACGTCGCCGGATAGGTCGGGTCCCAGTGCGGGCCGACGATGAACACCTTCGCGCCCTTCTTCGCCGCCTTGCGCAGGCGGGTGTTGAGCAGAGGAGCCTCGTCACGAATCATCGAACCGACGATCAGAACGGCGTCCGCGTCCTCGATGCCAGCCAGCGTCGAGTTGAAGTTCACAGCGGTGAGGTTCGACGTGTCGTAAGCCAAACCGGTCTGGCGGCCTTCGAGCAGGGACGATCCCAGTGCGCCGGCCAGCTTCTTTGCCGCGAACATCGTCTCGCAATCGACCAGATCGCCAGCGATGACCGCGACAGACGAACCCGGGTTGACCTTCGCAACGGCTTCGAACGCTTCGGCCCAGGTCGCTGCGACCAGCTTGCCGTCACGGCGCAGCCAAGGCTTGTCGAGGCGGCGGCGGGTCAGCCCGTCGACCATGTAGCGGCCACGGTCGGACAGCCATTCCTCGTTCACGTCGTCGTTCACGCGCGGCAGGATGCGCAGCACCTCGCGGCCACGGCTGTCGAGCCGGATGTTCGAACCCAGAGCATCCGAAACGTCGATCGACAGCGTCTTCTTCAGCTCCCACGGACGCGCTTCGAACGCATAGGGGCGCGAAGTCAGCGCACCGACCGGGCAGAGGTCGATCACGTTGGCCGAAAGTTCGTGCGCCGCAGCCTTCTCGAGATAGGTCGAAATCTGCATCGTCTCGCCGCGATAAAGCGCACCGATCTCGTCCACGCCCGCGACCTCTTCCGAGAAACGCACGCAGCGGGTGCAATGAATGCAGCGCGTCATCGTCGTCTTGATGAGCGGGCCCATGTACTTCTCGGTCACCGCGCGCTTGTTTTCGTGATAGCGCGAGGCACCGCGGCCATAGGCGACCGACTGGTCTTGCAGATCGCATTCACCGCCCTGGTCGCAGATCGGGCAGTCGAGCGGGTGGTTGATGAGGAGGAACTCCATCACCCCTTCGCGCGCCTTCTTGACCATCTCGGAGTCCGTGCGGATTTCCTGGCCCTCGGTCGCCGGGAGCGCGCAGGAAGCCTGCGGCTTCGGCGGTCCGGGCTTCACTTCGACCAGGCACATGCGGCAATTGCCGGCAATGCTCAGCCGTTCGTGATAGCAGAAGCGCGGGATTTCCTTGCCGGCCAGCTCGCACGCCTGCAGGACGGTGGCGCCTGCCGGAACTTCGAGTTCTACGCCGTCTACCTTAACCTTAGGCATGAAACACTCCGTCATGCTGAACTTGTTTCAGCATCCATCCCGCAACGAACACGGACGGTGCGGGACGAGAGATGGACCCTGAAACAAGTTCAGGGTGACGATGAAGGGCGATGGTCGTCACTCCGCTGCCTCCCGAGCGTTCTCGGCGATCCGGCGCTCGATCTCAGGGCGGAAATGGCGGATCAGGCCCTGGATCGGCCATGCGGCCGCGTCACCCAGCGCACAGATCGTGTGGCCTTCGACCTGCTTGGTCACGTTGAACAGCATGTCGATTTCCTCGACGTCCGCGTCGCCCGTGCGCAGGCGTTCCATCACGCGCCACATCCAGCCGGTGCCTTCGCGGCACGGCGTGCACTGGCCGCAGCTCTCGTGCTTGTAGAAGTACGAAAGGCGGCTGATCGCGCGGACGATGTCGGTCGACTTGTCCATGACGATGACGGCGGCGGTGCCGAGGCCGGAACCGAGAGCGCGCAACCCGTCGAAGTCCATCGGCGCGTCCCAGATCTCGGCGGCCGGAACCAGCGGAACCGACGAGCCGCCGGGGATCACGGCGAGCAGGTTGTCCTTGCCGCCACGAATGCCGCCGCAGTGCTTCTCGATCAGCTCGCTGAACGGGATGCTCATCTCTTCCTCGACCACGCAGGGCCGGTTCACGTGGCCGCTGATCTGGAAGAGCTTGGTGCCCTTGTTGTTCTCGCGCCCGAACGACGAGAACCACGAAGCCCCGCGACGCAGGATCGTCGGCGCGACCGCGATCGATTCCACGTTGTTGACGGTGGTCGGGCAGCCGTAAAGGCCCGCGCCGGCCGGGAACGGCGGCTTGAGGCGGGGCTGGCCCTTCTTGCCCTCTAGGCTCTCGATCATCGCGGTCTCTTCGCCGCAGATGTAGGCGCCGGCACCGCGGTGGACGAAGACGTCGAAATCGTAGCCCGACCCGCTCGCGTTCTTGCCGATCAGGCCCGCGTCATAGGCCTCCTGCACGGCGGCGAACAGCGTATCGGCCTCGCGGATGTATTCGCCGCGAATGTAGATGTAGGCGGCGCGGGCGCGCATCGCATAGCCTGCGATCAGCGCGCCTTCGATCAGCTTGTGCGGATCGTGGCGAATGATCTCGCGGTCCTTGCACGAACCGGGTTCGGACTCGTCCGCGTTGATGACCAGGAATGAAGGACGACCGTCCTTGCTCTCCTTGGGCATGAACGACCACTTCATCCCGGTGGGGAAGCCCGCACCGCCGCGGCCGCGCAGGCCCGAGGCCTTGATTTCCTCGATGATCGCGTCCTGGCCGCGCTCCATCAGGGCCTTGGTGTTGTCCCAGTCCCCGCGGGCACGCGCGGCTGCAAGGTTCCACGGCTGGAAGCCGTAGACGTTGGTGAAGATGCGGTCCTTGTCCTGAAGGGCCATCTTACCACTCCCCCCGATAGTCGTGGTTCTCGGTCACCATCGCGGTCAGGTTGCTGAGCGCCCCCGCCGGCTCGACAGTGTGACGACCGGGAAGCTGCGTGCCGGTCTTCGGCTGCTTGCCCTCAGCCAGCTCGTCAAGGATGCGCTCCATGTCGGCGGCAGTCAGGTCTTCGTAGTTGTCGTCGTTGATCTGGACCATCGGCGCCGAGGCGCAATTGCCCATGCACTCGACCTCGGTCAGCGTGAACATGCCGTCCGGCGTGGTGTGGCCCTTCTTCAGCCCCTTGCCCTTGCAGGCGGCGAGGATGTCGTCCGAACCGCGCAACATGCACGGCGTGGTGCCGCACACCTGCACATGGAAACGGCCGATCGGGGCGATGTTGTACATCGTGTAGAACGTCGCCACCTCGACCACGCGGATAACCGGCATGTCGAGGTAGCTTGCCACGTATTCCATCACCGGGATCGGCAGCCAGCCTTGCGTGTTCAGTTCCGCACCGACCTGGCGCTGCGCAAGGTCGAGCAGCGGCATCACCGCCGAACGCTGGCGTCCGGCCGGATAGCGGGCGACGATCTGCTTCGCCTTCTCGGCGTTCTCGGGCGTCCACTCGAAGCCACCCCAGCGCGCGCGCAGTTCGGGGCTGTCGGGTTCGATAAAGCGATCAGCCATTGGTCCGCCCCCGCTTCAGCCAGATGTCCTGCGCGTAGTGGAACAGCTCGAACCCGCCGATTGCCGCAACCAGCATGGGCAAGGTGTCGGTCGCCTTCGCGCCCAGATACAGTTCGCCGAAGTACCACGCGGCGAGCACGAGGCCCGTCAGCATGGCCCACAGGCGCATGAGGTCAAACGTGGACTTCACCGGATAAACTCCATGGCCGGAGCCAGAATGTCGCTCACTTCTTCGTCATCCTGAACTTGTTTCAGGATCCATGTCGCAGCCTCGCGCGGAGCCTTGTTCAAAAAGGCAACCGCACCCCGAGCGCTGACCCAATCCCACCGGCCCAAACCGGAAGATGGACCCTGAAACAAGTTCAGGGTGACGGGATTGGAAGGGGCCATCGCAGCGATCACCGGATAAACTCCACCCGAGAGCACTTGTCGCCCTCGAAAGAATAGACTGCGACGACGTCGAAAGGCTCGACCAGCGGCGAACCATCGGTGGCGGGGCCGCGCGTCACATGCTCGCGCATCAGCACGTAGGTGCCGACCTGCTGCGCATCCTTGATCTCGGCATGGTTCTGCGGCCAGCGCGCGAACGCGGCGGCAAGGCCCGAACGCGTGCCTTCCTTGCCCTCGCGCACCACATCACCGCGATAGTTCGCCTCGCAGGCGTCGTCGGTCATGTACGAGACGTAGGTGTCCACGTCCTGCGCGTTGTAGGCGGCGATCATCGCCTTGGCGGTTTCAAGATTGCTCAACGGTCGCACTCCCCGAACACCACGTCGATCGCGCCGAGGATGGCGGTCGCGTCGGGCAGCATGTGACCCTTGCACATGAAGTCCATTGCCTGGAGGTGGCTGAACGCGGTCGGGCGGATCTTGCAGCGGTACGGCTTGTTCGAACCATCCGAGACCAGATAGACGCCGAATTCGCCCTTGGGGCTTTCCGTCGCGACATAGACCTCACCGGCCGGCACATGGAAGCCTTCGGTGTAGAGCTTGAAATGATGGATCAGCGCTTCCATCGACTGCTTCATCTCGGCGCGCTTGGGCGGCACGACCTTGCGGTCGGTGCTGGCAACCGGACCGTCCGGCATCTGTTCGATGCACTGCTTCATTATGCGGGCCGACTGGCGCACTTCCTCGACGCGGACCATGAAGCGGTCATAGCAGTCGCCGCTGGTGCCGACGGGAATGTCGAACTCCATGCGGTCATAGACGTCGTAGGGCTGGCTCTTGCGCAAGTCCCAGGGAATGCCCGAACCCCGGATCATGGGTCCCGAGAAGCCCCAACGCAGCGCGTCTTCCTTGGAGACGACGGCGATGTCGACATTGCGCTGCTTGAAGATGCGGTTGTCGACCACAAGGCTCATCGCGTCGTCGAACAGCGGGTGCAGGCGTTCGTCGATCCAGTCCGCCATGTCGGTCAGCAGCTTGAGCGGCACGTCCTGGTGCACGCCGCCCGGGCGGAACCACGCCGAGTGCATGCGGGCGCCCGATGCGCGCTCGAAGAAGTTGAGGCAGTCCTCGCGGATTTCGAACAGCCACAGGTTCGGCGTCATCGCGCCCACGTCCATGACATGCGACCCGAGGTTGAGCATGTGGTTGCAGATGCGGGTCAGCTCGGCGAACAGCACGCGAAGGTACTGGGCGCGCAGCGGAACCTCGATGTTCAGCAGCTTTTCGACCGCCAGCACATAGGAGTGCTCCATGCCGAGCGGCGAGCAGTAGTCGAGCCGGTCGAAATAGGGCAGCGCCTGGAGGTAGGTCTTGTGCTCGATCAGCTTCTCGGTGCCGCGATGGAGCAGGCCGACGTGCGGATCGATGCGCTCGATGATCTCGCCGTCCAGTTCCATCACCATGCGCAGCACGCCATGCGCCGCAGGGTGCTGGGGACCGAAGTTGATCGTGTAGTTGGTGATGACCTCGTCGCCGGTGGTCGGCGACTGTTCGAGGCTCAGGCTCATGCGGACAGCTCCTCGGAACCAGCACCGTCATGCTGAACTTGTTTCAGCATCCATCGTGCGGCAGACGCAGTGCCCGCCACAGGCAGCAGTGCTTGCGGAAAGATGGACCCTGAAACGGGTTCAGAGTGACAAAGAAGGGACAAGACGCTCACTCGCCATCCTCCTTCTTCTTTCGCGTCCGCTTGGGCTTTGCAGCCGGTTCGGTCGCACCTTCGGTGTCGGCAACCTTCTTCGCGCGCGGCTTGCGGGCCGGACGATCCTCGGTCGGTTCGGGCGCAGCCGGCTCGTCGGTCTTGGTTGCAGCGGGAGCGGCAGCTTCCGCGACCGGTTTTGCCGCAGCGTCGTTGGCCTTCTCGCCAGCACCGGTATCGGCGGGCTGTTCGGTCGTCTTCGGAACGTCGGCCTTGGCATCGCCCTTGGTCTCGGGCGCAGTCGCGACCGGAGCCGGGGCTGGCGGCGGCGGCACGGCCTTTTCATCGCCCGGCAGCACGTAGTCCGCGCCTTCCCAGGGGCTCATGAAGTCGAACTGGCGAAGGTCCTGCGCCAGTTGCACCGGCTCGTAGACCACCCGCTTGTCTTCTTCCGAATAGCGCAGCTCGACATAGCCGGTCAGCGGGAAGTCCTTGCGGAACGGATGCCCCTGGAAGCCGTAGTCGGTCAGGATGCGGCGCAAGTCGGGATTGCCGGCGAACAGGACGCCGAACATGTCGTAGACTTCGCGCTCGTACCAGCCGGCATTGGGCCAGAGCGTGGTAACGGTGGGCACCGGCGTCGCTTCGTCGGTCGAAACCTTCACGATCACGCGATGGTTCTTCGTCACCGAAAGCAGACAGTAGCAGACGTCGAAGCGTTCCGCGCGCTGCGGATAGTCGACGCCAGCGATGTCCATGAGCTGCTGGTATTCGTGATCGTCGCGAAGGAGGCGCAGAGCGTCCTCGACGCGGTCACGCACCACCGTCAGCAGGATCTCGCCATGCTCCTCGCGAGAGGCGGCGACCATGTCGCCAAGCGCAGCAACCAGCGTATCGAGCACGCCCTCGTTCGAGGACCAGCGCGGAGCGGAGTGGAGTACCGTCATTATCCAGCCTCCCTCAGCGCTCGAGCGTGCCGGCGCGGCGGATCTTCCGCTGCAACTGCATCACGCCATAGAGCAGCGCCTCGGCAGTCGGCGGGCAGCCGGGGACATAGATGTCCACGGGCACGATGCGGTCGCAGCCACGCACCACCGAATAGCTGTAGTGATAGTAGCCGCCGCCGTTGGCGCACGACCCCATCGAGATCACGTACTTGGGGTCCGACATCTGGTCGTAGACCTTGCGCAGCGCCGGGGCCATCTTGTTGCACAGCGTGCCGGCCACGATCATCACGTCCGACTGGCGCGGCGACGCGCGCGGTGCAACGCCAAAGCGCTCCATGTCGTAGCGCGGCATGTTCACATGGATCATCTCGACCGCGCAGCAGGCGAGCCCGAAGGTCATCCACCACAGCGAGCCGGTACGCGCCCACTGGAACAGCTCCTCGGTCGAAGTGACGAGGAAGCCCTTGTCGTTGACCTCGGCATTGAGGCTGTCGAAAAACGCCTGGTCAGGCGCGGCAACCGCACCCTGATCTGCGGTGACGAGCGGAGAAGCGGTCATGTTGCTCATTCCCAATCCAGCGCGCCCTTCTTCCAGGCGTATATGAAGCCGATCACCAGTTCGCCGAGGAACACCATCATGGTCGTCCATCCGGCCCAGCCCGTTTCCTTCAGGCTAACCGCCCACGGAAACAGGAACGCGGCTTCGAGATCGAAGATTATGAAGAGGATCGCGACGAGGTAGAACCGGACGTCGAACTGGCTGCGCGGGTCTTCGAACGCGGGGAAGCCGCATTCGTACTCGCTCAGCTTTTCGGCCGTCGGGTTGTGGGCCCCCGTCAGACGGGCAACGCCCATCGGCAGGAACACGAATGCCGCCGAAAGCGCGAGGGCGATCCCGAGGAAGATCAGGATCGGCAGGTATTGCGCGAGATAGGATGCTTGGTCGACCAAAGGGCTGACTCGCCTTGCTAGCAGGTTTGGCAGCGCCCTAGTCCCGACGCCGCCTCGGCGCAAGTGGGGTGGACCGCAACGAGCGCGGATTCCACCCACCTTTTGCAGCCCGTTCGGGCATATGTGGCCAGCTTGTGACCCAGTCGTATATGTATGTAACGCTTACTTTAGCTGCATCTTGAGCGTGCGAGCGGTCGCCGCGCCATAGGGCGGCAACAATCCGGCAAGCTTGGCCACGTTCACCTTGGGTTGCCGATAGACCGCGCGCGCGTGGCTGAAGCTGCGGAATCCTTCGATGCCGTGGTAGCTGCCCATGCCCGAAGGCCCGACCCCGCCAAACGGCAGATCGTCGGCGGATACGTGGAAGATCACGTCGTTCACGGTAACCCCGCCCGATATCGTCCGCGTCAGCAACCGCTCCCGCTCGCCCGCGTCCTCGCCGAAATAGTAGAGCCCCAGCGGACGGTCATGGGCATTGATGTAGTCGATCGCCTCGTCGATCCCGCGATAGGTCTTCACCGGCAGCACCGGCCCGAAGATTTCGTCCTGCATCACCTTCATGCCGTCGTCGACGTTGCGCAGTATCGTGAGCGGCAGCTTGTTGCCGTTCGATCCCTCGAAGTTTTCCCCGCCCGGATTGACGACGATGGCCTCCGCGCCCTTCGCCACGGCATCGTCGACAAGCCCGACCAGCCGGTCGCGGTGCCGCCGGTTGATAACGGAAGTATAGTCGTCGTTCGCGAGCAAGGTCGGGTACATCTGCGCGACGCTCGCGCTGACCGCGCCAATCGCCCGCTCTTCCATGTCCTCGGGCACCAGCATGTAGTCGGGCGCAAGGCAGATCTGCCCGGCGTTCATCATCTTGCCCAGTGCGATGCGCTGGGCCGCCTGTTCTACATTGGCGCTCCGCCCGAGGATGGTCGGCGACTTGCCCCCAAGTTCAAGGGTCACCGGCACGAGGTTGTCCGCCGCGGCATGAAGCACGTGCTTGCCGATCGAGGTGGCGCCGGTGAACAGCAGATGGTCGAACGGCAACGAGCAGAAATCCTGCCCCGCCTGCGGCCCGCCCAGCACGACGGCAACCTCGTCCTCCCCGAAATACTTCGGGAAAAGTTCAGCCATCAGTTCCGAAGTCCGCTCGGTGAACTCGCTGGGCTTCAGCATGGCGCGGTTGCCGGCCGCGAAGGCCTGCGCCAGTGGCGCCAGCGTCAGGCCGACCGGAAAGTTCCAGGGCGCCACGATTCCTATCACGCCCTTGGGTTCGTACCGCACCTCGGCCCTTGCCCCCAGCAGGCCCAGCGGGAAGTTGACGTGGCGCTTCTCCGGCTTCGACCAGGCCTTCATCCGCTTCTGCGAATAGCGCACCAGGCTCAACGCCGGCATGATGTCGGTCAGCATCGACTGCTCGTGGCTACGGTGGCCGAAATCGGTGCTCATCGCCCGGGCGAAGTCTTCGCCGTGCTGGAGCAACAGCCGTGCGCATCGCTCCAGCCTGTCGTTGCGCGTGGACAGGGGTTCGGGGCGCGCCTGGGTGAATGCCGCCTTCTGCCGCTCGAGCTGCGCCAGCATCTCGCCCCGCGTCGTGTCCTTCATTGCTTGTCCCCCGAATCGCCTATCCGAGGCCCTGCAACAGGAAGATCGGCCATGCCGTAGCGGCAAGGCAGGTTCCCAGCGGCAAGGCCGTGTCGGCGGCAATGTTACGCCTGCTTACAAGCATGACAATAGCCACCGCGATCCCGAGAATGCTGGCCCCCAGCATGACCTCCACCACGCCCAGCGGCCCGACCCAGATGCCTATGGCGCCAAGCAGCGGAGGGTCGCCCGCGCCCATGCCTTCCCGCCCCCGCGCCTTCAGATAGAAACGTGCGATGGCCCACAGCATGAGGTAACCCAGCGCTCCTCCTCCCAGCGAAACCAGCACCGGGTCCATCCCCTGGATGCTCCATGCGCGGGCGAACACGACTGCAAGCCCCGTCCCTGCCAGCAATCCGACAAGAACGCGCGGCAGCCACAGGTGCCTGAGATCGAGCAGTGCGAGCAGTAGCAGTTGCCAGCCAAACAACATTCCGGCCAGCACAAGGCCTTCCCTCGCCAGCAGGACCGATCCGACGCCGACGGCGCCCCCACCCAGCTCGCAGGCCAGTTGCCATCCGCCGATCCGGACGCCGCAGGCGCGGCATTTGCCCCGCTGCACGAGCCACGACAGCACCGGAACCAGCTCGGCGATTGTCAACGCCTTGCCGCACCCGTCGCAGGCCGAACGCCCGCTCACGACCGAGCGCCCTTCGGGAAGGCGCACCAGCGACGCGCCCAGGAAACTGCCGATCACCGCGCCGAGAACTGCCGCCCCGGAGACGAGAAGTCCGAGCGGGAAAGCGGATAGATAAGCCGCACCAAGCATGTGCCCCTCCCTGCCCCGTTTGCTTTCGCTGCGCTGCAACACTACAAAGTTACAGGTCAGCCGGCGCCGCGCGGCGCCATCAGCACCGATTCCATAGGGACCGTCAAGTCATGGCACAGTTCTCCTCGTCCGATCCCGTCGTCATTCTGTCCTACGCACGCACGCCGATGGGCGCGATGCAGGGTGCCCTGGCAGAGGTCGCCGCCACCGACCTCGGCGCCACCGCGGTCAAGGCCGCCGTTGAGCGCGCGGGCGTCGCGCCCGACAAGGTCGAGCGCATCTACATGGGCTGCGTGCTTCCCGCCGGCCTCGGCCAGGCACCCGCACGTCAGGCCGCGATCAAGGCCGGCCTGCCCAAGTCGGTTCAAGCGACAACCGTCAACAAGGTCTGCGGTTCGGGCATGCAGACGATCATCATGGGCGCCGAGGCTCTGGCCGCGGGCAGCGCCGACCTGATCGTCGCGGGCGGCATGGAATCGATGACCAACGCCCCCTACCTGCTCAAGAAGCATCGCTCGGGCGCGCGCATCGGTCACGACATGGCCTATGACCACATGTTCCTCGACGGGCTCGAGGATGCCTACGACGCCGGCCGCGCCATGGGCACGTTCGCGCAGGACACCGCCAACGCCTATCAACTCACCCGCGAACAGCAGGACGCCTACTCGATCGAATCGCTCCGCCGCGCGCAGGCCGCCGTCGCCGACGGCTCGTTCAAGGACGAAGTCGTCGCGGTCACCGTCAAGACCCGCGCCGGTGAAGTGACGGTCGATACGGACGAGGCACCCGGCAAGGGCCGTCCCGACAAGATCCCCTCGCTCAAGCCAGCCTTCGCCAAGGACGGCACGATCACCGCCGCCACCTCGTCGTCGATTTCCGACGGCGCGGCCGCCGTGGTCCTCGCCCGCCAAAGCGTTGCCGCCGCCGCCGGTCTTGCGCCGGTCGCGCGGATCGTCGCCCTTGCCGCCCACGCGCAGGAACCGAAGGACTTCACCACCGCTCCGGTCGGCGCGATCCAGAAGGTTCTCGACAAGGCCGGCTGGTCCATTGCCGACGTCGACCTGTTCGAGGTGAACGAGGCGTTCGCCTGCGTCGCGATGTTCGCGATGCACGACCTCGGCATCCCGCACGAGAAGATCAACGTCCATGGCGGCGCCACCGCGCTCGGTCACCCGATCGGCGCTTCGGGCACCCGCATCGTCACCACGCTGATCGCCGCGCTCAGGAAGCATGGCAAGACGAAGGGCGTCGCCAGCCTCTGCATCGGCGGCGGCGAGGCGACGGCCCTCGCGATCGAGCTGGTCTGAAACCGTTGCATCTCCCCCGGCCCACGCGGTCGGGGGAAATCGCCCTTGCCCGGACGCCTCAGAGCTGGCGCCTCAGGGCTGGCCCGCGCCCCACACGCTTGACGCGCGGACATAGCCCTTGCGGCCACCGACGTCGAACGCGCACCAGCCGTCGTCGCAATCCTTGACCTTGCCGATCACCCCCGGCGCAACGCGCCACAGCAGGCGTCCGCTGCCGTCCTTCTTCTCGCGAAGGCCGGTGACGCCGCCCTTGACGATCCCGGCGCGCTCGCGGCTGAGGAACTGCGCAAGGATCCAGCCGCGCGCCCCGTCGGGGTCCTCGACCAGCCGCCATCCGCCCATCACGCGCAGCACCTTCAGGGGAACGCCCTTGCGCACGTAGGTCCAGCTGATGCGGTAGTCGCGGCCGGGCCCGACACGCATGTTGGCCTTGTCCTTGCTGGTCGACACCCAGTACGGCACGCCATCGTCCGCATCCTGGGCAAGCGCTGGCGCCGCAGCCCCAAGCGCTATCGCGGCAACTGCCGCAAGAACGGTCCGGAATCGTCGGGCAAGGTTCCTGTTCATGCTCCTGCCGTTGCAAAAATGGCCCATCAGGGCAACACCCTGGTGCAGCCTGTCCACCGCCGCAGACGTACCCGCCGCTTGACCGCCTCCCGCCGCTCGGCCTAGCTTGGCGCGGCATGCCCAGTTCCGCCGACTATCGCCCGACCCGCCGCGTCGAAGGCAAGCCCCGCGTCTTCGTGACGCGCCGTCTCCTGCCTGAAACCGAAGCCCGCATGGCCGAACTGTTCGATGTCGTCCTCAACAGCGATGACCGGCCGCTCGGCCGCGCCGAACTCGTCGCCGCGATGCAGGACGCCCATGTCCTCGTGCCCACGGTCACCGACCGGATCGACGCCTCCATGATTGCCGAGGCAGGCCCGCAACTCGGCCTCATCGCCAATTTCGGCGCCGGCACGGAACACATCGACCTTGCCGCCGCCCGTGCCCGCAAGATCATCGTCACCAATACGCCCGGCGTCTTTACCGACGACACGGCGGACATGACGATCGCCCTCATCATCTCGGTCACCCGCCGCCTCAACTACGGCGGCCGCGTGCTGCGCGCGGGCAAGTGGGAAGGCTGGGCGCCTTCGACGATGCTCGGCCACCGCCTTGCGGGCAAGACACTCGCCATAGTCGGCATGGGCCGCATCGGCCAGGCCGTCGCCCACCGCGCGCGCGCCTTCGGGCTCAATGTCGCCTATCACAGCCGCCATCGCCTGCCCGAAGCGCTGGAGACGATGTTCGGCGCCCGCTATGTGGCCGATCTCGACACCCTGGTGGCCGAGGCCGACATCCTCACCCTGCACTGCCCCGCCACGCCCGAAACCAGTCACCTGATCGACGCGCGCCGCATCGCCCTGATGAAGCCCGAGTCCTATCTGGTGAACACCGCGCGCGGCCAGCTCGTCGAGGAAGAGGCGCTGATCGCCGCCCTTTCCGAAGGCCGCATCGGCGGCGCCGGCCTCGACGTGTTCGAACATGAGCCCCAGGTCGATGCTCGTCTGCTCGCACATCACAACGTCGCGATCCTGCCGCACATGGGCAGCGCCACCTTCGAGGGCCGAATCGCCTCGGGCGACAAGGTCGTCGCCAACGTGCGCTTCTGGGCCGATGGCCACCGCCCGCCCGACCAGGTGCTCGAAGGACTGGTCTGACGCGCCGCGAACCAGGCCAGAAACTGGAACGCTTGCACCAGTACCCTTCGTTTCGCACAACAATCGTACGCACGTTCCCTTGTACACGGCAGCATTGTTGCTCTAGAGCGCCTGCCCCAGAGGATCTGCCGTCCGCCGTCACGTGCGGACGCGGGGGGAGTCGTTCATATGCGGAAATATCTGGCGACGGCGCTTGCCGCCACCGTGGCGTTGCTTCCGGTTCTGGCACACGCGCAAACAGGCGCTGTCAGCGTCGAAGACGTGGCCGACACCGGCGACACGGCTTGGATCCTCGTCTCCTCGGCCTTCGTCCTGATGATGGCGATGCCGGGCCTCACCCTCTTCTACGGCGGCCTCGTCCGCGCCAAGGGCTTCCTTGCCGTCCTCGTCCAGGTCGGCGCGATCGCCGCCGTGGCTTCGGTCCTCTGGGTCGCGGTCGGATACACGCTTGCCTTCGGTGACGTGTCGGGCGGCTGGATCGGTGGCGGAAATGCGTGGATGCTGCTGAACCTCGGCAACGTCCGAGCCAACACCGCCATTCCGGAAAGCGCCTTCGCGCTGTTCCAGATGTGTTTCGCACTCATCACGCCCGCGCTGATGGTCGGCGCCTGGGTGGACCGCGCACGCTTCGGCTGGGTCGTGGCCTTCTCCGCCCTGTGGAGCCTTATCGTCTACGCGCCGGTTGCCCACTGGGTCTGGGGCGGCGGCTGGCTTGCCACCCGGTTCGGCACACTCGATTTCGCCGGCGGCATCGTGGTCCACACCACGGCCGGTGTCTCGGCGCTCGTCGTCGCCATGCTCCTCGGCAAGCGCGCCGGCTTCCCCCGGACGCTCATGCTGCCCCACAGCCCCTCGCTGACCATGGCGGGCGCCGCGCTCCTGTGGGTGGGCTGGTTCGGCTTCAACGGTGGCTCCGCACTGGCCGCCAATGACGATGCAGCCTCGGCCATCATCAACACCCACGTCGCGGCCTGCGTCGCGGCACTTGTATGGCTGATCATCGAAAAGCTCAGCGTGGGCAAGCCGACCTCGGTCGGCTTCGCGACCGGCGCGGTCGCCGGCCTCGCCACGGTTACCCCCGCCGCCGGGTTCATTTCGCCCGGCGCGGCAATGCTCTTCGGCGCCGCCGCCGCATGCGTCTGCTATCCGATGATCCAGATCGTGAAGCAGCGCCTCGAGATCGACGATTCGCTCGATGTCTTCGCGGTCCACGGCGTTGGCGGCATGATCGGTTCGCTTCTTCTGGCGGTCTTCCTCGCGCCCTCCTTCGGCGGCACGGGCTATGCCGATGGCATGAACCTCGCGCGCCAGGCCGTCGCCCAGTTTGCCGGTGTCGGCATCGTCGCGGCATGGAGCGCGTTTGCCACCGTCATCTGCGCCCTCATGGTATCGATGGTCATTCCGATGCGCGTGACCGAGGACGAGGAACGCGAAGGCCTCGACATCACCAGCCACGGCGAACGCGCCTGGGAATTCGATTGAGCGTCTCCGGGACGGGCCTTGCGCCGGCAAGCCAGCGGCCATAGGCTCGTCCCATGACCTCATCACAAGCGCAGGACCTGTGCACCGCCTGCGGCATGTGCTGCGACGGAACCATGTTCGGCGCCGTCCCTGTCGAAGAGCATGAGCGCTCCCGCCTGTCCGCGATCTTCGACCTGGAAACCACCGACGGCACGACGACCTTTCGCCAACCGTGCCCGCAAAACCAGTGCCACCGCTGCCAGGTCTACGACCTGCGCCCGAGCAGTTGTCGCGGCTATCGCTGCCTGACGCTGAAAGCGCTCGATGCGGGGGAAATCGACATCGACGAGGGCGCCAGGCGCATCGCCGAGGTGCTGAAGGCACGCGAAGCTGTGCGTGCGATGATGCTTCCCGGCGAAACCCTGACCGCTGCGCGATTGCGCCGCAAGGACCTTGCCGCAGATGCCTCCCGGCTCCCAGCCGCCACAGGTTTCATCCTCGCTCTGACCGCGCTCGATCTCCTGCTTGACCGCTATGTGCGGGAACAGGATCTCCAGATGTTCAAGGCCGGTGTATCCTGAATAGAATCACTTGCGGAACATTGCATATTTTTAATGCGCTCACCGTAATCGCGCGGCGTTCGCCCAGCGGGACCGGAACTGTACTTTGGTAAATCTCAAAAATTACCATTGATATGGCTGCAGGCAATGACCTTGGCAGTCCAACGTAATGCGCACCGGTACTCGTCTTGCCTCCAAACAATTGGGGAGGTCATCCTTAGCCCCTGAAATTCAGACAAAACGCGGCTCTAACCTGCAAGTTTGATTGGCGCAGCACTTCCCCGATGACGGATAATTAATGTACCCAGCGACTGCACAACGTCGAAATTCGGGCTAACGTTCGACAGATAGATAATTTCCCTTACATGAGACATGTGCCAGCCATGGCGAACCACGATGAAGACCTCTCGCTGGCGAGCAGGCTATGTTTGGCCTGCGGCTTATGCTGCGACGGAACGGTCTACGAACAGGCGGCGGTCAGGCCGGAAGACATCGCCCCTGCCAATGCCTGCGGGTTCCGCCTCTTCAAGACCGAACAGGACCGTCAGGTCTTCCTGTTTCCCTGTCATTACCTCGAAGATTCGGCGTGCACGCGCTACGACCAGTGGCGTCCGTCCGTCTGCGGTTCCTTCTTCTGCCTCATGCAGAAGCGCGTGGCTGAGGGAGAGTGCAGCGAAGCAGAGGGCTTTTCGCTGATCGAGCGGGCCAAGAGCCTGCGGTCCGCCGTATTGGCGCTACTCAAGCCTGGCCAGCACTTCCTCTGGGCGCGGTCGCGTTTCGATGCCCTGGCTGGCGCGAAGGCGGATCTCGCGCCAGCGGATGCGCAACTGGTGGTTCGCATGTTCGTGCTGGAGCGCTTCCTCGACCAGCACTTCCGCAAGCCCGGCAAGAAGCGCCTGCCAGGCGGGGCGATCGCTCGTCCTGCGGTAGAGGCCGCCCCGGACGATACCAAGGCGGCCTGAAGCGCTTTCAGTCGCCGGTCAGGATGCGATCGACCAACTGCTTCACCGTCGGGGTGAAGTTGTTCGAATAGAACGGGTCCTGCTTGAAGCGGTATGCCGCATGGCCCGCGAACATCAGGTTCTGGTCGATATCGCCGCCGTGCGCGATGTCCTGCAAGGTCTTCTGGATGCAGAAGCTGCGCGGATCGGCAAGCCGCCCGGTCGTGTAGTCGTCGTGATCCTTCCACGACGAGAACCCGCAGTGCGAAAGGCAGCCCATGCAGTCCTTCTGGTCCTGCTGGATTTCATCGCGTTCCTGGGGCGTCACGAAGACCATCGTGTCGTCGGGCGTGCGAAGGGCGTGGACGAAACCGGCACCGTGCCACTCGCGCGCGCGCGCCAGGTCGTTCGGCGTCACCCAGAAGTTCTTGCCCCTTACGCCGACGTCGAGTTGCGCGGTGTGTTCGCCGGCTTCCACCCGCGAATAGGGAATCTGGCGTTCCGACCGCGCTTCGAGCGCGCGCAGGAACGGATTACGCACCGCCGACGAGTAGAACCCCGTGGGCGAGAAGCGATGCAGCAACACGTCGCCCGGCTCGAGCGTGCGCAGGTGGTCCTTCCACCCCTGGGGGATCGGGCTTTCCTCGGTCAGCAGGGGGCGCGTGCCGAACTGGAAGGCAATCGCCCCAAGCTCGGGATTGTCGATCCAGTCGTTCCATTCCCGCAGGAACCAGACGCCGCCCGCCATGACGATGGGAACGTCATCCGAAACGCCTTCGGCGCGCATCACGTCGCGCAGCGCCTTGACGCGCGGATAGGGGTCTTCCGGCTTGCGCGGGTCTTCGGCGTTGGACAGGCCATTGTGGCCGCCCGCCAGCCACGGGTCTTCATAGACCACGGCGGCAAGCAGGTGCGAAACCTTGTGGTAGGCGCGCTTCCACAGCGCGCGGAATGCACGGCCCGACGACACGATGGGCAGATAGTTCACGTTGAACCGCGCCGCGATCTCGGACAGCTTGTACGGCATGCCGGCGCCGCAGGTGACGCCGGTGACCAGGCCGCGGGTCTTTTCCAGAACACCCTCGAGCACCTGCTGCGCGCCGCCCATTTCCCACAGCACGTTGATGTTGATCGCGCCCTTGCCGCTGGCGATGTCATAGGCTCGCTTGACCTGCTCGACCGCGCCGTCGATCGCGTACTTGATCAGCTCCTCGTGGCGCTCCTTGCGCGTGAGGGCGTGATAAACCTGTGGAACGATCTTGCCTTCGGCGTCGTAGCTGTCGGCATTGACCGCGCTGACCGTGCCGATGCCGCCGGCTGCCGCCCAGGCGCCGGAACTCATGTGGTTCGTCGCCGCCACGCCCTTGCCGCCCTCGACCAGTGGCCAGACTTCACGGCCACCATAGAGAATCGGCTTCAACCCCTTGAACGCAGACATCAATTTCCTTTCAACGCGCCATCGGCGCTCGCACCCTTTGCCGCCTTAAGTCGACAAGGCCTTATACCCTCCGGCTCGGGTCGCCTGGAAGCAGCCACGAACTGGGCATAGTACCCTGCTATTTCCGGCTTACGGTGAAATTCGTCCAAGCGAAAGCCCACCGCTTCCAGCTCGCAGATCAGCAGGGCCGGCGGAATCCCGTGCCGGTCGGTCGACCTGTCGACATCTACAACGACCACCCGGCCGCCCGGTTTCAGCGCCGGCCATAGCCTCCACAGGAACGCATAGGGCTCGCTCACCTCGTGGTACATGTGGACCATGAACACGCGATCGAAGCTGCGTTCGGGCAGGCGCGGATCGTCAGGTGCGCCGGGCTTGATCGACACGTTGTCGAGCCGGTCCTTCTCGACGCGCGAACCCAGCCGGCGCAGGGCGTCGCCGTCGATGTCCTGCGCCAGGACGCGACCCGCCTTGCCGACGCGCTCGGCAAGGCGCACCGTATAGTACCCCTCGCCCGCGCCTATGTCGGCCACGCTCATGCCCGGCTTCACCCCGGCAAGATCCATCACGGTATTGGCTTCGTTACGATTGTCGCGGTCACTCTCGGTGGAGAAGGCGTTGCTGCCGGGCCCGGACACGGGACGGTCGGCCCGCGGGAAGCCGCGCGCGGTTTCGAGCCGGTCGTCCTGCGGCGCCGGCTTGCAGGCGGCGAGCAGCGCCACCAGCGCAAGAGAGGAGAGGGCCGCAGCCCTGCTCAATCGTCGTCCTCCACCGTCACCTTCTCGCCGGTCACGCGCTGCGAAAGCGCCGCCGCCATGAACGGGTCGAGCGCGCCGTCGAGCACTTCGGTGGGATTGGTGGAGACAACGCCCGTGCGCAGGTCCTTCACCTGCTGGTAGGGCTGCAACACGTAGGAGCGGATCTGGTGGCCCCAGCCGATCTCGGTCTTGGCCGCATATTCGCCGCTGGCCGCGGCCTCGCGCTTGGCCAGTTCCGCCTCGTAGATGCGCGCCTTCAGCATGCCCATCGCGGTTGCGCGGTTCTTGTGCTGGCTGCGGTCGTTCTGGCTGGCGACGATGATGCCGGTGGGCACGTGGGTGATGCGGACCGCGGAGTCGGTCGTGTTCACGTGCTGCCCACCCGCGCCCGACGCGCGGTAGGTGTCGATCTTGAGGTCGGCCGGATTGATCTCGACCTCGATGTTGTCGTCGATCTCGGGATAGACCCAGACCGAGCTGAACGAGGTGTGGCGCCGCGCCGAGCTGTCATAGGGGCTGATGCGCACGAGGCGGTGCACGCCGCTCTCGGTCTTGGCATAGCCATAGGCGTTCTCGCCCTTGATCAGCAGCGTGGCCGACTTGATCCCGGCAGCCTCGCCAGCGTGATAGTCGACCAGTTCAACCTTGTATCCGTGCCGCTCGGCCCAGCGCGTGTACATGCGCTGGAGCATCTCGGCCCAGTCCTGGCTTTCGGTGCCGCCCGCGCCCGCGTGAACTTCGAGGAAGGCGTTGTTGGCATCAGCCTCGCCCGCCAGCAGGGCCTGGACCTTGTCGTTGTCGGCACGCTCGGCCAGCGCGGCAAGCGTCGCGAGGCCTTCGTTGATCGTGTCCTCGTCGCCTTCCATTTCGCCGAGTTCGACGAACTCGATGGCATCGGCCATTTCCTGGCCGATCTGGTTGACGGTGCCGATCGAGGCTTCCAGCCGGCGACGCTCGCGCATCACTTCCTCGGCCTTCTTGGGATCGTCCCACAGCTTGGGGTCCTCGACGCGCGCGTTCAGCTCGTCAAGGCGGCGAACCGCGCGGTCCCAGTCGAGGAACTTGCGCACCAGCGCCAGTGCGGCCTCGATGCGGTCGATATGGGCCTGCCCTTCGGCACGCATGGCAATCCAACTCCGATCAAACGCGAAACACGATATGAACTGCGCCGCTTAGCGAAGCGGGCAGGCATGTAAAGCCCAACCGTGTGTCAGTAAGCGCGCGGGACCGGATTCAGCCCTTGCCGCCCTTGAGCTTGCGCACCGCCGCGAGCGTCAGCCTGACGTGGTCGCGATAGTCCATGTCGGAATGGACCATGACGATCCGCCCGTTGCGTCCGATCACATAGCTCGTCCGCTTGGTGAGCCCGGTGGACGTGCCATCAGGCTTTTTCAGGTCCACGTCATAGGCCTTGATCAGGTTCGCGCTGGCGCTCGCCACGGCGAACTTGTCGCGGCAGGCCTCGGTCGAGAACTTCTGCAACGTGGCGACATCATCGTTCGACATGCCGATCACCGTCGCCCCCGCTGCGCGGAAATCTGCGCTCGCCTCGGCAAAGGCATGGGCTTCGAGGGTGCAGCCTTGCGTGAACGCCTTCGGGTAGAAGTAGAGCACCACCGGCCCCTTCTTCAACGCCTGGTGCAGCTTGAACGAGAACGGCTTGCCCGCCAGCGCCCCCGGCGCCGCAAAATCCGGCGCACGCGCGCCGGTGGGCAGTTCGGCGGAAGCCGGGGCGGACAGAATGAGGGCGAAGGCTGCGGTGACGGCAGTGAGCGCAAGCTTGGTCATGCGGCGAAGCCTATCAGATCGAATTGGCGACCACCAATGCCTTTCGGGGCAGGCCCGGCTGATGCCTCACCGACTGATGCCCCACCGGCTGACGCCTCAGTAGATCCCGCCCTGTTCCTCGAGGAAGTCCTGCTCGACGGGCGCTTCCTCGGCGCCGCCTTCGGGGATGCCCCTCGCCGTGCGCGCCTTGCGCAGCGCGTCGATCACCGCCTGCTTGGCGCTCACCTCGCCCTCGCGCGCAGTGCGACGCGGTTCGGTATCGGGCTTGAACGCCTCCCAGATGACGGAAGCCTTGGCCACGTCGTTCTCGGGGGTGCCTCCGAACACGCGCTTGCCCGATACGCGGTCGATCTTGACCATGCGCACGCCTTCGGGAACCGCGAACGGAATGTCCTTCCAGCGGCTGCGCGTCTCCTGCACCAGTTGCTTGAACACCGGCGCGGCGATGCGCCCGCCCTGGGCGTAACCGCCAAGGCTGCGCGGCTGGTCGTAACCGACATAGACACCCGCGATGATGTCGGGCGAACCCCCGACGAACCACACGTTGGTCGGGCCCGAAGTCGTGCCGGTCTTGCCGAACAGCGGCAGGCCGAGGTCGCGCAGCGACACCGCGGTGCCCCGCACGACCACGCCTTCGAGCATGTGCACCACCTGATAGGCCGTGCGCGCGTCCATCACCTGCTTGCCGGTCGGCTTCAGGCGCGGCATCTGCTTGCCGTCCCATTGCGGCATGCTGCATCCATCGCAACGACGGTTGTCCGCGCGCCAGATCACCTTGCCGTTGCGGTCCTGCACATAGTCGATCAACGTCGGCTCGTGCTGGCGCCCCTGATTGGCGAGCGCGGCATAGGCATTGACCATCTTGAGCACGGTCGTGTCGCCAGCACCCAGCGCCATCGACAGGTAGGGCTCATACTGGCCGATCCCCACCGCCTTGATGGTTCGCACGACCTTGTCCATGCCAACGTCGTTGGCGATGCGCACTGTCATCAGGTTGCGCGACTGCTCAAGGCCCCAGCGCATCGTGTGGCTGCCCGCACCACCCTCGTTGTTGAAGTTGCGGAAGCACTTCTCGCCCAGCGCCGCGCCCTGGTAGACGCAGAACGGTCCATCGACGACCATCGAGGCAGGCGTCATGCCGTTGTCCAGACCGGTCGCGTAGACGAACGGCTTGATCGTCGATCCCGGCTGGCGATTGGCCTGCGTCGCCCGGTTGAACGAGCCGAGGCGCGCGTCGAACCCGCCCTGCATGGCAAGAATGCGACCGTTCTGCGGATCTTCCACCACCATGCCGCCTGAAACCTCGGGCACGGTGCGGACGGCCCAGGTATCGCCGCCGACAGGCGCAACCGCCGTGATGTCGCCCGCCCGGATATTGTCCGGCAAGCCGATCAGTGTTCCGGTCTTCCCGTCGGAGAAGCCGACCTTCCCGCTCGACCCGCTGCGCGACAGCAGCACGCCCACGCGCCAGTTCTGGTAGCGGATGGAGATGTTGCTGGTGATCAGCTCGGTCTGCCAGCGGTCGCCGTCGACGTCGATCCGCGCGATCGGCCCATGCCACGCCCGTCCGCCGGAATAGCGCAGCAGCGCCGCGCGCAGAGCGTTCTGCGAAGCCGTCTGGAGTTGCGTGTCGAGCGAGGTGCGCACCCACAGTCCGCCCGCGTAGACGCTGTGCGGCCCGTCTTCGGCCTTCTCGCCGAACTTGTCGATCAGCTGGCGGCGCACTTCCTCGAGGAAATACCCCGCGTCGGTGTTGTAGTTTTCGGCGCGGCGCGGCTTCAGGCCGAGCGGCATGGCCTTGGCCGCAGCAGCAGCCTCGGGCGTTGCCCAGCCGTTCTTGACCATCTGGTCCAGCACCCAGTTGCGCCGGGTGATCGCCTGCTGCTCGTACTTTGCGCGGCCATAGCGTTCGGGCGCCTTCGGCAGAATCGCCAGGAACGCCGCCTCGTGGAGTTGCAGGTCGCCCACGTCCTTGTCGAAATAGGCCCGCGCCGCAGCCTGTACGCCAAAGCTCTGCCGACCGAGTGGAATCTCGTTGAGATAAAGCTCGAGGATCTGCTGCTTGTCGAGCACGCCCTCGATCCGGCGTGCAAGGATCATTTCCTTGAGCTTGCGCGTGATCGAATACTCGTCGCCGATCAGGATGTTCTTGGCGACCTGCTGCGTGATCGTCGAACCGCCGCGCGCACGTTCGCCCGAACCGTACTTGGTCACATAGTCCACGACGGCGCCGGCAAAGCCGAGATAGTCGATACCGCCATGGGTCCAGAACGTCTTGTCCTCGGCCGAAAGGAACGCATTGATCAGCGGCTCGGGAAAGTCGACGAAACGAAGCTGCACGCGCCGCTCGCGCGCATAGCTCGACACGATCTCGCCGTCGTTGCCGCGCACCATCGTCGGCAGCGGTGGCTGGTACGTCAGCAGCTTGTCGGCGGAAGGCAAGGCGCTCGACACCACCACCCACAGCACGATCCAGCCTGCCAGCAGCGCGCCCAGCACATAGTTGCCTATCCGGAAGCGGCGGCTCTCGCCCCACTTCGCCCTGTACCAGCGGGTGAAGCTTTGCCAGCGGACACGGCCTTCCTCGCGCAGGAGGGTGAACCGGGATTGCACAGGGGTCTCTTCGGCCATCGTGCAGGGCCTCTAGCACGCTCGCGCCCCGCCAAGCCAGAGCTTGCAGTCGCAAATCCTGTTCAGGGCGCCGCAACGCCGGGGCCTGCCTGCCCTTCCGCCAGGAAAATCTCGATTGCCCGCGCCACCACGCCCGCAAAAGTCTGGCGCCACGCCGGGTCGGCCATCGCGCGCGCATCGTCTGTATTGCTGATGTAGCCCGCCTCGATCAGCGCCGATGGCAGGTCGAGCGACTTCAGCACGACGAACGCGGCCTCGCGCTGGGGCGTCTCGTGAAAGCGGATGCGCCCATCGCCCTCGCGCACGACAAGCTCGCCGAACCGCATCGAGCGTCCGCGCATTTCTCGCCGGGCAAGGTCGACAAGGATCGAGGATACAGCCTCGCCCTTGCCTGCCAGCTTCACCCCGTTGACCTGGTCGGCGCGGTTTTCGCGCATGGCAAGGGCCTCGGCAACCGAATCGCTAGCCTCGTCGGACAGCGTGTAGACCGTCGCCCCCTGCGCCAGGTCGTTCTGCGCGGCATCTGCATGGACCGACAGGAACAGGTCCGCGCCCAGCCGATGTGCGATGTCGCCCCGCTCCTCCAGTACCAGGAAGCGATCCTCGGCGCGGGTCATCGCCACCCGCACTCGTCCGTCGGCCAGCAGGGCATCGCGCAGCGCGCCTGCGAGAAGCAGCGTCAGGTCCTTTTCGCGTTCCCCCGCCGGCCCGCTTGCGCCCGGGTCATGGCCGCCGTGGCCCGCGTCGATGACCACAAGCGGACGGCTCGTATCCGCCGGACCTTCCACCGGCGGCAGGCCGATCCGCCCCTCGCGGGCCGGCATGTCCATCCGCACGACATAACGCGGCTCGATCGTGGCAATGCCGCTGGTAAGGACTGCCCACATCAGCGCGGCCGCAGCAACGGATGCTGCAAATGCCGCCGCAATGATGCCCCTGCTCTTCATCTGACTTTGCCTATGCCCCGACCCGCTCGGGATGGTCCAGCACAAATGGCTCTGCGTGATGGACCGGGGAACTGGCCGCATTGTTTTAATTGCTGGTTTGCATTTGGGATGCTAGCACCCATCTACCGGGGCAAGCCAGCACCGGCAAAGTCCACGCCGAAGCCGCCAAAAGCGCAGATTTGCGCCGCGGTGGGCGAGGGAACGCTCCGCTGGCCAAGATCCCGCCACCGTGGGGAGAACCAGGCGAGAAGCGCCCTCCTCCGCGTGACAAGGTTGATGCCGTGATGATGAGCCGCGTTCCGTTCCTGCCAGACTGCCCCGTCGGGGCGGCATCGGCTTGGACGTTTGCCGGCACGCGCATTTCGCCGCGAGTTGTCCTCACAGCAGACGCAAACCAACCGCCGCCGGGCGGCGAGCGACAGGACAGGCAAGGCTTCGCGCCGCGCGTCCCGATGCTCCGATCCGGCAAACCCGCATTCGCGAACGCGCGCGGCACGGACGAAATCCGGCCGGACGCGGCTCGCGCATCCCAAATGATCCGCGCCATGAACGCTGGGGCAACCCGGCGGCGGCGCGGCTGGAGAAATTGTAATGACCACGCGCATGCTAATCGATGCGCGCCACCAGGAAGAAACCCGGGTGGCGGTGCTGAAGGGCAATCGGATTGAAGAATTCGACTTTGAATCTGCGGACCACAAGCAGATCAAGGGCAATATCTACCTCGCCAAGGTTACACGGGTAGAACCCTCTCTTCAGGCGGCGTTCGTCGATTTCGGCGGCAACCGCCACGGGTTCCTCGCGTTCAGCGAAATCCACCCCGACTACTACCAGATCCCCAAGGAAGACCGCGAGGCTCTTCTGGCCGAGGAAGCCGCCCACGCCGAGGAAGAGGCCGCCCTGCGCGCCGCCGAGGATGGTGACGACGAAGACTACGCCGATGGCGAAGGCTACGACTCCGATGAGGGCGTGACCGAGGTCGATACGTCCGAGAAGGATCAGGTCGCTACAATCGAAGGCGGCGTCGTCGAGAACGGCTTCGACCACGAAGGCGAGGAAGGCGAAGACGCCGAGGCTTCGGAAGACGGCGAAGGCGAGTCCGAGGACAACGGCCGCCGCCGTGGCCGCCAGCAGGGCCGCCGCCGCCAGGGCCGTTCGCAGGGCAAGGAAGCAGACGAACTGCGCGCCAAGCGCATGGCGCTGCGCCGCCGCTACAAGATCCAGGACGTGATCCAGCGCCGCCAGGTGCTGCTCGTCCAGGTCGTCAAGGAAGAGCGTGGCAACAAGGGCGCGGCCCTCACCACCTACCTCAGCCTCGCGGGCCGCTACTGCGTGCTCATGCCGAACTCGAGCCACGGCGGCGGCATCAGCCGCAAGATCAACTCGGCCTCGGACCGCAAGCGCCTCAAGACGATCATTTCCGAACTGGAACTGCCGCGCTCGATGTCGTGCATCGTGCGCACCGCCGGCCTCCAGCGCACCAAGCCCGAGATCAAGCGCGACTTCGACTATCTCGCCCGCCTGTGGGACGAGATCCGCGAGCGCACGATGAAGTCGGTCGCGCCCGCGCTGATCCATTCGGACAGCGACCTGATCAAGCGCGCCATCCGCGACATCTACAACCGCGATATCGAGGAAGTCGTCGTCGAGGGCGAGCATGGCTACCGTGCCGCCAAGGACTTCATGAAGCTGCTGATGCCCAGCCACGCCAAGCGCGTGAAGGCCTATGCGGACCCCGTCCCGCTGTTCCAGCGCTATGGCGCCGAGGACCAGCTCACCGCGATGTACGACCCCGTCGTCCAGCTCAAGAGCGGCGGCTACCTCGTCATCAACCCGACCGAGGCGCTCGTCTCGATCGACATCAACTCGGGCCGCTCCACCAAGGAACACGGCATCGAGCAGACTGCGGTCGCCACCAACCTCGAGGCCGCGCGCGAAATCGCCCGCCAGCTCCGCCTGCGCGACATGGCCGGCCTCGTCGTGATCGACTTCATCGACATGGAATACGGATCGAACATCCGTAAGGTCGAGAAGGCGATGAAGGACGCGCTCAAGAACGACCGCGCGCGCATCCAGGTCGGCCGCATCTCGGGCTTCGGCCTGATGGAGATGAGCCGCCAGCGCCTGCGCACCGGCGTTCTCGAGGCCACCACCCGCGCCTGCCCGCACTGCGACGGCTCGGGTCTTGTCCGCACCGCCTCGTCGGCCGGCCTTTCCGCGCTGCGCCTGATCGAGGACGAAGCTGCCAAGGGCAAGGGCAACGTCGTCACGCTCTACGCCTCGCAGGAAGCGGCGGTCTACGTCCTCAACGCCAAGCGCGCGGACCTGGCCGAGATCGAGGAACGCTATGGCGTCACCGTCGAGGTCATTCCCGAGGGCGAGAACGAAGGCGCGAAGATGCGCGTCGCCTCGCGCGGGCCCAAGCCCGAATTCGTCCCACGCTTCGAACCCATCGTCGAACCTGAAGAGGACGACGTGGTCGAGGACGCCTACGAGGACGAGGAAGAAGTCGAGGAACGCGCGCCGCGCGGCAACCGCGCCGCAGAAGGTGACGAGGGCGAGCGGAGCGACGGTCGTCGCAAGCGCCGCAAGCGCCGCCGTGGCCGCAACCGCGACCGCCGCGAGGACGGCACCGATGGCGAGGTCGAAACCTCGCTGGACGATGCCGAAGCCGATACCGATGCCGACGCCGAGGGCGACGAAGCCGAAGGCAACGAAGCTGCCACTTCGGACGAAAACGCCGACGAGAACGATCGCGGTCCGCGCAAGCGCCGCCGTCGTGGTCGTCGCAGGCGCGGTGGCCGTGAAAACGGCGAGAACGGTGCCGACCAGTCGGGCCACGATGAAGCCGAAGGCGACGATGCCGGCGCAGCGGAAGCCGTAGCCGAAGCAGCCGAAGCCCCTGCGGCCGAGGAAGCGCCCGCCGCTGCCGAACCGGCAGTTGAGCCGGTCGTCGAGGAAGCCCCGGCCAAGCCCAAGCGCACCCGCAAGAAGAAGGTCGAGGCTGCTCCCGCCCCCGAAGCCGAAGCCGAAGCCGCACCGGCTGCCCCCGAAGCTGCTGAACCTGCCGCCGCTGAACCGGTCGCGGAAGAAGCCCCGGCCAAGCCCAAGCGCACCCGTAAGAAGAAGGTCGAGGCTGCTCCCGCCCCCGAAGCCGAAGCCGAAACCGAAGCCGAAGCTGCCGAACCGGCTGCCGCTGCCGCAGAGGAAGCCCCGGCCAAGCCCAAGCGCGTCCGCAAGAAGAAGGTCGAAGCCGTCGCCTCCGACGCCGCTCCGGCCGAAACGGTGACCGCCGAAGCGCCTGTCGCTGCACAGACCGCTGCCGAAGAGGCCGCCACCGAAGGCGAAGCCGGGGATCAGACCCCGCGCCGTGGCTGGTGGCAGCGCACCTTCGGCGCCTGACCGGTCCGAACCTGCCGACAAACGAAAGGCCCCGCCATCACGGCGGGGCCTTTCTCGTTCTGGCCTAGCGCAGCTTCACGCCCGAACCCCATTCCATCCACGCCGCCCACCTGGGCATGCCCGGCATGTACTGGTGGCCCGGATGCTCCACCTGGAAACCCGCCCGGATCACAGGCGCGGTCACCGCGCGCGAAAGGTGGCACCCGCCCATCAGCGGCTTCCACAAGGGTTCGATCCGCCGCTGCCATTTCGCAACGCCGGCATCGGGGCTCAACCCGTGTTCGAGAAACAGCAGCGTGCCGCCCGGCTTGAGAATGCGATGAAGTTCGCTCAGCACCTTGACCGGATCGTGCACCGAACACAGCGTATAGGTGCACACGGCGGTATCGAAGCTCTCGTCCTCGAACGGGATATCCTCGCCAACGCCCTCGCGGATGTCGGCCTGCCATCCCTTCCGGGCCGCAGCCTCGCGCGCATAGTCGAGCAGCTTGCCCGAAGGATCGATCCCGGCAAAACCTGTCACGCGGGAGCTGTCGTAGAACCGCTGGTTCAGTCCGCCGCCGCAGCCAATCTCGAACACGCGCCCCTGCGCGCGCGGCACGACGCCCGCCCGCAGCTCCATGATGTTCGGCGAAGCGCACGCGCACTTGATCATGCGCGGCACGACGTGCGCCTCCCAAGCGGCCTTCAGTCCCATATCCACCCCCGGTTGGTTATGGGGGCAGAGTGCAGCCTATGCCTGGCAAGCGCAATCGCCGGTATCGGCCGGTTTCACTTTCCGCCGCAGCCCTCGGGCGCCAGCCCCGCCGCCCACAGGATGCCCTGTTCGAGCAGCTTCACGCTCTCGGGCTGGACATAGCTCTCCGGGCGGTGGCCGATAGCAGTATAGAAACTGCGCCCGCTGCCCACGCACTGCGACCACGCAATCGGATGGTCGCCCATCGACAGCTTGCGACCGAAACCCTCGCCCGGATTGTAGCTGCTTTCATCAAGCGAAGCGATCACCCGCGCCTTGCCGCGCACGCTGCGATCGAAGGAATACCACTCCTCGGTCATGCGCCATTCCGACGGAAGACCGTACGCGGCCGGATGCGCCTTGTCCTCGACGACCACGCGCGCTTCCTGGAATTGCGGCGCCATCGGGTGCCCGATGAACCGCGCACCCACCAGTGTATCGGCATACCAGTCCCAGAAGAACTGCGGATCGCCGCCGGAACCGTGGATGCCGGCATAGCCGCCGCCGCGTTCGATCCACTTGCGGAATGCCGCGCGCTGTGGGATCGTCAGGGCATCGCCGCTGATGTTGTTCCACACCACCGCATCGAAGCGCGAAAGGTCGGCCGCGTTGAACACGCCACCCTTGTCGGTGAACACCAGTCCCCAGCCATGCCGCGCGGCAATGTCCTTCAGCGCGGTCTCGGCAGCGTCCACCGAAGGCGCATCGCGAAACCCGGTGATCTTGCCGAATACGAGGATCGCCGGGCGCGCCAGATTCGCAGGAAGCGCCGGCCGCTCGTTGTCATAACTGGCGCAGCGGGCGACGACATCGGCCCTGGTCAACCTGATCCGCCCCAATGCCGCGTCGAGCTTCGTCAGGAAGGCAGCATCGCCCTTCCCCGCCATGCCGAGTAGAGCCTTCGGCGTGACGATACGGTCGAAACCGGGGGGCAGCGTCCCTCCGCCGAAAGGCTTGGTCAGCGCCTCCACAAGCCCGGGCGATGCTTCATCCAGTACAGCCCGCGCCCGCGGAACCGCCAGGACGTCGCTCAGTGGAGAGGCCGTGGAAAGCGCCTGTCGGCCCAGCGGGCAATCCGTTACGGGCGTAGCGCTTGCACCGCCCGCACCCAACACCGCCGCCCCCGTCATCAGGCAGGCAGCCCGCACCAACGCCTTCAACATCCCGATCTCCCAAGCTTTCCGTCGCCATCCTGCCCTCACTGACAGCGCCGGTCAATCCAACTCCATCGCAGCGCTGTCCTACACGGCGCGGATATGAAAGCGTTGCACCATGAACCCGCGCCATCCCTTGCGAATCTCCTGGGCCCGGCGAACGGGGCACCGGTCCACACGAAGGAAATTCCTGCAAAACGAACGGTCGGCCGATTCAAGATTCGGGACCGGCCGTCCACCACTCGATGGCATCTCGTGGACAGGCCGGCCGCTTCGTTTCGGTTGCAATGATCCTTGCGACGCGGTTCGTGCGGGGTACTTCCACCAATTGGCTTCAGTCGCGTGGATGCGGACCAGAGTGGATGGTGCGACCATCCGGACCGTGACGGGGAACGCAAACATCACGCGAACACCCAGAGCGCAAAAGGTGAGAGGATCAGGGCCTGAACGATGAAGATGATAATAAGTTACGGGATGCCCAAATCAGCGAGTACCTTCGCGTGGCTCGTCATCAAGAAGATCTGCTTGAACTCCCGACTTGACGACGTCGTCGATCTGTCGACTGCCGCGAAGGGGAACGACAGTGTTGAAGACTACATTGACGGCTCGGTAAAGGTGAACGCCGCGCAGATCACCAGGGAAGTGGGCGAACGCTGCTGCGTCATAAAGACCCACTCTTCTGCAGTCCATTTCCGTACGCTGGTCGGTGGCAGCGCATTCTTCCTGCCGTTTGCCCAGCACCGCGATCCGCGCGACGTCGCCCTGTCGCTCATGGATCACGCCAGAAGGTCGAGGGAACTTGGGATCGCCGATTATGCGGATTGCTTGTCGATCGAGGGCTGCCTTCCCGTTATTGACAGTTCCATCGAGAATTTCATCGAGTGGGTTGACCAGTACAGTGCCATACCGATCTCGTACGACTATCTATGTTTCAATGGGTTGGCATGCCTGTCGTTCATCGCCAGCGCACTGGACTGCGATGTCGATTGCGCGGCGATCCTCAAAGGGTTCGAAAGGAAGGAGAGCATCGCGCAATTCAACAAGGGAATTCGCCACAGATGGGTCGACGAGATGCCACAAGCTCAGGCGCGTATGCTTTTCCGGCGTTACGAGGAATACTATGACCGGTTCGGAGCATGAGTATCTGACCGCACTTCTGCCGACCGAAGTGCGGGTCACGAGCCGGAACCGGCGTTTGCTTTCTGGACAGTGTAAACCGTGTAAACACCCTTCGCATATGTGAACCGGCAACTCGCCGTCCTACCTCTACCATTGGGCAGGAACCACCCTCTTGCCCCCCGCGCTGCAATCGCTAAGGACGACTCAGCAAGCCGCACGCCCAGGCACAGGACAGGACAGAACGATGGCGACCTTCTCGCTTCCGAAGAACTCCAAGATCACCGGCAAGGCCCGCCATCACGCGGCGGCCACCAACGGCAAGGTCCGCAAGTTCAAGGTCTATCGTTACGATCCCGACAGCGGCGAAAATCCGCGCTACGACACGTTCGAGATCGATCTCGACCAGTGCGGCCCGATGGTGCTCGATGCGCTCATCAAGATGAAGGGCGAGCAGGACCCGACCCTCACCTTCCGCCGTTCCTGCCGCGAAGGCATCTGCGGTTCCTGCGCGATGAACATGAATGGCCGCAACGGCCTCGCCTGCACCACCGCAATCGAGGATCTGTCGGGCGATATCCGCATCACCCCGCTGCCGCACATGGAAGTGATCAAGGACCTCGTCCCCGATTTCACGCACTTCTACGCGCAGTACGCCTCGATCCGCCCCTGGCTGCAAACCGTCAGCCCCACGCCTTCGGGCAAGGAGCGCCTGCAGTCGCCCGAACAGCGCGAAAAGCTCGACGGCCTGTACGAGTGCATCCTGTGCGCATGCTGCTCCACCTCGTGCCCGAGCTACTGGTGGAATTCCGACAAGTTCCTTGGCCCCGCGATCCTGCTCCAGGCCTACCGCTGGCTGGCCGACAGCCGCGACGAGATGACCGGCGAGCGGCTGGACGAGCTGGAAGATCCCTTCCGCCTCTATCGCTGCCACACCATCATGAACTGCGCCAACGTCTGCCCGAAGGGCCTGTCGCCGGCGCGCGCGATTGCCGAAATCAAGAAGATGCAGGCCGAGCGTCTCGTCTGATCCGGTGAGCGAGGCAGCCTTCCGCTACGAACCAGCCGCGGATCACTCCGGCTGGTTCACCTGGAACCTCACCGACGAGACCCGGTTCAACGCCCAGGTAATGGGCCGGATGCTCACCCGGATCGAGGACGGCGCGGATGGCGTCCGCCGGGCGCGGCTGCGCATGCTGCCTGAACGGCGGCACTCCAACCTGCTCGACGCGGTGCACGGCGGCGTCACCCTCGCCCTCATCGACATCGCGCTCTTCGCGGCCATGCGGACCCTGCTGGAAGGCGACGCCGCCGGCTCGGTCACGCTCGACCTCTCCACCCAGTTCATCGGCGCCGGCCGCGTGGGCGACCCCCTCGACGCAGTGGTCGAAGTCCTGCGCGAGACTGGCCGCCTCGTCTTCCTGCGCGGCCTCGTCGTCCAGGGCGACGACACGATCGCCGCCTTCAACGGCACGATCCGCAAGCCGACGAAACGATGACCTCGGTCCTCCAGCGCTATCACGAACTCGTCGCCGCCGGCGAACTGCGGCCGGACGCGGAGCAGGCGGCCGCCGCCGCAAGGCTCGATACGCTCCAGCGCGAACTTGAAGCGCCTGCGCCGTCGGGCGGCTTCCTCAGCCGGCTGTTCGGCAGCAAGCCCCCGCCGGCCCCGCGCGGCCTCTACATGTGGGGCGGCGTCGGGCGCGGCAAGTCCATGCTCATGGACCTGTTCCACGACAACCTGTCCGTTCCCGCCAAGCGGCGCGCGCACTTCCACGAGTTCATGCTCGACGTCCACGCGCGCCTGCGCGAAGAGCGCAAGAAAGAAAGCGGAGACCCGATCCTCCCGGTCGCCGCCGCAATCGCGGCCGAGACGCGGGTGCTGTGCTTCGACGAGATGGTCGTCAACAACAGCGCCGACGCGATGATCATGAGCCGCCTGTTCACCGCGCTGATGATCGAGGGCGGGGTCACCGTTGTCACCACATCGAATCGCGCACCGCAGGACCTCTACAAGAACGGCCTCAACCGCGAACACTTCCTGCCGTTCATCGCACTGATCGAAAGCCGATTGGACGTGCTGACGCTCAACGGTCCTGTCGACTACCGGCTCGAGCGCATGAAGGGCGTAGGCACCTGGCACGTTCCCGTCGGCCCCGCGTCGACCGAAGCGGTGCGCGAGGCGTTTTTCCGGCTGACCGACTATCCGCCCGAGGACAGCGACCACGTCCCGAGCTGCGACCTCGACGTCGGCGGCGGGCGCCTGCTCCACGTGCCCAAAAGCCTGAAGGGCGTGGGCGTGTTCAGCTTCAAGCGGCTGTGCAGCGAGGCGCGCGGAGCGGCGGACTACCTGGCGATCGCGCGGCATTTCCACACCGTGATCGTCGTGGCGATCCCGCGCCTGGGCCCGGAATTGCGCAACGAAACCGCGCGTTTCATCACGCTGATCGACGCGCTCTACGAACACAAGGTCAAGCTGATCGCCACCGCCGATGCGGAGCCTGCCGCGCTTTACGACTGGCAGGGCAAGGGCGACGAGGAAGGCCGGTTCATGTTCGACCGGACCGTAAGCCGCCTGATGGAAATGCAAAGCCAGGACTATCTGGCGCTCGGCCACGGCGAAGACTGAAAAGCCAAACTACGAGGCAATACGCTGCCCCGCTAAACCGCACCCTCATGTCGCGGCGTGTTAACCACGAATCACTTGAGGAATATCAGACAAGCTATGCGGCGCCACTGCCCCAGAGCGAAGCAGTGGCAGCCCAAAAAAGCAAAACGCTGAATTTCCAAGGAAATTCAGCGTTTAAGCATTACGTCATGAGCCAGCGAAGGATCTCGATGACCGCGTTGAGAGCTGCAAACATTCGTGCCTCCATCCACGATTGGAGACACATGGTTAACACCAACAGGTATGGTTAACAACTTCTAAACGAGTCCGATCTGGCGCCGTCCCAATTCGAGAACAGTTTTTCTTAGCTCGGCAAAAGGTTGTGGCCGTCCGAGAAAGTACCCTTGCCCAACATCGCAGCCCAGCGAACGCAGCATTCGGTAAGTGGCGTCATCCTCGATTCCCTCGGCGACGACTGCCTGCCCCAGCGCGTGAGCCAACTCGATCGTCGACTTGACGATCAGGCGTTCGCGTTCGTGCGTCAAAACACGAGAGACAAAGCGGCGGTCCAGCTTGAGTTCGTCGCTCGGAAGATCGGCCAAATAGGCAAGGCTTGCTTCGCCCGTTCCGAAGTCATCGATCGACAACCGCATGCCCATGTCCCGAAGGCGAGTGAGGTTCTGCACTGCCGCAGGGCGGTTGCGCACGCTGGACGTTTCCGTGATCTCGATGGTGAGAAGCCCGGGGTCAATCTTGCGACGCTGGACGATCTCCCAGATGCTGGGCACAAGATCGGGCTTGTCGACCATCTGCGCCGACATGTTGACGCTCATCTGAAAGGGTTGCCCGCCCGCGTTCAACGCAAGCGCGGCAGTAATCGCCTCCTCGATGACCCAATAGGTAAGAGCGTCAATGCGTCCTGCGCGTTCGGCCTGGAGGATGAAGGCGTCCGGCGCGATCGGCCCGCGCGTAGGATGATTCCAGCGGATCAGCGCTTCCGCACCGCAAGGGCGCCCTTCACGCATGTCCCACTGGCTCTGGTAGGCGAGCCAGATTTCGCCATTCCGCAAACCTTCGTCGATACGCGCATGAAGGGAGAGTTCCCACGTCGCCTCGGCAAGCCGATCGGCCTCGAACAGTTCGACGGACCTGCCACTGTTGAGAGCATCGTTTGCACTTGCCAGTGCGGAGTTGACGCGAGTCAGGGCATCAAGACCTTCATTGCGGTCGAGCCCGAAGTGGATGTTGGTGTCGAACGTGTACGCTCCGATTTCCAGCGGAGCAGAGAACAGTGCACGCAGGCCCTCGAGGTGATTCAATTGCATCTCGAGCGGACGTGCTTCCTCCGTCCAGGCAAAGTGCCCCCCCTCGCCGTTGAAGATTGTTTCGATACCAGAACCCACGGAAAGGCGCCGGGCAATTTGCTTGGCACATTCGCCGTGCAACTCCTTGGGAAGGGTCGCGAGAATTTCTTCGTATCTGGCGATAACCGCTACAACGACGTCGCGCCCGACCTCGAAGGAAGTGGCGCTCAGCGCGATCAGGTTGGGCAGGCCGGAAGCGCTGGTGTGTTGTACACGGCGCACGCGCAGTTGCCACAGTCGCCCGCTTCCATAGACGATGGCACAAAGCAGCGAAGCGCCGATATCAATCGTGATGCCCACGATCTGCAGCAGCACCGGCAATACAAAGATCGCTGCCAACGCCCCTGCGTAGGCCACGAACTTGTAAGACCTCCGCGAAAGGCGAGAAGTCGTGCGGACCATCAGCCAGAAGAGCATCAGCAATGGATAAGAGCCCAAGGCCAAGGCTAGCGGCTTGCGCAAGGCGTCAGCCCCTGCAAGGTCAAGTGCCAAGGGGTGCACCCGTCCACGACCATACAGGCCGATCGCAGGAGCCGTGCCCGACGAGTTTACAATGACTGTCCGTCCAGTGAGCAATCCGTTTGGAAAATCCCCCCGCAGGAATTTTGTGGCGCTCAATTGCGGCACGGAGTCCAAATCCAGCAGATACTCGGGGGCGAACGAAGGCTGAAGCCCATCAAATCGTTCCGCAAGCACTGCCGCAAAAGTTGGATAGACCTTGCCGCCGATCGTGATCTTGTATGGAGAGGAAACTCCAAACTCCATGAAGTTCCCATCCCACGCGGACAGGACGATTGGAACCTCGTCAATGGTTCCCTTCGGCGGGATATCAAAATCGGCGGGACCGAACTTGTGCTTGAGCCCGCCGATTTCTCGGCTCCTAAGGACCAGAGTGGCGTCGGGCTGCAGCCTCTTCAACGCGCGCGCAAGAGCTTCGTCACCCGCGCGATCGACCCCAAACTTAAGCTGGCTGTCGAGATAGATTCGACGCGGCATCTGAGATGCCAGCCGATCCAGAACATCGGCCACTTGGGAAGTGCTTGGAACCGATTTTTCCGACGCGTGCACGCCATCGTCGAAACTGACAATTACGGTCGCTCCGCTGGCGGCATGGCTGCCGAACTTGGATCGGGTGTTCCAGAATATGTGATCAATGGGCGCCAAAAGATCGGTAAGCGCCAGCAACGCCGGGATCAGCAGCGCGAGATACAGCGGTGAGCGCAGTTTCTTCAGCATGGACCATCGGCGGTTGTTTCACAGCCTGACTAGACCGCAATGGTGAAGAACGTCTTACCGAAATGTCATGATTAATTGGCAATCAACCAAGAAGCTGCAAGGATTTCCGGAGCATCAGCAACTGCCAGATGAGCCGGCTGTGATCCGCCCTCCCCGACACGTGCGCATCGGCCAGGGCGTCGATACGGGCTGCGTCCAGCCAGCCGGTGCGGGCGAGCAGGCCGTCCGACGCCAGCGCCCGTGCCTCGTGCGCAAGCGGACCGCGCAGCCACTGGGCCAGCGGCGTGACGAAACCCATCTTCGGCCTGAACAGCACATCTTCCGGCAGATAGCGGCGCATTGTCTGCTTTATCAGCCATTTGCCGGTCGCACCGCGCACCCGCAGCCGTTCCGGCAGGCTTGCGCCGAATTCCACCAGGCGATGATCCAGCAACGGCTCGCGCGCTTCAAGGCCGACGGCCATGCTGGTGCGATCGACCTTGGTCAGGATGTCGCCTGGCAGGTAGAACTTGAGATCGGCATACTGCGCGCGATCCAGTCCCGAGCGGGCCGGCGCCTTCCGCATCAACTCGATGAGTGGCTGTTCGGCGCGGTAGTCGCCGCGCAGTCGCTTGAAGTCCGGCGTGTAAAGCGTCTCTCGCAGCTCGGGCGACGTGACCGAAAGCGCGCGGGCATAGCCCTCCTCCCCGGAAGCCGCGAGGCTGAGCAGCGTCGTCTTCGCGCGCAAGGGGCGCGGCGCCCAGTCCGCCTTGGGCCATAACCGGCCAAGCGTGCCGAACAGCGGCTTGCGCAAGGCGGAAGGCAGCAGCGCCCGCGCCTGTTCCTCGCGGTGCTGGAAGGTCTGGCGGCGGTAACCGGCAAAGGCCTCGTCCGCGCCGTCGCCCGAGAGTGCGACGGTCACATGTTCGCGCGCTAGCTCGCACACGCGGAAGGTGGGTAGCGCGGAAGCATCGGCGAAGGGTTCGTCGAACATGCCCGCCAGCCTGTCCACCAGCGAGAAATCATCTGGAGAAACCAGGCGCTTGCGGTGTTCGGTGGCGAAGCGCGCGGCAATCCGGTCGGCATAGGCCGTCTCGTCGAGCGCGGCGACGTCGAAACCGATCGAACAGGTCTTGACCGGCGTGGCGCTCGCCTCGGCCATGAGCGCGACCACACTGGAGCTGTCGACCCCGCCGGAGAGGAAGGCGCCAAGCGGCACGTCGGCGACCATGCGCGAGGTCACCGCGTCGCGCATGTGGTGCAGGAGGTGCGCGCCAAGGTCTTCGGCGCTACCATTGGCGCGGTCGGCGAAGGAGACGTCCCACCACTGCACCGGCGCGGCCGGCGGGGCATCATGGCGCAGGAGCTGGTAGTGCCCGGCGGGCAGCTTCTCCACCCCCTTGAGCATCGATCGGTGGTCCGGGACATAGCCCCAGGCGAGATAATCCTCGACCGCCAGCGGATCGATTTCGCGCCGCAGCGACGGGTGCGCGAGCAGCGCCTTGAGTTCGGAGCCGAAGATAACCGCGCCATCGGCTAGGCGCGCCGTGAACAGCGGCTTCACGCCCAAGCGGTCCCGCGCGAGCAGGGTCGTGCGTTGGCGGAGGTCGTAAAGGGCAAAGGCGAACATGCCGTGGAGGCGCGGCAGGCACGCCGTACCCCATTGGCGCCAGGCCTGCAGGATCACCTCGGTATCGCCATCGGTGCGGAACTGTGCGCCCAGGGCCTGGAGTTCCTTGCGCAAGTCCCTGAAGTTGTAGATTTCGCCGTTGAAGACGATGACCGCGTCGCCTTCGGCGGCCTTCATCGGCTGGGGCGATCCCGCCAGGTCGATGATGGAGAGACGGCGGTGCCCCAGGCCGATGCCGGGCGCGGTCCACACGCCTTCCCCGTCGGGCCCGCGATGCGCGATGGCATCGCACATGCGGCGGACACGGTCTGGGTCGACGGGCTTCGGGCCCTCGGTATGGACGATTCCGGCAATTCCGCACATGCGAGGGGCCTAGCGGGGCAAGGCAGCGCGGTCCATCCACGCATCGACCGGACCGATGGCCGACAGGAAGGCGCGCATGGACTGTTCGGCCGACGGCTGGCCGGGAATGTCGTCTTCGGCGGAGAGGATGAGCGTGGCCGTGGTCCGCTCCCGCAACAGCAGACGGTCGAGGATATTCCGCAGTTTCAGGCGGGTGTTGCTACCGGTGAAGAGGCTGCCCGAGCGGTAGAAGGTCTCTGCCAGGCGATGGACGGGACCGGCTGTCTGGATGCGGTCGGCGTGGCCTCCCGCGAGCGGGGCGGCAGAGCGCTCCCAGGCCCAGCCACCGCCAAGCGGGATGGCTCCCTGCCCGAAACCTCCCGCCTCGTGCCCGTCTGCCTGCATGGCGTAGAGCGCGTAGGAAACGTCGACGGTGTGGCCCGCACCGTCGCGGAAGCGGCCCAGGAGGACGTGGGAAGCGCCTCCGTGGAGCGGTTTCCAGTGCGATTGGGGGGCATAGTCGACTTGCTGCCAGCCCGGCACACCGGGGAAATCTATGCGAGCGGGGATCGCGGCCTCGAGGCTGTTGGCCCAGGCGCCCCAGCCTGCGAACAGCAGGGCGATGGCGGCTGCGGCCGCAAGGGCCCGGGGTTGCGCCATGGCAAAGCCGGACAGGCGGCCAAGGACAGGGCTTGCGGCGATGGCGTCGGGATCGATCATGCGGTCGTCGATCGCGCGGTCGAAGAAGCGCCATGCGAGGACCATGACCATCGCCATGACCATGGCGAAGAATATCCACCCGTAGAACACGTGGTCGAAGCCCGCCGCGAATTCGATGCCGTGGTGTTCGGCGATGAAGATCGTGCCCCATGCGCGCACGCCGTTGGCGAGGATCGGCATGGCCACGCTCAGCGCCATGAACGCCGCACGGCGGGTCCAGGTGGCAAAGCAGACGTTCGCGACCAGCGCGCCATAGGCGACCATCGCGATCAGGAACTTCACACCGGAGCACGCCTCCGCGACCTCGAAATAGCCGCCGGGGGTGGTGATGAACACGCCCTCGATGTGCGCCGGGACCTGGCTGAGGTCGAGCAGCGCCATGGTGATTCGCGCAGTGATCGTCTGCAGCGTGGGGATCAGCTCGTCGCCGGCGGGGACGAGGAAAAGCATGTAGGCGAGCGGGAACGCCAGCGCGGCGGAAACGCGCGGCCCCAGCAGCGTCAGCGCGCTCGCCTGCGCCATCAGCACCACGCCAAGCTGCGTGGCAAGCGAAAGGCCCGCGAAATCGCCAAGCAGCCAGAGGAAGCCGGCTCCCGCGAAGAGGACCAGCCCTGGCCACCAGCCCTGCGGCGCGACCTTCACCACCTCGCGCCAGCGCAGCGAGACGAGCCAGCCGAGGATGAAGGGGATCAGCAGGACGTGATTGTATGTCGAGCTGTCCCACCATTGCAGGAACATCGCGCGCCAGTCGGCCGCAAAGAGCAATACGTTGCCGAGCCACGCCAGCGCGAGCAGGCCGAGCGCACGCCGCCACTGGGCGGGCAGCGCGGTCCAGGCGCGGCCGAGCGGGGCCCTGAGCGCGAGATCAGGCGGCGACACGCGGCGCCTCCGGGTGGCGGGGCAGGCCGAGCAGGCCGGCGAGCGGAGCGAGGACGCCCGCCCAGCCGCACCGCTCCACCACGATGGCGCGGGCGGAATGCCCGATGGTGGCGGCGCGGACCTTGTCGTGGAGCAGGGAAAGCGCGGCCTTGGCCAGCGCCTCGGCGCCATCGGCGACGACCAGCTCGTGTTCTTCGCGCGCCGGGATCCCTGTTGCGGCTTCGGGCGTGGCAAGCACCGGGCGGGCCATGGCCATGGCCTCGAGCACCTTGTTCTGCACCCCGCGCGCGATGGTGAGCGGTGCGACGACGAGGTCGGCCCCGGCAAGCCACGGGCGCACGTCGAGGACGGCGCCGGTCACGCGAGTCCCGTTCACGCCATCGAGCGAACGCACCGCCAGGGTCGGCGCACGGCCGACGACGTTGAAGCGCGCCTGGGGAAACACGGCGCGCACCTGGGGCATGACGGCCCGGGCAAACATCTCCACGGCGGCTACGTTGGGCGGGTAGTCCATCTGGCCGGTGAACGTGAGCTGCGGTCCCGCGCCCACCGTCTCGGGCGCGGGGGACATCCCTTCCGGGTCGAAGAAATCGGTATCGATGCCGTTGCCCAGCGAAATGACCGCCGGCTCCGCACCGGGCGCGAGGCGCTGGCGAAAGAGCGCGGCTTCCTCGGGCGTGACCAGAAGGCTGGCGTGCGCGCGGCGGGCCACGGCATCCTCGAAGCGCGAAAGCAGGCGCGCCTCGCGGGCGTAGAGCAGGCTGGCGGGGAAACGCGCGGCAGCGGCATAGGCTTCGAACTTGGCGGAATCGACATCGACGAAATCCATGACGACGCGGCCCGCGAACCGGGCGGGCACGTACTGCGCCATTTGCCCGGACAAGACGTAAATCGCGCCAATCGGTCGCTCGTCGAGAACGCGGGCGACGTAGGCCGCCAGCCGCCTGTCGGCAAAGGCGGTCAGGCTGACGGGCTTGCCACGCACGAGGGCATCTACCCCCGCCAGCGGCAGCGAGCGCGTTCGTGGGGTCAGGCAGTGGCTGGCCGCGATCGCCGCAAGGTCCGGCTCATGCGCCATATCGCCCTCGTCATCGGCAAAGCAGGCGACGTGGACGGGCGCGAGGCCGGCGATATGGCGCAGCACGTGGCACGAACGGATCTTGTCGCCCCGGTCGGGCGGGAACGGGATGCGATGGGCGAGAAACAGGACCTCGCTCATGCAAGGCCGTTCGCGATGATCGGGCCGAGCCGGTTCGCCACCGCCAGCGGTAGCTTCTGCCACAGTGCGATCCTTGCCCGGTAGCGCGGGCTGAGCGGATTGACGTCGCGCGGGGCCTGCCCGTCGGCGGTCCAGTGTGCGTAGGAGAGCGGCTGCGGCGCGAAGCCCCAGTTGCGCTTGAAATGATAGGCACCGGAATCGACCTTGGAGCGACCGAAATCGAAACGGTCGCACCCACGCGCCCGCGCATGGTTCATCAGCGCGTAGTACATAACATCGTTCGCGCGCATGGCCCGCGCCTCGAACGTGCCTCCGCCCCAGTAGGGCATCACCGCGCCGCGATGGTAAAGGCTCAACACCGAGGCAAGCGGCCTGCCTTCGTGCAGGACGGTCAGAATGTCGGCATCATCGCCGAAACCGTCGAGCACGGCGTCGAACAGACGGCGCGGAAACACCGGGGTGCCGAGGTTTCGCACGGATTGCGCGTAGACCGCATGATGCATTGCCCTGTCCTCGGGCGAACGGCCGGTGCGCACTTCCATCCCGTAGCCCAGCCCACGCCGCACTTCGGCGCGCTGCTTGCGCGGAATGGCCAGCAATTGCGCCTCGTCGTCGGCGGCAAGCGGCGTGACGAAGCCTGCGTGGCTGTCGGTCTTCACGTGCCAGCCATCTCCCTGTGGCAAGGGACCGCCGCGCAGTTCGACGGTGGGGCAGTTCAGCCGCACGGCAAGTTCCTGTGCCGCCGCGAACAGAGCCGCATCGCCCTTGCCGACGACTCCGCCGCCGACGCCGAAGCCGGTCGAAACCAGTGCCCGTCCGAACAGCGGGGAATGGACTTCGTGCAGGGGCAGAACCGCGCGGATCGCTTCGTCTTGCCCGGATACCAGGACATGCGTCCGATGCCCGGTCGATTGTTCGACCGCATCGAGCCATGCGGCGCGATGGAACACCGTTGCATCGGGATGCGCGTCGAGGAATCGCGCAACTGCCGGGCGCTCCCCGGGATCGGCCAGTCGCGCCACCACGCGCGAAGGCACGAACGGCGCGTTCATGCCGCTCGCCTCACCGGTGTGCGCGCCGCCTCGATGGCAGCGATTTCGTCCATGCGCCCCCAGCGGAACTCACGTACCAGCCGCGAGAGCTTTGCCGCCATGACGTCGAGATTGGTGTAGTGGCGCAGGCGCGACTTCAGCGGCGCGACCGCCGGACGCGGCTGGTCCGGATCGATCTCCCACGGGTGGAAGTAGAACGCGGCGGGTCGCCCTTCCCGCTCGTTCACCTGCCGGATGGCCCAGCGCGACACCGCATAGGGCAGCAAGCGGAAGAACCCCCCGCCGCCTGCCGCCATGCGCCTCCCGGCGACTTCTGCGGTGGTGACGGGAATTTCGATCAGGTCGGCGCCCTCGACCGGACGAAAGGCGAAGCGTGGCGCCTCGCGCCAACCATAATGGTCGTGCACGATCGGCGCGACCGAAGAGGAATAGGCATAACCTTGCTCTGCCAGCACCTCGTGTGCCCAGGGCGTGCGGGCATCGATGGAAAAGCTGGGCGCCCGATAGCCGGTGACTCGCTGTCCTGTCGTATCCTCGAGCACCTTGCGCGCACGTTCGATGTCGGCGGCAAAGGACTCCCGGCCCAGCGTGAACACGCGGGCATGATCCCAGCCGTGGCTGGCGATCTCGTGGCCCGCAGCAGCAATCCTGCGCATCAAGGCCGGGTAACGCTCGGCGATCCAGCCAAGCGTGAAGAAGGTGCCCTTGACGCCGGCATCGGCAAAGAGGGCAAGGATCTGCTGGCAATTGCGCTCGACCCGACAGTCGAGCCCGTCCCAGTCGCTACGGTCGATAACGGTTTCGAACGCGCCGACCTGGAACCAGTCCTCGACGTCGACCGAAAGCCCGTTCAGCACCTGCCCGGCGGCCGCGCCCATTGCTCAAGTCCCCTTGTGGCGCGGCTCAGGCAGCCGCGCGATGGAAGTCTTCGGCCTCGATCCACTCGATCAGCATGGTCAGGGTATGGCGGATCGCCTGCTCCTGCTCGCTGGTGCGCGATTCCAGCGCGGCGATGCGGCGCTGCGCCTCGGCCAGCGCCGCCACGACCTGTTCGTCGCCGGGCCGGGCCTCGAGCGCGGCGATGCGGCGGTTGGCTTCCTCGAGCTGCGCGGCAAGATCGAAATCGGGCACCCGCGCGACCGGCTCGGCGCGCAGGTCGGCCAATTCGATGATCGCCTGCTGAAGCTCGGCAATCTGCTCGTCGCGCTCGGCCAATGCGGCACGCCACGCACTGTCGTCGAAGGCGGGCGCCGCAGGGGCGGCCGGTGCGACCGTAGCGACAGGTGCGGCGGGCATCTCGATCCGTGGCGCTTCGGCCCGTGTGGCGGGCGACACCTCTGGCTGCGGACTGCCGAATGCGCCGTCAACCGCAAGGTCCGCCAGAACGTCCTGAAGCATCGCCGCATCGATGTGATCGCGCTGCTCCACCGCGCCCATCAGCATGAGCCGGTTGACGATCTGGTTGATCCTGCGCGGCACGCCGCCGCTGGCCCGGGCAAGATCGGCATAGACGCGCGCGTCGAACTGCGGGCGTCCCTGCCAGCCGACAAGCGACAGGCGATGCTCGACATAGGAACCGACTTCGGCGGGCTCCATCGCATCGAGGTGATGCGACGCGATCACCCGCTGGCGCAGCTGCTCAAGCTCGCCCGACGTCTGCAGCAGGGTGCGGAACTCGGGTTGGCCGAGCAGCAGGATCTGCAGCAGCGGATGCGAACCGAGCTGGAAGTTGGAGAGCATGCGCAGCTCTTCCAGCGCCTCGACCGAAAGGTTCTGCGATTCGTCCACCACCAGCAGGCAGCGACGGCCTTCGCGGGCCTCGTGGTGGAGGAACGCCTCGATCTGCGCGAGCGCGGTGGCCTTGTCGTGCCCGGCCACTTCCAGCCCGAAGGCACGCGCGGCGACATGGATCAGTTCCTCGCCGTCGAGAGCCGAAGTCACGATCTGCGCGGCAGTGAGTCGCGCCCGGTCGACCGTCGCCATGAGATGGGCGGCCAGCGTCGACTTGCCCGCGCCGACTTCGCCGGTGATGACTATGAAGCCCTCACCCTGCGCAAGGCCATAACCGAGGTATGACAATGCCTTGCGATGCGTCCCGCTCTCGAAATAGAAGCGCGGGTCCGGCGTGAGCTGGAACGGGCGGGCCGAAAGGCCATAGAATTCATCGTACATCGAAGCCGTCTCCGGGCATCAGAAAGAATAGCGCAGGCCAACCAGGCCGGACGCTACTACCTCGTCTTCAATCACCTTACGGTTAACACTGTCCAAACTGACGGCCGCCGTCGCCACGAGCCGGTCCGTCAGGTTGCGGAAGTAGGCCGCGTTGGCGCCGATGGTGGTCACGTCGCCAAGGCTCGAAGCGCCCGACTGGAACCATGCGGCATAGGCCGAAACGGCGAAGCTGGAACGGCGGTCGATCGGGCCGTTCAGGCCAGCGTCGACATAGAAGCTTTCGTCCACCTGGCCGTTGACCGAACCCAGGACCGAATCCTCGCGCGCGATGTACTTGCGGCGGATGTAGCCCGCGCCGATGCCGGCCTGCATCCGGCCCACGCGATGCGCGTAGGTTGCGTTCACGCCCCGCGCCCGGAACACCGAGCTGGCGACCGAGGACAGCGCGTTGTTGACGCAGCCGCCGCTTTGAGAGCCGATCGCACATCCGCTGATCTGGCCGTTGAACGGGTCCCGATTGACCTGGAAATCGGTCGGCAGGTCGCGCAACGCCCGGCTCACCTGTCCGCCAAAGCCGGACACGTTGTCGTAGACGGCAACCGTAAGCGAGCTTCGCGGGTCGGGATTGTACGAGAAGCTGCCGTAATAGGTCATGCTGTCGTAGCGGCGGCCGACGAAGGCCGAAAGCGCGGTGCGCCGGCTTGGGCGCCACATCACCCCGGCGTCCCAGGTCAGGCCATCGGTCTCGTAGGCCAGCTGGCGCGGACGGGACTTGTCGGTCAGGTAGCGGCCGTCGCTGCCAAGGACGGGATCGCCATCCGCGTCGCGCACCGCATCGCGCGAGGAAACCTCGACATCCTCGTAGCCGACCGCACCGACCAGGGCGAGTTCCAGGCTCACCGGATAGGTGACCTGCACCCCGGCGCGCATGTCGCGCACGCGCTGGTCGAGGTTGGAGACGTCTTCCTGGTAGTACGAACCGCTCGCCGTGATACCCACCGGCAGCACGGTGTCGGGCGCAACGCCAGCCGAAAGCTGCGCGGATTGCGAAACGGAATCGTCGAAAATGTCGGTCAGCGGCTCACCGGCAGCGAGCTGGATCGCGTCCTTCTGCTGAACCTTCGTATAGCCCAGCATGTACGAGCCAGCGAGCGCGACATCGCCCACGTGCGTCGAGACGGCGGGCCCCGCGTACAGCGAATAGACCTGGCTGACCGCGTCGCTGGCCGCGAGCGGGTTCAGCGTCGAGGCGCCGCTGCCCTCCACGCGGGTGCGCGCGGCCAGTGCGCCGGCTTCGACCGAGAGTGTGCGCGGGATAAGGTCGTGCTTGACCCTGGCGAGGCCCGACAGCGTGTCACCGTCGCGAACTCCGTCGGTCTGCGAGATGCGGCGTTCGTAGCGCACCGAGACCGCGCCCTGGGTGCGGCGGCCGTCGAGGGCCACGTCCACGCCAGCGGCGATCGTGCTGTAGGTCAGGACCTCGTCGCCGGGGGACAGCTCCCACAGGACGTTCTGCGTCGCCTCGATATAGGGCTTGATCGTGGTGCGCGGACCGCCGCCCGCGCCGCGCAGGGAACTGCCGCCGCGATCTTCCTTGCCCGACGCCTTGCCGGAGGGCGCATCGCCATCGACGCTTTCATAGGAGAGCGTCTGCGCATGGAGCGGACCTGCGGCAAGGGTACCCGCCAGCAGCGCCATGCGCAGCGCGAGGGCGGCGACCTTCATTCCGTGTATCCGTAGTAGGTGCCGAAACGGCGGCCAGTGGTGGAAAAGCGCGTGCCGTTGAGCAGGAGCTTGATATCCTCGCAGGCCGAAAGCAGGCCCACCGCGTCACGCAGCGCGGCCTCGCCGGTCACGTCGGCACGCACGACCATCACCGTCTGCCCGACATGGTTGGCAAGGACGGTCGCGGGCGATGCGGCCAGTACGGGCGGCGAATCGAAGATGACGATGCGGTTGGGCGCATTGGCCGTCAGCCGCGCCAGCACCGCCTCCGTCCGCGACGAGGCAAGGTATTCGGTGTCCGATCCGGTCACGTTGCCGGCCGGGAGCACGTAGAGCCCGGCGATGTCGGTGCCGATCACGCAGTCCTCGACCGCGATGCCCGGATCGGCCAGCGCATCCATGAGGCCCGGGCCGCCGGGCAGGCCCAGCGTCGAGAGCACCGATGGCTTGGCGAAATCGGCATCGACGAGCAGGACTTCGGTGTCCTTCTCCGCCGCCATCGACAGTGCGAGGTTGACCGCGCAGAAGGTCTTGCCCTCGCCCGGATGCGCCGAGGCCACGAGGATGCGCTCGCCGTGACCCTTGCCGCGCGTCTCGGCGGCGGTGCGCAGGAGCTGGCGCTTCACGATGCGGAACTCCTCGAGGAGGCCGGTGACGGCGCTCTCGGGCTCGATCAGGCACTGTTCGCGCAAGTGCGCGCGGTCGATGGGGTGGCGCGGACCGCCGAAAGGACGGACCTGCGGCAGCGCTTCGGAGCCGGCCACCGGCGAAGGCGCGGCAGCGATCCTTGGCGCGGGAGCAGGCGGGAGGTCGGCCACGACCGGCCGGATCAGCGCGCGAAAATCGAAGCTGCCCGAGGCACGCTCGATCAGCGAAGGGCCGGAAGGCGGCACGGGAATCTTGCTCTGGTCGGTCATCGCATCGCTCCTCAGGCCACCATGCCGCGCTTCAGCATCTCGACGCCGAGGAGGACGAAGAGGACGACGAACAGGCCTGCCACACCACCCGCGAACCACTTGAGGCGGCGTGCGCGCTCAGCCCTTGCGGTGCGGGTGATGGCCTCGGAAATTCCGCCGAGGACCGGAAGCCCGGTCGCGCGTTCGAGCTGCCCCGTGGTCGAATAGGCGGACCTGAGCTGGCCGAAGGCAAATGCCCCGCCGCAACCCGCGCCCACGCCGACGATCAGCACGAGGAACAGCAGCAGCGGCCGGTCGGGGGCCGCAGGCCCGCGCGGCATCGTCGGCGGGTCGATCACCTCGAACTTCACCGCGTCGCGCTCCGTCTCGACCTGGCCGCGCAGGCGCAGCTGCTCGCGGTCGCGCAGGAGCTTGTCGTACTGCTCCTTGAGCACGTCGTAGTCGCGGTTGATGCGCGCGGCTTCGGCGGCCACGGTCGGTTCGCTGTACTGCTGCGCGGTGAGCTGGGCGATCTCGGCCTGGAGCGAGGCCTTGCGCGACTGGAGCGAGACCACGCTCGCCTCGCGATCGGCCTTGATCGAAAGCAGCGAGCTGTAGGCCGGATTGGGCGTACCGCCGCCAGCACCCTCGCCCGCCGCCGCCTTCTGCAGGTTGGCGATCTGGGCCTTGGCGGAAATCACGTCCGGATGGCTGTCGGTAAGCCCGCGCGCGCGCATCGCGCCAAGGTCGGCCTGCGCCTGCGCCAGGGCACCCTTGGCGCCACCCGACACGCCCGGAATGGCGATGGTCTGCGGCGTGCCCGAAAGCTGGCCGCTGATCGAGGCGAGCGCGCTCTGCGCCGCCAGCAGGTTCGATTCGACGTCGCGCATCTGGTTGCGCGCCGCCTCGAGCCGGGTGGTGAGCGACCCCGCGCCGGGGATGAAGCCGGCGTTCTTCGATTCGAACTCGGTGCGCTTGAGCTCGGCCTCTTCCAGCGCCTTCTTCCGGTCGGTGAGCTGCTGGTCCATGAAGGCCAGCGTATCGGTCATCTCGCCGCGCCCGCCGGCCAGGTTTTCCTCGCGGAAGATGTCGATCATCTTCTGGACGATGTCCTGCGCCAGCCGGGCGTTCTCGGCATCGTTGCGCCCGCCGCCACCGGCCGTCCCGGTGATCTCGAACAGGTTGTCCTGCTGGCTGACGACGGTCACGTGCTTGCCCAGGCTCTCGACCGCCGCCTGCATCTGCTTGTCGCTGGTCACCTTGTCGCCCAGCCGGGTTGCACGGATGACCTTCTCCAGGTTGACCGCGCTGGTCAGCGTCTGGCGCACGCGCTCGATGTCGCGCTTGCGGTCGCCGCCGATGCCGATCTGATCGGCCAGCACGTCGTCGATCTGGACGAAGATGCGGGCCTTCGATTCATAGCTGTTCGGCACCATCGCCACCGCCAGCCAACCGAGCAGGCACACGCCCCAGGCCAGGCCGAGCGCGATCCAGCGCCGGTGCCATATGCCGTGGAGCGCGATGCGCACTTCCTCGTAGATGCTGGTCATGGCTACCGTGCCCCCCGCCCGCTGCTCAGAACGTGCTCTCGGGGATGATGATGACGTCGCCCGGCATCAGCAGGACATTCGCCTTGGTATCGCCCTTGCGCAGCAGGTCGCCGATGCGCACCGCGTATTCCTTCTGCGCGCCCGACTGCTTGTCGAACCGCACCAACCGCGCCTTGTTGCCTGCGGCATATTCCGAAAGCCCGCCCACCGCGATCATCGCGTCGAGCAGCGTCATGTTCGCACGGAACGGGATCGAGGCCGGCTTCTCGGTCGCACCCACGATGCGCACCTGCTGGCTGAACGTGCCCGCGAACTTGTTGACGATGACCGAGACGATCGGCTCCTGGATGTACTGCGAAAGCTGGAGCTTGATGTCCTCGGCCAGCATCGAGGGCGTCTTGCCCACAGCCGGCATGTCGGTAATGAGCGGCGTGGTGATGCGCCCGTCGGGCCGCACCTGCACGCTCGCGCCAAGTTCCGGATTGCGCCAGACGAAGATCGTCAGTTCGTCGAGCGGGCCAATCACGTACTCCTCGCCCGGCCCTTCCTGAAGCGCAACGAACGAGGCTGGCGGCAATTGCGGCCCGCCGCCGACGCCGCCGCAGCCCGACAGGGCAAGGCTCAGCATGGCCGTGCCGGCAAGCATACGGTAGACGCGCGAAATCAAGGGCATTGCCAGTCCTTCCTGTTGCGAAAAGACCGCCCGGCGGCCGCGGAACGGCCGGGGACAGGTATCCGCAATTCACCCGAGGCTATCGCCAAAAAGGGTGAAGATTGCGTTAGCCTTGATTGGTCGGCCGGCCTGCGCCAAGCGCGCATTCGTCGCTGTCCCGAACTGGGACCGACGCCGCGCCAAGCGTTAACGGTCGGGAACTATCGCTTTGTCAGACAAGCATTTCCCGGGCCGGACCCTGCCCGAGGAACGCTGCGGGACTGGCGCTCGCCCCATAGGCACCGGCACAGAAGATTACCACCAGATCGCCGGTATCTGTCCGGGGAAAGCCGCCCTTGTCGGCCAGCCGGTCAAGCGGAGTGCACAGGCAGCCAACGATGCTCGCCTCCTCCTCCACCGCCGCGCCGAAGCGCGTGGCGATGGCGCTGGGATAGTTGCGGCGCACCACGGTGCCGAAGTTGCCCGAGGCGGCGAGCTGGTGATGCAGGCCGCCGTCGGTAACGAGATAGACCTCGCCGTGACTTTCCTTGCGGTCGATCACGGTCGCCAGGTAAATCCCCGCCTCGCCAACGAGATAGCGGCCTAGTTCAATGCAGAATGCCGTGTCCCGGAGGACATCGGGCAGCGCCGCGAACTGGTCGCCAAGCGCGGCGCCGACCGCAACCACGTCGACCGGCTCGTCACCCGGGAAATATGGAATGCCGAAGCCGCCGCCGAGATTGCACTTCGGCAAGGGCGCGCCCGTCTCCTCGGCCAGCCGCGCGGCCAGCCCGATCGTCTGCGCCTGCGTTTCAATGATCGCGTCGGCCGACAGAGCCTGGCTTCCGGCGAAGATGTGGAAGCCCCGCCACTCCGCCCCGGCGGAAATCAGCTTGCGGGCGAGAGCAGGCACGCGCTCCGCATCGATGCCGAACGGCTTCGCCCCGCCGCCCATTTTCATGCCCGATCCCTTGAGATCGAAATCGGGGTTCACCCTGATCGCGAGACGGGGGACGATCCCCAGCCGCCCGGCAATGGCCAGCGCACGCGTCGCCTCGCCTTCGGATTCAAGGTTGAGCGTAACGGCCGCCGCAATCGCCGCCTCGAGTTCGGCGTCTCGCTTGCCGGGCCCCGCGAAGCTGACCATGGCCGGATCGATCCCGGCGTCGCGCACGATGGCAAGTTCGCCGCCAGAGGCGATGTCGAACCCATCAACCAGCTCCAGCATGTGGCTTAATAATGGAATATAAGGATTTGCTTTTACGGCATAATGTATGGCCAGCCGCTCCGGCATGGCAGCTCGCAGATCCTGAACCCGCCGGGTCAGCAACGCGCGTGAATAGACGAAGAGCGGCGTTCCGCCGGCCTGCATCACGAGATCGGTAACCTTGTGTCCATCCACGGCCAGTTCGCCGTCGATGGTTTCGTATCCGGGCGGGATCGGGCCGAGCGGTTTCATGCCTGCACGTCCTGCGCCAGTTCGGCGGCCAGCGCAACGCGGTCGAGCTTGCCATTGGGGCTGACCGGCATGACCTGGCGCCAATGCACCTGGCGCGGCACCATGAAGTTGGGCAACGCGCGCGTCAGTGCCGGAAGCAGTCCGGCCCGTGCCGCCTCCACGTCGCCAGAAGCGCGAGCGACGAGATGGATCGCATGGCCCAGGTGCGGATCCGGCAGGCCCAGCGCCACGGCCTCCGCGACGAGGCCCGTCGCCACCGCGGCTTCCTCGACCTCTTGCGGGCTCACGCGGTTGCCGCTGGTCTTGATCATGGCGTCGCGCCGCCCGACGAAATGCAGCAGGCCTTCCGCATCGCGCCGGACCCGATCCCCCGACCAGACCGCCATCCCGCCAAGCTTCGAGAACGGGGGCGCAGGCCTGAACCGCTCGGCGGTACGCTCCGCATCCTGCCAGTAACCTTGCGCCACCAAAGGGCCGGCGTGAACTAGCTCACCCTCTTCCTCGACCTCAGCTTCATCCCCCAAGTCATTGACGACACTAACTTCTGCAAAGGGAATGGCCCTGCCGATCGATGTCGGGTGGCTGTCAACGAGCGCGGGGTCCAGATACGTTGAGCGGAACGCCTCGGTCAGGCCGTACATCGGGTAGAGGTCCGCCTCGGGGAAGCGCGTGCGCAGCGCGCGAACCAGCGACGGCGTCAGCGCGCCGCCGCTGTTGGTGAGGCGCCGCAGCGAGCGGGCAGCTTCAGGCCAGTCCAGTTCGGCAAGTTGCAGCCACAGCGGCGGAACTGCCGCAATCGTCGTGATCCCATGCCGCTCGACGGCTTTCACGACGTCGCGCGGCGTCAGATAATCGAGCGGGACCACGCTGCCACCCGCATACCAGGTCGAGAGCAACTGGTTCTGGCCATAGTCGAACGCCAGCGGCAGGACGGCAAGGACCCGGTCTGCGGGCGACAGCCGCAGATAGTGCGCCACGCTGACCGCCCCCAGCCAGAGGTTCGCCTGGCTCAGCATCACGCCCTTGGGCCTTCCGGTCGACCCGCTGGTGTAGAGGATCGCGGCAAGGCTGTCCGGCGCGGCGTCCGATGGCGGCAATTGCCCGCCAAGCGCTTCGGCCTCGGCCCATGCGGCGGGCTCCTCGATCAGTGGGCACGACGCGTCGCCGGGTTCCAGCGAATCCAGCCGCGCCTTGTTCGACACGAGCAGCGCCGCGCCGCTGTCGGCCAGGATATGCGCGACCTGCCCGCGCTTGAGCAGCGGATTGACCGGCACGTGCACAAGACTAGCACGGACCGCCGCCAGCGGCATGAGGCAGGACAGCTCCGACTTCGGCAGCCACGTCGCCACCCGCGCGCCGCGCTCCGGCACGCGCGATTGCAGCCAGTTCGCGAGCAGTCCTACACGAGCATTTAACGCTTCGTGGGTTAGGGTGTGGTTCCTGAGCACGAGCGCAGGCGCCCCCCGCTCTCCGCGAAGGGCAAGATGATCGAGCGGATGGACGGTGGGATCGGGCTCGGCGGTCACGCAGGTCTCGACTAAGGAATGCTGGAACGTTGAACGTCTATCACGCCAGTCTCGAGGAAGCGCAAGCCGACCCGCGCCTGAAGGGGTTGCAAGGCGCCTCGCCGTTCGAGCGGCTGGACTGGCTGGCGCTGCTGGCGAACGAATGCCTCGACCCGGCGCGGGCGCGCCTGAGCGTGGTCACCAGCGGCGAGTGCATGGCCGCGCTCCCCTGGATCGAGCGCGAGGGACGGATCGACGCGCTGGCCAACTGGTACAGCTTTTTTGTTTCTCCTCTTGGCGATAGCGCTCTTCTTTCACGGATAGTCGAGGCGCTTCCGCACGGGCGCGCCGCGTTCGCGCCACTGCCCGAGGAAGATGCGCGCCTGCTTGCCCGCGCCTTTCGGAACGCGGGGTGGTGTACGCTCGCGGCGCCTTGCGACGTCAACCATGTGCTTCCGGTCGAGGGGCGGTCCTTCGCCCAATACTGGGCCGAGCGTCCGGGCGCGCTGCGCGAGACGGTGCGTCGCAAGAGCCGCAAGGGCGAAGTATCCTTGCGCATCTTGACCGAATTTTCTCCCGAAGATTGGGAGGCTTACGAGACGATCTACAGGCTGAGCTGGAAGCCGGGCGAAGGCAGCCCGGCATTCCTGCGCAAATGGGCCGAAGCCGATGGCGAGGCGGGGCGGCTGCGGCTCGGCATTGCCGAAATCGACGGAGCGGCAGTGGCCGCGCAGTTCTGGACCGTCGAGGGTGGCACGGCCTACATCCACAAGCTCGCCCACGACGAACGCTTCCGAAAATCCTCGCCCGGGACGCTCCTGACGGCCGCGATGTTCGAACACGTGATCGACCGCGACCGCGTGGACCTGATCGATTTCGGGACAGGAGACGATCCCTACAAGCGCGACTGGATGGACGACGTGCGCTCGCGCTGGAGCGTGCAGGCCTGGCGTCCGGGCGCAGTGCGGCACTGGCCCTCGCTGGCCCTGGCGCTGGCCCGGACACTGGCCGGGCAGATCATGCGGCCTCTTGTGTCGCGAAATGGCGATGGTTAAGGGCTGACCCGAACGACACCTAAAAGCACCTAGCGCCACCTAACCACACCCGGGGCCCGATGACCGACACCGACAGCACCCTGCGCGATATCCTGAAAGACGTGCTTGGCCTTTCGGCAGAACGCGTCGCCGCGTTCGATGCCTCCACCGGCCTGTTCGGAGATCTGCCCGAGCTGGATTCGATGGCGGTCGCCGGCCTGCTGACCGAGATCGAGGACCGCCTCGACATCGTGATCGAGGACGACGAGGTCGATGGCGAATTGCTCGAAACCTATGGCAACCTGCTGGCCTTCCTGGATTCCAAAGTCGCCGCGTGATCGCAAGCTGGCCCTGCCCCGGGCCTGACGGCCACTGCGACGAATATGCCTTCGGCTTCGACCGCGCACGCAAGCGGCGCCTGCTGATCGTTCCCCCTCCTTTCGACGAGGCGAACCGCATGCGGCGGATGCTCGTCGATGCGATGCGGGCGCTGGACGCAGCGGGGATCGACAGCTTCCTCCCCGACCTTCCGGGCTGCAACGAGAGCAGCCAGCACTTTTCGGCGCAGAGCCTTCACGCCTGGCGCGGGGCGATGGCGCAGGCGGCGCGGCACTTTGGCGCGACCGACGTGCTGGCGGTGCGCGGCGGGGCGCTGGTCTTTCCGGGCCATCTTCCGGGCTGGGTTCTGGAGCCGGCGAAGGGCGCGTCGATCCTGCGCCAGATGATCCGCGCACGTGTGATCGCGGCGCGTGAGGCGGGGCGGCACGAGGACAGCGCCGCGCTTCTGGAACAGGGGCGCACACAGGGGCTGGAGCTTTCCGGGTGGCACTGCGGTGCCTCGCTGATCGCCGGACTCGAGAACGCCTTGCCGGAAATCGAGGGGCAGCGGATCGTGTCGCAGGGCGAACTCGGCGGCGCCGGGCTGTGGCTGCGGGCAGAACCCGCGGCGGCGCCCGAGCAATCGGCCGCGCTCGCACGCCTCATCGCGCAGGACCTTGGCGAATGACGCGGCGGCATCTGACGTTCGCTTGCGAGGGCGCGACGCTGGTCGGCACGCTCGACATCGACGGGGCGAGCCATGGCACGGGGCTGCTAATTGTTTCGGGGGGCAACGAACTGCGGGCAGGCGCATGGTCTGGACAGGCACAGCTTGCAACCAGGCTGGCGCACGCCGGGTTCCCGGTCTTTCGATACGACCGGCGTGGCGTGGGCGACAGCGAGGGCGAGAACCTGTCGTTTCGCGGCGCCCTGCCCGACATCGCGGCGGCGCTGGCGGCCTTCCGCAGCGCCGCGCCGCACCTTTCGCGGATCGTCGCGTTCGGAAATTGCGATGCGGCGGCGGCGCTCATGCTGTTTGGCGCGGAGCTTCAGGTCGACGGGCTGGTGCTGGCCAATCCCTGGACGATCGACGGCGAGGAAGCACCGGATGCCATGCCGGCCTCGGCCATTCGCAGCCGCTACCTGGGCAAGCTGGCCAGCCCGCGAGAGATCTGGCGGCTGCTTTCGGGCGGCGTGAACCTCGGCAAGTTGGCCAGGGGCTTGCGCACCGCCGCAGGGCATTCCCCTGCCCACGCCGGACTGGCGCAGGACATGAAGGCCGGACTCGACGCGTTCGCCGGTCCCGTGGCGATCCTGCTGGCGAGCCGGGATCGCACCGCGCAGATGTTCGAGGAGGCCTGGGGCGGCGAAGACCCGCGCATCGCGCGGATCGACAGCGCATCGCACAGCTTCTCCGACGAGGCCGCGCGCGAATGGCTCCACGCGCGGCTGGTCGAAGCGCTTACGCGATAACGGCCTGTGCGGCCTTGAAGTCCAGTTCGGCGAGGAAGCGTTCCGCGTCGAGCGCCGCCATGCAGCCCGTTCCGGCAGCGGTAACCGCCTGGCGATAGGTGTGATCCATGACGTCACCGCATGCGAAGACGCCCGGGATCGCGGTCTTGGGCGTGCCGGGCTGAACGACGATGTAGCCGCTCTCGTCGAGTTCGAGCTTGCCCTTGAACAATTCGGTGGCCGGCGCGTGGCCGATGGCAACGAAGGCGCCGTCGGTTTCGACGACGGATTCGGCGCCAGTGACCGTATCGACCAGCTTCACGCCGGTCAGGCCCTTGCCCGCCTCGCCCACGAAGCTGTCGACCTTCTGGTTCCACAGCACCTTGACGTTGGGATGGGCGAAGAGACGGTCCTGCAGGATCTTCTCGGCGCGCAGGCTGTCGCGGCGGTGGATCAGGGTCACGTCGGGCGAATGGTTGGTGAGGTAGAGCGCCTCCTCGACCGCGGTGTTGCCGCCGCCGATCACGACGACCTTCTTGCCGCGATAGAAGAACCCATCGCAGGTGGCGCAGGCCGAAACGCCCTTGCCTGAAAACTCCTGCTCGCCCGGCACGCCGAGCCACTTTGCCTGGGCGCCGGTGGCGATGACCAGCACGTCGCCTTCGTAGATGTCGCCGCTGTCGCCCACGGCGCGGAACGGCGAGCCATCGAGGCTGACCTCGAGGATCGTGTCCCACATCATGCGGGTGCCGACGTGTTCGGCCTGGGCCTGCATTTCCTGCATCAGCCAGGGACCCTGGATCACGTCGCGGAAGCCGGGGTAGTTCTCGACGTCGGTGGTGATGGTGAGCTGGCCGCCAGGCTGAAGACCCTGCACCACGATCGGCTCCATCCCCGCGCGCGCGCCATAGATCGCGGCGGAAAGTCCGGCCGGGCCGGAACCGATGATGAGCATGCGGGTCTTGTGCGTCGTCGCCATGGAAACTCCTCCAACGGGCAGGCTGGCCGTCGGCAGGCGAGATAAGCGGCGCCGGAGCCAAAAGCGAGTCCGCCCGCCCCGCTTTTTCCGCAGCTATCCGACAGTTTTTCTTTAGCGAGGCCGCCGGGAATGCTGCAGTCAGGCCTCCACCAACCGCCGCTCCATCGCCTCGAGCGCCTGCGGGGTGACGCCGAGGACATCGCGCGCATAGTCCTCCACGCTGCCGTGGCTTTCGATCATCGCGGCAAAGGCGCGGTCGAGGAAGGCCGCGTCGACGCCCATCAGCACTCGCACCGCAGCATCGTCCATCGACCGGCCGAACCCTTCGCGGACATGCCGCGCACCGGCCTCGATCCGCGCCTCGGCGTTGCCGGCGGTGTTGGTGAGCAGGTAGTCGGCCATCATGTCGTCTGGATGCACGCCGAGCAGATGGTGAACCAGCGCGGCGGCAACGCCGGTCCGGTCCTTTCCGGCGAGGCAATGCAGAAGGCTGGGCGCATCACGCCCTGCCAGGGCCTGCATGTAGAGGCGGAACGTGCCGACGAGGACCGGACGGAACGGCAGGGTCTCATAAAGGCGGAGCATGGCCTGGTGCGCATCGGCGGCAGAGCGCACCTCGCGCGCCATTTCCTCGTGAGCGGCCCGCCCGCGAACGCTGGCAGTCTCGCCCGGATGGAACAGGACCTCACCCGCGAAATCCTCGTGGCGCAGGCAGGGGTTGGCTTCACGCTCGCTATCGCCGCGAAGGTCGACGACGGTGCCCAGGCCGATCCGCTGCACCTTCGCCAGGTCGTCCGGCGTCGCCTCGGAATGCTGGCCGGAGCGCCACAACACGCCCTTGCGCAGCCGACCGCCCCGCGCGGCATAACCGCCGTAGTCACGAAAGTTGTGAATGCCCTCGAGCGGAAGAACGCGATCCTGCGCCATGCGCCTGCCAAATCCGTTGCTGTTGAAAACCCGTAACTCGCGCAGGCATTGGCGCGAGAAGCACGGCGCTGGCAAGCACAAAACTGCCGGGCGTGCCCGAAGGCTCAGGCCGTCCGCGCCGCCAGGGGTTCGAGGGCACGCGCCACCACGACCGCAGCGGGCGTGGGCTTGGGCACGAGCGTGCCGCCCAGCTTGCGTACGCCTTCGTCCATGCGGTCCAGATCTCCGGTGTGAAGGACGTAGGGAATGCCCATGCCGGCAAGCGTGCGGGCAACCTGTTCGCAGGTCTGCCCCTGCCCCAGGGACACATCGAGGATTGCGGCGGAAATAGCGGTGGACTGGACGATGGACAGCGCCTCGCCCAGATCGAGCGCGGTAAGCGGCTCGCACCCGGCATCCTCGACGGCGAATTCCAGGTCGAGAAGGATCAGTGGCTCATCGTCGAGAACCAGAACACGGCAGGGCTCGCCCGATGAGGGGTGCATGAGCGTCATTCGGCATTCTCCCGGAGGGGAATGTTCAGTCGGGCCCGAAGCCCGTCCTGATGCCATTCGCGCACAATTCCACCCCTTGCCATGTCCAACATGCGGTCCACAATTCCATCGTTTCCGGTATCAAGGGAGACGCGCGGCGAAGCGCTCTGTTCCACCCAGTCGATTCTGATCGCCGGCCCCTCTGTCGAGCCGTTCTTGCGCCAGGCCACGGTGATCTTTCCGCTATCGGCGCTGAGCGCGCCGTGCTTGATGGCATTCACCGCCAGTTCGTGAAGCGACAGGCCGAGCACAGAGACGGAAGCGAAGTCCGAACGCAGGCCATTGCCCTCGAACGCGATGCGCGTGCCATCGGGATCGTAAGGCGCGAGAACGGCGCGGATCGCCTGCCCGACTTCGACCGTCTCGCGGTGCGAATCGTCGAGCGTGGTCTCGTAGGCGCGGCCAAGCGCCTGGATGCGATCGTTGATTTCGCGCGCTTCGACTTCGATGCCGCGTACACGGCCGGTGAAGTTCACGATGCTGCCGATCACGGCGAACATGTTCTTCATGCGGTGCGACAATTCGCGGGCGAGCTGGCGGGCATGGCGCTCATCCGCGCGAACCGCGCGGACGTCGGACACGTCCCACTGGCTGCCGAAGAAGTAGATCAGCCGGCCATCGGCGTCATAGACCGGACCCAAATGGAGCGCATTCCAGAACGCCGTGCCATCCTTGCGGTAGTTGAGCAGTTCGACGACGATGACGTCCTCGCGCTCGAGCGCGGCCTTGATCCGGGCGACGGCCGCAGGGTCGGTGCCGGGGCCTTGCAGAAACCGGCAGTTGCGGCCGACGACCTCGTGTTCGTCATAGCCGGTAAGATGGCGGAAGGCCCGGTTCGCGAAAACGATGGGCAGGTCTTTCTCGTGCGGATCGCACAGGCAGATCGCCATTCTGGTCTGCGCCATCGCCTGCTCGAACAGCACTCCGGACGCACCTTCGAAGGTATCTTCGGGATGCTGTGCGCGAAAGCGGGCCACAGCCGGATCGAACGCGGTGTGGGCCTGATCCGTGTAGCCAGGCGGCGGAAAGTTGTCGGAGGATTTGTCGTTCATGTCAGCGGCACCTGCCGGCTGGAATGCACCTCCTAGTGATTGGTTCCGAAAAATCGTATTAGAAACATACGTTTCATTTCCGTTCGAGCGGAATGACGGCCAAAGTAAGCCTTGAAACGCAAACGAGTTTCCCGGCTTCATCCTCGATCCGGATGGACCAGACGTGCGTGGTCCTGCCCAGTGCATCGGGCCGTGCGGTGGCATAGACCCAGCCGTCGCGGACGGGGCGCAGGTGGTTGGCGTTGATCTCCATGCCGACCGTGGCGAAGCGATCGGGATCGACGACCATAGCCCCGGCCATCGAGCCGATGGTTTCGGCAAGGGCGACCGAAGCGCCACCGTGGAGCCTGCCGAATGGCTGGTGGGTGCGATGATCGACCGGCATCCGGCCGCGCACCCAATCTTCGCCGCAATCGACGAACTCGATGCCGAGGTGCGCGGGCATCGAGGAACTGCCGAGCCGGGTCAGCCGATCCATTGACGGCATCTCGCCGTTCCACCAGATCATGCGAAACCCTCGGCAAGGAAGCGTTCGGCGCAACCCGCAAGGACTGCAGTGCCAAGCGGCAGCACGCTTTCATCGACCATCATGCGGGTCGAATGGATGGAGCAGCAGGAGCGCCAGTCGACGCCCTCGTGGGCCACCCCGAGGAAGAACATCGCGCCTGGCACCTTTTCAAGGACGTAAGAGAAATCCTCGGCCCCCATGATCGGGCTGTCGAGGCGATGGAAGCCACGCTCTCCGGTGAGATCCTGGACGACCTTCTCGCCAAGATCGACCGCGCGGGCATCGCAGACGGTGACCGGAAAACCGGGAGTGATCGCGACATCGGCGCTCAGCCCGTGGGCGGCGGCGATGTTGGTGGCGACGCGGGTCAGCGCTTCGTGGAGGCGGGCGCGATTGGTGGCGGAAAGCGTGCGCAGCGTGCCGCGCATGGCGACGCGATCGGCAATGACGTTGTGCGCGGTGCCCGCCTCAATCCTGGCCACGGTGGCGACGACCGGGTCGGAGACGGGGAACTTGCGGGTGACGACCGCCTGAAGCGCCGTCACGATCTCGCAGGCGACTGGCACCGGGTCGAGAGCATCGTGCGGCATCGAGGCGTGGCCGCCCCGCCCCTGCACCACGATGTCGAACTGGTCTGCCGAGGCGAGCAGCGGCCCGGCGCGCCCAGCAACGAGGCCGTGCGGGCTGTTGGGCATGACGTGCAGCGCAAACGCGGCATCCGGCAGCGGATCGATCAACCCGTCCTCGAGCATGAAACGCGCGCCGTGGAAGCCTTCCTCTCCCGGCTGGAACATGAACTGGACCTCGCCCGCGATCCGGTCTGCCCGCGCGCAAAGAAGTTCGGCGGCGCCCGCCAGCATGGCGGTGTGGGTATCGTGCCCGCAGGCATGCATCGCGCCGGGGATGGTCGAGGAAAACGGCAACCCGGTTTCCTCTGTCATCGGCAGGGCGTCCATGTCGCCGCGCAGGAGGACGCGGCGACCCGGCCCAGCCCGGCCCTTGAGCGTGGCAACGAGCCCCGTGGTCGACGGCCCCTCGCGCCATTCGAGCGGCAGGTGGGCAAGCGCGTTGCGCACCTTGTCGCGCGTGCGGGGGGTGTGCAGGCCGAGTTCGGGTTCGGCATGGATCGCGCGTCGCAACGCGACGATGGCGTCGGAAAATCCGCGCGCCTGTTCGAGCAGTTCTTGCTGGAGCATGGGAAGCCTCTTCGGGGGATCGCCTTGCCTTCAGGCTGGCACGGCACGCGCCTGCTGTCGAGCCGTCGGAATCGGCTTGCACATGCACAAATGGCACGTTAATCGATCGATTAAAGTCAAAGATCGCAACCGGAGAGCCTGAGATGCCCGAAGCCTATATCATCGACGCCGTCCGTACGCCGCGCGGGATCGGCAAGCCCGGCAAGGGCGCCCTTTCGCACCTGCACCCGCAGCATCTTGCCGCGACGGTGCTCAAGGCGCTGAAGGACCGCAACGACCTGGACACCTCGACCGTCGACGACATCATCTGGTCGACCTCGTCGCAGGTGGGCAAGCAGGGCGGCGATCTTGGCCGCATGGCAGCGCTGGCGGCAGGGTACGACATCTCGGCCAGCGGCACGACGCTCGACCGGTTCTGCGGCGGCGGCATCACTTCGGTGAACCTTGCCTGCGCCTCGGTCATGTCGGGCATGGAAGATTGCGTGATCGCCGGCGGCACCGAGATGATGAGCTTCACCGCCGCCCACGGCGCGGAGCTGGCCAATGCCGGGATCAAGCCGCTGGGCATGGGTTCGGGCAACATGGAACTGGATGCCCTGCACCCGCAGTCGCACCAGGGCGTGTGCGGCGATGCCATTGCCGCGCGCGAGGGGATCGACCGCATGGCGCTCGACGCGCTCGCCCTCGTAAGCCAGGAACGCGCCGACCGCGCGATCCGCGAGGGGCGCTTCGACAAGTCGGTGGTCACCGTCTACAACCCCGACGGCACGGTGGCGCTCGACCACGAGGAATTCCCGCGTCCGGAAACGACGATGGAAGGCCTGTCCTCGCTCAAGGCAAGCTTCGACGGAATTGCCGACTTCGACCTTGGCGGCACCACGTTCCGCAAGCAGATCCAGCGCCGCTATCCGGAACTGGAGTGGAAGGGCGTGCATCACGCGGGCAACTCCTCCGGCGTGGTCGACGGTGCGGCGGCGCTGCTGATCGTTTCACCCGCCTATGCCGAGAAGCATGGCCTGAAGCCGCGCGCGCGCATCGTTGCCTATGCCAACCAGGGCGATGACCCGACGCTCATGCTGAACGCTCCGGTGCCGGCGGCAAGGAAGGTCCTCGACAAGGCTGGCCTTTCGAAGGACGACATCGACGTCTGGGAAATCAACGAGGCCTTCGCGGTCGTGGCCGAGAAGTTCATCCGCGATCTCGAACTGGACCGCGACAAGGTGAACATCAACGGCGGCGCGATGGCATTGGGCCATCCGATCGGCGCGACGGGATCGATCCTGATCGGCACCGCGCTCGACGAACTGGAGCGGTCGGGCGGGCGCTATGGCCTGGTCACGATGTGCGCGGCAGGCGGCATGGCACCGGCGATCATCATCGAACGCATCTGAACGGGCCTTGGCGCCACGCAACGGAAAAAGGCTCCCCCGCGACGGGGAGCCTTTTTTCGTAAGGGCGCAAGTTCAGTCGGCCGCGACGATGGGACCCGGCTCGTTCGCGACGATCCTGAGAACTTCGGTCCACGCGGCGACGTTTTGCGCCAGATCGGCCGGGTCGACCTTGTCGAGAGTGTCGTCGGGAGTGTGGTGCAGGTCGAAGTAGTGGGTGCCGTCCTGGTTGAGATCGACCACGCCGAGCTTCTGCTTCTCGATCACCGGCTCGACATCGGTCCCGCCATCGGCCTTGCCCGATCCGCGCACGATGCCCATCGGTGAAAGGGCGGCGGCGATACGGTCGGCCAGGGGCTTGCTGGCACTGCCAAGGTTGAAATTGACACGCCAGACCCGCGCGGCGCCGAAATCGCTCTCCATCGCGAGCGCGTGCGGCTCCGCGTGCCTTTGCGCATAGGCCTTGCCGCCGAAGCCGCCGAGTTCCTCGGACCCCGCCCACAGGACGCGGATCGTGCGCAGCGGCCTGCCGCCTTCCTGCGCGTTGAGCGCGGCGGCGGTGATGATGGCGCAGCCCGCCGCATCGTCGATGGCGCCCGTGCCGAGGTCCCAGCTATCGAGGTGGCAGCCGAGCAGGATGGGGGGAAGCGATGGGTCGCGCCCGGGCAAGTCGCCGATGACATTGCCCGAAGGCAGGTTGTCGGTCGTCCTGCCGGTAAGCGTCATCGCCAGCCGCATCGGCTTGCCGCCGCCGGCGATGCGGGCGATGAGATCGGCGTCCGGGTTGGACACTGCGCCCGCCGGGATCGGGCTCACGCCATCGGGAAACGTCGTGCCGCCGGTGTGGGGATTGCGGTGGCTGTCCGTGCCGATGGAGCGGATGACGACGCCCATGGCCCCCTTGGCCGCAGCGATGGCGGGCCCCTGGCGACGAACGTTGCCGTAGGGACCATAGCCGCTGCCATCCTGGCTGCGCTTCATCGCATGGTCGATGAAGGCGATCTTTCCGGCAAGCGATCCGGCGGGCGCTGCCTTCAGCGCATCGAGCGTGGGGAAGTAGACGACGTCGCCTTCGATGCCCTTGTCGGGCGTTGTGCCGCTGTAGCCAAGTGCGGTGACAGCCAGGCGGAACGGGATCGGGGCCTTGAGGCTCGCCTCGTCGCGGCCGCGCACGTAGCCGCGGATCGTGAACGGTTCGATGGCGACGCCGCTGAAACCGAGCGCCTCGAGCCGCGCCTGCGCCCATGTTCGCGCGCGCGCTTCGGCCTCGCTGCCCGGCATGCGCGGGCCGACTTCGCTGGTGAGGCCGGCGAGAATGTCCCAGGCGACATCGCCTTTCGGTTCTTCGGCCTGTGCGGCAAGGGGGACGAAAATGGCGGCGGTTAGCGCAGCGGCGCGGAACTTGTTTCGCATGAAACCTTGCCTATCTTGCGTCCAGTACTCTGCCAAGCCCCTCCGCCACCCTTCCGGCGCAAGCCCCGCTTGCCCGCACGGTTGCGCTCGGATAGAGGCGGCGCAACTCTATTCGCCTTATACCCAAGGACCCGACATGGCTGCCCAATACGCCTACGTCATGAAGAACATGACGAAGACCTTCCCCGGCGCGCAGAAGCCGGTGCTCAACAACATCAGCCTGCAGTTCTACCAGGGCGCCAAGATCGGCATTGTCGGCCCGAACGGCGCCGGCAAGTCGACCCTGATGAAGATCATGGGCGGGATCGACACCGACTTCACGGGCGAGGCCTGGCCGGGCGAGAACATCACCGTCGGCTACCTGCCGCAGGAACCGCAGCTCGACACGAGCAAGACCGTGCTCGAGAACGTCAAGGACGGCGCGCGCGAGACGGCAGACCTCGTCGACCGGTTCAACGAGATCTCCAACATCATGGCCGATCCGCCGGAGGACGTCGATTTCGACGCGCTGATGGAAGAGATGGGCGAATTGCAGGGCAAGATCGACGCTGTCGACGGCTGGACGCTCGACAACCAGCTCGAGATCGCGATGGAAGCGCTGCGCTGCCCTCCCGGCGACTGGCCGGTGGACAGCCTTTCGGGCGGTGAAAAGCGCCGCATCGCGCTGACCCGCCTGCTGATCCAGAAGCCGTCGATCCTGCTGCTCGACGAACCGACCAACCACCTCGACGCCGAAAGCGTCGAATGGCTTGAGAACCACCTCAAGGAATATGCCGGCGCGGTTCTGATGATCACCCACGACCGCTACTTCCTCGACAACGTGGTGGGCTGGATCCTCGAACTCGACCGCGGAAAGTACTTCCCGTACGAGGGCAACTACTCGACCTACCTCGAGACCAAGGCCAAGCGCCTGGCGCAGGAAGAGCGCGAGGAAAGCGGCAAGCAGAAGGCGCTCGCCCGCGAACTCGAGTGGATCCGGCAGACCCCGGCCGCGCGCCAGACCAAGTCCAAGGCGCGTATCCGCAAGTTCGAGGAACTGCAGAACGCACAGGACAACCGCGCCGTCGGCAAGGCCCAGATCGTCATCCAGGTGCCCGAGCGCCTGGGCGGCAAGGTCATCGAGGCGAAGAACATCTCGAAGGCCTATGGCGACAAGCTGCTGTTCGAGGACCTTTCGTTCATCCTGCCGCCGGGCGGCATCGTCGGCGTCATCGGTCCGAACGGCGCGGGCAAGTCCACGCTGTTCAAGATCATCACCGGCAAGGAGCAGCCCGACAGCGGCACGATCGAGATCGGCTCGACCGTGCATCTGGGCTATGTCGACCAGAGCCGCGACCATCTCGACCCGAAGAAGAACGTCTGGGAGGAAATCTCGGACGGCCTCGACTACATGAAGGTCAACGGCCAGGACATGTCGACGCGCGCCTATGTCGGTGCGTTCAACTTCAAGGGCCAGGACCAGCAGAAGAACGTCGGCAAGCTTTCAGGCGGTGAGCGCAATCGCGTCCACATGGCCAAGATGCTCAAGGAGGGTGGCAACGTCCTCCTGCTCGACGAACCGACCAACGACCTCGACGTCGAAACGCTGGCCGCACTGGAAGACGCGATCGAAAACTTCGCCGGTTGCGCCGTGGTCATCTCGCACGACCGCTTCTTCCTCGACCGTCTGGCGACGCATATCCTCGCGTTCGAGGGCAACAGCCACGTCGAATGGTTCGAAGGCAACTTCGCCGCCTATGAAGAAGACAAGCGCCGCCGCCTTGGCGATGCGGCCGACCGGCCGACGCGCCTGGCGTACAAGAAGCTGACGCGCTGACGAGACGCCCTGGTCTTCCGCCTATCGCCCCTTGCGGCGGAAGCGGAAGACCAGCGTTTCCTGCTTGCCGCCCTCGTTGACGACGACGGTTGCGGTCATGCGGTCCTTCGCCGTGCGCTCATACGCAAGGCCCGAGAAATCGAAGCGAGTGGCGGTCCTGCCCGTCAGCGGGAAGGACACGATCTTGTCCTTGTCTTCCCAGCCGGTCAGGTCCGCATTGAAATGCTTGAGGCGATAGGCGAGCGAGTCGCCTTCCTCGACGATGGTGATGAGTTCGTAAAACATCACCGAACCATCCTTGTCGAGTTGGCGGAAGTGGCCGACCATCTGTCCGCCCGCCGGAGGGGAATAGGCCTCAACGGCCGGAGCGCCCTCTACCCCTTCTCCCTCCCACGTGCCCTGAAGCCAGGCGAGATCGGCGAGCGTTGCTGCCGGGCCCGCATGGGCCGCCTGCGGGGCGAGGATGGCGCCGGCCAGGGCAAGGAAAGTCGCCTTCGTCATACGTGTCCCTCATGTCCGACGGCTGATCACCGATGACCGATCACCGACTACTGGCAGCTAGCGCAGGCCGGCCGGCCTGTCTTGCCTGAACCGCCCCGCGCGTGCCTGGTTGTTCATCAAAAAGGACTCGAACCTGAATATTGAGCCATCAACCTGGTTCAGCCACCCGACAGCGCGACTCGATTATTACGAACATATTAAAGCCGCGAAAGGTTCTTGCGGCTCGCTCATTCGGGAAAGGGTCGGCCATCATGTCCGGCAAGTCAATTTTCAGGACCAGTGCGCTCGCCGCACTTGCCGTCGCGATGTCGGCGGCGGCCATTCCAACATCTGCAATGGCAGAGCCGCAGCGCAGCGAAGAGCGCGGCGGTCGCTGGGGCGGCGGTGACCGTGGTGGCGATCGTGGGGGCGACCGCGGCGGTGAATTCCGTGGCCGCGCGCAGGGCCAGGCCCAGACGCAGGCCCAGCCGCAGCAGCGCTCAGGCTGGGGCGGCGGTCAGCAACAGGCGCGTCCGGAACGCAGCGCACCTGCATGGCAGGGCCGGGGCAACGCGGACAATGCGCCGCGCTGGGGTTCGCAGGATCGCAGCGGCGGCCAGCGCCCGGGCCGTGACTGGCAATCGGGCACGGTGACGCGCCCTGCACCCTCAGCGCGTGCAGCAACTCCCGCCACTCCGCAGCGCGGCTGGGACGGCACCCGCTGGAACCCGACCAATCCGGATCGCAACACGGGCCGCGACTGGAATCGCAACCGCGACCGCAATGACGGCCGCGAATGGTCCAACCGCGACCGCGACAATCGCGATGGCCGCGGCACCACCTGGGGCGGCCGCAACGATGGCCGGCGCGATTATCGCAACGGCGACAGCTGGCGCAGCGGAGATAGCTGGCGCAGCGGAGATAGCTGGCGTAGCGGAGATAGCTGGCGGCGCGACAACGATCGCCGGGATGGGCGGGATCGCCGGGATGGGTGGCGCGGCGACCGACGCGATGACCACCGCCGGTGGAGCAACGACTGGCGCCGCGACAACCGCTACAACTGGTACGGCTATCGCGACAGCCACCGCCACGTCTACCGGATGCCGCGCTATTATGCGCCGTACCGGGGCTACAACTACAGCCGCCTGTCGATCGGGATATTCCTGAATTCGGGCTTCTATGGCAGCAGCTACTGGATCAACGATCCATGGTCTTATCGCCTGCCCCCAGCCTACGGTCCGTATCGCTGGGTGCGCTACTACGATGACGTGCTGCTGGTCGACACCTACTCCGGCGAAGTGGTGGACGTGATCTACGACTTCTTCTGGTAAGCCGACGTCGATCCCTGTTGCCTTGGCCTCCGTGCTTCATGCACGGGGGCTTTGGCCCATCCGGCCTGCCGGCCACAAGAAATCCTCAACGGATCAGTCCACGGCAATGTTGCCCATGGAACATAGCACCGCATGCATGATCTTCTGGCCCTGCTCCGTCAGGCGGACAAATCGTCGCCTGGCATCGGCCAGATCGTTGACGCGATAGATCAGCCCATCGGCTTCGAGGCGGGCAATCCACCGGAGTATGGTGGTCGAAGGGACGCCGGCATCGAGACAGACGCTCGACACCTGGATTTCAATGCGCCGCCGTTCCGCGATGTAGAGGTCGAGCAGGATGTCCCATCCCGGCTCGCCAAACAGCCCCTTGGTCCCCGCGACGGCGTCGCGCTTCCGGCGAAGGCTGTAAAGCGAGACGGCGAGGCGCATGCACTCGCGTTCCCGATCAACGAAGGCGTCCAAGGATAGCTCCCACCCGTTCGCAGGCCGGCTACGCGCGAGAGCATCTCTCGCAATCCGCCAAAGACGCCGCCCCAACGCCCTCACCGGTAATCGCAACAGGACTGACGACCCAATCGATTGAATAACTGACGTTACGGTTAACCCAAAGCAGCATGGAATGCTTACTGAAAACGACATCATCGGTCCGGTTTGGATCAATTCACCACCCTTGCGAATGTCCGGCCAATGAAGCATGTCCCTTTTCGATCATGTCATTATTCAAACGGAAAGCCGCTTCGTCGCTTGAAACGCTTGCCCTTGCCAAGGTCGGCGAAACTGTTCGCAAGCGGCTTTCTGCCGACCCCGGCGTTTACCGCATCCCATTGGACGATCTTGAGATTTTTGGCGTCGCTGACTTCTTTTCAGCCGAGGAATGCGCCAAGCTGATGGCCATCGTGGACAGCGTGGCGCGCCCTTCCCCGACCTACAGCGGGACCGATGCCAGCGGCCGGACGAGCTATACCGGCGATGTCGATCCGTTCGACCCTTTCGTGCTCATGCTGCAACGCCGGATCGACGATCTGATGGGAATCGACCCCAGCTTCGGCGAGACGATCCAGGGTCAGCGCTATGCGCCGGGACAGGAATTCCGGGGCCACTACGACCACTTCCTGCCCTCGCAGCCGTTCTGGGACGCGGAACAAAAACGCGGGGGCCAGCGTAGCTGGACGGCAATGGCCTATCTGAACGCGGTGGAGGAAGGCGGCCAGACGGAGTTTGCGCGCGTGAACCTTTCCATCCCGCCCCAGCCGGGCGCCTTGCTGATCTGGAACAACATGAAGCCCGACGGAACGCCAAACGCCAATGCGATGCATGCCGGCATGCCGGTCGTGCGAGGCACCAAGTACGTGCTGACCAAGTGGTACAGGTCGCGCCCGTGGCACTGACGCGTCGCGTTTCGACCTGCGCGATCGCACTGGCGATCATCCTTGCCGGGTGCGCACCGGCGACGGCCCGGACAGGCGCTTCGGCCGACACGATACCGACTGCCCGGATCGACGCGGCACCGCCTCCCCTGCCCGTCACTTCGGCCAACGTGGCGCTGGACCGCCTGTTCGCGGAAGATGCGCAAGTCTCGATGCAACTCGACCCGCTCGGCTCGCTGGAGCAGGGACACAAGGTCCCGGTCGAGCGGTTCGTGCTGCTGTTCACCCCGGAACTCATCCGCGAACGGCGCGAGGCGAATGCCCGGTCCCTGGCCGAGCTGGCCAGGATCGATCCGGCAAAGCTCGATCGCAACCGCCGCATCTCGCGCGCAGTATTCGAGGATGCAAAGCGGAACGAACAGGCGCTTCTCGCACCCGACGTCCAGCCACTTTTCGCGGCGCAGCCCTTCAACCACTTCGGCGGCTTCCATGTCGCCTATCCGGAGCTTTCCGCACCGGGCAGCGGCATCGCACTCGACACGGTCGAGGATTATCGGCTGCTCATTGCGCGGCACAAGGCACTGCCGCAGGTCTTCGGCCAGGCCATCGCCCGGTTCCGGGAAGGCATGGCCAGCGGGGTTACCGAGCCTCGGCTGACAGTCGACAACATGATCGTGCAGATCGACGCGCTGCTGGCCCAGCCGGTAGACCGTTCGCCATTCCTGGCTCCTGCGCGGCAGTTTCCGGACGATGTGCCGGCAGCCGAACGCGCCAGGCTGGCGCGGGAGCTGGCGACGGTGGCGCGGCGCGAGATCTATCCGGCCTATCGGACGCTGCGCCGCTTCCTAGCCAACGAATACCGGCCCGTGGCGCGCGAGCAGGTCGGCCTTTCGGCGCTTCCAGACGGCGAACGGCTATACCGACTGCTGGCGCGGCAGCATACCACTGTGGACCTCGACCCGGCGGCGGTGCACGAACTGGGTCTATCTGAGGTGGCACGCATCCAGTCCGAAATGGAGGACGTGAAGCGCCAGCTCGGTTTCCAGGGCCCGCTGCGCAGCTTCTTCGACCACATCCGGACCGACCCGAAGTACCACCCGCACACGGAGCGGGAACTGGCGGAGGGGTTCCGCGCCGTGGGCCGCAAGGTCGACGCGCTGGCGCCGCAGTACTTCCTGCACCTGCCCCTCACACCGCTGCTGATACAGCCCTACCCCGCCTACCGCGCACGGTTCGAGGCAGGCGGCAGCTATGCGCAGGGATCGGCTGACGGGAAGCAACCCGGCGTATTCTTCTACAATACCTATGACCTGAAGAGCCGCTTCCTGACCGGCGTTACCACGCTCTATCTCCATGAAGGCGCGCCGGGGCATCACTTCCAGATCAGCCTGGCGCAGGAAAACGCGAACCTCCCGGACTTCCAGCGCTTTGGCGGCAACACGGCCTATATCGAAGGCTGGGCGCTCTATGCGGAGACGCTGGGCTACGAGATGGGGTTCTACAAGGACCCGATGCAGCACTGGGGCACGCTCGACGACGAAATGCTGCGCGCGATGCGGCTCGTCGTGGACACCGGCCTTCACACCAGGGGATGGAGCCGAGAAGAAGCGGTCGATTACATGCTGGCCAATTCCGGCATGGGCCGCACCGATGCGCAGGCCGAAGTCGACCGCTACATCGCCAACCCGGGTCAGGCGCTGGCCTACAAGATCGGAGCGCTGACGATCCAGCGCCTGCGCCGGGAAGCGGAGGCGGCACTGGGCCGGCGCTTCGACATCCGCCAGTTCCACGACCAGATTCTGGGGAGCGGCGCGCTGCCGATGCCGGTTCTCGAGGCCAAGGTGCGGGGTTGGATCGCCGCCACGCGTTGATGCTTGCCAGATGGGGCGACGGCTGCTCTTCTCGGCATGTGCGATCCGATGACGGGGGAATGGATGCTGGGGTACTTCACGGCGGCGCTGCCGCATTTCCTTGCCTACTTTGGCGCGGCCATCGCACTCGCGGTGACGTTCCTGTTTCTCTACGCTCAGGCGACGCCGCACCGGGAATTCGCGCTGATCCGGGCGGGCAATGTCGCCGCCGCAACGCAGCTTGTCGGCACCTTTCTGGGCTTTGCAGTGCCCGTCAGCATCGTGATCGGCCATGCGGCAAGCGTTCCGGACATGCTGCTCTGGGGCGCGGTGGCGGCAGTCGTGCAGTTGCTCGTGTTCGTGGCGGTCTCGCGGTTCCTGTTTCGCGCCATCTCTGACAGGATCACCGAGGGCTGCACCGCATCCGGCCTGTTCGTCGGCGGCATGGGGCTTGGCGTCGGCATTCTCCAGGCCGCTTGCATGGTGCCCTGAGCAGTGCCCGGAAGGACCCCGCGATGAAGAAGAACCTGGCCTTGACGACCGCGATGGCGGCCACTCTGGCCGGCTGTTCCGGCGGCAACGAATGGGACGACGGCGTCGTCGCGGACCGGGACACCGCGGTCTGCGTGGACCAGGACGGCCGCCGCGTGATTGACGACAACTGCGACGAGCGCCGCGGCGGAAGGGTCGGCGGTTCGCACTTCTGGTACTACGTCAACCGCGGCAACCGCGTGCCTTACTACGGCGATCCGGTCCGGGATCCCAGCTATGGCTACAAGGGCAGCTACTTCCCGACCAAGGGCGCAACATATGCGCAGGCGCCCGCTTCGGCGAACATGGTGCGCAGCAAGCCGGTGGCGAGGGGCGGCTTCGGGTCCAAGGGCAAGTTCTTCGGCGGCAGTTGGTCCTGAACCGTGCAGCGCCTGACGCTTGAGCCCCGCCCCGGCTGGCAGGCGTCCGTCGCCGAACTGGGCCTGCTCTGGCATAGCGACGCGGACGGTCCCTACTGGGACGAGAGCGCGGCATATGCGCTCTCGATGGAGCAGGTCGAAACGCTCGAGACGGCGACCGAAGAAGTGCACCGGCTTTATCTTGAAGCCGGGGATGCGATCGTGCGCGACGACTTGCTCATGGCATCGTGCGGCATTCCAGGGACCTATCACCGCGCGGTCCGCGAGGCGTGGCAGCGGCGCGGCCCGGCGCTGGATTTCGGACGGTTCGATTTCGCCTGGGACGGCACCGGACAGCCACGGCTGCTGGAATACAACTGCGATACGCCGACATCGCTCCTCGAGGCATCGATCATCCAGTGGTACTGGAAGGAGGAGCGTTTTCCGGACCGCGACCAGTTCAACAGCCTGCACGAAAAGCTGCTGGCCCGATGGCAGGCGATCTCGGGCGCCATGCCCGGGCGACGCGTGTGGTTCACCCACGTTGCCGACCACGCCCACGAAGACACGATGACGACCACCTATCTGCGCGATCTGGCGGAACAGGCCGGTCTGGAGACACGCGGGCTCCTGATCGAACAGATCGGGCTGGATGCCAATGGCCACGTCCTGGACCAGGACGATTACCGGATCACTGCCCTGTTCAAGCTCTATCCGTGGGAATGGCTGGCGGCGGAGGAATTCGGCCAGGCGATCCTCCCGCGAATGGCCGAGACCATATGGCTGGAACCCGTCTGGAAGATGCTGTGGAGCAACAAGGCGGTTCTCGCGGTCCTGTGGGACCTGTTTCCGGACCACCCCAACCTTTTACCGGCGTCGCTGATCCCGGGCGCGGTGGGGCCGGATTTCGTGGCGAAGCCGGTGCTCGCGCGCGAGGGTGCGAACATAGAAGTGGTTTCGCATGGCAAGATCCTCGCCAGATCGCACGGAAGCTACGATGCAAGCCGCATGGTCTACCAGCAGCGCTATCCGCTCAAGGATTTCGGGCGCGGATATCCGGTACTGGGAAGCTGGATCGTAGCGGGCGAGGCGGCCGGCCTGGGCATCCGCGAGGATGGCCTGATCACCGGCAACCGCGCCCGCTTCGTGCCTCACATCATTCTGGACTGAGCGCTCAGTCGAGCGCCTCGGCAATCAGCTTGCGCGTGTTGGCAACGCCATAGAGCGCGATGAAGCTGCCCATCCGCGGCCCCGCGCTGGAACCGAGCAGGGTTTCGTAAAGGCACTTGAACCAGTCCCGGAGCTGCTCGAACCCGTAGTGCGGGTCCTTGCCGATTTCGTAGACGATGTTCTGGAGTTCCTCGGCGGTAGCGTCGTCGGACGTCCCGGCAAGTTCCTCGTCCAGCGCGGAAAGCGCCAGAAGCTCGTTCGCTTCCGGCTTGCGGCGCAGGAGCGTGGGCGCGATGAAATCGCGGTTGTAGGCGAGCGCGCGAGTGACCAGACCGTCGAGTGCCGGGTGCGCGGCAGGATCAGCGTTCTCGACATAATTGCCAAGGTAGGACCAGACCTGATCGCGCGTCGCCTGCGCGCCGAGCACGCCAACGAGGTTGAGCAGAAGGCCATAGGTAACCGGCAACTTCTCGCCGTCGCCGCCCTGATAGCCATTGGCGCGCAGGAGGTGCCAGACAGGATTGCCAAGTTGCTGCTCGACCGGCTGTGTCGGCAGCTTCTCGCGGAACTGCCAGTATTCGTCGACCGCGCGCGGGATGATCCCGACGTGAAGCGACTTGGCGCTCTTGGGTTCGCGGAACAGGTAGAAACCGAGCGATTCCTCGCTGCCGTATTCCAGCCACTGCTCGATCGTCAGGCCGTTGCCCTTGGACTTGGAGATCTTCTCGCCCTTCTCGTCGAGGAAGAGTTCGTAGATCAGCCCTTCGGGACGCTGCCCGCCGAGGACGCGGGCAATCTTGCCCGACTGGGTGACGCTGTCGGTGAGGTCCTTGCCGCACATTTCGTAGTCGACACCAAGCGCGACCCAGCGCATTGCCCAGTCGACCTTCCATTGCAGCTTGGACCAGCCGCCGAGAATGGTGTGCTCGACGGTTTCGCCGTTGCTGTCGACAAAGCGCACGATGCCGGCTTCGGCATCGACCACTTCAACCGCAACCTGCAACACCTCGCCCGTCGTCGGGGAGACCGGCAGGACCGGCGAGTAGGTCTTGCGACGCTCCTCGCGCAGGGTCGGGAGCATGATGTCCATGATCGCCTGCCAGTTGCGCAGAACGTTCTTCAGCGCATCGTCGAACGCACCAGAATTGTAGCGATCCGAAGCGGAGACGAATTCGTAGTCGAAGCCGAAGCGATCGAGGAAGTCACGCAGCATCGCGTTGTTGTGGTGGGCGAAGCTTTCAAACTTCTCGAAAGGATCTGGAATGCGGCTGAGCGGATGGCCGAGGTGTGCTTCGAGCAACGCCTTGTTCGGCACGTTGTCCGGCACCTTGCGCAGGCCGTCCATGTCGTCCGAAAAGGCGACCAGCCGCGTGGGATGGCCACCGGTCAGCACCTCGTAGGCGCGGCGGACAAGCGTGGTCCGCAGGACTTCCTGGAAAGTGCCGATGTGCGGCAGGCCCGAAGGACCATATCCGGTTTCGAAAAGCACGGGGACGAGATTGCCCGACGCATCGCGTTTGCCGCCGGGAAACCGCTTGATGAGCTTGCGGGCTTCCTCGAAGGGCCAGGCCTTCGACGTCTGGGCGGCGGTGCGGATCTCGTCTGTCATGGTGCCCGCCCTTTTGCGCGGAGGGGCGGCTTTCGCAAGCGAAAACGGGGCCGGCGGGTGCCACCCCCTTCCCTGGCGTTCGTCGTCGGGTGCGGCATGTCCGGGACATGCGTTCACGCCGAAAGGGCAGATGCCACGCTCACGCGACATCCGCCCTTCCGTGGAGGCTTCTGAGGGAGGCTTACTTCAGAAGCGAAAGCACGTTCTGCTGGGCCTGATTGGCCTGGGCGATCATCGCCGTCGAAGCCTGGCTGAGAATCTGGGCCTTGGCCATCGCGGTCGTTTCGGCCGAATAGTCGGTGTCCATGATCCGCGACCGGGCGTCGGACAGATTGGTGACGTTGTCGTTGAGATTGTTGATCACCGATTCCAGGCGGTTCTGGCCCGCACCCAGCCCGGCACGGGTGGAATTGATGCTGGCCAGCACCGAATCGACGTTTTCGATAGTCGTCGAGGCATTGGCACTGGTCGAGACGTCGAGGGCCTGCGTCACGACGGGGACCTCGGGAGTCGTTGTATCGCTGTCGTCGTCATAGGTGGAGTCGTCGTAGACCGTCATGGCCAGGCCATCGTTGGCGCCGCCATCCGAAATCACGCCGAACAGCTTCGCGCCATCGAAGGCCTTGCTGACGAGGGTGACGGTGTTGTCGATCTCGGCGCCGGTCTGGATCACGAATTCGGCATCGTCGATCGATACGTTGTCTTCGGAGTAGTCAGTCGGGTCGCCAGTGCCGCCAGTGCCGTCGGACACGCTGAAGACCTGATTTCCGTTGAACTTGACGTTGTTGAAGACGTCGCTGATCTGCTGCGTGAGGTTTGCGACTTCCGACTGCATCGCGTCCCGGTCGGACTGCTGATAGGTGCCCGACTTCGCCTGAACGGCAAGTTCGCGGATGCGCTGCAGCATGGCGGTCACTTCGTTGAGTGCGCCGTCCGCGGTCTGCGCAAGGCTGATGCCATCGTTGGCATTGCGGACACCCTGGTTCATGCCGCGGATCTGCGAGGTCATGGTCGTGGTGATCGCGAGGCCCGCTGCATCGTCCTTCGCGCCGTTGATGCGCTTGCCGGTCGACAGGCGCTCCATGGCCGTGCCGAGCATCTTGTTCGCCGAGTTCGAAGCATTCGTCGCGCGGATCGCGCTGATATTGGTGTTGATGACTGCCATTTCCCATTCTCCACTATGGGCCGGAGCAAGAGTTGGAAGGCTCCGGTTTCGATTGCTGTTGGGAAGGACGGTCGCAGCAGGCGGGGTTTAAGGGCGGTGGTTAACCGAGGTGCAGGGATCGGATTTCCACTCCTGCCGGGCTTGCCCCGTGTTCCATTCCTGTTCTAACGCTGGACCGTGACGGACCACCCGGCCCTTTCCCTGCCAGCGATTCACGCGAGCCACGGCGGTTGCTGGCTGCGCGATGGCTTCGCCACGCGTGGCGTCGGCAAGGGCGAGGCGATCGTGGCAGCGGCGGACACACCGCTGCTGATGCTCAATGCACCGCTCATCGCCAGCCGACTGGGCTACCCGGATCTTTCGGGGCTGGATCTGCTGGAACTGTTCGCGTTCATCCATCCGGCGCGGTTCATGGTTCCCACGCCTAAGGGCCTTGCCCATGCGTTGGGACTGGACGCGCCTGCCGATGACGACAAGGTCCCGCAGCTTCTGCAGGAAGCGGCAGAGGCTCTACTGGCGACCTGCGAGCGAGAGGACTGGGCCGAGCGTGAAGGCGCATGGACCGCACTTCAATCGCTGGTGCGCATGCGCTGGCCTTGGGCGACCTTGCTCACGCCACGGATCGAGAAGCCAAAGCGCGCGGAACGCTGGCTCTTCACGCGCCTGCCGGAGTGGGAGGAAACAGCGGATCGCCCCCAGCCGGCGCAAGTGCTGCTGGGCGAAGACGCGGTGGTTTCACGGCTCGCGGAACTGACCGGCGCGGGCGCGGAAGCGCGTCCGGCACAGCAGGCCTACGCCCGGGAAGCGGCAAGAATGTTCGCCCCACGCCTGGCCGAGCGCCGCCCCCACGTGGTGCTGGCGCAGGCCGGAACAGGGACTGGCAAGACATTCGGCTACCTTGCCCCGGCATCGCTCTGGGCGGAGGGATCCGGCGGTACAGTCTGGGTTTCCACCTATACCAAGGCACTGCAACGGCAATTGCGGCGCGAGAGCAGACGCGCGTTTCCCGCGTTGCGGAACGGCAAGCCGCCGGTGGTGGTGCGCAAGGGACGCGAGAACTACCTCTGCCTCCTGAACCTGGAAGACGCGCTGCAAGGGGGATTTGGCGGCCGCGCCGCAATCCTTGCCCAGCTTGTCGCGCGCTGGGCCGCCTACAGCCAGGACGGCGACATAATAGGCGGCGACCTTCCCGGCTGGCTCGGCACGCTATTCCGCAAGCGCGGCATCACGGCGCTCACCGACCAGCGCGGCGAATGCGTCTATGCGGGCTGCCCGCACTACCGGAAGTGCTTCATCGAGCGCGCAGCCCGCGCCTCTGCCGACGCAGAACTTGTGATCGCCAACCATGCGCTGGTCATGGTCAACGCCGCGCGCGGCAGGGACGCCGCACAACGCCCGACGCGGATCGTTTTCGACGAAGGGCATCATGTGTTCGAGGCTGCGGATTCGACCTTTTCGGCAGCCCTGACCGGGGCCGAGACGATCGAGCTTCGCCGTTGGGTCATCGGGCCTGAAGGCAAGTCGCGCGGGCGGCGGCGCGGGCTTTCGGCGCGCCTCGCGGATGTGGCTTCCTACGACGAGGAAGGGGCGAAAGCGATTGCCCGCGCGATAGAGGCGGCCGAGGCGCTTCCTTCGGAAGGCTGGCTGGCGCGCGTAGTGGAAGGGACTCCCAGCGGCCCCATCGAGCAACTGCTCAGCGCTGCACGCGCACTCACCTATTCGCGCGATGAAAGCGGCGGACAGGAGGCGGGCTATGGCCTCGAGACGGAGATCGCGCAGCTTGACGGCGCCTTTGTCGAAGTGGCCGGAGCCGCCCAGGAAGCGCTCGAGGCCCTGCGCAAGCCGCTGGTACGCCTGGGGCTCAGGCTCGAGGCGATCGTCGAGGACGGTCCGGACTGGCTCGACGGCCCTGCTCGCGCACGCATCGAAGGCGCGCGCGGCGCCATCGGCTGGCGCACCGACCTCGTCGCGGGATGGATCGCCATGCTGGCGCGACTGGGCGGGCCCGGGGATCCCGATTTTGTCGACTGGCTCGCGGTGGAACGGTCAGACGGACGCGAATGGGACGTGGGCCTGCACCGCCATTACCTCGACCCGATGAAACCCTTTGCCGAAACGGTGCTCGCCCCCGCGCACGGCGTGATGATGACCTCGGCAACCCTGCGCGACGGCGACGACTGGACGAGCGCGGTGGAGCGCAGCGGCGCGCAGCACCTGGACCTTGCCCCGCGCCTGTTCGGCGCGGACAGCCCGTTCGACTACGCCAACCAGGCCGAAGTGCTGATCGTGACGGACGTGCCCAAAGGCGACATTCCGGCGCTCGCGGCGGCGTACGGCAGGTTGATCGAGGCATCGGGTGGCGGCGCGCTCGGCCTGTTCACGGCAATCCGGCGGTTGCGAGCAGTCTACAGCCGGATCGCGGACCGGCTGGCGCGTGGCGGTCTTCCGCTGTTCGCGCAGCACGTCGACCCGATCGACACGGGCACGCTGGTCGATATCTTTCGCGACGATCCGCGCGCGTCCTTGCTCGGCACCGACGCCCTGCGTGACGGCGTGGACGTGCCGGGACACTCCTTGCGCCTGGTGGTGATGGAGCAGGTGCCATGGCCAAAGCCTTCGATTCTCCACCGCGCTCGCCGGCTCGCCGGCGGTGGACAGGCGCACGACGACCGCATCATTCGTGCCCGGCTGGCGCAGGCGTTCGGACGCCTGATCCGTTCAGCCGGTGACAAGGGCCATTTCGTCGTGCTTTCGGCGGCGTTCCCGTCCCGGCTTCTCAGTGCGTTTCCAGCCGGTACGCCGATCAGAAGGGTGACGCTGGATGCCGCTTTACAAAGCATCGTGGCCGGTGTTTCTGGTTCAACTGCACCGGCAACAACGCCGACCGAGGGAATTTCGTGAAGACGCTCGCCCTGTTCCGCCACGCCAAATCGGACTGGAGCGATGCGCGTGCACGGGACTTCGACCGTCCGCTGAACGAGCGCGGGCAACGGGGCGCGCGCGCAATGGGCGCCTACATCAAGTCGACCGGACGCAGTTTCGACAGGATGATTGCCTCGCCCGCGGTACGGGCCGCGGAGACCGTGGAGGAAGCGAGCAAGGCCTGGGGCTGCACGTTCAAGGTCGAGTGGGACCGGCGGATCTATCTGGCAAGTTCGGCAACGCTGGTCGACTTGCTCAAGGAAATCAGCGGCGATCCTGCAAGCGTGCTCATGGTCGGGCATAACCCGGGTCTGGAGGACCTGATCTTCGACCTAGTGCCCGACGATGGCAGCAGCCCATTGCGCGACGTAGTCGAACAGAAGTTCCCTACCGCAACATTCGCGGTACTTGAACTGGACATTGACCGGTGGTCCGACGTCGCGGATCGCTGCGGACGACTGGTCGAACTGAAACGTCCACGCGACCTCGACCCCACGTTGGGACCGGTGCTGGTAGATTAACCCGCGTCGTCCTCGATTGCGACCGCGAGACGTTCCCGGATGCCGCCCAGTTCAGCTGCCAACGATGCGAAGTCGGTTGCCGCCAATGATTGGACAAGCCCAGCGACAGCTTGCACGGCGACACCGGAAGCTGAGGAGGTCAGTTCGACCGCGTCTTCACGCACCGCAGTACCAGCCCGCTTGCCGCGAACCTTGAGCGCCTGCTTGGCGCCGCGGATCGTGTAGCCTTCCCGGTTCAGGAGGCGGTCGATCTCGGCGATCAGGGCAATGTCTTCGGGACGATAGTAACGACGCCCGCCCGCTCTGGTGAGCGGACGGAGCATCGGAAACTGTTCTTCCCAATACCGGAGGACATGCTGGCGGATACCCAGCGTCTTTGCCACCTCACCTATGGTGCGGAAGGCGCCGGGGTCCTTGCCATCCCCCATGTCGGGAAGAAGCGGTGCATTCATGCCGGCGATCTCACGCCTGGCCGATACGGTCCTTCAGCATCTGACTGGCGCGGAAGCTCAGGACACGGCGCGGGGTGATTGGAACCTCGATGCCGGTCTTGGGATTGCGCCCGATCCGCTCCGCCTTGTCGCGCAGCAGGAAGGTGCCGAAGCCTGAAATCTTGACGTTCTGGCCATCCGCCAGAGCATCGCACATGTGCTGCAAAATGGATTCGACCATTTCCAGCGAATCCGCACGAGACAGTCCGACGCGGCGGTTGATGCTTTCCGCCAGGTCGGCTCGTGTCAGGGTACCAATTGAACGCATCCCCCTCGTTCCCCCAATAGGACCTACCAAGGCGTCCGAGAATAACGGTGTTTCTACGGAACGCAATGCAATGCCTTGGGGACAAAGGATTAGAATGCGTCCATTCCGGGATGGAACGGTTCACACCCGGGCCAAACTGGCGCCCCAGGTGAATCCACCGCCCATCGCCTCGAACATGACGAGGTCGCCGGGCTTGATCCGCCCGTCCCGCACAGCGGTGTCATAGGCGAGCGGAACCGAGGCAGCACTGGTGTTGGCGTGATGGTCGACCGTGACGATCACCTTGTCCGCGGGAAGATCGAGCTTGCGCGCGGTAGCGTCGAGAATGCGGAAGTTCGCCTGATGTGGTACGACCCAATCGATTTCTTCCGCGTCATGCCCCGTCGTCTCAAGAACTTCCTTCAGGACATTCGCAAGGTTGGTGACGGCGTGACGGAAGACCTCACGGCCCTTCATGCGCAGCTTGCCGACCGTCCCCGTCGTGGAGGGACCGCCATCGACATAGAGCAGCTCGTTGTGCGCGCCGTCGGCGTGGAGGCGCGTTGCCAGAATGCCGGGCGCCTTCGGGTCCGTTTCGTCGACATCGACAGCTTCAAGCACGACCGCACCGGCACCATCGCCGAAAAGGACGCAGGTCGTGCGATCTTCCCAGTCGAGCAGCCGGCTCATGGTCTCGGCGCCGATCACCAGCGCGCAGCGCGCCATGCCGGAACGGATCATCGAATCCGCAGTGGCGAGCGCATAAAGGAAGCCCGAGCAGACCGCCGCCACGTCAAAGGCGATGCCGCCGTTGCACCCGAGGTTGTGCTGGACGATCGTTGCGGTCGCCGGGAAGGTCTGGTCGGGCGTCGCCGTTGCCAGAACGATAAGGTCGATGCGCGAGGCGTCTACGCCGGCGGCTTCGAGCGCCTTGCGCGCCGCTTCGGTGGCAAGCGTCGAGGTGGTTTCACCTTCGCCCGCGATGTAGCGGTTGCGGATACCGGTGCGCTCGACGATCCATTCATCGGTCGTGTCGACCATGGTGGTCATTTCGGCATTCGATACCGCGCGACGCGGCAGGGCCGAACCGCTGCCACGGATTACGGACCGCACGCTCATGCCGCGCCATCCTCGCGGGCGGCGGAAGACTTCGACTTCCCTCCGCTGCGGCCCGAGGTGCGAATAGCCTCCGCGCCCACGCGGGCAAGGTCGGCCTTGATGCGTTCGGTCAGGTTTTCCTCCAGCAGGCGCGCCGTCACGGCAACGGCGTTGGCAACGCCAAGTGCCGAGGCGCCGCCATGGCTCTTCACCACGATCCCGTTGAGGCCAAGGAAGACCGCACCGTTGTGGTTGTTGGGGTCGAGGTGATGCTTGAGCAGTTCAGTCGCCGGGCGCGAAATCAGGAAGCCGAGCTTCGAGCGCAAGGACGAGGAAAAGCTGCGACGCAGAAGGTCGGCAACGAAACGCGCCGCGCCTTCCATCGACTTGAGGGCGATGTTGCCGGAGAATCCGTCGGTCACCACGACATCGACGTCTCCGCGCGAGAGCTTGTCGGCTTCGGTGAAGCCGTCGAAGGACAGCGCCAGGTCACCGGCCAGGGCCTTGAGCTCGGTGGCCGCGTCACGCAGCGAATCGGTGCCCTTGGTCTCTTCCGTCCCGATGTTGAGCAGACGGACGCGCGGCGCGTCGAGGCCATTCACGATGCGGGCATATGCCGCACCCATGATCGCGAACTGGACGAGGTTGCGGGCGTCGCACTCGGTATTGGCACCGAGATCGAGCATCACCAGATCGTTGTCGCCGAGCGTCGGCAGAAGCGCCGACAGGGCGGGACGGTCGATCCCCGGCAGTGTGCGCAGCGCGAGCTTGGCCATGGCCATGAGCGCGCCGGTGTTGCCCGCGCTGACCGCGGCCCCGGCCTCACCCCGCTTCACGGCGTTGATCGCCATGCCCATCGAGGTGGTCTTGGCACGGCGCAGCGCCTGGGTCGGCTTTTCGTCGCCGGAGACGATGTCAGGGGCGTGGAGAATCTCCGACGCCCCGCGCAGGTTCGGGTGGTTTTCGAGAGCCTGCTTTATGCGCGCTTCATCCCCGACAAGCAGGAACTTGAAGCGGTCATGACGACGACGGGCAAGCGCCGCGCCTTCGACCATAACGCGCACGCCCTCATCGCCGCCCATCGCATCGACGGCGATACGCGGCAGGCTCATGATCCCGATTCCCCCCGCTTACAGGCTCAGAGCCCGACGGCGATGACTTCGCGACCGTTGTAGTGACCGCAGGCGTTGCACAGCATGTGCGGACGCTTGAGTTCACCGCAGTTCGAGCATTCGTGGAATGCTTCGGCGCTCAGCGCGTCATGGCTGCGGCGCATGCCCCGGCGGGAGGGCGAAGTCTTTCTTTTGGGGACGGCCATTTCGGCACCTGTTCCTGAATTGCGTACGTTTGTTGCGGGCGCGATAGGGAAAACCTGTCCATCGCACAAGCCCTGTTGCAAACAGGACCCGCACGCAGCGACTAGCGCAACAGGAACGGGATTCGCCAACCGCGGGCGAAGGCGCGCCTATACGGATTTTCTAATGCTTTGCAAGCTTGGCCGCGCTACCAATCCTGCCGGATCCCAAGGACGGACCATACGATAGGGGGAGTACCTGAAGGCATGACGATTCTGCCCATAACGCTGTGCGCGGCCGCCGCGGCGGCCGCAATCAACATCTGGCTGTCGATACGCATCGGCATGATCCGCACATCGCGGAAGATCAGCATCGGCGACGGCGGCGATCCCGATCTCGTGTGCAGGATGCGCGCGCAGGCCAACTTCGTCGAGAACACGCCCATCGTGCTGGTATTGGTCGCCGCGATCGAGCTGGCGCGGACCGGCAATCCATTCCTGCTGGGAGCAGCCGGACTCTATATGCTCGGCCGCATCGGACATGGTGTGGGCATGGATGGCGGGCCGCTGGGCTTCCTGCGCGGCGTCGGAACGCTGATCACCATGCTGACCCAGTTGGGCCTGGGCGTATGGGCGGTGTCGATCGCGCTGGACATGTGATCGGTGCGGGAAGGCATGGTTCGCCCTGCCTTCCCACACCCTCTGCGCCCGAGAAAGAAAAGGCTCAGCTCAGCGCATAATCGCTGACATAGGCATTGGTCTGGCGCTCACGACCAAACGTGCTGTTGGGGCCATGCCCCGGAACGAAAGTGACATCGTTGCCGAGCGGCCACAGTTTTCCGGTGATCGAATCGATCAGGTCCTGGTGATTTCCCATGGGGAAGTCGGTGCGGCCAATTGATCCCTGGAAGAGAACGTCGCCCACGATCGCCACGCGCGAGGGCGCATAATGAAAAACGACATGGCCCGGGGTGTGACCGGGGCAGTGGATCACGTCGAGTTCGACCTCGCCGACCGTCACCTTGTCCCCATCGGACAACCAGCGCGTAGGCTCGAACACCTCGCCGGTGATGCCCCAGCGGCGCCCATCCTCGTCGAGGCGGGAAATCCAGAAGCGGTCAGCCTCGTGCGGGCCTTCGATGGGTACGCCGAGTTCCTTGGCCAGAATGCCCGTCATGCCGCAGTGGTCGATATGGCCGTGAGTTACGAGCAGTTTCTCGATCGTCACGCCGGTCTTCTCGACGGCCTTGCGCAGCTTTTCGAGATCGCCACCGGCATCGATGAACGCGCCCTTCATCGTCTTCGTGCACCACACGAGCGTGCAGTTCTGTTCGAGCGGCGTGACGGGAATGATCGCCACGCGGAATGGCGGTTCGGCTGCTTGCTGTGTCATGCTCGCGATTTGGAGGCATGGACCGGCAATTGCAATGCCCCGGCAATTGCATTGGTAAGTGCGGCGCATCAGCCTGGGTACATGCTTTCAATCCGCATCTCCACCATCTGCGGTTGGCGGCCGGGTCGTCGGAAGCTGGGCTTCATCCGTCGATGCGACGCATCACTTCCCTATGCAGGAAGACCGCGCCTGCATTGGCGCGAAGGCCGAACAATTCCTGCCCCGGGCATCGTTGGTGCTCAATCGCCCCCCTACCCGCTTCTGCGCAGGACGCATCGCCCCTAGAGCCGCCCCCCTTTCCAGACCACGCGGCCAACGATCTCCACTTCGTGCGCTGGCCGTTCGATCCGGGGATAGGCGCCATTGTCAGAAATGACCCGCAGGATGCCCCCTGGCCCCGGCTCGAGCCGCTTCACCAGCAGCATATCGTCGAGCCGGATGACGTGGATGCCCGCCCGCATGGGGCGGGCCGTGCGGTCGACGAGGATCTCGTCTCCATCGCGCAAGGTCGGCTCCATCGAGTCGCCCTCCACCTCGATGACCGAGAGCATGGCCGGTTCCAACCCCTGCCCTTTCAACCAGCGATGGGAAAAACGTAGCCGGCCGGAGGGAATTTCCTCTGCCGGCAGAGCCCCGGGGCCAGCCGAAGCTCCTAGCGGCAGGCGCGGAATATCGGCCCATTCGGCAAGCGCAGCGCGAGTCGTCGGGACAACGATGCCGCGGCCTTGCCCGACAACCAGTGCACTGCCGCGCGACGGCGCACCAAGATCACTCTCGGGCACGCCGAAGAACTCCGCGAGCGTCCGCCGGTCGTTTTCTTCAAGCTTCCGTGGGCTACCCTTGCGGACGAACTGCTGCAGATAGGTCTGGTTGCGGCCGATCAGCGCGGACAGCGACGCAAGGCTGACCCCCCGCCCGGAGGCAAGCGCAACAAGCCGCGAGCGAGTGCCATCGTCGCCGCTTTCGTCGTCGTCAGTGCTCATGCGCCTTCCTCCACTTTCGAAGGACTTTTCCTAGCAATGTAGGATTTTGCCGTCAACATAGGAAAAATCCTATTTCGAGTCGATTGATCCGCTCGCACCATGGAGGCCAGACAAAAATGCTTCTCCGTCAGATCGAAAGGTTCCTGGAGCGCACGGGGATGCCGTGCACGAAGTTCGGGCGCCTCGCCGCACATGACCCCCGGCTTGTGGGCGACCTGCGAAACGGACGCGAGCCGCGTTCCGCCATGGTAACGCGCGTGGAACATTTCATGAACAATTTTGCGGAGAGTGTCCATGCTGCTTGACCATTGCGCCTTCGAGATCAAATCCGCCATGCAGACGGCAGCGCCCCCGCGCCGCATCGCGCCAAGCGAACGGCTGCTGCGCGAAGTGCGCGAGGTCGCCGGACCGCTGGCCGAGATCGTCTCCCACGCCGAGACGCCCTGGGCGAGCATCACCTTCTCGGGCTCGCGCCACACGATCGTACTGCGCTTCGCAGGCTGCGATGCGGTAAGCGACGGCGAGAGTTTCATCGCGCTGCTGCCGGACCACGAGTTCAGGATGCGCGGCCAACTCGTCGCCGATGCATCGGTTGGCCGGGTCGATCACGAAATGCTGCCCACCCCCATGCTGGAGGTGGAGTGCGACGTCCTGCTGCTGGACGAGGATTGACCCCGGGAGGATCGAGCACGGAAGGATTGGACCAAGTGGAAAGCCGGACGCCCTGCGCGGGGCGTCCGGTCTCCTCTCCAACCAGAAAACCCTACTGATCGACCCTGGCGAGCATGGGCGCCGTCTTCGCCCCGACCCACAGGCTCATGTCCACCTTGTTGGTGACCCGGAAAACCTCTCCCCGGCTGTTGAGGAAAAGATCTTCCATTTCTGCCCTGTTGAACGGCCGCGACCCCAGGCGACCGAAAATCGCGATCTGGCCGCCGGTCTCATCCACGCCGCGGTCGCGGTCCAGCCCCTTGGAAAGCGCAAGCGCAGGCGTCGGCGTGCGGGCCCACGCGATCAGCTCCGGCCTCGGCTCGGGCGAGAACCCGTAGAAGTTGGGCTGGCTGGCCGGCGATGTAAGCTGCAGCACCTTCATGCCATTTCGCCCATCCGCGACGTAGGCAAAGAGCGAAGCGTTGGTCGATGCGACGATAACGTCCTCGGCATCGTTGAGCTGCCCGTCGGCGGTATAGCTCGTGTAGATCGCCGGCCGGGTGGGCGCGGTGATGTCGACGATCACGAGGCCCTGCTGCTTGGCCGCGACATAGGCGTAGGTGCGGGCAAGATAGACGCGGCGAGCATCGGCCAGCGGGACCGTTGCCGAAGGCACCGGCCTGGGCTGGGCAAGGCTGGTAATGTCCATCAGTTCGAGCCCGTTGGCAGTCGTCACCCAGAGATAACGGAACTGCACCGCCGTGGCGCGCGGATCGCGCAAGGGAACGACCGATGTGATGCGCGGGTCGAGGCACGTCTCGCCGCCCTTCTTGTCGCTGACCTCGCATGGCTTGTCCGGCGACCAGGGCTTCGTCAGATGGACCGTGACCACCGCCTTGTCGGTGACGACATAGGCGTAGTCACCGGCCAGCGTGATGTGGCGCGCACCGGTCAGTACGCCATCCGGATTGAAGGTCAGCGAGCGGGTGAAGAAGTTGTTGCGGAACTCGCCATCCGCCAGTGTGTCGACGTTGACCGCAATCAGGCCTTCCACGGCATCGGTGACGAAGGCGTAGTGGTAGATCGGCGAGAACGGCTGTTCCTGGTTGATGCCGCGCAGCTCCGCCGTGTTGCGGGTGGGTGCGATCGACTGGTTGGTCGGCAGCGCCATGCAGGTCGCGTTGGTCGTCGCGACATGGGTGTCCTGGCCGAGCGGCGAGAACGGCGCGTTGACGATGCGCTCGGAGAAGCCCTTGTTGGCGACTGACGCGATATCGTAGGCGCGGAAGCCGCCCTTTCCTTCGGCCACGAACATGTACTCCCCGCGCATCTGCAGGCACCGGACCGCGTCCTTCGTGCCTTCGACCACGTTCGAGAACTCCTCGTGGCCCGTCGTCTCTCCGGAAAGCTTGCCGTCGAAAGGCTTGCCGCGCGTCCAGTTCTTCAACTCGCGGCCGTTCTTCTCGACATGCTGCTTCCAGAAGTCCGGATAGGCATAGCGATGGAGGTACGAGCCGATCACCGCCTGGGGTTCGTCCCATTCGGTCACTCGCACCGCCTCGAAGCCGCCGTCGAGACCGAACCAGGCGTTCATGCCAACGAAGTTCACGTAGTTCGTGCCCAGCAGCAGGAGTTGCGCCATCGTGGCGTTGTTGTCGTCATCCTGGCTGACGTGGCAGTCGGTGCATTGCTTCGTCTCGTTCTTGCGGACGGTGTGCGGGAAGTGAGGCGCAAAGGCCTGGCTGGAATAGCCGATGGCCGAGATCGGCGGCTGCTGCACATAGATGCGTTCGCGGTTGATGTTGGTCGACGACAGGATCAGCGCCGATGACGAACGGATAGGCGCGGTTATCGCCTTGCCCGACACAGGGTTGCCCGAGGCATCGAACTGCACCGGATCGGAGCCCGACGACTTGTTGCGCTGGTGCTTGCCCAACTGGAACATGTCATCGCGCGCGACCTGAGGGTTATAGGTCGCATAATTGCGGGTGTAGTCTTCCTCGTACTTGTGCGTGGCCGACTTCCAGTTCGCCTCGATAGGCAGGTGACAGCCTGCGCACGAAGTGGTCCACGAAAGGTGGCATGTAAAGCAGGCCATGTCGTCGTCGCGGTGCGCGCGCGCTTCCTTGGGCACGCCGGTGCCGAACTTGTAGACGCCGTCCTCGGACGCGGACTTTGCCATGAGCTTGGCGCGGGCGGCCTTCGGATTGAAGATCGGCTTGCCGGCAGTGTCGATCTTGCCGGCAAAGCGCGCGTCTACCGAATCCTTCACCAAGCTGACGCGCCAGGACAGGTTGGGATCGATGATCGAACGCTGGACCAGTACGCGGCGCCCGTCAGCCTCGTTGAACCACTCGAAGCGGCGCTGGCCATCGGCGTTGCGCAGCAGTGCAAGGTTGTTGCCCTTCTCCGGGGCGGCCATGTTCGAGGTCAGGAGCGTCGGGTAGGCGTCAGGCGTGCCGTGGCAGTCCTTGCAGCCGATCTCGACCGCATTGGCGACTTCACCGTAGATCAGTCCATTGCCGTGGCTGTCCTGCGAGAAATGGCAATCCGCGCATTGCATGCCGAGCTGGGCATGGATGTCCATCATGTGGACGGCCTTGCCGGGATTGCTTTCGCCGGGATCGACGAACTTGCCCTCACCCGCCTTGCGGAACTTCTCCGGATCGTCGGGCGAGACGATGTGCGCCTTGTCGGTGCCGTAGGACGACATATCGCCCTCATCGTCGAGCAGGTTGCCGCGACGGTCGCGCTTGAGGATCGCGCGGAAGTTCCAGCCGTGCCCGTGATAGTCGGCGAGCTGCGTGTCCTTGCGCTGCCCGTTGAGGTCATAGACGTTGCGCAGGAATTCCACGTCGCGCCAGAGCCCGCGCGTCGAAGCGCCCTCCGGATTACGGTCGAGGACCTCGCGCTGCTCGTCGATCGTGGGATAGAACTGCTTCTTGTACGTCTTCTCGTAGTCCGCGTCGGACATGCCGGCGGGCTTGGGCGCGACGTTCTCCGGTCCCGGCCACATGGTGGGAGCATCGGACTCGTAGTCCCACATCGTGTAGCCGAGATAGGAGTTCAGGAAGATGTTCGGCTGGTGCATGTGGCAGTTCATGCACTGCGCTGTGGGTATGGCGCGGGTGAAGGCGTGGACTAGCGGGTGGCCGCGTTCGCGGTCTTGCATGGCCACGGGGCCTTCATGTTCGTCGCCGTGCCCTGCGGCGTTATTGCCGCCCTTCTTCGCATGGCCCTTTTCATCCAGACCTGCCAGGGCGTGGGCGGAGGCCTGGTCCATCTTGTCGTGGTCCATCGTGCCATGCGGCGCGACGCCCTTTGCCGGCGCATAGACGAGCTGTTCGGCCGACGAAATCGCACGGGCGCAATCGGCTGCCATGTCGGCTGACTGCTCGGGATCGGACCTGTCGCCACCAAGATAGGTGCCCTTGCCGCCCAGGACGGTAGCCCGGACCTTTTCGTGGTGTTCCTGCTTGGCGGCATCGTAGCTGCCGTAGGCGCCCTTGCGGTGCTGGCCTTCGCGCAGGGAATTGATGGTGGGGTCGGCGGTCGCGGTCTGGCCGTCACGGCCGCACTTGCCATAATTCAGGCTGTGCCGAGGTTCGCGGTCGTTCGCGTAGATGACGTGGCACGAAGCGCAGCCGGAGGAGCGATAGTCGCCCGGCTGGTCGTTGGTGCCCATCTGGTAGAGGAAGGGGTCATTCAGGCGCGTCTTGTGTATGTTCAGGACCGGGATCGCGACGCGCAGACCGGTCGCGGGTCCGCGGTTCGACTGCTTGAGGTCGGGACGGCCAGGCTCTTCGAGGCGCTGGATAAGGCCGGTGGAATTGGGAAGCCCGATCTCGGGGAACTGCGGGTTGATCGTGCGACCACCGTCCTCGAAAACGCGGAACACGTCGCCCGGCGGAATCGTGTGCCAGCGCGGCAGCGGATACATGATCGGCAGCGCACCACGCGCCTTTTCCCTGGGCGTGACAGTGCCCCACATGGGCTGGCCGTCGGGGCCGATCTCCTTGGACGGAGACTTGATCAGCGCCGCTTCGCCATTGCGGGTGAAGCTTTCGCCGAAGAGGTAGTTCTTGAAGGGGACAATGCCGTTGTTGTAGGCCGCGCCGCCCCACAGCATCGCGCCTGTCGACATCAGCGAACGCTCGGACGCCTCGATGATGGACATGTGGCATGCACCGCAGGAATCGCGTGCGACACGATAGTCCGAAGGGTTGATGAAACGGACGAACTCAGGGCTTTCCTTGGCCAGAAGAGCATAGGAACGCTTGGGATTTGCGGACGAGGGCCAGCCCCAGGCAACGGGATACCGGGGCAGGACGTGGGCGTCCTTCATCGCGCCGACGTATTCCATCGAATTGCGGTTCCACGAGCGGTCGGCAACGACCTTCGTGTTGCCGCCGTGGCAATCGGCACAGGACAGCACGACCGCCGGGCTCGCGTGCATCGTGCGATGATCACTCGCCGTGTGGCAGCTTACGCAGCCGGCGTTCTGCTTGTCGACAAAGACCCACTGCTCCTCGACCGTGTCGCCGGGCTGGCCGCGCGGTGCCGCAGGAGCACGGGTATAGGTGACTTTCTGCGCCTTCTCCTCGCCCGACGCGTAGAGCGCGCTCGGCACCAGAAACGCAGCGAGCGCCGCGACGAGCCATGCCAGCGGGAGAGTGCGATTGCGGCGCTTTTGGGTCATGAGCCTGTTCATCAGAAGGCCAGGGTCGCGTTGGCGAGGACGGAATAGAAGCGGCTTGCCTTGCCCTGCTGCGAGAACAGGTCATCGAAGCCGCCGCCGGGTTCGAGCATGGCGCCCGACAGGCGGAAGATCAGGTTCTGCGACGCATTGGGCCGCCAGATTGCCGAGACCGACGTGTCCCAGCCGATGTCGTTGGGGATCGAGCCTTCGTTACGCAGGACTTGCAGGATCTTGGTGTTCTCGAACCACAAGTGGTTGACGTTGGTCGAGACGCGCACGGTCGGCGTAAGGTCGAAATCGCCACCCAGCCCCAGCATCATCGTGCCCGGGTTGGTGAAGTTCGACTGCCCCTGCTCCTTGCTGGACCGCAGGCTGTTGAGAATGCCGTTGCGACCGTTCACCGAAATCGCGCGACCACCGCCGGCGAACGGGATCGTCTGGCGAATCCAATAGCTCGTATCCGCGCCCGCGAATTGCGGATTCTCGAAGATTGCGTCGAAGCCGCCTTCGGTCTTGTCGTAGGGGTCACTGTCGCCGCTTGCCCACAGGCCGGAAAGGCGGATGCGGGTCCAGTCGATGTCGTAGCTCAGCTCGGCCGCCGCCATGAATGCCTTGATCTCGGCGGGGCGGCTGGTGAGAAAATTGTTCCGGTCCTCGCCCAGCGCCGCATAGAGCTGCGCGGTCAGGTTCAGTCGACCGATGTGCCCGTCAGCCGCATAGCCGAGATAGACAACGTCGTATTCGCGGCCACGCAGGTCCCCCAGCAGTGCAGGCCGCACGGGGAAGCCGTTGGTGTCCGCATGGACGTCGTTGCGCTCCCGGTTCATGTTGTACGTGACCGAGACCTGGCTGGTCAGGCCGACGAAGGGGAAATCCTGCCGGTAGAGGTTGGCCATGAACACCCAGTCCCGACGCGGCGACTGGCTGATGTCGTTCAGGCCGGAATTTGTTTCCTTTTCCAGGCGCCAGAACGCGGCGAGATTGAACTGCACGCGGTTGTTGTCGCGGTTGCCGAACAGGCGGACGCCAAGCTGGTTGTCGTTGAACAGGAAGCCGCGGAAATCGGACTGCATCGGCTGAATGCCGGCGCGCAGGCTGACGAAATCGTACCGCTTCGTGTCGAAGCGACCGATGTGATAGTCGATGAAGGCTTCCTGCAGACCGATGAAGCCGTCGGTGCGCTTGGTGCCCTTGGATGGCTGCACGTAAAGGACGCGCCGCTCCGGCACTTCGACGTGATTGAGGTTGCCTGCGATCGCGATGCGGTATTCGACGACCGGCGGCTTGTACGCCGTCATGCCCTTCAAGAGCGAAAGGCCGGCGATGAAGGTCTGCGACAGGACAAGGCTGTGGCTGCGACCGAAGACGTCGATCTCGTTAGGGTTGGTCGTGGTCTGGTTTCCGACCGGGATCGGGAAGCTGCGGGGCTCGACCACGGTATCCGAGACAGCGCTCGCGATGAGGAACCAGTCATCGCCCTTGAGGAAGCCGGGGCGCTTGCCCTTTGCTAGCGGACGGTCGCCCTTGAGAAGGTTGTGATGGAACGGGTCGAGCTGCGAATGGCAGACATATTCGAGCCGGGGGAACAGCGTGTAAAGCGAACGGTCCTTCTTGCCCGTCGCCGCGTCCTTCTGCGGGCACAGGGTGGACATGATGCGCCAGCGGTCGGGCAAGCCGACCTCTAGGCCGAGATCTCCAATCGGACCGTCGCCGTCGTACTTGTCGTAGAACGCTTCGGGCGGCGGCGCATTCACTGCGCCGGGATTGTCCTGCTCCACCTTGTCCGGAAGGCGCTTGTTGAAGCCCGGTCGGCGGCGCCCGTCGATCAGCGCCCCGTCGGCATCCGTTTCGCCTCCGGGCAGCGGCTCCGTGGCGGGTGCCCGCTGCTGGTCGGATGGGCTCGCCTCCTGCGGTTCCATCGCTCCCGGTCCGGCAGCCTCGACGGCGGCAAGGACATGGTACGGCAGCGCCATGGGAGCGGGACTGGCCATTCCCAGGGCGGGCGCGATCAGGGCGACGACCTGCTGCATCACTTGCCCTCGCAGACGTTCTGGTCGGAGGTATCGAGGAACGGCGAGAACGGACAGTTCACGTAGCGCAGCCGCACCCCCGCCCCGATCGGGACGACGATCGTGTCCGCGCGGATCGCCTTGGGTGCATTGCCGATACTGCCGACCCGCACGCCGCCGTTGTGCGCTCCAAGGAAGGCGATCATGTCATCCTGGTCGATGCCATCGCCGGAAATGCCAATCGCGCCGACCAGCTTGTCGCCGCGATAGATCGGAACCGAACCGGGGAATATCTGGATGCCGTTGGCCAGACGCTTGCGCCCCGTTGGCGTGTCCGGCACCGCCGTACAGGTCTGCGCCACGTCACGGGCATTCAAGCTGTTCTGCACGAAGACCGCGTGCTGCAGCAGGTTGGCCTTCACGAGAGCGATCTGAAGCCCGGTCGCGAACGGGTTGAAATCGGTAATCGGACGCGAGAACGGTCCATTTGGTCGCCCCAATTCGCCGTCGGGGAAGAATGGTCGCGAGAGATTCCCGCCCGAACGGTCTGCAAAGGCGACCTTCCCCGTCAGCGCGCTCTGATCGCCCAGAAAATCGCGGACGCGCTGGACGAAGGCGGGGATTTCGGCGTCGGTATCGGCAAGAAGCTGTTCGGCGGCGACCGGGTTCGAGAAGAAAGCTGCCGTGCGGGCCTTTTGCAGCGACACGTCGATGCCGAAGATGGGAGCATCGGGCCCGCGAACGAGACCAAGCACCTCGCCATAGGTATCCACGACCGACATCGAAACCTGGGCCCGGCTGTCAAGCGGGCGACGAATCTGCGCGCGGGCACGCGTCATTATCGTAAACGCTTCCTCCAGAACCGCCCTCACTTCGGCTGCGGTGAGCGGCTGGCCCACAGCTGCCGAATCTGTGCCGCCCCTGATCGGATAGCGATCCGAACCCGAACCATTGGTCAGGACATAGGCATCCGGGAGGGAAAACTCGGCCGTGGTCGCCCGGCGGATGCCACTGCTTTCGCTGCCGTACGGCGTCCCTGCGACCACGCCGGTGCCGTCGAAATAGCCGCGTACCGGCACGAGCGTGCCGATAACGTTGTTGATTGCGGCAAAGCTGGTCTGAAGAGGATGGAGCCCCTCCTCGCGCGCATCGGCAAAGCGCAGCGTCGATCCGTCAACCGGGATGCGGTCGGCTCGGATGTCGGCCGGAGGAGCGAAGCCCTGGATGCCGGCCAGCGCCATGTATTCCTCGGGATCGCCATCGACGTCTAGGACGTTGGGATCGTAGCCGTAGTCGCCATCGGCCATGATCCCGATCCCGCCAACGACGACGCCGTTCTTGTAGAGAGGAAGTCCTCCGGGATCGGCCGCCAAGCCAAGCGGCGAGCGCTTGGGGCCGATGAAGGCCGAAGAGCCCGCATTGCCGGTGACAAAGCGAGAAGCAAGATCCGAACAGGGGAGCTGGCTGAACTGCACCCCGAACAACGGTCCGGCTTCCAGCCCGGGGGTGTTCGACGCGGGCGGGAAATGCTCCTGCACGATCATGCTCGCCGTGCGGGTCGAAAAGGCATTGCCGCTCGATGAAAGATACGCCGCAGTGATCGCCTTGGAAATCGCGCCCATGGTAGCCTCGACCTCGAGACCCTGCGCATCGACTTCGCGGGGGGAGATTTCCCCGGTCGCCGTCCGCTGGCTGGTGATCATGCGCGTGACGGCGCCGTTCATACGGAACACGGCAAGGACATTCCCGACACGGTCGACGACGGCGACGATTGCGGGATAGTTCAAGGCCTTCGCCTCGCCCACGGCCTGGGCAACGATCTGCTGGACCTCGGCAACCGTCAGCGCTTCCTGCGCCGGGTCAGCGAAGAAACGCCCGGACGAGCTGGGCGTCGGGGTGGGCGTGAACGTGCCACCCGACGAGGAGTCACCCCCGCCGCACCCGGAAAGCGCAAGCGAGAGAGCAAGTGCGACGGCGGTTCCCTGCCTCAGGGGCAATGGCATGCGCATCAGCGGAGGCTCCGGATCGATCGGACGGCACCACCGAGCGCGCGACGGAAGGCAAACGGCTGGAAACCATTGGGGTCGCGTACAGCGGCATAGGCCTGGTTGATCTGCACCCTCAGGTTACCCGCCGAGCCCGCCGGCACCATGCCCTGATTGACGAGGCCGTTCAGCAGCGTGTCGACCGCCATGACCGACTGCACTGCCCCGCCGTAGTCGGTGAAGCGTTCGCCAATGGCATCGCTGGCGATCGATTCCATGATCGCGAAAGTCTGCTCGCGGGTAAAACTGGCCGAGGCGAAGCGCGACGACAAAGCGTCCGCGGACTGCCGCAGCGCCTGAGCGGCTGCCACGGCTTCGGCGCGATTGGCACCCATGGCCCGGTGGAATGCCTTGCTCCTTGCGTCGAAGCCTGCGGCAGCATCGGGCGCAACGACCCTGGCCGCGGCAAGAAGCATGATGATGTTCTCGTCATTGTAAGGCGGCATGCCGAGATGGACCGGGCGCCCGGGGTTGGGCACCGCAGTGACGTTGCCCTCTTCGCCATCGTAAATCCGGCGATGGCAGGAATGGCAGTCGTAGAACGTGAACTCGGGGAAAATGCCGTCGGTCGCCCGAGCCGGTTGGCTGAACAGTTCGAGGCTGCGCTTCACCGCTTCGGCCTGCCCGACGGCCCACATGCGCATCGAGTTCGTCTTGCCGCCCTTGCGGCGCACGTAGTCGGCGTCTTCGTCGTGATGCTGCTGGAGGGTCGTGCAGAGATCAAGCTCGAACGAGATGCGCGGATGACCGGCGGCCATGATGCGGTGGGCGATGAACTGCCCCTTGGCATCGCCCGAGAAGTGGCAATCGAGGCAAACCTGGGCCTTTGTGCGCGGACTGGTAAGGTCGGTCATACCCTGCGCCACGTTGCGCGCGTGGCTTGCGCCCACGGTGTAGTGCGTGGAAAGCCAGCCACCGGACGCGCCATGGCAGGCCTCGCAATCGACGCCATCGGCAGGCCGAGCGGAACCGGGCGTAACGTGGCAACCCGCACATTCCCGCTGGATGCCGGCGGAATCGAGACCCATGCGGCGGATGATCGCTTGTCCGCGCGGCTCCTGGATCACCCGCCAGGCGCGGCTATGCGCGCCCGAAGGAGAGGACTCCTCCTGCCAGCGCATGAGTTCATCCTGTCGGACCACAGCCCCATCAGCCGCGCTGCGGCCGTGACACGTCGAGCCCGCGCAGGACGCAACGCCGACGTGGGCCCGAAGCGAGCCGCCCGCCCCCTGAGCCTGGACCGCCGGTGAAACAAGCGAGGACGCGCCAAGAGCCGCGCCGGCCATCGCCAGGCACGCAGCAAAGGCCATCACGGCCGAGCGCGGAAAGGCGCTACCGATGCCCGCGAACCGCCGGATTGCGATGAATTTGTCCAGCATTGCCCCTCGTCCCCGCCGGACCCCACGCAGCCGGGCTGTTGCCCTGTACCACGCGCTTGCCGGAAGTGCTGCAATGCGACCCCGTTGGATGGAGCCTAGGCTACACAGGCCCTGCGGTTCAAGTGGCTATTGCCCCTCATGCATGAATAAGCCCATGCCAACCGGCGAATTTCCCCGGATTTTACCGCCTCCGGATGACCATGTTCCGAATCTCCGTCATGTCCTCCATGGCGAAACGAATGCCCTCGCGACCGAGCCCCGAGTCCTTCACGCCACCATAGGGCATGTTGTCCACGCGGTAGGAGGAAACGTCGTTGACGACGATCCCGCCGACCTCGAGCCTGTCCCAGGCCTCCAGCACCTTGTGCAGATCGGATGTGAACACACCGGCCTGAAGGCCGAACTTGCTGTCGTTCACCTCATCGAGCGCGGCATCCCAGTCAGTGAACTTCGACAGGATCACAACGGGACCGAAAGCCTCTTCGGTATAGACCTCCATGTCGCGGCTGCAGCCTTCGAGCAGCGTCGCCTCGAGCATGTTGCCCTCGCAGCTTCCGCCCGCAAGAAGCCTCGCTCCGCCCGCGACCGCCGCATCGATCCACTTCTTGAGCCGCTGCGCCTCCTTCGCGGAGATCATCGGACCGATGAAGGTATCGCGGCTCATCGGATCGCCTGCCTTCAGCGTCTTCACTTTCGCGGCCAGCATGTCGCGGAAGGTATCGTAGATGTCGGCGTGGATGATTACCCGCTGGACGTGGATGCACGACTGCCCGGACTGGTAGTAGCCGCCGAAGATGATCCGGGCGAGCGCGTGTTCCAGATCGGCGTCCCTATCGACGATCACCGCCGCATTGCCGCCCAGTTCCAGCACGACCTTCTTCTTCCCGGCCTTCGCCTTGAGGTCCCAGCCCACGCCGGGGGAGCCGGTGAAGGACAGGAGCTTGAGGCGTTCGTCGGTGGTGAACAGCTCCGCGCCGTCACGACTGGCCGGCAGGATCGAGAACGCGCCTTCTGGAAGGACATCGCACTCGGCCAGAACTTCGCCCATGATGATCGCGCCGAGCGGGGTCATCGAGGCGGGCTTCATCACGAAGGGACAGCCGACTGCGATCGCGGGCGCAATCTTGTGCGCGGCAAGGTTCAGCGGAAAGTTGAATGGCGAGATGAAGCTACATGGTCCGATCGGCACCCGCTTCCACATCCCCATGTAGCCCTTGGCGCGGGGAGAGATGTCGAGCGGCTGGATCTCGCCGTAGTTGCGGGTCGCTTCTTCGGCGGCGATACGGAACGTGTCGATGAGGCGACCTACCTCGCCTTCCGAATCCGCGATCGGCTTTCCCGCCTCGATGCAAAGCGCATAAGCCAGTTCGTCCTTCCGCTCGATGAAGCGGCTGACGCAATGGTCAAGCACGTCACGCTTCTCGTAGCTCGCCAGCCGGGCCATCGGCGCTGCCGCGCGGACCGCTCCCGCGATGGCCTCGTCGATCACGTCGGGCGTCGCAAGCGCCGTCCGGAAGGCGACCTTCCCATTGAACTTGTTCGTCACCTCGAGGTCGGCGTTGGGCTGCACCGCCTTGTTGTTGAGGTAGAGCGGGTAGACGTCTTTCAGCTTGGTCACTTCACAATGTCTCCACGTCGTTCCCGCCCCGGTCCGGGGGCCGGGGCGGGGATGCCGGTCGGATCAAGGAGCCCTAGAGCGCCTTCGACAGTTCCTTGATGTCCTTGTTCAGGATCTGGTCGTTTTCCGAATAGTCGACCGGGCAATCGATCAGGTGGACGCCGGGAGTGTCGCGGCAATGTGCGAGGAGTTTCTCGAGATGTTCCGCGCTTTCGACACGGTATCCCTTGGCCCCGTAGCTGTCGGCATACTTCACGAAATCGGGGTTGTTGTACGTCAGCCCGAAGTCCTCGAATCCCATGTTTGCCTGCTTCCAGCGGATCATGCCATAGGCGCTGTCGTTGAGGATCAGCACCGTGAGATTGAGACCCAGGCGGACCGCAGTCTCCATCTCCTGGCTGTTCATCATGAAACCGCCGTCGCCGCAGATCGCCATGACTTTGCGGTCGGGATAGAGCATCGCGCTCATCATGGCCGAAGGAAGCCCCGCCCCCATCGTCGCCAGCGCATTGTCGAGCAGGACGGTATTGGGCTTGTAAGCCGTGTAGCCGCGCGCGAACCATATCTTGTAGACGCCGTTGTCGAGGCAGATGATGCCGTCCTCGGGCATGCAATCGCGCACCTGCTGGACAAGATGCGGCGGGAATACCGGAAAGCGCATGTCAGCGGCCAACGGCGCGGTGTGCGCAACTTCGGCCGCGCGATAGGCCAGCATGTGGTCGAAGTTCCACGCGGGATTGGGCGTGATCGCTTCCTTCATCTGCCAGATCGCGTTGGCGATGTCGCCGATCACTTCGATCGAGGGGAAGTACACGGGATCGACTTCGGCGGTCTTGGTCGAGACATGGATGACCGGCGTCCCGCCCTCGCGCATGAAGAACGGCGGCTTTTCGATAACGTCGTGGCCGACATTGATGATGATGTCGGCATCCTCCACCGCGCGGTGGACGAAATCGCCGGACGAAAGCGCGGCGCAGCCGAGGAACTTTGGATGGCGTTCATCGATCACGCCCTTGCCGAGTTGCGTCGTCAGGAACGGGATACCGGTCTTCTCGACGAATTCGAGCAGCATCTTGCCAGTCATCTTGCGGTTCGCCCCGGCGCCGATCACGAGGACTGGCGCCTTGGCGTTCTGCAAGGCGTGGACCGCCTGTGCGACCGACTTGGCATCGGCGTTGGGCCGGCGAACCAGACTGCGCTTCAGGGGAACCGATGTAGTGTGTTCGTCGGCGATGTCCTCGGGCAATTCGATGTGGGTCGCGCCGGGCTTTTCCTCCTCGGCAAGGCGATAGGCCTCGCGCACGCGGCTGGGGATATTGTCCGAAGACGCCATCTGGTGCGTGAACTTGGTGATCGGCCCCATCATCGAGACGACATCGAGGATCTGGAAGCGGCCCTGCTTCGACTTCTTGATCGGCTTCTGCCCGGTAATCATGAGCATCGGCATCCCGCCCAGCGTGGCATAAGCGGCAGCGGTGACGAAGTTGGTTGCGCCGGGCCCCAGCGTCGCGATGCAAACGCCGGTCTTGCCGGTATGGCGACCGTAAGTCGCGGCCATGAAGCCCGCGCCCTGTTCATGCCTGGTGAGAACGAGCCTGATCTTCTTCGAGCGGGACAGCGAATCGAGGAAGTCGAGGTTTTCTTCGCCCGGAACCCCGAAGATGTACTCGCAGCCCTCTTCCTCGAGGCACTCGATAAACAGGTCGGATGCCTTCTTGCCGTCGGCCATTTCGCGTCGCTCCCACTGTGGAAGACGCGCGGCCACCCTGCGACTTCCTCCATCTACCGGATGCGACCGCGTGGGCGAAAAGCCGTTCGTGCGTGTCGTTATGGCCCCCGCACGTGCCCTTGGCGCAAGGGCTATCAAACCGAGGGCAGCAAGTCACCCCCTCACGGGGTTCCGCTCAATATCCCAGCGCAAGGTCGACTTGCGGCTCGAGCGGCTCTCCGCGCCGGAACCGCGCGAGATTTTCGAGGAACCGCGCTACAGACCGCTCGAACATCCGCGTCTGCGCCCGCCCCGACAGATGCATCGTCACGTGCGCGTTCGGCAAGGACCACAGCGGATGATCCGCCGGCAGCGGCTCCGGCGAGGTGACATCGAGGAATGCTTGACCCGGGCGCCCCGCCGAGAGCGCGACGACCAGTGCCTCCTGATCGACCACGGTGCCGCGGGCGACGTTGATGAGGGTCGCGGTCGGCTTCATTGCCGCCAGTTCGGCGGCGCCGATCATGCCTTCTGTCTCGGCCGTCGCCGGAACGGCAAGGATGACCCAGTCGAATGTGCCAAGCTGTGAGCGCCATTCGTCGGGGCCCAGAGCGCCGGCCCCTCCGGAGCGCCTGACCTTCGCCACGTCGACGTCGAAGGCCTGAAGCATCCTTTCGACCCGCTGCCCGATCGCGCCGTAACCGAGAACAAGCGCGCGCGAGCCGTGAAGCTCGACCTTGCCGGGCGAATCCATCAGCCACTCATGCCGTTCCTGCGCGCGAACCACCTCGCGATAACCCTTCGCGACCGTAAGCATACCCATGACCACATATTCGGCGATGGTGATCGCGTTGATGCCGACGCCGTTTGTGAGAACGACGCCGCGCTCGCGCAAGAGATCAAGCGGCATGGCGTCGACACCCGCATAGATAGAGTTGAGCCACTTCAGCTTGGTGGCGCTGCGGATGGCCTTGGCCATCGGCTCCTTGTCGTTGAGATCGAACCAGCCGATCTCTGCCTCGGGCGCCAGTTGGAACAGCTCCTCGACCGACCGGAAGAAACGGGGTTCGATCCAATCCGGCAGGCGGCTTTCGACCAGCGGCGCCGCGACGGCATTCATCACAAGAACTGTCACTTTGCGGCACTCTCCGGTTGTGTCGGCGGAGAGATTAGCGCGCCGGTCCTGAAATGAAACTGGTTACGCGAGTTTCCACTCCCAGCCGAGCGGATCGCCGTCCATCACTTCCACGCCCTTGGCAGCAATCTGGTCGCGAAGTGCGTCAGAGCGGGCAAAGTCCTTTTCGGCACGGGCCGCCTTGCGAGCATCTAGCAGGGCTTCGATCCCAGCCTCGTCGATCTCGACGCCCTTGGGCCGGATGCGCAGCGCCCTGCGGTCGAGTTCAAGCAGCCCGAGCCCGAGGACGGCGTCCATCGCGGCGACAGCGGCAAGCTTGTCCGCCGGATCGACCTTCTTCAGCCCGAGCACTTCCTCGAAAACGGTCAGTGCGACGGCGGTATTGAGGTCGTCCGACATAGCCGCGTCGAACCTTTCGAGGAACGGCGTGAAGCGCGGCCCCGGCTGCGCTGCGACTTCCGGCGCACGCTCCTTGAGCTGGCCCACCGCGATCAGCATCCGCTTGAGCCGCGTCAGTGCGGCGCCAAGGCCCTCCCACGAGAACTCGAGTTCGCTGCGATAGTGGGCCTGGAGGCACATGAGGCGGTAGGCCAGAGGGTGATAACCCTTGTCGATCAGCAGCTGCAGGCGCAGGAACTCGCCGCTCGACTTGCTCATCTTGCCCGAGCGCTCGACCAGGAAGTTGTTGTGCATCCAGATGCGCGCGCCCGAATTGGCCGGCACGTCCAAGCCATTGGTGCAGCAGAACGCCTGGTTCTGCGCGATCTCGTTCGGGTGGTGGATCTCGCGGTGGTCGATGCCGCCGGTGTGGATGTCGAACGGAAATCCGAGGACTTCGCCCGACATGACCGAGCATTCGAGATGCCAGCCCGGGGCGCCCCTGCCCCATGGCGAATCCCATTCCATCTGGCGTTTCTCGCCCGGCGGCGTCTTGCGCCAGATGGCGAAGTCGGCGCCGTTGCGCTTGCCTTCGACCGCCTCGATGCGCCCCTCGCCCTCTTCGGTCTGGGCGCGGGCCAGACGGCCGTAATCGGCGACCGTAGAGACATCGAAATAGAGCCCGCTGTCGAGTTCGTAGCAATGCTTCGCCGCGATCCGCTCGGCAAAGGCAATCATCTGGGGCACGTATTCGGTGGCAATCGTCCAGCGCGCGGGCTGGCGGATGTTGAGCGCCTTCACGTCCTCCCAATAGGCCTGGGTATAGTGCTTCGCGATGTCCCAGATGGAGCGCGCCTCGGCCCGCGCCATCTTCTCCATCTTGTCCTCGCCCTCGTCGGCATCGTCGGTCAGGTGGCCGACGTCGGTGATGTTGATGACGTGAGTAAGCTTCAGCCCCTTGAACGACAGCGTACGCCCGAGCAGATCGGCGAAGACATAGGCCCGCATGTTGCCGATGTGCGGGTAGTTGTACACGGTCGGCCCGCACGAATAGACGCGCGCCTCGCCCGCGTGGACCGGCTGGAACGCTTCCAGCTGGCGGGTGAGGCTATTGAACAGCCGGAGCGGTGCCGAAGGCGCGAACGGCGCGGGAGCGTGGACGGACATGGCCCTGCCCTTGCCCCGCTCCCGAGCATCAGGTCAAGTCACTCACCTTCTTCATCGCCCAGCAGGTCGTCGTTTCCGGTGCCTGTCACCGGCTCGTCGATCAGCGGCTCGAACCCTGCCGGAGCAATCTGGTTGAGCTGGATAAGCGTCGTCTTGGTAAAGCTGTCGACGATCTGGAGAGCATTGTCTTCCGGATCGTCCCGCAGGACTTCCTCAATCAGGTCGCGAACCTCGATGGCATCGAACGGCACCTTGTTGCACGAATTCGCGCTGTTGATGACGCAGCCGTTGGCCGACGAGAGATCGGTAAAGGCATCCTCGAAGGCGATCTGTTCAATGGCGTCGGTGCCCGAAGCGCCGTTGACGATCCCGTTGATCACGATGTCCAGCACGGTCCCGTCGCGGCTGCCGATGGACAGGCCATCCGCCACCAGCCCGCGCCGCTCAGGGATACGCGTACTGGACGAAGTATTCTGGATATATACCTCGCGATCGGACCGCAGCGTAACGTTTCCGGCTTCCACCAGGGTACGCCCATCGGCCACGCCATCGTTCTGGCCAAGTCGGTCGGTGATGAACGCGGTGTCCGTCGTGGCGGCAATGTCTGCCAAGGCATCGCGAGTGACCATCGCGATCCCGCTGCCCGCGATCTCCAGCGAGCCTGCGCGTTGCTGTCCTTCCAGCAGGCGGATGGAACCGGTCTCGGCATCGAGGAACACACCCTGCCCGCCCGTGGCTGCCAGGGTGTTCCCGGTCGCATTGGCCACGCTGACGCCGCCCAGGAACGACAACAAACCGTCCGATTGAAGGGACAGCGTTCCCGTCTCGCCGATCTGGCCGCCCGTCTGCCCGGCCTGTGCGGTGACCGCCAGGTCTCCCACAAGCATCGCCGTCGTGCCCGAAATGGTCAGGTTGCCGCGTGACCGGATGCGATCGAAATCGGCCTGGCTGATCGCGTAGCCCCTGGTCTGCGTGGGAATGTTGTCTCCAAGCAGCGTCACGCCCGTGCCGGTGTTGGAGAGAGCGATCGCGTCGGTGTGCGTGCTTTCTCCCAGTTGCCCCGTCTGCCCGATAACGAGATCGGATGACGCAAGCGTCATCGTCTTGCCCGTCGCCAGCCCGTTGATCCGGATCGCGCCACCCGCGTTCGTGACAAAGGCGTTTGCAGCGTCGGCCACCGCATCGACCTGGACAAAGCCAGCCGCCACAAGGCGGATATCGCCCAGCCCGACTACCCCGGAAGCGACTGTCCCTTGCGGTCGGACCGAGCCGCCGAAGACATTGCCGTAACCTGCAGACAGATTCGCAATGGTCACGTTTCCACCGGTCGACTGCAGTGCAATGTCGCCCAGGGCATCGATCCGATTGCCGGTGATCGACCCGGATGCGGCAACGTCGACATTGCCGCCGCTGGCGAAAATGCTGCCGATCTGCAACGCGCCAATCGCCGTCAATCCCACGGCATCCGCGCTCACCGAGACGAGATCGCTCGCCTCGAGCCCGGCAATGTTGACGACACCGCCCGACCGCACATAGACCGCCACCCCGCCGAGCGCGGACAGCGTGACGTCGCCGTCCGTGGATATCGACACGTCTCCGCCAGACTGGATCGATGTTCCGGTCATGCCGGAATTGGTGGTGCCGAATCCGTTACCCGCAACGATCGTCGAGAATGTCAGCGCTCCGGCATCGATCCCGACGTATCCGGGCGCATTCAACGCACCCAGCCCGACGGCTCCCGATGCAGAAATGTTGATATCGCCAGTGCGCGCCGTGACCGCGCCGCCGTCGACGCTAGCGGCCACGATGCCGATGGAGCTACCGTCCAGCGAGGCATAGTCCAGCCCGCCACCAGCCGTGACGGCAATCTGGTCCGCCGCGACCACGCTGCCACCAACCACCGCTCCGCTCGCTGCGAAGCTGACAGTGCTGCCGGAACGGACGGCATCGAAGGCAATCGACCGGCCGCTCGCCGCAAAACCACCGCTGCCGGCAACCGTCGTACCGAACGCAATGTCGCCACCATCCTCGATGAGGATGGACGCACCCGACAGGTCGACCCCGCTCGTCCCGTTGGCGGACGTGATCGACAGTGCGCCAACGGCGTCGACCGCGGTGAAGGCCAGCGATCCGGCATCCGCACTGAAGGCCCCTCCGGCACTTGCCGCACCGGTCAGCGTGACCGCGCCGCTCGCGGCAAACGCCAGGTCGCCGCCTGCCGCAAGCGCGCCCGCGCCGATGGTAGCGCCCGAGAGCGTCAGGCTGGTACCAGAGGTTGCCGACGCCAGCGTCAGCACGCCGCTCGCCGTCGCGGCAAGACTTGTCCCCGCAACGACCGTGCCCCCGGTAATCGTTCCGCCCGAAAGGCTTACGGCTCCTGCCGCCTCGATGGCATCGAACGTCAGCAGGACCGGATCGATGGTCACTGCTCCGCCAGTTGACGTGACCGTACCGAGCGCTGCAGTGTCGGTTACCGACAGCGTGACGTCGCCCGCCGCCTCGAGCAGCGCAGCAGTGAGGTCGCCCGCGGCGATGCCAAGCGTTCCGCCTGCCTGGATGGAATCGCCCGAAACCGACACTCCGGTGATGGAGAGATTACCATCGATCGCCAGCGCGCCGAAACTTACCGCGGGCGCGGCAAGCGCAAGATTCCGGACACCCGAGGTCTGCTGCAGCGAAAGCAGCGCGCCAGCGGAGAGGGATGCGTCCGCGCCGGGCAGCGACAGCTGTCCGACAACAAGGTCGGTCCCCGCCTCGATCACGGCGGCCGCCCCTAGAGACAGAGTGCCCACGCGCAGTGCGCCCGGGGTTGCAAAGCTGCCTTCCGCCAGACCGCCTGCAAGCGGCGCGGTGGTGAGTTCCCGGGCAGCCGTGACCGCGCCGGCATCGATGTCGCCACCGAACGAGAGGCCGACGTCATCAGTCGTCGCAATGATCGTGCCCGTGCCGGTCAGCGAACCTGCCCCGGTCAGCGCGACCGTTCCGCCAGTAACAACGGAATTGCCCAGCAAGGCGATGCTGCCGGACGACGACGTGACCGCCGCAGTCCCGGTGGCAAATACCTGCCCCCCACTCTCGAGCTGACCGACAGTCACGTCACCAAGCGCGGAAATGGAGACGCTCGCGCCTGAAAGCGAGCCTGCCGCGCGCACTTCGACAGGGACAAAATCACCCTGCCCCACGTTCAATCCACCCGTAACCTCGACGTTTCCAAGGCAAATCGCGCCTTCCAGGCAATCTGCCGCCAGCGTGCCGCCGTCGTCACCGCGAGGATCGCCCAGCGCGAGGCTGCGCGTGACGTCGGCATAGAAAGCCGCACCGGTGAAGCTGGCGCCACGCGCGTCGACCGCCGCTCCGGAAAGGTAGATGTCGCCAAGGTTGGCAACGATGCTCGTGCCATCACCGAACGACAAGGTTGCGATATCGCCCGCTGCCAGGTCGTAGTTGATGGCAAGCCCGCCCGCGCTGAACACGACCGGCTGCGGATCGAATGTGCCGTCAGTGTTGGCACTGATCGCGTTGCCCGATCCGATGGCAATGTCGTTGCCGCTGAGGAAGGTCATCCCGGCCGCCGCCGAGATCGTGTTGCCCCCCGTAACCACGATGTTGCCACCGCTGGCGGCGGAAAGCGGGCCGGACGCGGCAATGTTGCCACCGCCTGCGTCCTCGCCAAGGGTGAGCGTGCCTTCGTAGTAGAAGGTCGAACCATCGACGATGGCGCCGGCCTCGAGGTTGACCGCTCGGCCGCTGGCATTGCGCACGGTGACGTTACCGCTGCCCCGGACCTGCAGGTCGTCGTTCGAGAAGTACCCGCTGCCGGCACCACCAGTGATGTTGCCGAATGCGTAGACGTCGAGCCCGCCAAGGCCTGTGACCACTGCCGGCCCGAGCAGATTGAAGTCGGCGGCGAAGGCATTGAAGGTGCCGGACGCGTGAACTGGCGAACAACTCGGCGTCAGACAGCCGATGCTGGCAATATCCGTCGCGCCCGATGACACCAGCGAAATGTTGGTCGCCAGCAATTGCCCGCCGGAGTTGCCGGTAATCGCGATTGCACCCGCCGAATTGATGCTGGCATTGCCGCCCACGACCACGCCCGCGCTGCCGGTCGTGTCGATCGTCACAAGCGTTGCGGCGTCGAGTTGAAGATCGCCCGTCACCTCGATCGGTCCCGCCAGCGCCCGCATTGCGATACCTGCGCCGTTGCCGCCGTTGCCACTAGCATTCGCGCTCAGGCTGGCAAAGTGCAGGCCATCGGAGGACCGGCTACTGGCGTTCTCGATCTGGATGGTGCCCGCAAGCGACGGAGAAGCGAAGGCCCCGTTGGCCGTCTGAAACACCAGGCTGCTTGTCACGTCGAGCGAGGTACTGCCTGCAATCAGGCTTCCGGTGCCGCCGCCTGCATCGTCGGAACTGCCGATGGAAATCGACCCGCCCGACGGATCGGCATAACTCCGTCCGCCGAAGTTGCCGCTGCCGCCCGGTCCGCTGCCGGGGGACGAGAAATTGGTGTTGTAGTTGGTAGCCCCTCGCGCCTCTATCGCGAGACCGCCCAGCGTCAGCGAACCGCCTTCGGCTCCCAACGCAACCGAACCGCCCACCCCGGCGTTGCCCAGCCCATTGTCGCCACCGCTTCCGCCAAGCGCGAGAGGATCGGAACTGAAGTTCGATGCGCCATTGCCACCGGTTCCACCAAGCCCGCCGGTGCCGTTAGCGGCGACCGTGACGAGCCCGGCCAATCCCAGTTGCGCGCTTCCACCCGTGGCGGAAAGGATCGAGACCGAACCGCCCGCGCCGATACCGCCCGCGCCGCCATTGCCGCCGTTGCCGCCCGAGCCGAACGCGCCAGTTGCTCCCGCGCCGCCCAAACCGCCAAGCCCGTTGGCAGAAAGGTCCACGCTGCCATCTGTTGCCGCGAGCGACAACGTTCCGCTGGCCGATGCGATCAACGAAATAGAACCGCCGCTTCCCTGGCCGCCCACGCTGCCCGCTGCGCCGTCTCCGGTGGCAATCACGGTGCCAAAGCCCGCCACGCCGTTCCCGCCGGCGCCGTTCACCGAGGCCGACAGGGTGTCCGCCGCCAAGCGCGAGCCTGAGCCGGTCGACGTCAGCGATATCGTGCCGCCAGCCCCGGAACCGCCTGCACCGCCCACAGAAGCTTCCGGCGGCGTGTCAGACGAAAAGTCGGCATGACTTCCGCCGTCCCCACCCTGCCCCAGAGCCGACAGCGAAAGGAAGCCCAACGATATCGCGCCACCACTTTGCGCGGTGCCAACGATCGCACCACCAGAACCTGCGCCGCCCGCGCCGCCATCGCCAACGGTTGAAAAACCGAAAGCGGCAGCGTTGCCGGCAAGTCCGCCAGCCCCGCCCAGACCCGACGCGGAAAGGCTGTTGACGCCAGAAAGCGCCTCAAGCGTCAGCGAGCCAAGATCGGATGCGGTGAGATTGATCGAGCCGCCTTTGCCAGAACCGCCTGCGCCTCCGTTGCCCGCCGCATCCAGATCGGCGCGTCCGTTGCCGCCCGCACCGCCGCGCCCGCCCGCGCCGCCGACGAGTATGCTGGCATCCGTCAGAACCAACGACGTTCCCGACCCGCTTGCCGAAACGTTGGCTGCACCGCCGGCTCCATTGCCACCAAGACCGCCATTGTTGTCAGCCTGGGAATCACCGCCAGCGCCACCGGAACCCAGCGCGGAGAGCGTGATGGACGAAAGGCTGACGCTGCCGCCTGTAACGGTAACCCCGGCCGTACCGCCAGTACCGCTGCCGCCCGAACCAGCGGCAATCCCGCTTTCACCATTCTGCCCGATGCCGTCTGCCCGAACGGCGATTGACCGCGTGGCGCCCGAAATCGCCGCCGCGCCGAAACTCGCTCCCAGATCAAGGCTTGCCGCGCCGCCCGTCCCGGACCCGCCGGAACCGGCAAGACTCGCCACTCCTCCGCTCGAACTGCCGGCCCTGCTGTTGCCGGCAGGCCCGCCCAGCCCCGACGCATCGACGCCAAGGCTGGTTGCATCGAGCTGGCCGGACAGGAATCGCAGCCGCGCCGTCCCGCCGGTGCCCGATCCACCGGAACCGGACGCGCCGACAAAGGATCCGTCATCGTAGAACTGGCCGCCTGCCCCGCCCTCGCCAATGGCCTGGACCGAAACCGCCAACGCAAGGCTACCTGCATCGACGGCATCGAGCAGCGCCCCGCCATCGACCGTAAATATCGCGGTCCCGCCAAAGCCGTCGCCCCCGGCACCTGCGGCCCCGTCGGCATAGAAGAGATCGCCGCCCGTACCCTGATAGCCGATGAAGCCGGAGCCATAGTCGACCGACTTGTTGCCATTGGCAGCAAGGGTCACCTTGTCCGACGACAACGTCCCGCCGGTCAGGTCGATCGTCGCGATACCGCCGAAACCGCTGCCACCCTTGCCCCCGGCGATGCCAAGCGTTGCATCCTGGTCCGCACCGCGACCGCCCAGGCCAGATGCGGAAACGTCGACCGTCGAGGCCGAAACCGTTCCGCCGCTTATCGAGAATGTTGCAGTACCGCCATGGCCCGCGCCGCCGCGCGCCGGACCGAAGCCGGCCACGTTCGAGCCCGAACCGCCCTGCCCTTCGGCGGAGACATTTATGCTCGCCGCGTCGAAAGTCCCGCCCTCGACACTGAAGGCAGCGGTCCCGCCATAAGCATTGGAACCGTCCCCGGCCTGGAAGCCGGAACTCAGCGTGCTGATGTCGCTAAGGGCACTTTCCCCGCCACCACCGCCACCAACGCTGCTGACGGTCGCGAAAGATGCGGTGAACGTCGCGTTCGAGCCGGTCTGACGGAAAGATGCATTGCCGCCATAGCCGGTACCCGAACGCCCCGCCGCATCGGAACGGCTGCCGGCAGAGCCCTCCGACTGGACATAGAAATTGCCCACCCTCATCGTCGCGTCGTCGAGTAGCAGGCTGACATCGCCGCCGGTGCCATCGCCTGCATCGACCCCGCTGCCGCCGTTTCCGTAGGATCCGAGGCTGACGGAATAGATCGTCGACAAGGTTGCCGCATTGCGCACCACCAGGCTGACGTCACCGCCGAAGGCGTTGACGCCACTGCCCGAACCACTGGCCGAGGACGAGGCATAGAGCCCGCCCGTTGTCAGCGTGCTGTTGTCGACAAGGATGTCGATGTCCGATGCGCGCTGCAGCGCCGTCGCGCCATACCCCGACGCGTAGATGTCGACATATCCCGACCCCGTATCGAGGATCGAACCGTTGACGAGGGACAGCGTCAGTTTCGCCGGCAGCGCGAGCCCGCCGTCCGAACTGGAAGAGATCGAGGCGAATCCGAACCCGCTGCCATTGCTCACCGTCACCGCAACATTGTCGAGCGACAGCCCGACGTCGCCGGTCGACGCTCCGCCGCCGCTTGCCGCCGAAGCGTAATTCGAAACGCCGAGCGACTGCACGCTGAAGGTCTCGACGCCATTGGCAAACGCAACCGACGCTGCCCCGGCTGACGCTGCCTGGGGCGCCAGATCCTGACCGACACTGGCGATCGCCGAAGAGGAAACGTCGAGAATGCCGGCCGAGAACTGCCCGCCGTCAACCGCCAGGCCGGCATTTCCTGAAACGGAGGAAGCGCCCGCCAAGGGAACCTGCGGTCCGGTAAACGAAGCGGAGTCCGCCGTGGACGCAAGGGTGACATTGCCCAGGCTCAGCGAATAGGCCGAGAGCGCGCCGTCCGTCTGCTTCGCGACGAAGCTCACGCTGCCACTCGTCGCCTTGCCCGCGCCAAGCTCCCCGACTCCGCCGGTTGCCTGCGATGTCAGGCTGCTGGCCCCCGTAACCGCGAGTGTCCCATCGGTGATCGAAACTGAAACGTTGCCCGCTGCAGCATCCTCGCCGAGCCCGCCGGGCAGGAAGGCGTCGCCGTTGGACGGATCGAGGAGAACCGTTCCCTTTGCCACCGAAGCGAGTGCGAGGTCCCCGCCCACCGTGACCAATCCGCCACCCGCAACGGTCAGAGACACGTTGCCGGCCGACGCGCCATTGGCCGACCGCGCGTCCAAGGTCTTGCCTACCGTCAGGAAATTGTCGCCCGCGACGGACATCGCGATGTCCCCGCGCGCAGTCAGATATGCGTTGCCGGCAAGAGCGACCGACGATGTCTTCGCATCGACCGTGATCGCGCCCGTGGCTGCCCCGGCAATGTCGTTGCTCGCATCGAGGCCCGTCACAAGCAGGGAAGCGTTGCCTGCTACAGGACCGTCGGACGCCGCGTTGCCGCCGACGACGTTATATCCGGCCGAAAGCACGATCGACCCGTCGCTCTCGCTGGATGCCGCAACTGCGGGAACATAACCGAGCGAGCCTGAAACCACGGCGGTCATCGCCTGGTTCTTGGGCACCGCGACTAGATAAATGCGGTGATTGGGATCCGAGAGGCTTCCGGCGGGACCAGTCGTGGTTCCGGTATGAGCGATGCCGGTACTGTCGTCCGTGCCACTGTCGACGACGATGTCGAACAGGCCGTTGTTGATCGTCATGGTGGCCGCTTCGGCCGCGACGTAGGCGGTCGAGCCGTCCACCGTCACCGTTCCGCCTTGCACGACCTTTGGCGCCACCAAGGCAACGTAGCTGCTCGTCGCGAGGTTGGCATTGATCTGCGCGCCCGCACCGATCGTCACCGACGAGGCCGGGTCGATCGCCTTGCCGAACCTGATCTCGCCCTTGTCGCCATAGAGGCGCGATACGGTGTCCGTCGCCGGATCGACCGCGATCGGAAGCGAGGTCAGGACCAGGCTGCCGACGTTGAACACGCCGGTGGAGCCGACGACCCACCCGCCGGGATTGTAGAACCAGACCTTGCCGGTCGATCCGGCATCTACAGTTCCCGAGATCGACAGCGGCCCGCCCACTGCGGAGGAAGTCACTCGGTTGAGTACCGTGTACGCCCCGCCATCCCGGATGAACTGCAGCGTCGTGCTTTCGGGAAGGAACACGCCGTCCGTGCCGGTCGCATCCCAATCGAGCAGGGCCTCGTCCGCAGTGACGAGGACCGTATCGGTCTTGGTTGCGGAATCGCGTATGACCGTCTCGATGCCGAACTGGATCGTCGGCGTGCCCACGACCGCCTGCGCGCGCACGCTTGTCGGCGCCGCCGCCAGGATCAGCGCCGCAGATCCAGTCGAGATGCCGGCCAGAAGCCTCGCAAGGGCGGAGGGCCCGCCATTGATCGATGCGTGATTCTTGAACGACTTGCGGGCCATTACAGCCTCCACGGCAGGAGCTGGAACGAAAGGTTGAGCATGAACCGGGCCTTGCCCTTCACATTCAGGCCGAGCGGATCGTGCAGCGGCACGGCCACCCCGGCGTCGAGGCGCAACGCATCGTGGATCGCGGCGCGCAGGCCCCCGCCCACCGACACGACCTTCTGCGGGTCGAGCCCGTCGAACGCGGTGTCGTTGTTCCAGACCCATGCAGCATCGGCGAAGGCATAGGGCTGGATCGCGTTCCCGCCCGCGACCTTGGGCAGCAAGGACCCGACGCGAACCTCGCCGCGCACCCCAACCCCGCTGTCGCCAATCACCGCGCCCGGATCGTAACCTCGGCCGATGGTATAGTTGCCGCCCGAAAACTCCTCATACGACAGAAGCTTGTCCGGCGACCACTGCGCCCGCGGCTGGACGCTCAACGTCAGGCCGCGAACCGGGCGATAGTCGAGCACGCCCGCAGCGCGCAGGACAAAGCCCTTGGCCGTGCCCTCGATGCGGCTGGGCGTGACCTTGCCGAAACCCGTGCAGGTCGGCGCCAGCGCGCCCTGGCAACCCTTCGTCGCCCCGAACACGTCGATCCCCTGGCGCGCCTCGAGCGAAAGTCCCCAGGCCCAATGCGGTTCGAACGGTGTGAAGCCGTCGCGGCCGGTCAGGCTTTTCCGGGAAACGCCGTTGGTATCGACCCGCGCATAGAGCACGCGCAGTCTGTCGCGGTTGAGCGGTATCTTCCCGAAATCGAGATCCTGGTCCGCGATCTGGGCACCGAGCGACACGGCCATGTTGTAGGCCTGCGACCGGACCACCGGGTAACTTCCTTCCAGCGATGCAGACAGCGTCCGCGAGTGGAAGTCCGACGCGGCCCCTGTCACCGTCGGATTGGTCCAGCCATAGGTGAAATCGCCCCGCAGCGAGAAGCCTTCCCCGCCAAGGCGCATTTCGTGACCGATCTGCAGGACCTTCTGCTCCTCCAGGTCGGTCGTCGCGAAGAAGCTTGCCGTTGTCGCATCGCCAAGGCCCGTCAGGCCGTTGATCTGGACCCGCGCCAGACCGCTGTAGCGCCCCACCGCCCGCGAACCGTAGTTCTGCAAGCCAAGCTCGGCATAGACCGGCACCCGGCGCACGGACACTTCGCCGATCACCTCGCCCGGCGCACCTTCGACCGGCCGAAGGGCCATGCGCACGTCGAGACCCGGCACGTCCTTGGCGAGCAGAAGATAGCGCTCTGCCTCGTGCGTGTTGAAAACCGGATCGCGCGTCAGCTTGTTCAGGTACTTCAGAAGGATACCTTCCGAAGCCCCTGCATCGCCCTTGATCTGAACCCGCTTGAGATGCGCCAGCAGCACGTCGAGCCGGACCGCCCCGCCCTCGATCTTCTGCGGCGGCACCTGCACCGCGGCAAGATAGCCCGCCTGGCGTAGCGCAGTCGCCGCCCGGTCGCGGATCTCGCAGATCACGGCGACCGGCTGGTCGGTCCCGACGAACTCGGCATAGCTGCCGGAAAGGTCGAAGCCGGGAATTTCCTGCATGCCGGTGAACGTCACCGAATGCAGCTTCAGGCGGATGCCCGCGAAGTCGGGGGCAGCCAGCGGGCACGGGGCCCGTTCAACTTCGGATGTATCGACCGAAACCGGCCCGCCACGCTTCAGCGTACCCTCGGCAACGCCGCGCTCGATCTCCTCGCGCGTCGGCGGCTGCACGCCCTGCGGCGGCACGGTCTGCGCCGAAGCCATTGCGGACCACGCAACGCCACTCGCGACCAGCAGCAATGCGCTGCGCCCGCGCAGCCATTGCGCACCACGCCCAACGCTCCTGACCGGAACGACCGAAACTGCCCCGAAATCGGGCTGCGCACCAAGACGATCGGACATCCGACTCGATTCTCCATCAGGTGCGACCCGTGATGTGACTTTCGCTTATACTTGTTTTTTCTCTATTTCATCCACTTACAGCCCTCACGCCGATCGGTCCAAGCCAATCTCCCGGCTATGGCTGCGTGGAGCTTTCCTCGTCCTCGAGTGCGGCCGTAAGCCAGTCGAACTGGGCCTTGCACCCGTTGTCGAGCAACAGCGTACCAAGCGACGCCGCATCGGCTGGAACGGCTTCCGGCTCCAGCATCACGATGCGGAACTCGGCCACCTTCTCGGGCGTCACCTCGTCATAGATCCGGTAAGTGCGCCCCTCCTGCGGGGCAAGCATGGTCTTGGGCCAGGCAATGCCCACGGTCCTGGGCGGCCACTGCATCCGCACCATTTCGCCGCCCGCGGCCTCGGTCAGCCAGGTAAAGCTGCGCGCCTTGCCGTCAGCGCGCCACAGATAGAGGTCGCTGCCACGAGGCACGCAGACGTTCCCGCCCTCGGTCGTGTCCGCCAGCCATATGCTGACGGGCAGGACGTTCTCGCCCGAAGTGTCCCCGGCGCCCCTGACCGCTCCGGCACGAACCGAAGCCGGATTGCTCAGCGATCGCGCAAGCAGCGCCGCAGCGCCGCGATCCCGGTTGACCGCCCCGTCGAGCGAGAACGTGCCGGCACCGCGCAGGATGCGGGTACCCGCCTTGTCGAGCACCGTGACCACGTCGCCGGACTTGAGCGTCACGGTGGCGTTCGCGGGGAGCCGCTTGCCTTTGGGGAAATTGACGGCCGAGGGCCCCGTCGATCGCACAACCACCGCCTGGGCAAGCGCCTGGGCCGAAACGCCCCCGCCGGCAGCCAGGACCACCGCCATCACAAATCCGCGCACCATCCGCAATCCTTCCATCACCCGTCCCCGACCTCAGCCGCCAGACTGTTCCGCAGAAGCGAGGTTTGCCAGCAGGTCGAGCTGGGCGTTGCATCCCTTCGCCGCCATCGCCGCGGCGACCTCCACCTCGTCCTCGGGCACGCTGGGCAGCACCATGGTCCTGATCTTGACCGGCTTCCCGACCGCGTTGCTGAATGTGTAGGTCTGTCCGTCGACCACAGGCACGGTGGCGGCAGGCCAAACCTTGAGCGCGCTACCCGCCCGCCAGGTCAGATCGGCCATGCTCCCGTCCTGGGACAAGAGCTTGCCAGTGCCTTCATCGGTCCTTTCCGGCCGCCACAGCACCAGCGTCGCCGGGTCGGCCACGCAATAGGTGCCGCCCTTGCTGACGTCGATGTACCATACGTTCTCCGGTCCCGAAGGGGCCGCAACAGGCCCCGTCGGCGCCCCGCGCACCGCCCCCGTGCGCGTCCGTGCGCCCGCACCTCGCGTCATCATGGCAGCCAGAGCCGTTCCGCCACCGCTCTGGTCGCGGTTCACCGCGCCGTTCAGCGTGAACGTGCCAGGTCCGGAAAGCACCCGCGTCCCGGCCTTGTCCAGCACCGTCACATGATCGCCCGCCTTGAGCACGACCGAAGCGTTGGCCGCCAGTTTCCTGCCCTGCGGATAGGTCGCCGCCGAAGGCCCGGTCGATCGCACGACGACCGATTGCGCGACCGCGCTCCCCGCGAGCATGACGCCCGCCAGTGCAGCCATCCCGGCAGCAAAGGTCCTTACGCCCCCCTGACGTTTCCTGGGCGTATCAACCAAGCACATAACTCTCTCCCTTGTGCGTCTGACGCAGTCTCTGGATCAGGTTCATCATCGCATCGTCGTTGTGCGCCGATTCGAGGATCTTGTCTGTGAGGGCCTGCACACGGTCCGCCTCGCCCGCTTCGTGAGCGCTCAGCGCTTCCACTGCCAGCCCGCGCCACTCGGCTTCGAGATCCGGTACCGGTTCGAAGATTTCCACCGGAGTCCGCCGCCCGCGCAGGGTAACGGTGCCCATCGGCCGGAACCAGTCCAGTCCCGAACGCTCCGCCGCCTCACGGCTGACCAGCACCTTGGTATCGAGCGGCTTGTTCGCGCCTTCAAGCCGGGCAGCGGTGTTCATCGCATCGCCGAGCGCAGTGTACTGGATGCGCCCTTCCCCGCCGAAATTGCCGACCACCGCTTCGCCGTAATGGAGGCCTACCCGCGTCCGGCCGATCTTCGGCACGCCTTCGGGCACCGACTTGCGGAACTCCTCACCCGCCAGATACATCGCATATGCGGCCTTGACCGCGCGCTCGCCATCGTCCGGATAGGCGATCGGCGCCCCCCAGAATGCGACCACCGCATCGCCCACGAACTTGTCGAGCGTTCCGCCGTATTGAAGCACCACCGCGCTCAGCCGGTCGAGATAGTCGTTCAGCAACCGCGCGATCATTTCGGGTTCGACCGCATGGGTAAGCTTGGTGAAGCCTTCCAGGTCGCTGAACAGGCAGAATATCTCGCGCTTCTCTCCGTGCAGCGAAAGCCGCTCGGGATTGCGCATGATCTCGGCCGCCACCGAACGCGGAAGATACTTGCCCAGCGCGCCCTGAGCGAACTCCCGCTGTGCCGCGTTGATGGCCCGCAAGCCGGAACTGACGGCGGTAAAGGCGATGGCCCAGCCGATCAGCCACCCCGTCGCGGGCAGATCCAGCGTGTCGTAACCGGCCCGCTCGACCAGGAACGGCACCGCCAGGAACAGCGCGAACTGGGCAATCACGGCCACGGCCAGCAGCCAGGTGCGCACCTGCGCCGCCGCGGTCGCCGCGCCGAGTGCCACCACCAGCACCGCGGCCAAGACCTTGGCCCAGCTTGCCGGCGGCGCTTTCCATGCCTTGTCGAGCAGTTGCGCCAGCATCGAGGCGTGGACCTCGACCCCGATCATCCGCGTCTCGCCCGTCACCGGATTGCCGGTCCTCGTGAATGGCGTGTCGAATTGGTCGAAGTCGGAAAAGTCACCGCCGATAAGGACGTAGCGACCCTTGACCGCGTCGGCGACAAGCGGCGCCGTCTCCGGATCGGCGAGCAGGTCGATGGGTATCTTGTCGAAGACCGGCCGGTCGCTTGCCGTAGGCACGCGGTACCGGATCGGCCCGGTATAGGTGGCAAAGCGCCCATCGGCATCGGGCCCGGCATTCGTCAGCGCCAGCGAAAGCAACGGCGGCAGTCCGGAATACTGACGCGGCCAGCGACGCGCGACACCGTCGGCATCGGTCTCCAGCAGGATCGAGGCAGGCTTGACCATGCTCGTCTGGGCGCTCGCCATGAACGCCTTGAGGTCCTGCTCCTGCTCGTAGGTGATAGCTTCCGGGTTTGTGCGATTGTCCGCATAGGCAAGGAAGACAGGCGTCTTCATGGCCTTGAGCGAGGCGCGGAGAAGCTCGTCGTCGTCCTGCGGGCTGTCGAAGAGGACGTCGATGCCCACGCCCTTCGCGCCGAGCTGGTCGATCTGCGTCAGCGCCTTGGCCAGGATCGTGCGGTCGACCGGCGAAATCTGGCCCGTCGCGCGGTTCGTATCGGCGGTATAGACCACCAGCGTGATGCGCTTGTCGGTGTCCGTTGGCGGTGCGAAATTCGCGGCGCGGATATCGTAAAGCGCGGCCTCCGCATCGCGCAGCAGCGGAAGCTGCCAGCTCCTCATCGCGATGAACAGCGCCAGCGCCAGCAGCAGCAGCGCGATGGCCGTGCGTTGCCAGCCAAGTTGCGACAGGCTGCGCCGGGCCGATCGCCCGATCTCGCTCGCCCCCTGCGACGCATCGCGCCGGTTCTGCGGCATTCGTCAGTTCCCCCCCGAAACCTTGGCCGGTCCAGCGGCCATGCCGGTCGCCTTCATTGCCACGCGCGCGTCCCGCGAAACAAGCGGCCGCGCACCGTCACCGATAACCGCAAATCCGGCCCAGTAATAGGGATGCGAAGTGTCCGCGTCCGCCATCAGCGCCTGCTGCGCCTTGAGCAGGGCCTCGCCCGACGAGGTACCCGGAGGCGCTTCGAACAGGCCGTTGATAAGGCGCGCGGTGGCATCGAAATCGTCCGGGGCTGGCCAGTGGCTGGCGAGGACAGAACGGCTCCCCGCACCGATGAACGCGCGCACCAGCCCCTCCAGAGCCGATCCGCCGCCGGTTACGATGCCCGCCGCGCGCGTGGCGGCAACGTCTGCCTGACCCGCCGTGTCGCAGGCCGAAAGGATCACCATGTCGGCGTCTAGCCTGAGGTCGAAAATCTCCGAAAAGCTGAGCAGTCCGTCCGATCCCTTGGGACCGAAGGACGTGACCAGCGCCGGCCGAGCCGGACAGGTCGGCTGCGGCGGCGTCACGAGGCCATGCGTGGCAAAGTGCAGGATGCGAAAGTTGTCGAGGTCGGGGCGCGACTTGATCGCCGTGTCGGAAAAGGCCGGGCCGACCATGATGTCGGTCCCCTGCGATCCCAGCAGCATCCGCGCCTTCAGCAGCTCGGCCTCGGAAATGGGCCGATTCCAGGTCGCGAGCGGCCAGTTGCAGTCTGCCGTCATGTCTCCGTCCGCGCCGCGCACCCGTGCCGCGCCAAGCGTGCTGCTCGCCGAAATGGCCGCATTCCGGCCAAGACCGAGATAGGCTTCACGCGCCTTCGACCCCGGCTGCTTGCGCGCATCCATGAACGAGCGGGCGGAAACGGCGGTCGAGACCAGCTTGTCCTTGCCCAGCCAGTTCATACCCCGCAGGTCGAACGGGTCGCCCGATGGGCTCTCCGCCTGCTTGAGGTAGGCCTTGACCGACGCGTCGTCGGCTACAAGCACGTTGACCGGCAGCTTGAGCATCGCCCCGTCCGGCTCGAAGATCAGGTGGTGCGCGGCCATGAGTTCCGCATCGACCGGCCCGAACAGTGCCTTGAAGACGCCATAGGCCTCGGCGGCCGCGAATTCGCTCGTAACGTACTGCTTGCCGTCGTAGCGCGAGATCGAATCCCTGATCGACTGGACAGATTTCTCCAGCTCGCCCGAAGTGATCGGCGCGCGGTAGCCCACGGCCTTGTCCTTGTTCGCAAAGAACACGAAGACATCCGGACCGAGCACCGCCACCTTGGCATAGGCCTCGCCCGCACCAAGGCCGTCCTGCAATTCCTTCTGGCCGATGACCCGCTGCGAAACAACGCGGTAGCGGGCATAGTTGGCAAGCTGGATAACCGTCGCCTGCTCCTGCGCTTCAAGCTCCTGTACCCGCTTTGCCGCTTCCGCGATCTCGTCCGTGCGCGCGGCTGCATCGTCCAGCCTCTGCAGCGCGGCATAGGTCATGCGCGCCCGCTCGATCCCGCGCGTCAGGCTGTTGGATTGCCGGAAAAGCCTGGCCGCCTCGTCGCTTCCGCCCGAAAGCTCGCGCGAGAGAACGGCCTGCGTTTCCGCCACGCCCGGCCGTACCAGCACTTGCGAGGCGACGAAGAAGGCATCGCTCGCCCCCGCATCGGTGCCCATCTTCCCGGCCAGCAGGTCGAAGTATGGGGCCATCTGGCGCGAGAGGCCCGAAAGACCGTTCTCCCGCTCGACCGAACGCGCCACGACTTCGCGGTACAGCGGCTCGGCCTGATCCGCCTTGTCGTGCCGCACAAGGAACGCCGCGAGCCGCGCCTGCGCCGCCGCAAGGCTGCGCGTATCGGGATACTGGACGCCCACGATGTCCACGGCCGAGCGCAAGAGCCCTTCCGCATCGCCAACGCGACCTTCATCCTCGGCCAGCGTCGCAAGCTCCGTCAGCAGTTGCGCCCGCATCCGCACGATCGAGACGACACGCCCGTTACGCACCGCCAGCGCGCGCGATTGGGCCTGCTCGAGCGCGGCCTTGGCCTCGGTCCGCCGCCCCTGCAGGCGCAGCGCCGTGCCCTTGAGCTGGAGCGTCTGCGCATCGAGGATCGTCGCGCGCTCGTCGTCGGTCAGGCGCAAGTCGTCGACCATGCCCATGGCATTGGCGGTCACGTCCGACGCATTGATGCGCCGCGCCACCGACGGGGTCAGTTCCATCGTGTCGCGCAACGTCTCCGCGCCCATCGCGCTTGTCTGCCGCAGCGGCGCGTCGATCCGCTCGAGCGCCTGGGCGTACTTCTCCTGGTTGAGAAGGTGGATCGCCTCGTAGTTGCGCCGCAGCCGCTCCACCACGCCGCTGCCCGCGGGCATCGCGTCGGCCTCGGCAAACAGGCGATCCGCCTCCGCGAACTGACCGAGGTTCGAACGCTGAAGTCCGGCGTTCACAAGAAATTCGACGCGGTCGATCGGCACGTCTCCGGTCGACGCCTGCCGCTGGTCCAGCGTCTCGAAGTACGCGGCGGCCTCGGCATAGTCGCCCGAATTGTTGCGCCGGTACCCTTCGGCCAGCGCGGTCGACGGGTCGAGCGTCAGCGCCTGGATGCGTGCATAGGCTTCGGTGTCGTTGACCGATGTCGTCGCCACCTCGATCGGCTCGTCGATCGGCCGGTCCTCGAAGATCGAACGCAAGGCAAGGTCGAGCGCCCCGTGATAGGCAGAGAAGCCCTCCACCACATAGCTCGTCTTGCCGCGATTCACGTTGACGACCTCATAGGCGAGCTCGGGGTCCTTCCACCGGCAATCCTGACGCATACGACCCGCGACCGACGCACTCGTCGCGGCGGCGCAATCGACCTGCGCGCGGCGCCGCTCGGCCAGGCGGGCCATCACGTCACCTTCACCCTGCCGCAGCGCAAACACGTAGCCGACAGGTAGCGCCGAATCGCGGCAGACCACCGCCCAGGTCCGGTCCAGTGGACTCCGGTTCGCTGGATCGACCACGCGCGACTGGACCTGGCACAGCGCCTTGCTGCCGCCCGACCCCAGCGGGAAACTGTCGCGCAACATCAGCGATTGGTCTGGCGCCGCCGATGCGGACGATGCCAGCGCAAGGGCGGCAACTCCTGCCGCCAGCGCAGCCCAGTTTCTTGCTCCACGGTTCCGCATTGCGTTTCCCCAGCCGGGGGCCATGCCCCTGGTCTCTGACACGGTTATGCTGCGAAGCCCGAAGATTCTTGTGCTGTTGCGCACATCATAGGCGCTTTGGCGCGCCACTGCCAATGCCGATACGCCACCCGGCGGCGCCTGTCTTGTATCAAATCGACGTCAGAAGCCTTCGAAAGCAACAACTTCCGACAAAGGCGCGCGGGGAACGTCGAATTGGTTGACCGCCGCCTCCGGGTCGCGATGTCCGATGGCGAGACCGCAGAAGAACACATGGTCGTCCGGAATCGCCACGCATTCGCGGACCTGCTTCTGATAGACGGCCCAGGCCTCCTGCGGACAGGAATCGAGGCCTTCCTCGCGCAGCAGCAGCATCACGGTCTGCAACCACATGCCGATGTCCGACCACTGCGGCGGTCCCATGTAGCGCGGCGTATGGACCAGCATCAGCACCGGCGCGCCGAAACCGCGAAAGTTGTCCATGAATTGCGTCAGCCGCCCGCGCTTGTCCTCGCGCCCGATCCCGAGAGCGGCATACATCGCCTCTCCCACGCCGAACCGCCGCGCCTCGTAGACGCCGTCCAGCTCGGGCGGGTAGATCGCGTATTCCGGCGCGTGCGCGGCGCGGCCCTGCGGGATCACCTCGGCCACGGTCGCCACCAGCCGGGCAAGCGACGCTCCGGCAACGACCCGCGCGTTCCACGGCTGCACGTTGCCTCCGGACGGAGCCCGCTGCGCCTTGTCCAGCACGCGTTCGAGAACCTCGCGCGAGACCGGCTCCGGCTTGAAGCGGCGGATCGAGCGGCGGGAAACAACGGCTTCGCTGACGGACATCTGGCTCATGCCGGTTTAACTGCCCGGTTAAGAACGGGCCGTCAAGCCGCGCCTATTCGTCCTCGAACAGGTCCGCAAGCTGCTCGATGATCGTGCCGCCAAGCTGTTCTGCGTCCATGATCGTCACCGCGCGGCGATAGTACCGCGTTACGTCGTGACCGATGCCGATGGCGACGAGCTGGACCGGCGATTGCTTCTCGATCCAGTCGATGACCTTGCGCAAGTGCTGCTCGAGGTAACCCGCGTTGTTCACCGACAGGGTGGAGTCGTCGACCGGCGCGCCATCGGAAATGACCATCAGGATGCGGCGATCCTCGGGCCGGGCGAGCAGGCGGGTGTGCGCCCAGAGCAGCGCCTCGCCGTCGATGTTTTCCTTGAGCAGCCCCTCGCGCATCATCAGCCCGAGGTTCTTGCGCGCGCGGCGCCACGGCTCGTCCGCCTTCTTGTAGACGATGTGGCGCAGGTCGTTGAGGCGCCCGGGCTGCGCAGGCTTTCCACCGGCCAGCCACGCCTCGCGGCTCTGCCCGCCCTTCCACGCGCGGGTGGTGAAGCCGAGAATCTCGGTCTTGACCCCGCACCGTTCCAGCGTGCGCGCCAGGATGTCGGCGCTGATCGCCGCGATCGAGATCGGGCGGCCGCGCATCGACCCCGAATTGTCGATCAGCAGGGTGACGATCGTGTCCTTGAACTCGACGTCACGCTCGACCTTGTAGGACAGCGAATGCCCGGGCGAGATCACGACGCGCGCCAGACGAGCGGCATCGAGCAGCCCCTCTTCCTGGTCAAAGTCCCACGAACGGTTCTGCTGGGCCATCAGGCGGCGCTGCAACCGGTTCGCCAGCCGCGTAACCACGCCCTGCAAGCCCTTGAGCTGCATGTCGAGATAGGCCCGCAGCCGCGTCAGCTCTTCCTCGTCGCACAGGTCGGTTGCCGATACGACCTCGTCGAACTGGACGGTGAAGGCCTTGTAGTCGAAGTTCTCGGGCAGGTCGGTCCACGGGCGGTTCGGGCGCGTGGGCAGCATGCCTTCCTCGCCCTCGTCGGCCATGTCCGCATCGGCAGCATCGTCGTTCTGCTCGACTTCCTGCTCGCTTTCGGAGTCCTCGTCGCCCTCGCTGGTATCGCCGGCGACTTCCGAAGGCTGCTGCTCCTGGTCGTCGGACGTGCTGGGCTCTTCCTCGCCCTCGTCCTCCTGCTGTTCGCCCTCGTCTTCCTCGGTATCTTCGTCCTGATCGGACGCGGACTGGGTAAGATCGAGATGCTGGAGCATGTCCAGCGCAAGCTGCTGGAACGCCCGCTGGTCGTCGAGCGAGAGCGCCAGTCCCTCGAAGTCGTTGCCGACCTTGCTCTCGATCCAGCTACGGACCATCGCCATGCCGGTCTGGGTCGAGGCAGGGGCCACCTGCCCCGTCAGCTTCTCGCGCAGAAGCAGCGCCAGCGCGGTCGGCAGAGGCACGTCCTCGGGCTTGGCGGCGCGGCTGATCGGATCGGACGCCATGCGCATCGAGACCGCCGCATCGAGGTTTCCGCGCATTCCGGCATAGGCATTCGAGCCCAACGCTTCGTAGCGCACCTGCTCGACCGCATCGTAGCACGCGCGGGCCAGCGCCTCGCTCGGGGCATTGCGTCCGTGCAGCGCCGCATTGTGATGGCGCAGCCGCAGCGCCATCGAATCCGCGTGCCCTCGCGCCTCGGCCACCTGCTCTGCGGGCAGAGCCCGGCCGGGCATGGGCACGCGCATCGAACTGCCCGACTGAACCGGCGCATCGGCCGTCCACGCGACCTCCACTTCGGGGTCGTGCGAAATGGCGCGCGCGGTGCCGGTCAGAACCGAACGGAAGCGGTCGAGGGGGGATTCGTCAGCCAATGCCAGCCTTCAGGATTCGGGCCGGAGAGCCGGGCCCCCGCGAAAGCGGAGGCCTCCCTCGGCCATGCACTACATCAGACGATCTTCTGGCCGGTCTTTGCCCAGTCGGCAAGGAAGCCTTCGATGCCCTTGTCCGTAAGGACATGCTTGAACAGGCCCTTGATGACCGCCGGCGGTGCCGTGATCACATCGGCGCCGATGCGCGCGCTTTCAAGCACGTGCACGCCGTGACGGATCGAGGCCACCAGGATCTGCGTCTCGAATGCATAATTGTCGTAGATCAGGCGGATGTCGCGGATCAGGTCCATGCCGTCGAAGCCGTTGTCGTCATGGCGGCCAACGAACGGCGAAATGAACGTGGCGCCGGCCTTGGCGGCGAGCAGCGCCTGGTTGGCCGAGAAACACAGCGTCACGTTGACCATCGTGCCCTCGCCGGTCAGCGCCTTGCAGGTCTTGAGGCCGTCGACGGTCAGCGGCACCTTGATGCAGACGTTGTCTGCGATCTTGCGCAGCACTTCGGCCTCGCGCATCATGCCCTCGTGGTCCAGCGCGACGACTTCGGCCGAAACCGGCCCGTCCACCAGCCCGCAAATCTCCTTGGTGACTTCGATGAAGTCCTTGCCGGCCTTGGCGATCAGGGTCGGATTGGTCGTCACGCCATCGAGCAGACCGGTGGCGGCGAGGTCCGCGATTTCGGCGGTGTCGGCGGTGTCGACGAAGAACTTCATGGGTCTGGCCTTCCAGGTGGGGAGAATGATTCCCGTCCGCCTATAGGGAAGGCCGCCGCCGATGTCAGTCCGCTACTTGCAGCCCGAACGGACTTGCTTGCGCAACCCCGCCCCCGATCCGCCGCCTACTTCAACCCGAACGCCGCCATCAGCACCGGATCGTTCGTCGACCGCGGATCCGCCCGAATCGCCGCTTCCTCGCGGCCGATGGCCCGGAAGATCGCATTGTCGGCTTCATAGGCCAGCGAATTGGCGATGTTGCCCACGTCCACCCCGGTCAGGGCGGCCAGCACCTGCCCCACCAGCGGCTCCTGGCTCACGCGCAGGGCATCGCCGAACTCGGGCACCATGATCTCGACCAGGCTCGACCCCATTTCCTGGTGCAGGAACGATGTCGCCGCCATCGGATCGCTGCCGCGCAGCAGCGCCAGCGCGTTGCGCACGCCGATCGTGCGCACGGCATCGGTAACGGCGGGTGCGGCACGTTCCGCCGCGTCATAGGCCATGTCGTTGAACGCGCGCTGCAACCGGTCCTTGAACAGCGGGCCGGTCAGGATGCGCTGCAACACGCCACCCCGGCTGCCGATAACTTCGGGCAGCGCCAGCCGCGTCATCTGGTCGTCCCAGAACCCGCCGGGAGCGAGCAGGCGCGCGAATGCCCGGTCGGTCGACAGGAAAAGCAGCCGCCGCACCGCTTCTTCCAGCGAGAACGACGGATAGGTCGAACATCCCGCGACGGAAAGCACCGCCACAGAGGCCATCCCGCCAAGCAGGGTGCGCCGACCGATGAAGTGGGAAAGCTGCGACACGTATTTTCTCCTTCAGCCAGGTTGAACGCGCGATAGACGGCCCAACCTTAACTGCGCACGACTGCCCGACAGCACTGCAACGGCGGCAGCTACTCCCGGTTCCGCGATCGCAGGTGGTCACATCAACCCGAACAAGGCCATGATCACGCGGTCACCCGTCCCGCGAACGTCGGCGCGAATGGCCGCTTCCTCGGTGGCGATGGCCGCCCAGACGGCGCTCTCGGCCTGCACCGCGAGATCGGCGGCGAGCGATTTGCTCGCCGCAGGGTCGAGCATGCGTCGCGCCTCCTGCACGACGATGCCGCGATCCTGTTCGAAAGCCTCTGCCACCAGGCCGGGCAGCAGCAGCGCAAACGCCGAGCCGAGCGACTTGCGCAGCCAGATCGTCCCCGCGCGGTCGCCTGCGGCAACTATGGCCTGCGGATCGGGAATGCCGATCGCGCGCAGCGCCTCGCGAAGGACTTCCTCCAACCGGGGCAGCGCCACCTCTGCGGTCAGGCTGCTGACGATCTGGTCCAACCCTCCCGGCTGCGATCCCACGCCGACGCGAGCCTGTTCCACGGCGTCGTGCAGGGCTTGTGGTGCCTTCAGGCGAAAGGCCGCGTGGCTCCATCCGGCCTTGTCGCCGCGCATCCGCGCGAAGGCGCGATTGCATGCAAGCACGAGGAGGCGGCGCACGCCTTCGGCTTCTGTGGAATGGCCGTATGACGCACAAGCGGCTAGTGAGGGAAGAATCGCCGCTGCCATGAGACCGAAAAGGGAGCGACGCTGAATCGGGGAAGACAAGGCATTGATTTCAAGCGCATCCATCAGAGCTTCTCTTGGAAGTTCGGAAGCGACAGCTTGGGCTGAAGCTTCATGAGTGATGCACCCGCGCTCTTCCTAGACGGAAATTCGACCCGCGTCCGCTGTTTAATTTTCAACGCCGCCCTCGGCCCGCTCGATTACCGGGTCCCCGCCGGGATGACGGTCGAGCCCGGCAGCGTGGTCATTGCGCCGCTCGGCCCGCGCCAGATCATCGGCGTGGTCTGGGATGCCGACCGGCTGCCCGCGACCGAGGTTCCGGAAGGCCGGTTGCGCCCCCTGCTCAAGGTCCTGCCGGTTCCACCCCTGCCCGCTCCCTTGCGCCGCCTGATCGAATGGACCGCGGACTATTACCTTGCCCCCCTCGCGGCGGTCGCGCGAATGGCCTTGTCGAGCAACGCGGCGCTCCAGGGCGGCAGCACCGTCACCGAATACCGCCTGACCGGCAAGGAGCCGGGCCGCCTCACGCCGCAGCGCCTGATCGCGCTCGATCTCCTGCAGGACCAGCAGGCGACCATCCGCGAACTGTCCGAAATCGCCGGCGTTTCCGACGCCGTTCTGCGCGGCATGGTCAATGCCGGACTGCTCGAACCGGTCGTCGTCGATTCGGACCGCCCCTATCCTGCGGCCGATCCCCACTTCGCCGCGCCCGACCTCTCGGAGCAGCAGGCCGAAGTCGCCGCCAGGTTCGTGGCATCGGTGCGCGCGCGCGAATTTCACCCCTTCCTGCTCGATGGCGTCACCGGGTCGGGCAAGACCGAGACCTATTTCGAAGGCGTCGCCGCCGCGCTCGAAGCCGGGCGACAGGTTCTCGTGCTGCTTCCCGAGATCGCGCTGACCGAAACCTTCCTCAAACGCTTCGAGGCCCGTTTCGGAGTGCCGCCCGTCACCTGGCATTCCTCGCTGAAGTCGTCCGAGCGGCGCCGCGCGTGGCGCTCGGTGTCGTCAGGTGCCGCACAGGTCGTCGTCGGCGCACGCAGCGCCCTGTTCCTGCCGTTCGCCGATCTTGGCCTCATCGTGGTCGACGAAGCCCACGAAATCTCGTTCAAGCAGGACGACGGCGTGCGCTACAACGCCCGCGACGTGGCCGTCATGCGCGCCCACTTCGAGAAGATCCCGGTCATCCTCGCCAGCGCCACCCCAGCTCTCGAAAGCCTCCAGATGGCCGAGGCGGGGCGCTACGAACGGGTGGTCCTGCCCGCCCGGTTCGGCGGCGCGACCATGCCCCACATCCAGGTCGTCGACCTGCGCGTGGAACAGCCCGAACGCGGCCACTGGATCGCGCCGCCGCTGGTCAGGGCCCTGAAGGACCGTCTCGAAAAGGGCGAGCAATCGCTGCTCTTCCTCAACCGCCGCGGCTATGCCCCGCTCACCTTGTGCCGCACCTGCGGCTACCGCTTCCAGTGCCCGAACTGCTCGGCCTGGCTGGTCGAGCACCGCCTCTCGCGCCGCCTTGCCTGCCACCACTGCGGTCACGAGGTCCCGCCGCCCGACGCCTGCCCCGAATGCCACGAACCCGACTGCCTCGTCGCCTGCGGCCCAGGGGTAGAGCGCATTGCCGACGAAGTGGCCGAGATCCTGCCCCACGCCCGCGTCGCGCTGGTCACCTCGGACACCCTGACCAGCCCCGCCAAGGCCGCCGAATTCGTCGAGATGGCCAGCAACAAGGCCATCGACGTGATCGTCGGCACGCAGCTCGTGACCAAGGGCTATCACTTCCCCGAACTCACCCTCGTCGGCGTGATCGATGCCGACATGGGGCTCGAGGGCGGAGACCTGCGCGCGGCGGAGCGCACCTACCAGCAGGTCGCCCAGGTCGCGGGCCGCGCCGGTCGCGGCGAAAAGCCGGGCGAAGTCCTGATCCAGACCCGCCACCCCGAAGCCCCCGTGATCGAGGCTCTCGCCAGCGGCGACCGCGACGCCTTCTACGAGGCCGAGGCAGAGGCCCGCCGCGATGCCGGCGCGCCGCCCTTCGGCCGCTGGGCCGCGATCATCGTGTCGAGCGAGGACGAGGCGGAAGCGCGCGATGCGGCGCGCGGCATCGGCGGCTCGGCCCCGCGCCTCGACGACGTCCTCATCCTCGGCCCCGCGCCCGCCCCGCTCTCGCTCCTGCGGGGCCGCTACCGCTACCGCCTGCTGATAAACGCCCGCCGCTCCACCGAACTCCAGCGCGTGATCCGCGAATGGCTCGATCCCCTGCGCTTCCCGCCGGGCGTGCGCGTGGCGGTGGACATAGATCCCTACAGCTTCGTCTGACCCCAAGGGGCAGGTTGCACCAGCCGCCCGGTCGGCCATTTCCGGACAATGTCCGCCCCCGCTCCCTCCACCCCCGTCATCGTCCCCATCCTCGGCGACCAGCTTTCACCCCACATCTCGAGCCTTGCCGACCGCAGCCCCGACGACACCGTGATCCTGATGATGGAAGTGACGGAGGAGACGACCTACGTCCGCCACCACAAGGCCAAGATCGCTATGATCCTCTCGGCCATGCGCCACTTCGCCGAGGAACTGCGCGGGGCCGGGTGGACGGTCGATTACGTACGGCTCGACGATCCCGCCAACACCGGCACCTTCACTGGCGAGGTAGCCCGCGCGGTGGAGCGCCACGGCGCGCGCGGGGTGCAGGCCACCGAGCCCGGCGAATGGCGCGTCAGGCAGGCGATGGAGCACTGGCGCACCGACCTTCCCGTCCGCGTGCGCATACTCCCCGACACCCGTTTCGTCTGCCCCCTCCCCGACTTCTACGAATGGGCCGCCGGTCGCAAGGAACTGCGCATGGAGTGGTTCTACCGCGAGATGCGGCGGAAGACCGGCCTGCTGATGGACGGCGACAAGCCCGCCGGCGGCCGCTGGAACTTCGACGCCGAGAATCGCGGCGGACCGGAAGCCGGCCTCAAGCCTCCCGCCCCGCCCCGCTTCACGCCTGACAGCATCACCGGTGAAGTCCTCGATCTCGTCTCGACGCGCTTTGCCAGACATTTCGGGTCGCTCGAAAACTTCGGCTGGCCCGTCACCCGCACCGAGGCCGAAGCCGCGCGCGATGCGTTCCTCGCCGACCGTCTTCCCCGCTTCGGCAAATATCAGGACGCGATGGTCGCGGGCCAGGACTTCCTGTTCCACGCAGTCCTCTCGCCTGCCATCAACATCGGCCTGTTAGACCCGCTCGACCTCTGCCGCCGCGCAGAGACCGAATGGCGCGAGGGCCGCGCGCCGCTCGAGGCGGTGGAAGGCTTCACCCGCCAGATCATCGGCTGGCGCGAATACGTGCGCGGCATGTACTGGCTCGAGATGCCAGCACTCGCGGATGCCAACGGCCTGGACGCGCACCGACCCCTGCCCGACTTCTACTGGACCGGCGATACGCCGATGCGCTGCCTCGCCGATTGCGTGCGGACCACGCGCGACAATGCCTATGCCCACCACATCCAGCGCCTGATGGTGCTGGGCAACTTCGCGCTACTGGCAGGCCTCAGGCCGCAGGACGTCGCGGACTGGTATCTCGTCGTCTATGCCGACGCCTTCGAATGGGTCGAACTGCCCAACGTCGCGGGGATGGTGCTCCATGCCGACAAGGGCCGCCTCGCCTCCAAGCCCTACGCCGCGAGCGGGGCCTACATCGACAGGATGGGCGACTACTGCGGCAAATGCGCGTTCGATGTGAAGCGGAAGACCGGCGAAGGCGCCTGCCCGTTCAACGCGCTCTACTGGCACTTCCTCGCCCGCAACGAGAAGAAGCTTGCAGGCTACCACCGCCTCGCCCAACCTTACGCCACCTGGCGGCGAATGAGCGACGAAAAGCGCGCGGAATATCTCCTCAGCGCCGAGGCCTTCCTCCGGACGCTCGATCCCGCAAAGCCCGGATGGGCGCGCTAGCGCTTTACCCACATCGGCGGCCTGATCCCGCCCTGTCGCACCACCCGCACCAACAGGAGCAGTCCCGCGCCCGTCGCGACCGCCATCGCGATCACGCTCGCCTCCAGCCCGAAGCCGCCACCCGTCAGCCAGTCCGGCCCGCTCCGCGTGGTGACGAACAGCCCGGTCGGCACCTCGCCGCCCGAAACCGGCACGCTGAAGACCCAGCCTTGCGTGAAGTTCCATGCGGCATGGATGCCCATCGGCACCCACAGCCGCCGCGTCCACAGATAGGCCGCGCCCAGCAGAATGCCCGCCTCCATCGCGATGGCGAAGGCTGCAAAAAGGCTCGAATCGGGATTGGCAAGGTGTGCCAGCCCGAACAGCGCCGACGTGACGAACAGCGCCGTCCATGTGCCCAGCATGGCCTCGATATGACGAAGGAGGATGCCGCGAAACAGGATCTCCTCGACTGTGCCGGAAGTCACCGCCATCGCCAGCATCGGCCAGAGCGCGCCAACGCCGTTCACCCGCTCGATCGAAATGCCGCCGAGCACCGCCACGATGCCGGTCATCAAGGTGAACAGCCCCGCCCCGATCAGCAGCCCCAGCGGCAGTTCGCGGGCGAGACGCGGCAAGGGCAGTTCGTCATTGGGCCGCCGCTCGATCCAGCGCCGGCAGGCAAGGTAAAGCGCCGTCACCAGCACCGCCAGCGCGAGGCCGCCAAGAAAATCGACGAAGCCCTCGCGCGGGAGAACCTTCACCAGCAGCGCCGATGCCAGCGAAGCGAAGAGCCCCACCGCCAGGAACTCGATCACCATCGGGGTTGCGGGAAAGTCGAAGATCCGCCGCAGCGTTCCGGGCTTGCTGGTCTGCGCCTCGTCCATCGTCATTCCCCCTTCGCGTCGCGTTCCTTGTCCAGCAACCGCCGCTTGATCTCAAGCCCATAGGCATAGCCGCCCAGCGACCCGTCGGAACGGATCACGCGATGGCACGGGATCAGCACCGCCACGTTGTTCGCGCCATTGGCCGATCCCGCCGCGCGCACCGCGCCCGGCTTGCCCACTTCCGCCGCGATCTCGGCATAGGACCGCGTCTCGCCGGGAGGGATGCGCCGCAGGGCCTGCCACACCGCTTCCTGAAAGGCCGTCCCCTTCACGTCCAGGGGGATGTGCGAATGGTCGCCCGGCGCCTCGACGGCGGCAACGACATCGCCGACAAGCCGCTCGAATGCCTCCCCGCCCTCGGCCAGGTCGGCATTCGGGAACCGGCGGCGCAAAGCCTCGCTGTCCTCGTTGAAGGACAGCCGGCAAACGCCCTTGTCGGTCGCCGCCACCAGCATCGGCCCCAGCGAAGTCGCCACCACGGCCCAGCGGATCGTCACCCCTCGCCCACCGTCGCGCCAGGCCGAAGGGCTCATGCCCAGCCTGTCCCCGGCCGCCGAATAGAACCGCGACGGGCCGGAAAAGCCCGCGTCATATACGGCGTCGGTCACACGCTCCGCTCCTGTCAGCACCTCGGCCATGCGTTCCTTCTGCAAGGCCCGGGCGTAGGCGGCGGGCGAAAGCCCGGTGGCGCGGGCGAAGACCCGCTGGAAATGCGTCGGTGAATAACCGCACTGCTCGGCAAGGTCGGCAAGCGCCAGCGTCTGCCCCGCCGCCTTGATCGCCTCGATCGCCATGAGCACGGCGCGTTCGTCGCGCGATACCTCGTCGGGCGAGCACCGCAGGCACGGACGCAGCCCCGCCGCGCGCGCGGCCTCTCCGTCGGCAAAGAACCGCACGTTCTCGCGACGCGGATGGCGGGCGGAACACGAAGGCCGGCAGTAGATTCCCGTGCTCAGCACGCCGGTGACGAAGCGCCCGTCGAAGGCGCGGTCGCGTGCCAGAACGGCAGTCCATGCCTCGTCCTCGGCAATCACGCTGCGTCTCCCGTGTCGTCTCGATCGATCCGCGCGACGAAGCAGCCATGCGCGGCGTTGTGAGCATGGATAGTGGCAATGCGCGGATCGGCAAGCAGATCGCGGATCTTCCCGTCCGCCTCGCCCGGCATCGCCAGCCGCGCATCCTTGAGCATCCCGTCCGTCCCGAACCCGCGCAGGCCCAGCGGACGTCCGGCGAAGACCGGCGGTTCACGGTCCACGTGCACCGCCATCTCGGCCCGCTTGCTCACGTAGATCGCATAGGCGCTGCGATAGGGCGTCGCCACGTCATGGCTGATGTGGTTCAGCAGGATCAGTTCATCGCCCGCCTTCGCGTCCGCCAGCGAAACCCGGCACGGAAAGCCCCGGTCGCTGGTCGCGACCACGCGCTTCATTCCCCGGTTTTCGAGATCCTCGTCCGAAAGGTCGAAGAGCCCCGCGAACGCCTGATACGGCAGTCCTTCGATACGATAGGCCATCTGGTCGTCTCCTTGTTGTGGAGACTTGATGCCATCGGGCTTCGCGCGGGACGTCCCGCACCTTGCGGTCAAAGCAAAACAGCGCAAGAAGCGCAGGCATGCGTGTCGCCAAACAGATTACTGCGTTCCTCACCCTGCTGTTCGCCGCGCTTGCGGCACCGGCGGCTCTTGCCGATCCGGCAGACATTTCGGCGGCAAGCCGCTCGGTCGTTCGCGTCGTCATCATCGAAAGCGACGGCGACCGCGCCAACCTCATCACCCACGGCACCGGCTTTGCCGTCACGCCCAATCTCATCGTCACCAACGCGCACGTGGTCGAGGAACTGCGCCGCGACGACACCCTGATCGCTGGCGTCGTCCCCGCCGAGGGACGCAACGGCTTCCCGGCAAAGCTGGTGGCCTACTCGCCGGGCAACGACCTCGCGCTGCTCAGGATCGAAGGTGGCGGATCGATCACCCCGATCACCCTGTTCCCCGGCGCGCCGGGCGATGGATCGGAAGTCTATGCGGTCGGCTATCCCGGCAACGTCGACCTCGCGCAGGGGCTCTCGATGGCCGATCTTGTCACCCCCCAGGCAGCCGTCAAGACGCGCGGCTATCTGTCCGGCGGGCGCTCCTCGCGCTCGTTCGACACGTTGCTCCACACCGCTCCGCTCGGCTCGGGCAACTCTGGCGGCCCGCTGCTCGATTCCTGCGGGCGGGTGATCGGGGTCAACTCGTTCGGCACGGTCAGCGACAACAGCACCGATTCGGCCTTCTACTTCGCCATCTCGATGCGCGAACTTTCGGCCTTCCTGCGCCGCGCCAACGTGGATGCGCACACCAGCGGCCTTCCCTGCCGCTCCATCGCCGATCTCGATCGCGCCGAGGCAGAGCGCGCGGCCGGCGAACAGGCCCGTCTTGCCGCTCAGACCGCAGCCCAGGCCGACGCGAAGCAACGCGCGATGGACAAGGCGCGCCGCGACGCGGAACTGGCGATTCTCTCCGAACGCGACAACGGCATGGCGCTTGCCGCGCTGCTTCTCGTCGCGGCGCTCGGCGCGGGCGGATGGGGCATGGTCCAGGCCTCGCGCCATCGCGGGCGGTTCCAGCGCAAGCACGTGTTTGGCGCAGGCGCACTGCTGCTGGCAGCGGTCGTGACCTGGTTCCTCCGCCCCTCGCTCGCCAGCATCGACCAGCGCGCCCGCGAGCTTGTGCCCGCGGCTGACGCCAGCAGCCCCGCAGGCTCGGCGTCAGGCATGGCCGAGGCAGGCAGCACCCGCATGGTCTGCGTCCTCGATCCGGAACGCAGCCGGGTCACCGTCTCAGACATCACCGACGTCCCCTTCGAATGGAGCGGCGACGGCTGCGTCAACGGCAAGACCCAGTACGGCCTGGCACGCGACGGCTGGTCGCGAATCCTCGTGCCCAACGGCGAAGAGACGGTTTCGGTCAACTCCTACGATCCAGACAGCCACACCTACACGGTCGAGCGATTCCTCGTCGGGCTCGACGCAATGACCAAGGCGCGCGCCGAACGCGCCCGCCTCAACGCCCCTGCCTGCGGTGCGGGCGAGGATGCGGCGCGGAAATTCGGGGATAGTCAGCAGGCTATCAAGGCCCTGCTCCCGCCCGAGCCCAACGAACGGATGCGCTACAACTGCCAGCCGGCGCCCTGATCCGGCGCCGTGGGCGAATTCCCGGTCATACCTATGCACATCTCCGCAAGTCGCATCTTGTCATAACGGCCCGACGTTGCTAGGCGCGCCCCGTCTGCGGGCCACCGGGTGTTCACCACACGGACTTGGTCCGCTTCGGCTTATCCTTGGATGAAGGAACTTCGGCGCGTGGAGATTTCCAGCGGCATTACGGCCAGCCTGTCAGGGCGCTACGCCTCGGCATTGTTCGATCTGGCGAATGATCAGGGCTTCGTTTCGGCCGTGGAAGGCGATCTCGAGAAGCTCGACGCCGCGCTGCGCGAATCGGCCGACCTGAAGGGCCTCATCAACAACCCCCAGCTTGGCCGCGACGAAGCCGGCCGCGCGATGGATGCGGTTGCGGGCCTGCTTGGCCTTGGTGAGCTTACGAAGAAGTTCGTCGGCGTCCTCGCCGCCAACCGCCGCCTTTCGGCCCTCCCCGACGTGATCCGCGCCTTCGGCCAGATCGCCGCCGCCCAGCGTGGCGAAGTCAGCGCCGAAGTGACCAGCGCCCATGCGCTCGACGATGCCCAGGTTGCCGCCCTCACCGAAAAGCTGAAGGCCCGTACCGGCAAGTCGATCAAGCTCAAGACCAGTGTCGATCCCGAAATCCTCGGTGGCCTCGTCGTGAAAATCGGCAGCCAGATGATCGACAGCTCGATCCGCACCCGTCTCAATTCCCTCGCCCAGGCGATGAAGGCCTGACGGACCGCAAGGTTCCAGGCCAAAAGGTTCCAGGAAGGACTGAAAATGGAAATCCGCGCCGCTGAAATCTCGAAGGTCATCAAGGACCAGATCGCCAGCTTCGGCACCGAGGCCCAGGTCTCGGAAGTCGGGTCGGTTCTCTCGGTCGGTGACGGCATCGCCCGCATCCACGGCCTCGACAAGGTCCAGGCCGGTGAAATGGTCGAATTCTCGAACGGTGTGAAGGGCATGGCCCTGAACCTCGAAGCCGACAACGTCGGCGTCGTGATCTTCGGCTCGGACTCCGAGATCAAGGAAGGCGACGTCGTCAAGCGCACCGGCACCATCGTCGACGTTCCCGTCGGCAAGGGCCTGCTCGGCCGCGTGGTCGACGCGCTCGGCAACCCGATCGACGGCAAGGGCCCGATTGTCGACGCCACCCGCCAGCGCGTCGAAGTCAAGGCTCCCGGCATCATCCCGCGCAAGTCGGTGCACGAACCCGTGCAGACCGGCCTCAAGGCGATCGACGCCCTCGTCCCCGTCGGCCGTGGCCAGCGCGAGCTGATCATCGGTGACCGTCAGACCGGCAAAACCGCCGTCGCGATCGACACCTTCATCAACCAGAAGGCCGTCAACGCCGGCACCGACGAAGGCAAGAAGCTCTACTGCATCTACGTCGCCGTCGGCCAGAAGCGCTCGACCGTCGCGCAGATCGTCCGCCAGCTCGAAGAGAACGGCGCGATGGAATACTCCATCGTCGTGGCCGCGACCGCTTCGGAACCGGCTCCGCTCCAGTACCTCGCGCCCTACACCGGTGCGACCATGGGTGAATTCTTCCGCGACAACGGCATGCACGCCGTGATCGTGTACGACGACCTTTCCAAGCAGGCCGTCGCCTACCGTCAGATGTCGCTGCTGCTCCGCCGTCCTCCGGGCCGCGAAGCCTACCCCGGTGACGTGTTCTATCTCCACAGCCGCCTGCTCGAGCGCGCCGCGAAGATGAACGACGAAAACGGCGCTGGCTCGCTCACCGCTCTGCCGATCATCGAAACCCAGGCGGGCGACGTGTCGGCCTACATCCCGACCAACGTGATCTCGATCACCGACGGCCAGATCTTCCTTGAAACCGGCCTGTTCTATCAAGGCATCCGTCCGGCCATCAACGTCGGTCTGTCGGTGTCGCGCGTCGGCTCCTCGGCCCAGACCAAGGCGATGAAGAAGGTTGCCGGCTCAATCAAGCTGGAACTCGCGCAGTACCGCGAAATGGCGGCCTTCGCGCAGTTCGGTTCGGACCTCGACGCCTCGACCCAGAAGCTCCTCAACCGCGGTGCGCGCCTGACTGAACTGCTCAAGCAGCCCCAGTTCTCGCCGCTCGGCTTCGAAGAGCAGACCTGCGTGATCTTCGCCGGCACCCAGGGCTACCTGGATGCCGTTCCGGTGAACCGCGTCACCGAATACGAAGCCGAACTGCTCAGCTTCCTGCGCTCGCAGCATGCCGACCTGCTCGGCCTGATCCGCGACACCAAGGACCTTGGCGACGAAGCCAAGGGCAAGCTGGTCGCGGCTCTCGACGCTTTCGCCAAGCAGTTCGCATAATGCTGATGCTCGCGTCTATGTCTGTGCTAGCCGCGAGCACTTCAGGTTCGGCGGTGCCATTCTCACTTTTTCAAGAAGTCTGGACAAAGTGTGTGGTAGCTGAAGCAGGCATCTACGCTGAAACATCAGAGACAGCGGACGTCATCGCTACGGTTGCTGAGGCCAAATGTGAACAATGGGCAGATAAAGTCCGCGAAAGCTGGCTGAAGTATGCAAAGAAGATGTCGCCCACAGCAATTGACCAAGGACTTGCGCAAATTCGTGCGAGCAACCGAGCGAAGGCTTTGGAAGCAGTTTTGGATTGGCGTTTGAGGTTTCGTACGAATGGCTAGTCTTAAAGAACTCAAGGGCCGGATCAACTCGGTCAAGTCGACCCAGAAGATCACCAAGGCCAAGCAGATGGTCGCAGCGGCAAAGCTGCGCAAGGCGCAGGCGGCTGCCGAAGCCGCACGTCCCTATGCCAGCCGCCTCGCGGAAGTCATGGGCAGCCTCGCTGCCAAGGTCGCTGGCCAGGACAACGGTCCGCTGCTGATGCGCGGCACCGGTTCGAACCAGCGCCACCTCCTCGTCGTGGTCAACACGGACAAGGGCCTGTGCGGCGGTCTGAACTCGAACATCATCAAGGAAGCCAAGCTGCAGGCACGTGCGCTTGAAGCGGCTGGCAAGACCGTGACGTTCTATCTCGTCGGCAAGAAGGGTCGCGCGCCGATCCGTCGTGACTATCCGAACGGCATCGCCGCCGGATACGACACCAGCCTCGTTCGCACCCCCGGTTTCGACGAGGCCGCCGCCATCGCGCAGGAGCTTCTGGCCCTGTTCGAGGCCGGCAAGTTCGACGTCGCCCATCTGGTCGCGCCGGAATTCAAGAACGCGCTGACCCAGTTGCCGGTGACCACGCAGATCATCCCCGTCCCTGCCCCGACCAACACGGTCGCAATCGACGCAGTGGTCGAATACGAGCCGGGCGAGGAGGAAATCCTCGAGGAACTGCTGCCGCGCTACGTCACCACGCAGATCTTCGGTGCCCTGCTCGAGCGCGAAGCTTCGGAACAGGGTGCGTCGATGACCGCGATGGACAACGCGACGCGCAATGCGGGCGAGCTGATCAACAAGCTCACCATCCAGTACAACCGCAGCCGCCAGGCCGCGATCACCACCGAACTCATCGAAATCATTGCTGGTGCTGAAGCACTGTAGCAACATCAAGAACTTGGGGCGCTGAAGCGCTCTGACGACAGAGATAGAAGGCAAGGAAACAACCATGGCCACCGTGCTCTCCTCTACCGGCAAGATCAGCCAGGTCATCGGCGCCGTCGTCGACGTGACCTTCGACGGCGAACTGCCCGCGATTCTCTCGGCGCTCGAAACCGACAACAACGGCAACCGCCTCGTTCTCGAAGTCGCACAGCACCTCGGCGAGAACACCGTTCGCACCATCGCGATGGACTCGACCGACGGCCTGACCCGCGGCCAGCCGGTGACCAACACCGGCGCGCAGATCTCGGTGCCGGTCGGCCCCAAGACCCTCGGCCGCATCATGAACGTCATCGGCGAGCCGATCGACGAGCGTGGCCCGGTCGGCGCGGAACAGACCGCCCCGATTCACGCCAAGGCTCCGGAATTCATCGAGCAGTCGACCGAAGCCGCGATCCTCGTGACCGGCATCAAGGTCATCGACCTTCTCGCTCCCTATGCGCGCGGCGGCAAGATCGGCCTGTTCGGCGGCGCCGGCGTGGGCAAGACCGTGCTCATCCAGGAGCTGATCAACAACATCGCCAAGGGCCACGGCGGCGTGTCGGTCTTCGCGGGCGTCGGCGAACGCACCCGTGAAGGCAACGACCTCTATCACGAGTTCCTCGACGCCGGCGTTATCGCCAAGGACGCCGACGGCAACCCGACCCCGGACGGCTCGAAGGTCGCCCTCGTGTTCGGCCAGATGAACGAACCGCCGGGCGCCCGTGCTCGCGTCGCGCTCTCGGGCCTGACCATGGCAGAATACTTCCGCGACCAGGAAGGCCAGGACGTTCTGTTCTTCGTCGACAACATCTTCCGCTTCACCCAGGCGGGTTCGGAAGTGTCGGCTCTGCTCGGCCGTATTCCTTCGGCGGTGGGCTACCAGCCGACGCTGGCCACCGACATGGGCCAGCTGCAGGAACGCATCACCTCGACCACCAAGGGCTCGATCACCTCGGTGCAGGCGATCTACGTCCCCGCGGACGACCTTACCGACCCGGCGCCGGCCACCTCGTTCGCCCACTTGGACGCAACGACCACGCTGAACCGCGCAATCTCGGAACTCGGCATCTACCCGGCGGTCGACCCGCTCGACTCGACCTCGCGCGTTCTCACCCCCGCCGTCGTCGGACAGGAGCACTACGAGACCGCCCGCCGCGTTCAGGAAACGCTGCAGAAGTACAAGTCGCTGCAGGACATCATCGCGATCCTCGGCATGGACGAGCTTTCTGAAGAAGATAAGCTCACCGTCGCCCGCGCCCGCAAGATCCAGCGCTTCCTGTCGCAGCCGTTCCACGTCGCCGAAGTGTTCACCGGCATCCCCGGCAAGTTCGTCCAGGTCGAAGACACCGTCCGCTCGTTCAAGGCGGTTGTCGACGGCGAGTACGACCACCTTCCGGAAGCCGCGTTCTACATGGTCGGCGGCATCGACGAAGCGGTCGAGAAGGCCAAGAAGCTGGCTGCCGAAGCCTGATGCTTCTCTCTCCCCTCCCGCTTGCGGGAGGGGTCAGGGGGAGGGCCTGTTGGGCACCCTCCCCTGGAAATGGAAAGCCCTCCCCCAGCCCCTCCCACCCGTGGGAGGGGAGATTTCAGACCTCCGGCAAGCGGAGGGGAGTTTGATCATGTCTCTCCACTTCGAACTCGTGACCCCGGCCCGCCTCGTCCGCTCGGAAGAGGTCCACATGGTCGTCGTTCCCGGCACCGATGGCGAATTCGGCGTGCTGGAAGGCCACGCGCCGTTCATGTCGACGGTCAAGGACGGAGCGATCAAGGTTTACAGGTCGGCAGGGGCTGCCCCTGAAGAGATCCAGGTCCAGGGCGGCTTCGCGGAAGTCAGCGCCAAGGGCCTGACGGTTCTCGCCGAACACGTCGAAGGCTGATCGGCTTCAACCGACACGGAAAAGGGCCGGCCCGCAAGGGTCGGCCCTTTTCGTTTGCGCCAGCCCCCAGATGGCGTCTCGCCTTCACCCGGCACGAACGGGCGTGAAGGTGAGCGGAAATTTGTACGTCTCACATACATTTTTTCGCCCAATTCATCATTCCGAACTTTTCAAGCACGCGAAAATAGGGCAAAGCGAATCCACATCCGCGAAATCGCATCGGGAGAGCTTGAGAAATGTCCCAGACCCTAGAGCAGGTCATCCAGAACGCTGGTGATCTCGTGAACTTCGTCCGCAACCAGCAGGTCGGCCCCAACGTCTATCCCGGCGTTCCGGCGGAATACTCGAACTGGCGCAACGAACAGTGGGCCTGGGCGCACTCCGCAGTGCTCTACAACCAGTCGTACCACATGGTCGATCTGGCGGTTAAGGGTCCGGATGCGTTCAAGATGCTCGAACACCTCGGCATCAACTCGTTCAAGAACTTCCAGCCGGATCGCGCCAAGCAGTTCGTCCCCGTCACGCCCGACGGCTATGTCATCGGCGACGTGATCCTGTTCTATCTCGACGAGAACCATTTCAACCTCGTCGGTCGCGCGCCGACGATCGAATGGGTCGAATATCACGCCGCCAGCGGCAACTGGAACGTCACCGTCGAACGTGACGAGCGTTGGGCCATGCGCACCGATGGCAAGCGCAATTCCTACCGCTTCCAGATCCAGGGCCCGAACGCGATGAAGATCATCGAGAAGGCCACCGGCAAGACCGCTCCGGATCTCAAGTTCTTCCACATGACCCGCATGACCATCGGCGGCAAGGAAGTGCGCGCGCTGCGCCACGGCATGGCCGGCCAGCCGGGCTTCGAGCTGATGGGTCCGTGGGAAGACTACGGCGCTGTCCATGCCGCGCTGGTCGAGGCCGGCAAGGGGTTCCAGATGGCCCTCGTCGGCGGCCGCGCCTATTCGTCGAACACGCTGGAATCGGGCTGGATCCCCTCGCCCTTCCCGGCGATCTACACCGGCGAGGCGCTGCGCCCCTACCGCGAATGGCTCTCGGCCAATTCCTATGAAGCCAAGTGCTCGGTTGGCGGCAGCTATGTGCCCGAAACCATCGAGGGCTACTACACCACGCCGTGGGATCTGGGTTACGGCCCCTTCGTCAAGTTCGACCATGACTTCATCGGTCGCGCCGCGCTCGAGAAGATGGCGGCCGAAGGCAAGCACCGCACCAAGGTCACGCTCGCGCTCGACAACGAAGACGTGATGCGCGTCCAGTCCTCGGCGCTCAGCAAGGGCGATCGCGCCAAGTTCATGGAATACCCGAGCGCGGTCTATTCGATGCACCCGTTCGACCAGGTGCTTGCCGATGGCAAGATGGTCGGCCTCTCCACCTGGATCGGCTACACCGCCAACGAGGGCAAGTTCCTCACGCTGGCCATGATGGAGCCGGGTTACGTCGAACCGGGCACGCAAGTCAGCCTGCTCTGGGGCGAACCGAACGGCGGCACCACCAAGCCCACCGTCGAACCCCACGTCCAGACCGAGATCAAGGCCACCGTCGCCGCCGTCCCCTACTCGGAAGTGGCGCGCGACAGCTACGCCGAGGGCTGGCGCACCAAGAAGTAAGGCTACAGGTGCGAACCTGACAGCGAGAGCGCCGGCCCATCCCGACGGGCCCGGCGCTCTTTGCGTTGTAGCACTTCCTGCGCTCCTAATGCCTCGTCACCCTGAACTTGTTTCAGGATCCATGTCTCAACGCAGACAGCCGAGTGAGGGGACGGATGGACCCTGAAACAAGTTCAGGGTGACGGCAATTGAGTCACAAATTTCGTTTGTGTTACTAACAATATCTGGCAGACTGCTCGCAACGACGAGAGAGGATTCCCATGGCCGCCAACAACACGATCACTTTCTACGACCTTGCCCTTTCGACCGGCGCGACGATCAGCCCGTTCGTCTGGGCGACGAAATATGCGTTGAAGCACAAGGGCTTCGACCTCGACGTCGTGCCAGGCGGGTTCACCGGAATTCTCGAACGCACCGGCGGCAAGACCGAGCGCCTTCCCGCGATCGTCGACGACGGCGAGTTCGTTCTCGATAGCTGGGGCATCGTCGAATACCTCGATGCCAAGTATCCGGACCGCCCTGTCCTGATCCCGCACGAAAGCGTCGCGGCGACGCTCAAGGCGCTCGACAACTGGTTCTGGAATGCTGCCGTCGGACCGTGGATGTTCTGCTTCTGCCAGGACTACCGCGATCTCTCGCTGCCGCAGGATCACGAATACGTCACCCACAGCCGCGAGAAGATGCTCGGCCGCAAGCTCGAAGAAGTCCAGGCCGGACGCGAAGAGCGCCTGCCGAAGATCTCCGCCGCGCTCGAACCGCTGCGCGCCGCGCTTGCCCAGCACCAGTGGCTCGGCGGCTCCTCGCCCAACTACGCCGACTACCGCATCATGGGCGGCATCCTGTTCACCGCCTCGGTGTGCAAGACGCCGGTGCTCGCCAATGACGATCCATTGCGCGACTGGATCGAGCGCTGCCTCGACCTCTACGGCGGCCTGGGCCGTCACCCCGGGCTGTTCCCGCTGTTCGGCCTGGAACAGCGCGAAGGCGATCCCGACCTGTTCAATCGCGCGGCAGGCCAGGGCGGCATCTACAAGCGCAACACCGGCCCGGAATCCACCCGCGCCGAAACCCAGCGCATCACCGAAGGCATGAAGAAGTAAACGGGTGGGGCCGGAGCGATCCGGCCCCTATTTCCTGAGCCCTTGTTTCCCGAGCTTGGCCATCATGTCGCCGAAGGTCAGGCGAGTGTCGATCGTGGTATAGACCCGGATCGGGCGCCCCTTCGGGTTCCGCTTGCAGGTGCCATCGGCCATGACCGTCGGCGCGGGAACCATCACATAGTCGCTTGACGACGGGTCCGCTTCGAAAGCGGATTGCAGCGCGGTGAGCGTCACCAGCGGGCTGTCGCCAAGGGCATAGGTTTCGCCGACCTTGAGCCCTGCACCGGCCGCCGCTTGCGAAACGCCCTCGATCTGTTCCACCAGCCAGGCGCCCGTGCCGCCCTGCGCCTTCATCTGCTCGAGTTCCGCCATCGACATCAGCATCCGGCGATAGGTATTGCGCGGCACCTGCCAGATCGGAATGTCGGACCGGTTGAAGATCACCTGCGCCGCCAGCACGTCGATGGTGATGTTGTATTCGCCCGGCGTGGCGCCAGGCACCGGCAGACCAAGACCCGGATACTCGGGCCCACCGATCCAGACCAGCGTCAACCGCTTGCCGATGCGCGGCTCGATCAGCCATGCCATGGCAAGGTCCGTGAGACCCGCGCCCGCGCAATAAAACAGGGGCAGCGGGTCGTCGCGCATCGCCTCGGCGATGATAGCATCGGTTGCGGCGGTGCGCGCCGAGACCTGCATCGAGGGCATCGCCCTTTCCGAACCCGCAATCACCGGCACCTTGCCCGACAGGCCCATGACGCCCAGCAGCTCACGCGCCCGGTTGGCGCCGTCCGTCGCCTGATGCTCCGACTTGGACCACGCTTCGTCGGCGTGGAGGTGCGAGCCGATGATCGCGCGGATATCGACCGAAGGCGAGCGCAGGTGCTGTGCCAGTTGCACCAGCCCGTCAGGATCGCCGGACAGGTCGTTGTCGACGATCACGCGGCAACGGTGCTGGTCGCTCGCCGCAAAGGCATGGGCCGGCAGCACGCAGGCGCCCGCCGCCGCGGGAAGGAGGCCGAGAAATGTGCGTCGCTTCATGGTTGACCTCCCTGGATGGCGGCGGCGGTGCGCTGCAACAGAACGAGAATGCGCGCTTCGATGTCCGGACCGAAGCGAACCGCCGGCACGGCGACGCTAAGCGCGCCGGCCAGTTGCCCGTCCAGCCAGACCGGCGCCGCCATTCCGCAGATGCCGACGGTCGCCTCCTCGCGGGCGATGCTGATGCCGCGCGCCATGATCCGGGCGAAATCGGCGCGAAGGTCGCGCTCCGAGGTTCGCGTATTGGGCGTCAGCACCGCGCGGTCCGTCTCCGCAAAGTAGCGCGCCAGTTCCTGCGGCGGCATCCATGCCAGCATGAGCTTGCCCGCAGCCAGCGCATGAAGCGGACGGCGCGTCCCAGGATCGACCGCATAGCGCAGCGCGTGGTCGCTCGCCTCGGTGACCAGCGCCTCGACTTCCCAGCCACGGCGGACCATGAACGAGGAGGTTTCGTTCAACTCGCTGCGCAGCGCCCGCACCAGCGGCGCCACGCGGTCCTCCAGCGTCAGGGCCGCCTCGGGCGCGCGCAGGCGCTGGAGCCCCGGCCCCGGAAGATAGCGCCGCCCTTCGCGGGTCAGGTATCCCCGCTCGGTCAGCGTGGCGAGCAGGTAGGACAGGCTGCTGACCGGAATGGCCAGCGCACCCGCGATCTCCTGCGCCACGGCGCCCTGCCGGTTCGCGACAACGTACTCGATCACGTCGAGCGTGCGCATCGCGGACTTGACCGGGTTGGAGGCGGCTGAGGCGTTCACTTGAAGATCAGGCTTCCGCGCCGCTCGGCAAAACGCCAGCCATCCGGGGTCAGGCAGAAACGGTCGTGGAACGAGCCCACGAGCGGCGCGCCCTCGCTGGTGAACAGCAGCATCGCGCTGGTGCCCCGCGCCGTAGCGGGGCCTTCGACGTCGATGACCACGTTCGAGCAGACGTGCCGCGTGGTGCGCGGCGGGCGCGCCTTGAACGCGGCGAGGATCGCCTCGCGCCCTTCCACGCCGACATCCGGCGCGGTCGGGCGATACATGACGCCGTCTTCCGCATAAAGGGCCGCAACCTCGTCCCAGCGCGCCTCGTCGTTGAGGTTGGCGTAGAGCGCGATCAGGCGGGCGCAATCATGCTCGGCGGCGCGGCGGTCTTCCGGCCTCACAGGCGGCTCGCGGCGATATCCGCGCCTTCCCGCAGCGACCGGAGCTTGCGCCACGTGACGATGGGATCGAGCTTGCCATAGCCCGCGAAGGTGCCGAAGCCGCAGTCGGTGCTGGCAACGACGCGGTCCGCGCCGACGAAATTGGCGAAGCGCTCGATGCGCTGGGCGATCAGTTCGGGATGCTCGATGTAGTTGGAGCAGGTGTCGATCAGGCCCGGAGCGAGGATCTTGTGGTCGGGCAGCTTCGCGTCCTTCCACACCTTCCATTCGTGCTCGTGGCGCGGATTGGCGGCTTCGAACAGGATCGTCGCCGGCCGCGCCTTGATGATGATGTCGACGACGCGCTCGAGCGGGATGTCGTGGTCGTGCGGGCCTTCGTAGTTGCCCCAGCAGATGTGCATCCGCATCCGTTCCGGCGGGATGTTCGCGGTGGCGGCGTTCAGCGCCTCGACGTTGGCGGCCGCGACCTTGAGGAAATCCTCTTCCGAGAGGTCCTGATAGCCGGTGTGGCGGCTCATCGCGAGGTCGGGGCAATCGAGCTGGAGGTAGAAGCCCTCGTTCACGATCGTCTCGTACTCCTCGCGCATCGCATCGGCGAGGTCTGCGAGGTAGGCCTCGTGGCTCGGGTAGTGGCGGTTGACCTGGAAGGCGGTGATGAGACCCGGCGACGCCGCGTTCATGAACGCCTCGGTATCGGGCGCGGCGTGGTTCGCCAGCGCGGCCTTGAAGCGGCGGATATCGTCGTGCAGCGGCTGGAGGGTGACCTTGCGCACCGGCCCGATGCACGAGGCGCGGACGAATTCCTGGCTGCCCATGATCGCCGACAGCTTCTTCGCCAGGTTCGGCACTTCGGCGAGGTCGGCCGCGGGCTTGCGATCGATGTGGCCGCCGAAGCCGGACAGGCGCTCGATCATGTAGGTCGAGTAACCGACCTTGCCGAGTTCGCCATCGGACACGACCGAGACCCCCGCTGCAACCTGGTCCTTCACCGCTTGGTCGACGGCGGCGGAAACGACGCGGTCGAACTCGGCGGCGTCATAGGGTTCGCCCTTGTCGCGGGCCAGGAGCAACGGCGTCAGTTCGTCGCCGCGCGGCAGGCTTCCGACATGAGTGGTCTTGATCTTCGCCATCGGGGACACGCCTCTCTCAATTCATAACCGTGAAAACTTCATAAGCGTTCGCGACGCCGAAACAAGCCGGACGCGGGCTTTTTGCGCAGTTTCGCCGCCGAGGAGGTTTACACGGTTTACACTATCCAGGGAGAAACAACCGGACCGGTCCCTTTCACCTCCGCGAGAGGCCCCGCGAGGGGCATGACGGCACATGACGGCGGGACTGTTTGGGACGCATTCCACGAGCGCCTGCATGGCATGAAACAGGACCTGTAGGACACCGCGAAGTTACGCGCGCCGCGCAGGGACCTTTGCCCGGGTCCTTACGGTGGCCGAGACCACGCGATCGCAACCATCGCCGGGACCATGGTCACGCACGATTCGCCAAGCCTGTTGCCGGTTTGCCGCACTTTCATGGCCGAACAACGGCCATCCTGGCGCAAATGCACCACTGCCGACCTTTTTTATATTTGAAATTCAGATAGGTAATGCAAACAGGTTACCAGCGTATGTCCAGATAGCATTTTTCGTTGGAATATCGGCGCCACAGATATAACATACGCATAACCAAATAGGGTGTTGGTAACATGATTGGACCCAACACATCCATTCGGGACCAAGGAGGGGGCCGGCCTTACACCGGCGAAATCTTTGGCGCGCACTGCGCCAAGCTGTTGGGGGAAATACGCATGACACTGCGGCATCTTCTGTTGATCACCACGACTGCCATGGTGGCCGCGCCCGTCGCCGCCCAGGCACAATCCGTTTCAAGCAACGAGGCTGACGGCATCGTCGTCACCGGCATTCGCGCCTCGCTGCGCGACGCCATCGAGATCAAGCGCAAGGCCAGCTCGATCGTCGACGTGATCAGCGCCGAAGATGTCGGCAAGTTCCCCGACGCTAACGTCGCTGACTCGCTCGCCCGTCTTCCCGGCGTCACCGTCGACCGCCAGTTCGGCGAAGGCGAACAGCTTTCGATCGCAGGCGTCGAACCCGCCCTCAACCGCCTGACCATCGACGGCCACTCGGTCGCCTCGGCCGACTGGGGCGGCAACCCCTCCGACCGTTCGAGCCGCTCGTTCAACTACTCGCTGCTGTCGCCCTCGATCATCAGCCAGGCCGTGGTCTACAAGACCCCCGAAGCCCGCCTCCAGGAAGGCGCTATCGGCGCGTCCGTCGACGTCGTCACGCGCAAGCCGCTCGACCTCGACTCCAACACCTTCCGCTTCAACGGCGGCTACGAATACAACGACCGCGCCGATCGCGGCAGCATCCGCGGCAACGCGCTCTATAGCTGGAAGAACGCCGACGAAACCATCGGCATCCTTGCCGCCGCCAACTACGACAAGGAACAACTGAGCCGCGCTGGCGTGGCGGTCTACTGGTACCGCACCGGCCAGGCCCTGCTGGACAACGCCCCGTCGACCGCCACCGTCAACGGCAAGGCGATCACCGACCTGACCGAAGACGAGCGCAGCGAATTCGCCAGCTCGCGCTTCGCCTCGTTCCTCGCGCGCGAATTCTTCAAGCAGGAACGCGAACGCATCGGCTTCAACGGCGCGATCCAGGTCCGTCCGTCCGACAACCTGAAGCTGACCGGCACGGCCCTGATCATTCGCGGCAACTACGACAACGTCTCGAACTCGATGTACACGTATGGGTACGAAGGTTCGCGCCTCATCTCGGCCCAGTTCAGCGGCGGTCTCGTGACCCAGGCGACCTTCTCGGGCATCGCGGACGGCCAGACCGGCTCGACCGGCCAGCTCGACACGCTCTATCGCCGCACCCGCGTGAAGAACGACACCTATTCGCTTGCCTACGAATGGGAACCCGACGGCTGGCACGTGACCGGCAACGTCGGCTACACCCGCGCTTCGGGCGGCAAGGACCCCGAATACCTGCTCGACTTCCGCACCCAGCAGGGCTTCACTTCGGGTGCTAACGGCCGCAACACGACCGTCGACTGGGACAGCCCGGCGACCGACCCGACCAAGTGGCTGAGCAATTACACCGCAAACGGCGGCGAGAACATCACCGCCTCCGACGGCCGCACCTTCTTCGGTCGCCAGATCGGCGGCATCCCGACCAAGTCCGGCTTCACGCTGGACAAGGAATGGTTCACCGAAGCCAATGCCGTGCATGACCTGAACGCCGGGCCGTTCACCCAGCTGCTGTTCGGCGCGCGCTTCACTTCGCACGAAAACAGCAACACGACCTACAGCAACGCGATCTTCACCGACCAGGACTTCACCCTGGCGGATCTTGACTACAACGTGCTGCCTTCGGGTCTCTATGATGGCCTTGGCACCTCGGGCAACGGTGCACCCTATGTCGGCATGGACAAGGACGGCATCATCGCCGCCCTGGCCAAGTACGGCAATTTCACCGACGACCGCGGCCTGGCGAAGGGCGAATACTGGCTGGTGAAGGAAAAGATCGCGGCCGGCTATGCCCAGGCGAACTTCGAAACCGGCAAGCTGCGCGGCAACGTCGGCGTCCGCTTCGTCAGCACCAAGACGGAATCGAACTTCTACGCGCAGAGCGGTTCGACCGTTCAGCTCGTGCAGTACAACAAGACCGACAACCGGTTCCTGCCCTCGATCAACGTGATCTACGACGCGGGCGATACGGTTGTGCTGCGTGCAGCGGCGGCCAAGGTCATGTCGCGTCCGCGCTACTCCGACCTTGCCGGCTACCTTTCGTTGACCGACTCCACCTTGAGCGGCAGCGGCGGCAACCCCGACCTGAAGCCCTACCTTGCGACCAACTTCGGGTTCTCGGCCGAATGGTACTTCGCACCGGGCAGCTTCCTTTCGGGCGAAGTGTTCTACCGCGACATCTCGAACTACGTGGGCAACGAGACGCTCGAGACCGAACTGACCAACCCGATCACCGGCAACACCCTCACCTATGCGGTGTCGCGCCCGGTAAACGGCGGCAAGGCATCGGTCACCGGCTTCTCGATCTCGGGCAACACCAACCTCGCCTGGGGCTTCGGCATCCAGGCCTCCTACACCTTCGCCGATGCCGAGACGAGCAAGGCGGAAGGCCTGCCCTTCCTGTCGCGCAACACGATCCAGATCTCGCCCTACTACGAGAACGGACCGTTCCAGGCGCGCGTCAGCTACAACCGTCGTTCGAAGTACTTCTACCGCTTCGGCCGCCAGCAGTCGCAGGACTACACCGACGCCTACCGCCAGCTTGACGCGCAGGTCTCCTACGCGATCAACGAGAACCTGAGCGTGACGGCGACGGCTTCGAACCTGCTGGACGAGACGTACTACCAGTACAGCTCGACCAAGAACGCGCCGACTTCGATCTACAAGAATGGCCGCGTCTATTCGGCCAGCATGACTGCGAAGTTCTAAGAACCACCACTGCGCTCCCAGGTGGCTTGCCCGCTCCCCGAAAGGGGGGCGGGCATTTTTCGTTGGTGACCGCGGTACGTGCGCGCGTGAACGCCTCCGGTGAGAAGCCGGGGCAAGGTTGGCGATCAGGGGGGTGAATGGTCGGGGGTAGACGCGAACGGTGGGTCAGACGGCGATCAGGGCAAGCCTGGCTGTGCGATCCCTGCCGACGCGCAGATCGACCTGCGCCACGGCGGCGCCGGAAGAGGGACGGAGCGAGGGCGGGAGGCCGACCGTGACCGTGCCGCCGCGCCGCGCATGAAGGAGAACGGTCGCGCCTGCGGGCGTCCATTCGAGATCGACCGTTGCCCCGTGCCGCGTGCGCAGGCCCTTCACTGCCCCTTCCCGCCAGCGCGGCGGCAGGGCGGGAAACAGCTCGATCCGGTCCTCGTGGCTCTGCACGAGACATTCGGCGATCGCCGCAGCGATGCCGAGGTTCGCGTCGATCTGGAAGACCGGATGCGGATGGAATGGGTGAGTGCCTAACAGGCTGCGCGCGACGTGATCGGCGAGGAAACGTTCGAGCGCCTCTCCGCAAGCCTTGCCATCGCCAAGACGCGCGCGGATTGCCGTGGCCCAGGCGCGCGACCATCCGGTTGAGCTGCCACCATGCGCCTCGCGCCGGTCGAGCGAGCGCGCGGCTGCCGCTGCCAGTCGAGGCGAGCGGCGGGGCGTGATATCGCCGCCTGGAAAGATCGGATAGAGGTGCGAGACTGTCCGGTGTCCCGGGTCCTGTTCCGCGAAATCGACCGACCATTCCTGCAACTGGCCGTGGCGGCCGATGCGGTAGGGAGGAAGCTCTTCGGACAGGTTGCGCAAGACTTTCGCGAAGGCGGCATCCTCGCCCAGGACGGCGGCGGCGGCGATGCAGTTGCCGAACAGCTCGCGGATCATGGCGATGTCCATCGTGCACCCCGCGCTGATTGCGGCCGTCCGGCCATCGGCCGTCACAAAGAGGTTTTCGGGCGAGATCGAGGGGGCGGTAGTGAGTTGGCCCGAGGCGGGATCGCGTACCAGCCAGCCGACGCAGAAATCCGCCGCGCCGCGCATTACCGGCCAGGCGCGGTCGCGCAGGAACGCCAGGTCGCCCGAGAAGCGGTAGTGTTCCCACAAGTGCTGCGCGATCCATGGCGCACCCATCGGCCAGTTGGCCCAGTTGGGATCGCCCTCGCCCGCGCCGACCGGATTAGACATGGCCCACAGGTCGGTGTTGTGGTGCAGGCACCAGCCGGGCATCCGGTAGTAATCGCGCGCGGTGTCGCCGCCATTCCGCGCCAGCGCTTCGGCGAAATCGACCAGCGGACGATGGCAATCGGCGAGGTTGGCGGTCTCGGCCATCCAGTAGTTCATCGGCACGTTGATGTTGGTGGTGTAGTTGCAGCTCCACGGCGCGCGCAATTGCGCGTTCCAGATGCCCTGGAGGTTCGCCGGACGCGTTCCGGGCCGGGAACTCGCGATCAGCAGATAGCGGCCGTAATTGTAGAGCAGCGCCGCGAGCGCGGGGTCGCCCGGATCGGCGGCGCGGCGCGCATCGGTGGGCAGGCCATCGTGCCGCCGGGCGGTGTCGCCGCCGCCGAGCGCGAGCGCGGACCGTTCATACAGCGCGCGGTGATCGCGGCGGTGGTCGGCCAGAAGGCGGGTGTGCGGCTTGCCCCTTGCGCGGCGCAAGGGCGCGGCTGCCAGCGCCTCCACCGCGCCGGGATCGAGGTCGGGCAGGACGTGGGGGCCACGATAGCCGGTGGCGGCGGCAAGGCGAATCTCGAGCCAGCCGGCGTTCTCGACCCGAAGAGCGCCCTCCCCCTTTCGGACTGAGCCGTCGGTGTCGATCTCGGCAATCGCGGCGAAGGCCATGCCGTAGCCGGCGCGGTCGGAATAGCGAACGGGGTCCGGGACGTTGCGATAGTCGGGCTCGCACACCGTGGGCGCCTTGCCGGCGAGGACGAGGCGGCGGGGCGATACGGCGCGGATGGAAGAGCGAAGCTGGCAGTCGAGGCGCACGCTGGCGCCGAAGCGGGCGGCGCCCTCACGCTCGATCCTGAACACCACGAGTTGCGCCGGGGCCGAGACAAAGAGCGTGCGCCGTTCAATGCCGCCATCGCGGTCGATCTCGACCCCGGCAGTGGCTTCGCGAAGGTCGAGCGTGCGGCGGATCGCGCGGGCGGGACCGGCTTGATCGAGATCGACGTGGAGGTCGGCCAGCGGCAGGTAAGCCTCGCTGAAGTGGCCCTGCATCCGGCGCGCGAGGCGGTCTGCCCCCGGATAGTCGCCAGCGAAGATCAGATCGCGCATCTGTTCGAGGAGGCCGTCGGCGGCGGCCCCGCCGACCGAGGGCTGGCCCGACCAGAGCGTGTCCTCGTTGAGCGAGAGTCGCTCGCCATCGAGCAGGCCGTGCATCATTGCGCCGAGGCGGCCGTTGCCGACGGGGAGCGCCTCGATCCATTCGCGCGCGGGGCTGTCGAAGACGAGGCGATGGTGCGGATCAGCAGGCGACGGGGAAAGCGCGCCAGCGGGTGCCGAAGCGTGGGCAGAGGCGGCGATGGTACAGGCTGTCGTGCCCAGCAGCGACAGGACCTCGCGGCGATGCAGGCCGGTCGGCGTCATCGCCGCGCGGCTCAGACCGCGAGGTCCTGGCCGATGAGGTGCCAGGTCCGCGCGTCGATGCGGGCGACGCAGCGCAGGCCGGGGACCGGGGCCATTGCCGCAAGATCCGCGTCACGGCGAAACGTCACGCGGATGCGTCCGGCCGCGCGCGAGGCCTGGACGACGGCATCGGCTCCGCCGAGCGCGGCAAGGATTTCCGGGCGCAGGCTGACGGCTAACGCTTCGGAGCGGACAGGCGTGGCGGCGGGGGCGGCGGGTGCGTGCTTCACGACGTCGGCCATCTCGGCGCAGATGCGGTCTGCCATGGGGCCGATTATGACCTGCACGGCATCGGCGGCAGGGCGCAGCACCGCGACCGCGCCGAGCGCCTTGAGCGCGGCATCGTCGACCGCCGCGGGATCGCGGACGACCAGGCGCAGGCGCGTGGTGCAGGCGCCCAAGGTGGCGATGTTGGCGGCGCCGCCAAGGGCTTCGACATAGGCGTGGCCCAACTCGCCGTCGGTGCCGGTTTCCTGCTGGCCGGAGGGCGCGAGCGGCTGGCGGCCTGGCGTCGCGAGGTCGAAACGGCGGATCGCATAGCTGAAGACCGCGTAGTAGATCGCGAAATAGGCAAGGCCGACGGGCAGCAGGAGAAGCGGCCGGGTGGCTCGGCCGAAGTTCAGCACATAGTCGAAAAGGCCGGCGGAAAAGCCGAAGCCCATGCGCACGCCGAGCACGTCCATCAGAACCATCGCCGCGCCCGTCAGCACCGCGTGGACCGCGTAGAGCATCGGTGCGAGGAACATGAAGCTGAACTCGATCGGCTCGGTCACGCCGGTCAGGAACGAGGTGAGCGCGAGGCTGAGAAGCATGCCGCCGGTCGCCTTGCGCTGATCGGGCAACGCGGCCCGGTACATGGCGAGGCAGGCGGCGGGCAGGCCGAACATCATGATCGGGAAGAACCCGGCCATGAAGGCGCCCGCATGCGGGTCTCCGGCAAAGAAGCGGCGCAGGTCGCCGGTCGTCCCCCCGAAATCGCCCAGGACGAACCAGGCGACGTTGTTGAGGATGTGGTGGAGCCCGGTGACGAGGAGCAGCCGGTTCAGAACCCCGAAGGCGAAGAGCCCGACCGGACCTGCGGCAACGAGACCCCGGCTACCGTGATCGAGCGCGGCATCGAGTGCCGGGAAGCCAAGGCCCACGACCCCGGCAAGCACGACCCCCGCGCCACCCGCGACGATGGGCACGAAACGCCTTCCGCCGAAGAAGGCGAGATAGGCAGGAACGGCGATGGTCGAGAAGCGGTTGTAGAGCGCGCCGCCGAGCAGACCCGAGACGATCCCGATGGGTACGTCAAGCCGGGCAAAGGCCTTGGCCTTCCACGCCCTTGCGACGGTCTGGGCAAGCGTATCGGCAAGGCCGAGCGTGACGTCCGTCGGGACCGGCAGGAGCGCCTTGCCGCCGTTCATCGTGACGAGATAACAGACCACCCCCGCGAGGCACGCCGCACCATTGCCGTCGCGCGCAATGCCCGCGGCAACGCCGATGGCGAAAAGCAGTCCGAGGCTGGAGAAGAGCGCATCGCCGGACGCGGCCAGCAGCGGAAGATCGAGCAGGTCGGGCTGGCCGAGGCGCAGCAGAAGCCCCGCGACGGGGAGCACCGCGATCGGCAGCATCAGCGCGCGACCGATCGGCTGGAGCAGGCCGAGAAGGTTCCTCATGGCAGTGTCTCCACGAATGCCCGCGACAGGGCACGGATTTCGGCAGCGGATTCAAGCTGAAGCGCCTCGAGGGCGAGAGTCTTGCAGTCCGAGATGGACAGCCCGCGCACGAGCGCCTTGATTTCGGGCAATTGACGCAGCGGCACCGACAGCTCGGTCACGCCGAGGCCGAGGAGCAGCGGCACCGCAAGGCGATCTGCCGCAAGTCCGCCGCAAACTCCGGTCCAGCGACCGACCGATTGCGCGCCGCGCACGGTCTGCGCGATCAGGTTGAGCACGGCCGGGTGGAGCCCGTCGATCCCACCCGCCACGGCCGGATTGTCCCGGTCCATCGCGAGGACGTACTGGGTCAGGTCGTTCGTGCCGATGGACATGAAATCGGCGTGCGGCGCGAGCAGGAACGCGGTGGCGGCGGCGGCAGGCGTTTCGACCATGATGCCGACTTCGACGCGCTGCGCGAGGCCAAGTTCGGCGCTGATCCGGTCGACCCGCTGGCGCACCTCGCGGACCTCGGCGACGCCGGTGACCATCGGCACCATGATCCGCAGCGCCCCTCCGCGTTCGACCGAAAGAATGGCGCGCAACTGGTCTTCCAGCACATCGGGATGGGCAAGTCCCACCCGGATGCCGCGCAAACCGAGTGCCGGATTGGCCTCTGGCGCGATGGGCAGATAGGTTGCGGGCTTGTCACCGCCGATGTCGAGCAGGCGGACGATCAGGGGGCGACCGCCCAGCGCATCGGCAATCCCGGCGTAGAGTTCGGCCTGCTGGGCGACGGTCGGCGCGCTTTCCCTTTCGAGAAACAGGAATTCCGTGCGCAGCAATCCGCAGCCCTCGGCCCCGGCGGAGACTGCCCGACGGGCATCGTCGAGCGAGCCGAGATTGGCGAAGACTTCGATGCGCGCGCCGTCGCGGCTGTGGCAAAGCTCGCTCGCGCTGGCGAGGGCATCGGCGCGCCTCGCCTGACGCGCGGCAACTTCCGCTTCTGCCTCGGCAAGCGCGGCAGCGCCGGGCGCCGGGAGGAGAAAGCCGCCGTCGGCATCGAGAATGGCCTTGTCGCCCGCGCGAACGCCTGCGAGCGCATCGCCGATGGCGACAAGCATTGGAATGCCCATGCTGGCCGCAAGGATCGCGACATGCGAGGTCGGGCCACCGTTCGCGAGCGCGATGCCGGTAACCTCGGCGCCGAGCTGCATGATCTGGGAAGGCAGCAGTTCGTCTGCCAGGAGGATCGTCCCCGGAGGAAACGCCAACGTCTCGTCGAGTTCGCCGATGAGGATGGTGACGAGCTGCCTCCCGAGGTCGAGAACGTCGTCCGCGCGCTCGGCAAAGCGGGCCGAACCGCTGCCGCGCAGAACCACCGCCGAAGCGCGGCAAGCCTCGCGCCAGGCATGGGCGGCGTCTTCGCCCTCGGCGATACGCGAAAGGGCCGCGGCTTCGAGTTCGGGATCGTCCAGCAGCGCGCGGTGAGCGCTGCATATCGCTGCCTTAGGGCTGACCTCGGACGAGATCGCGAGCCGCGACCGCAGATGGTCCATCGCCGAGAGCAGGCGAATGCGCTCCTCTTCCTTGCCCTTTCCCTGCACCGGCAGTTCCGGTTCGGAGCGGTCGAGGCGGTGGCAGGTGCCGAGCGCGAAGCCGGGCGAGGCAAGATTGCCGCGCAGCGCGCCATCCGGCACCGGAGCGAAGGGCGGCATGCCGGCAGACGAGGCGCGCGGCTCTGCGGCGGCATCGTGTTCAGCGCCCTCGCCCAGCCCACTGCGGATGAGGTCGACCAGCGCAGCCACTGCCTGTGAGGCGTCCGGTCCGCTGGCCTCGACGAGAATTTCGTCGCCCAGCTGGATGGACAGACCGAGCAGGCCGACCGGCGAGCGGGTGGAAACCGCCCGGCCGTTCTTCACGATGCGCGTTTCCGCGGCGAAGGCGCGCGCCGCTTCGCCCAGGCGCGCGGCGGGCCGGGCGTGAAGGCCGTTGGGCAGGGGCACGACGACAATGGCCCCGACCGCCTCGCCCACCGGCGCGCGATCCGGCGAAGGGGCGACTCCGACGGGATCGAGCCGGATCAGGTCGTCTCCGACGGCAACGAGCGCGTCGACAGTGCAGGAGGAAATCGTGAAACGGTCGCCATTGGTGACGATGACCGGCGAGACGAGCGAGGGCGCGCGGCCGGCAAGGTCGTCGAGCGAGAAGCGCAGCAGAGGCTGCCCTCGCACGACGCGATGGCCTGCCCGGACCAGCGTCTCGAAGCCATCGCCCTTCAACTCGACCGTGTCGATGCCGAGGTGCATGAGCAGTTCGACGCCGCCCTCCCCTGCCATGGTGACGGCATGGCGCGCGGCGTGGACGGAAAGGATTTCGCCATCGCAAGGCGCGCAGAGCAGGCCTTCGACCGGATCGATGGCCACGCCATCGCCCAGAAGGCGGGCGGAGAAGACGCCGTCAGGGACCTCGTCGAGCGCGGAGACCCAACCTGCAATCGGCGCAGAGAGAACAATCGACCCCATCATTTCTTCCCTCCATCCCCGGCTGCCACGCGGCGCGACGGGGCGGCAAGCTGCGTCAGCGTACCCGCTGCCCGCCGATCCAGGTGGCCTGGGTGCGGAAATCCGCATCGAGCCAGACGAGATCGGCATGGTGCCCGCGTGCGATCGCGCCGCGGCTGGATTCAAGCCCAAGAAATTCGGCGGGGTTGTGCGTTGCCATCGCGAAAGCGACGTGCGGCGCCATGCCGAGTTCGACCGAGTTGCGGATTGCGGTGGCCATGTCGAGGTCCGACCCGGCTAGCGTTCCTTCGGCATTCACGCAGACGCCGTCGCGCACGGTGATCTCCTCGCCATTCAGGACGAACCGCTTGCGCTCGCTTCCCACGGTCGGCATCGCATCGGTGACCAGCATGAAACGGTCCGCCGGACGCGCGGCCAGGGCCACGCGGATCGCCGCCGGATGGGCGTGGGCACCGTCGACGATGAGACCGCACCACAGGCTGCGGTCCTCGAGCACGGCGCCGACGACGCCGGGGTGGCGGTGGTGGAACGGCGACATCGCGTTGAACAGGTGGGTGACGCCGCGCACGCCATTGGCGATGGCAAGGCGCACATCCTCGTAGCTGGCGTTGCTGTGGCCGATGCTGACGATCACGCCCGCCTCGACCAGCGCGCGCACCGCATCGGGTGCGTTGCACTCAGGCGCGAGCGTTACCATGACCTTGCCCTTGCGCGGGCGGGTGAGCAGCGCGATCAGTTCGTCCTCGAGCGGGCGGAACTGCCCCGCATCGTGGATGCCGCGCCGCGCCTCGTTGAGGAACGGCCCTTCGACATGGATGCCGATCACGCCCGGAACGCCGGACGCGATTGCCTCGTCCACCGCATCGAGCGCGCGTGCGATGGTATCGCGCGGGGCGCTGATCAGGGTGGGCAGGAGCGCGGTCGTGCCGAAGCGGGCATGGGCCGCGCTGATGCGGGCAAGCGAGGCGACGTCCGGGCTGTCGTTGAACAGCACGCCGCCGCCGCCGTTGACCTGGGTGTCGACGAAGCCCGGGACGAGCCAACCACCGCCGAGGTCGACGGATGGGCCGAGGCCTGTGCCAGCCTCGTCGCCCGAGAGGACCGCATCGATACGGTCGTTGCCGATCTCGATCCGGGCACTTTCGGCAATGCCGCCGGGCAGGAGAATGCGCCCGTTGCGGAAGGCGAGGACAGTCATAGCGTCTCTGTCACCTTTCGCAGGAACGGGGGATTGTCGGGCTCCATCCCCCGGGCGCGGGCCAGGGTTTCGACCGCCGAATAGAACGACTGGACCAGCAGGATCGGCTCGATCACGGGGTGCGCCGGGACTGCCGGAAGCGTGCCGGCGGATTGCGAGCAGTCTGCGAGAAGGACCCGGGCGCCACGACCGGAGAACTCGCCCGCGACGGCGCGCACGTCATCGCCCGAAGCGTCGGACGTGGCGAGGGCGAGGATCGGAAAGCCTTCCCCAACGATGGCCATGGGGCCATGGCGGACTTCGGCGCTGCTGAAGGCCTCGGCGTGGAGGCCGCAGGTTTCCTTGAGCTTGAGCGCCGCTTCCTGCGCGACCGAGAGGCCATAGCCGCGCCCGACGACGAGGAGATTATTGGCCGGCGCGAGTGCATCGACCAAAGCGGTCCAATCGCGGGCATATGCCTGGTCGAGCAGCGCGGGCAGGCCGTGAAGCGCATCCTTCAGCGCCTCGTCCTCGCTCCACCACGCGACGATGGCTGCAAGGGCCGCGAGCGAGACGACGAAGGATTTCGTCGCCGCTACCGACAGTTCCGGGCCGGCGCAGAGCGGCAGGAAGCAGTCGGCAAGCTTTTCGAGCGGGGAATCCGGCTGGTTGACCAGGGCCACCACATAGGCGCCTGCCGCGCGGTGGCTTTCCACCGTGGCAAGAAGATCGGGGCTGCGTCCGGATTGCGAGATCGCGACGAGCACCGAGCCGGTGCGGCGCACGTCGGACGCGAAGACCGAAGCCACAGAGGGCGCGGCGGAAGACACGGGAATGCCGAGACGCGTTTCGACAAGGTACTTGCCGAACGTCGCCGCATGGTCCGAAGAGCCGCGTGCGCAGGTGACCACCACATTGGGCGGATATGCGCGCAGACGTTCGGCGAGGGCCTTCAGGTTCTTTTCGTTGTGCGCCAGGAAACGGGTGACGGCAGTGCCGGCTTCCGCTGCTTCGCGCCGCATCGCCGATTGCTCGGCATGCAGCTCAACACTCGTCATCAGCCCTCCTTGTGCACGCCGCGCCTCTAGCTGGCGTTCAACTCTGCGACGAGGTCGTAAGCGTCGCCGCGATAGTACGATTGGGTAAACTCCACGGCCTCGCCATCAGCGAGGAAACCGCGACGTTCGATGAACAGGCCGGCATGGTCGACGTCGACGCCGAGACGCTTGGCCTGTTCGGCGGGAAAGTGCATCGCGCGCAGGCGCTGCAGCGCGCGGACAGGACGATTGCCGACAGCCTCGAGCGCGGCGTAGAGCGAATCCCCGACCGCATCGATGCCCGGCAGGCAATGGGCGGCGATGGTCGAATACTCGATCGCCATCGGCACCTCGTCGGCAAAGCGGAGGCGCTGGAAGCGGAAGACCTCGGCCCCCGGCGACAGGCCGAGCGAGAGCGATTCCTCGGGCGTGACAAGGCCGCGAGACTTGGAAAGCCATTCGCTGCTGGGCCTGCGGCCCCGGGCGATCATGTCTTCCGAGAAGGACGACAGCTTGGAGAAGCTCTTTTCCACGCGGGTGGCGACGAACGTGCCCGAACCGCGACGGCGCACGACCAGCCCCTCCTGCGCCAGCCCGTCAATCGCCTTGCGCACGGTGATGCGCGAGACGCCGTATTCGACCGCAAGGTCGCGCTCGGCCGGAATCATGTCGTCCTGCGTGAGAACGCGGTTCTCGATCGCCTGGCGGACGAGCTGCTGAAGTTGCAGGTACAGGGGCGTCCTGACATCCTGGCGGAGAAGACCAACCCGTTCAACAAATGACGCCATAAACCCCTCAACGGCCGAAGATGCAATTGCACCGGAAGGGTAGAGGACAGGTTGGCTCAGCACAACTGGAGCTATAGGTTATATATTGGTCCGGTGCAAGTCTCCAATTTTGCAATGCCGTCATGGGCTTCACTCTCAGCGATGCGGCGGCCGTGGCTTTGCGCCGGCGGCAAGCGCGATCAGAGTACCGCGACCCGGCAAGCGTTTCCCCCATGCACGGGGGTTTGCGCGAGGCATCCGGCAGACTCCCGCATTTCCTGGGGATTTTCGCGATTGGGGAGCGCCCGGGCAAGCGCGTCACCCTGTCCCAAGAAGCTCGGACTATCCTCGCTTAACCAGTCACTTAGCCCCGCGCGGAACGAGCGTTCGGGATGCTGTGACTTTGGACTGGATTTTGCGGCGGCATCATATAACATACTCCATACCAATTATGGAATTGGACATGGCGCAGGCGGTGCGGTCCGGGGGTTTCGGCCCTTTCAGCGATTCGGCGGGCCGGTCCGGTGTCCTGCAGGGAGATCCCATGAAGCCGTCGATGCTCAACCCGGCCCATCTTGCAGCAGTCCCTTTCGCGATCGCCGCGCTCGCGTCGGGCGCGGGCATTACTTCGGCACAGGCGTCGGCACGATCAGGGACCGACCTCCCGCTCATTCCGATGCCCGCCAGCGTCGTCGCCGGACAAGGCGCGCTGCGAATCGGGGCGGATACGCCGGTCGTCGCGGCATCCGGTGACGCAGGGGCCGAGCGCGCGGCGCGGTTCCTCGCCGAAAGGGCGAAGGCGCAGCGTGGGCTCTCGCTGGCGACCGCAAGCATGGCTTCGGGCCCGGCCATACGGTTCGTCCGGGACAACGCGATCGCGGGCGAAGAGGCCTATCGGCTCACCGTCACGGCCAAGGGCGCGACCGTCGCGGCATCCGGCGACCGCGGCATGATCTGGGGGGCGGCAACGCTGGTGCAGCTCCTGTCGCCCGACGGGCGCACCGGCCAGCCGGTGCAGGTTCCGGCAATGACCATAGAGGACGCGCCGCGCTATTCCTGGCGCGGGCTGATGATGGACGTGGCGCGGCACTTCCAGCCGATCGAGACGCTCTATCCGGTGGTCGACGCAATGGCCGAGCAGAAGCTCAACGTGCTCCACCTCCACCTCAGCGACGACCAGGGCTGGCGGGTGGAGATCAAGCGCTATCCGAAACTGACCGAGATCGGCGCCTGGCGCACGCCGCCATCCGCCGGGGAGCCGACGGCCGCGAAAGTCGGCGGGTTCTACACGCAGGAACAGCTCAAGGCGCTGGTCGCCTATGCCGGCGCGCGCGGGATCACCGTTGTCCCCGAAATCGACATGCCCGGCCACGCGCAAGCCGCGGTTGCCGCCTATCCGGAAGAAGTCGGCGTGCTGGGCGACAGGCCGCAGGTGGGGCATGACTGGGGCGTCAATCCGTGGCTGTTCTCACCATCGGAAGGCAGCATGACCTTTATCCGCAACGTGCTCGACGAACTGGTCGAGGTGTTCCCCTCGCCCTTCATCCACGTCGGCGGCGACGAGGCGGTCAAGGACCAGTGGCAACGGTCGCCCGAAGTGCAGGCGCAGATGGCCGCGCTCGGGCTCAAGACCGAGAACCAGCTTCAGGGCTGGATGATCGCAGAACTGGGCAAGCATCTGGCCACCAAGGGCCGGCGCCTGATCGGCTGGGACGAAATCCTCGAGGGTGACGTGCCGACGAGCGCCTCGGTCATGTCGTGGCGCGGCGAAAAAGGTGCGGTCGAAGCCGCGAACAAGGGGCACGACGTGGTGCTGTCCCCCGCCCCCGACCTCTATCTCGACAACCTTCAATCAGACCGCTCCGACGAGCCCCCGGGTCGCATCGGCATCCGCACGCTGGAGCAGGTCTACCGCTATGAACCGACGCCTTCGGGCATCGCGCCGGAGCGGCTGAAGCATGTTCTGGGCGCGCAAGCCAATGCCTGGTCGGAGTACCTGGCGACGGCGAAGCAGAAGGAACATGCAATATTCCCGCGGCTTTCCGCCGTTGCCGAAGTGACATGGACAGCGCCCGCACGTCGTGACTGGAAGAGCTTCGTCGCCCGGCTGGAGCCCCAGATGCTGCGCTACTCGCGCGAGGGCATCGCGGCGGCCGACAGCGCCTTTGCGGTAAACTTCCGCATGAAGGAAAGCCGGGGCGAAGCGCTGCGTGGCGGCAGGCTGACGCTGGCGATGGATACCCAGGCGGGCGCAGGCACGATCCGCTTCGGCGCGGGCCGCAAGATCTATCAGGGACCGGTGACGATCAAGGTCGGAAGCAAGGTCGAAGCGGCGGCGTGGCTGGCCGATGGACGCACGGCGGCAGCCCCGCGCACCTTCGACGCCACCCGTACGGCATTGCTCACGGCAAGCGCTTCGGATCTTGCCGCCTGCCCCAAGGGCGCGCTGGGCCTGAGGGTACCGCTCGTCTCCGGACAGGTGGAGGACGCGCCGGCCTTCAACGTCAACATCTTCGACACCTGCACCCAGTGGATCGATGCGCCGCTGGGTTCGGCCAGGGGCGCGACGTTCGAAGTGGCCCGACTGCCGCGCCACTATGGCCTGGCGCACGAAGCATCGGCCCTGCGCGAGCATTACGCGGTGACCGAACATGGCGAACTGGTCGTGCGGCGCGGCGGTTGCGAGGGTGCGGTGCTTGCCACCTTCCCCCTGCCCGATCCGAAAAGCGCGCCCAACCGGCTGCGCTTTGCCGCCCCGGTCGATGCCAAGCAGGGCGACGGCGCGCTGTGCATGCAGTTCACCTCTCCTCTGTACGATCCGTTCTATGCCATCGAAAAGGTGGTGCTGGAGGACTCGCAGTGATCCGTCCGCTGCTGGGGGCTTTGCTGGCCACGGTTCCGGTCCTCGCCATGGCCGCGCCGCGCAGTGAAGTGCTGCTCGACAAGGGCTGGCAGGTGCGGCTCGATCCCGCAGACGCCGAAGCCGTGCGCGCGCACCCCAGGGCGGCGAAGTGGCTGCCTGCAACGGTCCCGGGCGTGGTTCAGGCCGACCTGGTTGCGCACAAGGTGGTGGCCGACCCGTTCGTCGGCCTCAACGAGGCGCAGGTTCAGTGGGCCGGCCGTAGCGACTGGATCTATCGACTGCCGCTGGAAGCCAACGCGGCCCTGCTGTCGCGCGGGCATGTCGAACTGGTGTTCGAGGGTCTGGACACCTTTGCCACGGTCACCGTCAACGGCAGCGAAGTGCTTTCGGCGGACAATGCCCACCGCCGCTGGAGGGTGGACGTGCGCCACCTGCTGAAGCCCGGCGCGAACGAAGTGCTGATCCGCTTCCGCTCGCCGCTCAAGGTCCTGCAACCCAGGGTCCTGCCGCTGGAAAACCCGCTGCCGGGCGAATACGACAGCGTGTTCGGCGACGAGCCGGAAGGCCGCCAGACTTCGCCCTATATCCGCAAGCCCAAGTATCACTACGGCTGGGACTGGGGCCCGCGCATCCTCAACATCGGCCCCAACGGCCCGGTCCGGATCGAGGCATGGGACGACGCGCGGATCGACGTGGTGCGCGTGCAGCAGGAGGCGATCTCCGCCGCCGAAGCCCGGATTGCCGCCGAGGTCGAAATCGTGGCGGACAAGGATGGCGAAGCGGAAGTTGGCGCAAGCGCGATCGGTCCGGATGGCGCGACGGCGGCCAGCGGCACGCGCAAGGTGCATCTGGTGGCGGGACGCAACCGCGTTCTGGTTCCGCTTGCCATAGCATCGCCGCGCCTGTGGTATCCCGCCGGGTTCGGCGACCAGCCGCTCTATTCCGTGCGCACCAGCCTCAAGGTGAAGGACGAAGTGGTGGACGGCGCGGTCCGGTCGACCGGCCTGCGCACGGTCGAACTGCTGCGGGAGGCCGACGCCAACGGACGCGGCTTCCAGTTGAAGATCAACGGGTTGCCCATCTTCATGAAGGGCGCGAACCTGATCCCCTTCGACAGCTTCCAGACGCGCGTGACCACGCAGCGCATGGCCGCGATCCTGGGCGACGCCAAGGCCGCCAACATGAACATGGTGCGCATCTGGGGTGGCGGACACTATCTGCCCGACGCCTTCTACGACGCCGCAGACCGGCTGGGCCTGATGGTCTGGCAGGACTTCATGTTCGGCGGAGCGGTCACGCCCCATGATCGCGAGTTCCGCGAAAGCGTGCGGATCGAGGCGGAAGAGCAAGTCGACCGGGTGCAGGCCCATCCCTCCATCGTGATCTGGGCGGGCAACAACGAGGTGCTTTCCGGCTGGGAAACCTGGAGCGACCGCGTCGCCTTCAAGAAGCGCGTCGGCGCCGACGAGCAGGAGCGCGTGGGCGTGGGCATGGCGATCCTGTTCAACCAGGTCCTGCGCGACGCGGCCGAGCGGCGCGATGCCGACGTGCCGTACTGGCCGGGCTCGCCTTCGACCAACTACGAAGGCCGGCCCGATGTCGACGGCGACGGCGACCGCCATTACTGGGACGTCTGGGGCGGCAAGAAGCCGGTCGAGGCCTATCTCGAGACCTGCCCGCGCTTCATGTCGGAATACGGACTCCAGGCCATGCCGGTGATGCCGACGATCCGCAGCTTTGCAGGACCCGGCGATCTGGAGATCACTTCGCCGGTCATGCGCGCCCACCAGAAGTTCATGCGGGGACAGGGGCAGGAGCGCCTGCTGCACTACATCGAACAGCGCTACCGGGCCCCGCGCGACTTTGCCGATTTCGTCTACCTGACGCAGGCCATGCAGGCCGACGGCATCGCGCTGGGCGCGCTGCACCATCGCGCCTGCAATCCGGTCACCTCCGGCTCGCTCTACTGGCAGCTCAACGATGTCTGGCCGGGAGCATCGTGGTCGAGCGTGGACTACTACGGGCGCTGGAAGGCACTGCACTTCGCCGCGCGCCGCTTCTTCGCGCCGCTTGCCATCGCGGCGGGCCGCAAGGCTGACGGTATGACCGAGGTGAGCCTCGTGTCGGATCGCACCGCGCCGCTGGACGCGCAGTGGCGGCTGCGGATCGTGAGCGTCGAGGGCAAGGAACGCGTGGTCGGCGGCGGCAATGCCACGGTCGCGCCGCTTTCGGCCTCGCGGGTCGGCACGTTCGACGATGCCGCGCTGTTCGGAAGCGACGACAAGCGCACCAGCTTTGCCGTGGCGGAGATGCTGGTGGACGGCAAGGTCGTATCCCGCGCGCTGGTTTCGGCGCTGCCGGAAAAGGCGATGGCCCTGCCCGACCCGGGGCTGACGACCGCGTGGACCACCGCTCCGGACGGCAAGCCGCGCCTCACGGTAACGGCGGCGCGTCTTGCGCGCGGACTTTGGATCGGGTTCGGTGCGCTCGACGCGAGCGCCTCGGACAACTTCGTCGACCTGCTGCCGGGCGAGAGCGTGACGGTGGAGGTGACGTCCAAGGCTTCACCCGCCGCGCTGCGCAAGGCGCTGGAACTGCGCCATCTGGGCGAGAGCCGGCGATGAGCGCGCTACTAATCCTGCTGGCCGCCGGCGCGGCACAGCCCGACGCGGACATCGCGGCCAGGATCGCGGCGATGAGCGATGCCGAAAAGGCCGCGCAGCTCCAGTCGACCGTGACCGCGAGTTCGCCGGACCTTCCCGCCTACGACTACTGGAACGAGGCACTGCACGGCCTTGCCCGCAACGGCGTCGCCACGGTGTTTCCGCAGGCGATCGGTCTTGCCGCAACCTGGGACGCGCCGCTGCTGGAACGCATCGGCACAGTCGTGTCCACCGAGGCGCGGGCCAAGTACAACGCGCTGCCGGGCAAGGACCGGAGACGCTACCAGGGGCTGACGATCTGGTCGCCCAACATCAACATCTTCCGCGATCCTCGCTGGGGCCGCGGGCAGGAAACCTATGGCGAGGACCCTGTGCTGACGGGCACGCTCGCCACTGCCTATGTGCGCGGATTGCAGGGGCCGGACCTCGACCATCCGCGCGTGATCGCGACGCCCAAGCACCTCGTCGCGCACAGCGGGCCGGAAGCGGGGCGCGACAGCTTCAACGTGCAGTCGAGCGCATACGACATGGAGGCAACCTACCTCCCCGCGTTCCGCCGCGCGCTGACCGAGGGCAAGGCACTGTCGGTCATGTGTTCGTACAACAGCGTGCACGGGGTGCCGGTGTGCGGCGCGGACTGGCTGCTCAACCAGAGGGTGCGCAAGGACTGGGGCTTCGACGGGCTGGTCGTTTCCGATTGCGACGCCATCGGCAACATCAACCACTACCAGCGCTATCGCCAGACCAATGCCGCAGCCTCCGCAGCCGCGATCAACGCCGGCATGGACCTCAATTGCGGGCGCACCTACGCCGCCCTTCCCGAGGCGCTGGCGCAGGGGTTGACGACGCGCGAGGTCGTGGACCGGGCGCTTGCCCGCACGTTCGCCGCGCGCAGGAAGCTTGGCGATGCCTTTGGCGCGACGAGCCCGTGGGCGACCATCCCCGCAAACACAGTCGACACCGCAGAGCATCGCGCGCTGGCGCTGGAGGCGGCGCGCAAATCGCTGGTGCTGCTGAAGAACAACGGCGTCCTGCCGCTCCGGAAGGGCGCGCGGATCGCGGTCGTGGGTCCCAATGCCGACAGCCTCGACACGCTCGAGGCGAATTATCATGGCACGGCGGCGCAGCCGGTGACGCCGCTCGACGGGTTCGCGGCGCGCTACCGGATGAGCTATGCCCAGGGCGCGAGCCTGGCTGAAGGCGTGCCGGTGGTCATACCGCGCACGGCTTTCGGCGCGGGCCTCAAGGCCGAGTTCTTTGCCGATCCCGCGTTGGCCGGAGCACCGCTGACAGTGCGGACGGACGCCAGAGTGGATTTCGACTGGAACCGTACCTCGCCTGCCGCCGGTATCCCGGCCGAACGCTATGGCGTGCGCTGGACCGGCACGATCGCGCCCGACGGGCCGGGCGAACACTTGCTGCGCATGGACGTGCCGCGCTGCTTCGACTGTTCGGGCCACGATGCGGTGCGGCTGTGGATCGACGGCAAACAGGTCATTGCCGACACTGGCGACAACAATGCCGTCGAGGCCCGGGTGACCTTTGCCGACACCCGCCCGCGCGAAATCCGTCTCGAACTTTCCCACGCCAGCGAGGACGAAGGCATCCGCCTGACCTGGGTCGCGCCGCCGGCCGCCCAGCGCGAGCGTGCCGTGGCCGCAGCGCGCGATGCCGACGCGGTGATCGCCTTCGTCGGCCTGTCGCCCGCCGTCGAGGGCGAGGCCTTGCAGATCGAGGTGCCGGGCTTTTCCGGCGGCGACCGCACCGACATCGCGCTGCCGCGCGCGCAACAAGACCTGCTCGAGACGCTCAAGGCGACGGGCAAGCCGCTGGTCGTGGTGCTGTTGTCGGGCAGCGCGGTCGCCATGCCGTGGGTAAAGGAGAACGCCGATGCGGTCGTGGCCGCATGGTATCCGGGGCAGTCGGGCGGCACGGCAATCGCCGATCTGGTCGACGGCACGCTGAACCCTTCGGGCCGTCTGCCGGTGACCTTCTACGCCCGCACCCGCGACCTGCCGGCCTTCGTCGACTACAACATGCGCGAGCGGACCTACCGCTATTTCCACGGCACCCCGCTGTGGAGCTTCGGCGAAGGGCTGAGCTACACCAGCTTTGCCTATGGCAAGGCCAGCGCGCCGGCGCGCATCAAGGCGGGCGAAACGCTGACCGCAACGGTAAGCCTCGCCAATGTCGGCGCGCGTAACGGCGAGGAAGTGGCGCAGGCCTATCTCGTCCCGCCCGAGCACCTGCGCACGATCGGAGAGTTCAACGATCCAGTGCTGCGCCACAGCCTGGTCGCATACCGCCGCGCGGCGCTTGCCAAGGGCGAAACGACCCGGCTGTCCTTCACGCTCGATCCGCGCAGCCTTTCGACCGTGGACCGCAACGGGGTGCGCGCAGTGCGTCCCGGCACCTACCGCCTGTTCATCGGCGGCGGGCAACCCGGCGCGGCATCCGGCGCAGAGATTTCCTTCACCATAGAGGGCACGCTGGAGTTGCCGAAATGAAGATCGACCGGCGACGGATGATGGCGGGTGCGGCGGCACTGGGCGGGATGGCCGCGCTTGGCCCGATGCGCGCCCTCGCCGCGCAGGCTGCCACTGCGACTGCCCGTCCGGAACCTGCCGACCGCCTGTTCGCCAGCCCCGCCGTGGAACGCGAGATTGCGCGCGTATCGGCATTGATCGCCGATGCCGACCTCCGGCGGCTCTTCGTCAACTGCTATCCGAACACGCTCGACACCACGGTCCATCTATCCAGCGTCGAGGGTCGTCCCGACGCTTTCGTCATCACCGGCGACATCGACTGCATGTGGTTGCGCGACAGTTCGGCGCAGCTCAATCCCTACCTGCACCTCGTGCGCGAGGACGAGGCGTTGCGCGGTCTGTTCCGTGGGCTGATCGCGCGGCAGGCGCGCTCGATCCTGATCGACCCCTATGCCAATGCATTCATGCGCGACCCGTCGGCAAGCACGAACCTGCCATGGGCGCTCGCCGACGATACCGAGATGAAGCCGGGCGTGGCGGAGCGGAAGTGGGAAGTGGATTCGCTCTGCTACCCGATGCGCCTTGCCCATGACTACTGGAAGGCGAGCGGCGACACCGCGCCGTTCGACGCGCTCTGGGCCGAGGCGGCCTGGGCCAGCATCCGCACCTTCCGCGAACAGCAGCGCAAGGACGACCCCGGCCCCTACCGCTTCCTGCGCCGCGACAAGCTGGCGACCGAGACGCAGATCCTTGGCGGCTATGGCGCGCCGACGCGCAAGGTGGGCATGATCCACAGCATGTATCGCCCTTCCGACGATGCCTGCGTGTTTCCCTTCCTGGTGCCGTCGAACCTCTTCGCCGTCGCCGCCCTGCGCAAGCTGGCGGCGCTGGCGGGTGCGGTGCAGCAGGCCAAGCTTGCCAGTGCCGCGCTGGACCTGGCGCGCGAGGTGGAGCTGGCCACCTATGCCAACGGCACGATCATCGATCCGGCCAGCAACGAACGGCTCTGGGCCTACGAGGTCGACGGCTTCGGCAACGGACACTTCATGGACGATGCCAACGTGCCCAGCCTGTCGAGCCTTGCCTATCTCGGCGCGGTCCCTTCGGACGATCCGCTGTTCCTGCGCACCCGCGCCGCCGCGTGGAGCGAGCGCAATCCGTACTTCTTCAAGGGCACCGCCGCGGAAGGCATCGGCGGCCCCCACGCCGGGCTGCGCATGATCTGGCCGATGGCAATCACCATGCGCGCGCTGTCGAGCGACGACGACGCAACGATCCGCCAGTGCCTGGCCATGCTCAAGGCCAGCCACGCCGGCACCTTCTTCATCCACGAGGCTTTCGACCAGGACGATCCGGCGAAGTTCACCCGCCACTGGTTCGCCTGGGCCAACGGCCTGTTCGGAGAGCTGATGATAGACCTCGCCAACCGCAAGCCGGCATTGCTGGGAGAAGCCGCATGATCCGCCTGTCGCGTCGCGGACTGATGGCCGGGGCGGGCGCGCTGGGCCTGTCAGCGACCTTGCGCCCGGCAAGCGCCGCTGCCAGCCCGGAAGCGGCGCCGCCGAACCTGTTCATCGGCACCGGCGGCGATGGCCACACCTTCCCCGGAGCATCGCTGCCCTTCGGCATGGTCCAGCTTTCGCCCGATACAGACACCGCGCGCTGGGACACCTGCTCGGGCTATCACCACGGCGATGCCTCGCTGCTGGGTTTCTCGCACACGCACCTGTCGGGCACCGGCATCGGCGACATGCTCGACGTTCTGGTCGTCCCTTGTCGCGGCCCCGTTCTGCTCCAGCCAGGAGCGCTCGACCGACCGGACGAAGGCTACCGCCTGCGCTATTCCGACGAGCTGGCCGAGCCCGGCTATTACCGCGTCGCGCTGGAAAACGGCGTCCTGGCCGAGCTGACCGTGACGCGCCGCACCGGCATCCACCGCTATACCTTCCCGCAAGGTCCAGCACACCTCCTGGTCGACCTGTCGCACCTCGTGATGGAGGGCCCCGGCGAGGCCCCGCTGATCGACGAGGCGCTGCTCGCGCTGGATGAGGACGGCACGCTTTCCGGCACGCGCCGGGTCCACCGCTGGGCCAAGGGCCGACGCTGCTTCTTTGCCATGCAGTTCTCGCGCGCACCGGACCGCGTGGAGTTCTTCACCGACGGCGATGTTCCGGTTCCGGGCATGGCGGCAACCGGCAAGCGGCTGAAGGCCGTGCTGCATTACGACGATGCCGGGGCGGCCCCGCTCGTCGTGCGCTGCGGCATCTCCGCCGTGGACGCACAGGGCGCGCGCGCCAATCTTGCGGCCGAGGCGAAGCACTGGAACTTCGACCGCTACCGCAAGAATGCCATGCGCGTCTGGTCGCGCGAACTTTCACGCATCCGCGTGGAAGGCGGCAGCACGGACGAGCGCACGGTCATGGCGACAGCGCTCTATCACGCCAGCCTCGGCCCGACGCTGTTCTCCGACGTCGATGGCCGCTACGTCGGGCTGGACCGCCAGGTCCACAAGCTGGCGCGCGGCGAGGAAAGCTATACCGCCTATTCGTTGTGGGACACCTACCGCGCGTTCCATCCCTTGCAGACGCTGATCCGCCCCGCGCTCGGCGCCACCTTCGCCGCCGATCTCGTGCGGCAGACGCAACAGAGCCCGTTCGGTCCGCCGGTATGGCCGCTGCAGGGGGTTGAAACCGGCTGCATGATCGCCTGGCACAGCGTCTCGGTCCTCGCCGAATCCCGAGCCAAGGGCATTCCGGCCGACTACGCCGCCGCATGGCCCGGGATCGAACGTCGGCTGTTCGACTGGACCACGCCCAATCTCGACAACAGCCACGGGCTGCGCATCTATGACGAGACCGGCTTCATTCCCGCCGACCAGATCTTCGAATCCGTCTCGCGCGTGCTCGAATACAGCTACGACGACCACGCCGCCGCGCAGATCGCCGATGCCGCAGGCGCCACCGCGCGCGCGGACAGGCTGCGCGAGCGCAGCGGCAACTGGCGCAACGTGTTCGACCCGGCCACCGGCTTTGTTCGCCCGCGTCTGGCCGATGGCTCGTGGGCCGAACCCTTTGCGCCCAACGGCGTCGGCCATTCGTCGCGCTGGCGCGATTTCACCGAGAGCAATTCCTGGCAGGCGACGTTCCTCAACCAGCATGACGTTCCCGGCCTGATCGCGGCAATGGGCGGGGATGCCGCTTTCGAGGCAAAGCTCGACGCGCTGTTCACCGCTGATTCCACCCTGCCCGAAGGCGCGCCGCCCGATATCTCGGGGCTTGTCGGGCAGTACGCCCACGGCAACGAGCCGAGCCATCACGTCGCATATCTCTATGCCTATTGTGGCGCGGCGTGGAAGACGCAGGCCATGGTGCGCCGTCTCATGGCGGAGATGTACCATGCCCGGCCCGCCGGGATCATCGGTAACGACGATTGCGGTCAGATGAGCGCATGGTTCATCCTCTCCGCCCTGGGCTTCTACCCGGTCGACCCGGTAAGCGCGACCTACGTGCTTGGCAGCCCGCTGTTCGAACGCGCAGAGGTCGAACTCGGCAAGGGGCGCAAGCTGGTGATCGAGGCGCCCGGCAACCGGGCCAGCACGCCCTATGTCCAGTCCGTGGCGTGGAACGGCGGGCCCTGGGCAAAAGGGTGGATTGCCCATGCCGATCTCGTCCGTGGCGGCACCTTGCGCTTCGAGATGAGCGGCACGCCGAACAAGGACTTTGCGCGCCTGCCCGAACACCGCCCCAGCCGCACGCAAGCGGCATGATCGCCGGCGCCGCACTTGCGCTGGCGGTTGCTGCGGTGCTTCCTGCGCCGCTCGATCTGGCGCGGCCGTGCACCGCGGGTGAAGCCGTGGCCTCGGACCTGCTGCGCCGCCGTCTGGCAGAGCGCGGTGCGGGAACCGGCAACTGCACCGCATACCTGCGGCTTGTCGCGCGAGACGATCCGACAGCCGAAGGCTTCACCATCGCGCGCAGCGGCAGGACGCTGACGATCAGCGCCCGGTCCCGGCGCGGGCTCGTTTATGGCGCGGGATGGGTGCTGGGGCATATGGACGGGCTGTCCCTGCCGTTCGCCGCAACAGTGCGCGACGCGCCGAAACAGAAGGTGCGCGGCACCCAGATCGGCTATCGCCCCAAGAACAACAGCTACGATGCCTGGACGCCTGAGATGCTGGCCCGCCAGATCGAGGATTTCGCGCTGTGGGGCGCAAACCGCATCCAGATCATCGCTCCTCGATCCGACGATGCGCCGACGTCGCCGGTCATGCCGGTCCCGCCCGAGAAGGCCGTGGTCGCCATGGCGGAGACCGCGCACCGGCTGGGGATCGAGGTGGCGATCTTCTATCCGCTGCTGGGCGACTACGATGGCGGTGCGTCCGACCGGGCAGAGGCCGACCGTCTCGACGCCCTGCTGGGCACGCTTCCGGCCGTCGACGCGCTCTATCTTCCCGGCGGAGACCCCGGACATACGCAACCCACGCGCCTGTTCCCTTTGGCGAAACGGCTTTCGCGGGTTCTGCGGGCCCGCTTCCCCCGGGCCGAACTGCTGATCTCCACGCAAGGCTTCGATGCCGCCGCGCTCGACGCCTTCTTCGCCGAGACGGATCGCCGCCCGCCGTGGCTTTCCGCCGTGTTCGTCGGCCCCCAGACGCGCATTGCCGCAAGCGACCACTTGCGCCGCCTTGGCGGACGCTATCCGGTCGAACTCTACCCCGACACCGCCCATGCGATGCAGGCGCAGCTGCCCGTCCCGGACTGGTACCCCGCCTTCGCGCTGGTCGAAGGACGCGAACCGGTTAACCCGCGCCCCGCCGCCATGCGCGCGGCCTTTGCGCGGATGGCACCGGGCACACGCGGCGCGGTGAGCTATTCCGAAGGTGTGAACGACGACTGGAACGTGCACCAGTGGCTGGCGATGGGCTGGAATCCCGATGCCGATCCGGCGGAAATCGCGGCGCGCCATGCCCGCACCTATTTCGGCACGGCAGGATTCGCAGCGATCCCGGCGATGCTGGAAGACAACTGGCGTGGCGACCCTGCGGGCAACGAGGGCATCGACCGCACCCTCGCCTTCGTGGACGGACTGAGCCCTGCCCCCTGGGCGGGCTGGCGCGTCGCGCTCTACCGTTATCGCGCGGTGCAGGATGCGCTGGTGCGCGAGCGCTGGCGGCGCGCCCGTGCCCGCCAGGCCGAAGCGCTCTATGTTCTGCGGCAGGCCCCCGCCATCGGCGCCGCGGCGGCGGCGGCCGGCGCGACCCATGCCTTTGCCAAGCCGGAAACGCCGCGCACCGCCGAACTGCTCGGCCGGCTTGTCGCGCTGGCAGACGAGTTGCGGGCCGCTGCCGGCATGCAGCTCTCCGTCGAACGTCACGGCGCGTCCGACTGGCGACGCGGCGCCAACCTCGACCGCGCGCAGGTTCTGCTCGATGACCGCGAGGCCACCACCCGCGCCGTGGCCGCCGCGCTCGCCCTGCCGGACGAGGCGGCGCGCACGCGCGCGCTTGCCGCGATCGGCGATCCCTGGGGCATGGCCGCGCTCGTCCTCCACGACGACCTCGGCGATCCAGGCAACGAACCCCACCTCGTGCGCGGCGCGGGCGAAATGGCCGATCCGCAGGGCTGGCGCACCGCCATCGACGGCGTAAACGACCACACGCCCGGCGAGGGCTGGCGACTTGCCGAGATCACTTATGCCGAAGCGCTCTACGAGCACCCGCTGACCCTGCGCTACACCGGGCTCGCGGCAAACCGCGCCTATCGCCTGTGCTACCTGCGCGCCGGCGAGGATTATGCCCTTCCGCTCACGCTCACCGCGAACGGCCGCAAGCTTGATGCTCCCGCCATCCGCACCGCCAATCCGCAGGTCGTCGAAATCGACCTCCCGCGCGACATTGCCGCAACCGGCACGCTCGATCTCGTCTGGCAGCGCCCGCCCGGCATCGGCGGCGGCGGGCGCGGACGCCAGATCGCCGAAGTCTGGCTCGTTCCGGAGCCTTCAGTCTTCACCTGTCCCCAGACCGGAGTCCATCAATGACCCTGCCTGCCCTTTCCCGTCGCACCGTGCTGTCGGGCTCGCTCCTTGCAGGCGCCGCCGCCTGCACGCCCAAGGCGGGCGGCCTTGCCTCCTCGCCTGTCGTGCCCGCACTGCCCGCGCCATGGGGCGCCGTGCCGCATCCGCGCCAGGTGAAATGGCACGACCGGCGCATGTACGCCTTCATCCATTTCTCGATGAACACCTTCACCGACAAGGAATGGGGTTTCGGTGACGAAGACCCCGCCATGTTCAACCCCACCGATTTCGACGCCGACCAGATCGTCGGCGCGGCGGTGGCGGGCGGACTTACCGGCCTCATCATCACCGCCAAGCACCACGACGGCTTCTGCCTCTGGCCCACCACGCTGACCGAACACTGCGTGCGCAATTCGCCCTGGCGCGGGGGCAAGGGCGATGTCGTCGGCGAACTGGAGGCCGCGTGCCGCCGCGCCGGGATCAACTTCGGCGTGTATCTCTCGCCGTGGGATCGCAACCGCGCCGATTACGGCAAGCCGTCCTACGTCGAATACTATCGCGCCCAGTTGACCGAATTGTGCACCCGCTATGGCAAGCTGTTCGAGGTGTGGTTCGACGGCGCGAACGGCGGCGACGGCTTTTATGGCGGCGCGCGCGAGACGCGGCAGATCGATGCGCCGAAGTATTACAACTGGCCCGGCATCATCGAACTCGTCCACTCGCTCCAGCCGGATGCCTGCACCTTCGACCCGCTCGGCGCGGACATCCGGTGGGTCGGCAACGAGGAAGGCCATGCCGGCGATCCCTGCTGGCCAACCATGCCGAACGCGCCCTACGAAATGGACAAGGGCTATACCGGCGTGCGCGGCGCGGAACTGTGGTGGCCGGCGGAAACCGATGTCTCGATCCGTCCCGGCTGGTTCTACCACGCCGACGAGGACACCCAGGTCAAGACGCCGCAGAAGCTGATGGAGATGTTCGACCGCTCTGTCGGCCATGGCAGCAACTTCCTGCTGAACCTGCCGCCCGACCGCCGTGGCCGGATTCCCGATCGCGACGTCGCCAGCCTCAAGGCCTTCGGCGATGCGATCCGCGCCACGTTTGCGCAGGATCTGGCGCGCGGGGCGCTTGCCAGTGCCAGCGCGGACATCGGCTCCACCGCCGCCAGCGCCATCGACGGCAATCCCGACACGTTCTGGTGCGCGCCCGCCGAAGCGCGCGACGCCGCGCTCGCGCTGGAACTCCAGCCCGGGACCCGGTTCGACACGATCGTCTTGCGCGAATGGCTGCCGCTGGGACTGCGCACCACGACTTTCGCCATCGACATCGCCGACGACGGCGGCGAATGGCGCGAAATCGCGCGCAAGGACATGGTCGGCCCCGAACGCCATGTCCGCCTGCCCGCGCCCGTCTCTCCGCGCCGTGTGCGCTTCCGTGCCATCGCGGCAGAGGCAGGGCCGACGCTGCGGGAATTCGCGCTCTACCTGTCGTCAGCGCCCATCGAACTGCCGCCCGCGGTGCCTTCGGACCCCAGCATCGTCTCGCGCCGCCGCTGGAAGATCGTGGCCGCCAGCGCACCCGGGGCCGATGCCGTGCTCGATGAAAACCCGAAGAGCGCGTGGACAGCGCCCGCCACGGCTTCGCTGACCATCGACCTCGGCGGGGAAGAGAAGCTCGCGGGCTTCACCCTGACGCCCACGCGCCACATCGATCCGCAAGCCGCCCCGCCGGCGCGCTGGCACGTCGAGACGAGCCTCGACGGCAAGTGCTGGAGCAAGGCGGAAGAAGGCGAGTTCCAGAACATCAACTATGCCCGCGCGACGCAGCGCATCGCCTTTTCCGCGCCGCGCAACGCCCGCTACCTGCGCCTCGCCTTCCCGCGCCCGGCCGTGCCCGCACCGGCCATCGCCGTGGCGACAATCGGTGCCTTTCGCTAGTTGGTCGTGACCCGCACGGCCCCGGCGATGCCCGATGGCACGCCGGGGCCGGAGCGGACAAGCAGAGCGATCTCGCGCGCGCCGGGTTTGAGCGCCACGGTCATCGGCGCCGGATCGGGCGTGCCCTTGCGCACCGCCAAGGCCCCGTCGATCCAGAGTTCCGCGACGCCGGCGACGCGATCGAACTGGAGCTGCCCTCCTCGCGTCGCCAGCGCGCGCCGTGCCGGAATCACCCCCCTCAGTATCCTCCAGCCCGGTTGCGTATCATCCGCCGCCACCCACGGCGTGCGGACGAATGCCCAAAGATTGTTGTCGCCGTCCGCCGGCCGCAACGCGGGATCGGGGCGCTCGGCATAGGCGGGCGAACATCGCCAGTCTGCAACGACAATGCGCGGCAGGGCTGCCGCCAGCGCGGGCGGTGGGGATACCTGGCGGACCGGCACGCTGGCGCGCGCGGAGCGCAGGCCCGGCGCACTTGCCTCGACCGCCAGTGACCCTTCGCCGGCATCGGCGCGGACGATCACCTGCGCCAGACCGTTGAACAAGGACCGCTCGTTGCCCTTCTCGCTCTCGTGGCTGTTGGGGTCCCCGTTGCCGAGCCCCAGCACCGTGCCCCGAACGACACCTAACCGCACACGGGCGTCCGCAGTCGGCACATGAAGCCCCCGGGCATCGACGCAATCGACCGTGAAGGCGGCCACATCCTCGCCGTCCCCCCGCAGCGATTTCCGCGTCGGCGTCAGGCGCAACGCAACCGGCTTTCCAGCGGTGCGATGGATCGCCCGCGCGACCACTTCCCCGCCGCGCAAGGCTTCCGCTTCGATCACTCCCGGTTCGTAGATCGTCCTGACCGTGGCGCCCATGATGGGATCGCAGTCCTGTTCGGCAACGACCCTTCCGTTGAGCCGCAGGCGGACCCGGCCCGCGTTGGAGGTGACCAGAAGTTCGATTTCCTGCCCCTCGCGCCCCGGCCAGGTCCAGTGCGGGGCGATGCCGACAACCGGCCGGTCATCGATCCACTGCGCACGGCGGATGTCGTATGCCGTCTTTGCGAAACCGCAGAGGTCGACGATGCCGAAGTAGCTGGAAATCGTCGGCCAGTCGTAAGGCGTTGGCTCTCCGTGATAATCGAATCCGGTCCAGACGAAGCCGCCCGCGACGAAGGGGCGCCTGGCAATCTCGCGCCAGGCATCGCGGTGCGTCGCCCCCCAAGCCGCCGCTTCCTTGTCCATCGAGGTGATGACATGCCCCGCCGGATCGCTGGCATAGGCGCCGCGTGTCATGAAGGCGCTGGTATCTTCCGAACTGGTGATCGGCAGGTCCGGATGCTCGGCATGGAAACGGTCGAAGTCGCCGGGGTAGTAGTTGAAACCGACCACGTCGACGACCTGGCTGACGTTTACGGGATCGTGGAACGCCCCGTTCATCGCCGCGGTTACCGGCCTGCTGTCGTCCAGTGCCCGGACGGCGGCGCGCATCCGCCGCACCATTTCGACGCCCTGCGTGGTGCCCTGCATCGGCTCCTCGTTGAACACCGACCACAGCACGATCGAGGGATGGTTGCGGTGTGCGCGCACCAGCCATTCGAGCTGGGCCATGTTCTCTGGCGCGGGATTGAACACGCGGTTCTCGTCCATGACGAGAAAGCCGATGCGATCGCACAGCGCATAGAACGCTTCGGACTGCGCATTGTGCGAGCAGCGGATCGCGTTGCAACCCATGTCCTTGAGCCGCGCCAGCCGCCACGCCAGCAGGGCATCGGGGATGGCAACGCCCACCCCGGCATGATCCTGATGCAGGCAGACGCCCTTAAGTTTGACGGGCTTGTCGTTGAGGAAGAAGCCCTTTTCCGCATCGAAGCGGATGGTGCGAAAGCCCACCGGGACGCGCCGCAAATCCATCCCGTCAAGATGGCCTGCGGTGATCTCCACTTCGTAGAGGGTCGGCGTTTCCACGGACCACAGGGCGGGATTGCCCACTTCCAGCGTCACCCGCGCTTCCGCCCGCCCCAGCGGCTCGACCTGGGCATGGGCCTCCCCGCGCGCGACCTCGCGGCCCGCGCCGTCGCGCAGGACGGCGGTGACCGTGACCGTCCGGGCAAGCTTCTCGACGCTTTCCAGCGTCACAGTGACCGGCACCCACCAGCGCCCGTCGACAAGCCGGGGATCGCAGTGCACCCCGTCGGTAGCAATCGAGACCCCGGAGCGGCGCGCAAGCCAGACATGGCGATAGATGCCCGCGCCCTCGTACCACCAGCCTTCCAGCGCATCGGCATCGACGCGCACGGCTATCACGTTGTCCTCCTCGCCAAAGCGGGCGAAGGGGGTGATATCGATGTTGATGGCGTTGTAGGCGGAACTGTTGCGCGCAACGAGGCTGCCGTTGATCCAGATCTGACAGGCCGTGGCGACGCCGCCGAATTGCAGTTCCAGCCGCTTGCCCCGGTCGGCTTCCGCCAGCCTGAACGTGCGGCGATACCAGCCGATCCCGCGCGGACGATAGCCCTGCGACACATTGGCTTCGCGCACGAAGGGCTGCGCGGAGGCCCAATCGTGGGGCACACGCACCACAGGCCAGTCACTGTCGTCCCAAGCCATGGCTGCGGCGCCGCGCGCATTGCCAGCCTTTACGGAGAGATATGTCTCGTGATGGCTGGCCGGGGGCGGCACGACGACATCGCCTTCGTGAAAGCGCCAGCCTTCGTCCAGAAGCAGCCGCGACGGATCGTGCTGCGGCAAGGCCCAGGGCGTATCGTCGCGGGGGGCAAGGCCATGAAGGAGCGGTGATTCCTCGACGTCGGAGGCAGTTCGTGCCACGGCAGGTGGCATCAGCGGGAGCGTGCCCGCGATCAGGCCCGCGCCGAGAACCTCCCGGCGGCGAAGCCCGCTCATGCGCTCTCCCATGTGTCGAGCGCCGTACGTAATGCGTGCACTTCCCTGGCGCAGGTGCGGCGGCGCGGTCCGGCGGCGAAGCCGAGTTCGAGCACGCGCGGGTCGGGCGCGGCGCCCGCGCCGACGGCGGCGGATGCGTGGACCGCACCGACGCCGGTCGCCTCGACAATCGACACGACGTTGGCCGAACGAACGCCCGATCCCGGCATGATCGCGATCCGTCCCCCCGCCCGCTCGCGCATGGCATCAAGTATCGGCAGCCCCTCGACCGCGCGTTCCGCACCGCCCGACGAGAGGATGCAGTCGAACCCCAGCTCTGCCGCCAGATCGACCGCGCCCAGTTGATCGGCCACGAGATCGATGGCCCGGTGCAGCGTCAGGCCGACGTCGGGCCTGACCCGGCGCATGGCATCGCACCAACGCCCAAGCGCGTCCCGATCGAGGAATGCCGCCCGGGTGGCGCCGAAGACCAGACCATCGACGCCCAGCTTCAGCAGCGCGATGCCTTCCGCCTCCGCCGTTTCCAGATCGACGGCGGAATAGGCGAAATCGCCGTCGCGCGGCCGGACCATCGCCCGCACCGGCACCGATTGCGCCTGCGCAAGCTCGACCGCGCGCGAGGCAAGCCCCGCCGAAGGCGTCAGCCCACCGACCGACAGCGCCGAGCAAAGCTCTATCCGTTCAGCTCCGCCATCGAGCGCGGCGACGAGATCGTCGATCGTATCGACGCAGACCTCGAGGAGGACGTGGGCCTTCACGCTGCGACCTCCGATCAGGTTGCGGGGACGACAGTCTGTCGCTGGGTGCCAAGCTTTTCGATGCCCAGTTCGACCACGTCGCCCACGTCGAGGAATACCGGCGGGTTCTGGCCGAGCCCGACGCCCGCCGGGGTTCCGGTGGTAATGATGTCGCCGGGCTGGAAGCTCATGAACTGGGACATGTAGCTCAGCAGAAACGCTGGCTTGTAGACCATCGTCTGCGTGGAGCCGTCCTGATAGCGCTTGCCGTTCACTTCCAGCCACATGGCAAGCTGGCCGGGATCGCCCACTTCGTCGGCAGTGACCAGCCACGGGCCGATGGGGCCGAAGCTGTCGCAGCCCTTGCCCTTCATCCACTGCCCCTGCCGCTCCATCTGGAAAGCGCGTTCGGACACGTCGTGGCAGACGAAGTAGCCGGCGATGGCCGCGCGCGCGGTTTCCTCGTCGGCATAGCTGACCGGGCTGCCGACGACGAAGGCCAGTTCCACCTCCCAGTCGAGCTTGGTGCTGCCGCGCGGCTTGATGACCGGATCGTTCGGCCCGCAGATCGCGCTGGTCGCCTTCATGAAGGCGACCGGTTCGCTCGGCACGGTCGCGCCGGTTTCCTCGGCGTGGTCGGAATAGTTTAGCCCGATGCACACGAACTTGCCGACGCGGTTGACGCAAGGGCCGAGACGGCCGGGTTCCGCCACGGCGGGGAGAGTTTCGGGATCGAGCGCGCGAAGCCGGTCCAGCACCTCTGGCGAGAGGGCCGCGCCATCGATGTCGGCCACGTGGCCGGAAAGGTCGCGCACCGTGCCGCCCGCGTCGAGCAGGCCGGGCCGCTCCTCTCCCGGGTTTCCGTAACGCAGCAGCTTCATGGCATTTCCTTCGTGTTGATATGGTCTGCAAGATCGAAGATCGGTTGGGCCCGGAGCCATTTGACACCCGGCGGCGCGCCGGGAAGCGGCTTCTGGAAGGCGTCCATCCGCTTTTCCCACTCGGCCGATGCCTCGCTCGCCACGCGATCCCCGGCGGGGACTTCGCCCGAGGTTTCGGTGATCATGACGAGCCGGTCGCCGGCGCGGTAGATTTCCATCACGGTGATGCCCGAGCCGACGATGTCGGCCAGCACGCCCGCCGGCACGCGACCGGGACGGTGCCAGTCCTCGTAGGCAGCCGCCAGCGCCTCGTCGGCAAGGTCGAGCATGAACACCTCGCGCATGATCAGTTCCCTGCCGCGCGGGCACGCAGCGCCGACATGCCGAACAGCGCAACGACGACGAAGCTGGCCAGCGGGACCAGCATGCCGAGCTGGAGGGAATGCGCCTTGTCGCCGATCAGGCCGACGAAGGGGGGAAAGACCGCGCCGCCGATGATCGCCATGATGATGAGCGACGACCCGAGCTTGGTCCGCGCACCGAGGCCGGCGATGCCGAGGGCGAAGATCGTGGGGAACATGATCGACATGAAGAAGCTGGTAAGGCCGAGCGCGATGACCGCCGTCCATCCCGGCGCGAAGGCGGCAACGGCGCAGAGTGCTGCCGCGATCAGGCCGAACGCGACCAGCAGGCGCGGTGGATCGACGTAGCGCATGAGCCCAGTCCCGGCGAAGCGGCCCGCCATGAACGCCATCAGGCTGTAGCCGAGGAGGTGCGCCGCACGCACTTCACCCACACCAACAAGATCCTGCGCGAAGTTGATGAAATAGCTCCAGATTGCCACCTGCGCGCCGACGTAGAAAAACTGCGCGATCACGGCGCGGCGCAACATCGGCGAGGCCGGAATGCCGCCGGAAAGCCCGGCTCCTCCGGCGTGTTCCTCGTCCACCCGGGGAAACCGCGTGAGGCGCACCACCGCGGCAAGGAACAGCACGAGCAGGCCGAGCGCGAGGTAGGGCGACTGGACGGTCAGCGCTTCAGCTGCGCGATAGGCCTCGACTTCGGCAGGGGCCATCGCCGCGAGTTGCCCGGGCGTGTGCTCCACCCCGGTGAAGATCAGCGCACCGCCGATGAACGGCGCGATGAACGCGCCGAAGCCGTTGAAGCTCTGCGCGAGGTTGAGCCGCTGCGCCGCCGTCCGTGCAGGTCCCATCACGGTGATGAGCGGGTTCGCCGCCGTTTCGAGAAAGGCCAGGCCCGCCGCGATGATGTAGAGCGCGGCCAGGAAGAAGCCGAATGCGCGCACTTCCGCAGCCGGGAAGAACAGGAAGGCGCCCAGCGCATAGAGGCCGAGCCCGATCAGCAACCCGTTGCGATAACCGACGCGCGTCATCACCCACCCCGCAGGCAGCGCGATGGTGAAGTAGCCGAGATAGAACGCGGTCTGCACGAGGCCCGATTGCATCCGCGTCAGTTCGAGCGCCTTCTGGAATTGCTTGATGAGGATGTCGTTGAAGTTGTTGGCGATGGCCCACATGAAAAACATGCTGCAGACCACAGCGAAGGGTACCAGGAAGGCGCGCGTGACCAGCGGCTCTCCGCTCGTCTGCTCGTTGTCCTCGATCGTTCCGGACCCTGTCAGCGCCATTTTCCCCTCCGCTTTCGTCGTTATCGTTCTTTAGCTGTTGGACCAGCCACCATCGATGACATGGCACTGCCCGGTCGTGAAGGCCGAGGCATCGCTGGCGAGATAGAGCGCGAGCGCGGCGATCTCGTCCGGGCGACCGATCCGTCCCATCGGCTGGCGCGCGGTGAAGGCGGCCATGGCGGCGTTGAAATCGCCGGTTGCGGCAAGCCGCTGCTCGAGCGAGGGAGAATGCACGGTGCCGGGGCAGATCGCGTTGCAGCGTACGCCCTGCTGCACGAAGTCCGCCGCCACCGCCTTGGTCAGGCCGATCACCGCAGCCTTGCTCGCGCCATAGGCGAAGCGGTTGGCTACGCCGAGGATGGAACTTGCGACCGAAGCCATGTTGATGATCGATCCGCCGCCGCGCGCGATCATGCCGGGCAGAATGGCGCGGGTCATCCGGAACATCGCCGTCACGTTGAGGTCGAGCGCAAAGGCCCAGTCCGCATCGGTACAATCGAGGATCGTGCCGTTGTGCACCACGCCAGCGCAGTTGAACACGACATCGAAGCCGTCCTCCTCGGCGACCATCGCGGCGATTGCCGCAGCATCGGTCACATCGAGAACGCGGCTGCGGCAGCCGTCCAGCGAGGCAAGCGCATGGGGATTGAGGTCGGTTGCCAGAACATCTGCACCCGCATCGCGGAACGCCTCGGCGCTGGCCCGGCCGATGCCCTGCCCGGCGCCGGTAACCAGCGCGCGCTTGCCTGAAAGGTCGAAAGTGGTCGTCATGGTCGCTCCGTCAGGCAATGGCAGGCTGGCAGGCCGGACCGCTGGGCTCGAACTGCTTGTAGGTGAGGATGAATTCCTGATGGCCGAGCGCCTCGGACAGGCTTTCGCCACCCGACGCAACGCGGATCACCTGGTCGAGGATCTCTGCGCCGACCTCGTCGAGGGTGGCCTTGCCGAGCAGGATGCGCCCGGCATCAACGTCCATGTCGTCGGCCAGACGCGCATAGGTCTCGGGGTTTGCGCAGACCTTGATGACCGGCGACACCGCCGAGCCGACCACCGAACCGCGCCCGGTGGTGAACAGGATCACATGGCAACCCGACGCGATCATCTCGACGATCTCGGCATTGTCGGAGATGTTGGGAAAGCCGAAGCGCACTTCACCGTCGGGCACGACGTCCATGAGGTAAAGGCCCGGGCCGGATGGCCGCTCGCCCGGACGGATCAGGCCGGAGATGGACGAGGCACCCGACTTCGAATATGCGCCAAGCGACTTCTCTTCCTGCGTCGTCAGGCCGCCGTCGGCATTGCCGGGAGCAAAGCTGCCATAGCCGAGCGTGGCATAGTAGCGCGCGGCCTTGGCCACGCATTCCTCGATCTCGCGGCCAAGCGCGGCGGTGACGGCGCGGCCCGCCATGACCTGCTCGCAGCCGATAAGTTCGCCCGTCTCCTCGAAGATGCAGGTGGCACCAGCGGCGACGAGCGTATCGAAGCAGCGGCCCACGGCCGGGTTGGCGGTGATGCCGCTTGTGCCGTCGGACCCGCCACAGATCGTGCCGACGACGAGGTCGGCCACGCCCATCGGCACGCGAGGAGCAGCGGCGGCGGCGGCGCGGATGCGCTCCACCGCGGCAAGGCCCGCCGCGATGGTGGCGCGCGTGCCGCCGGCCTGCTGGATGACCAGCGTCTCGACGGGACGCCCGCTGGCCGCGACCGCCTCGGCCAGCGCGCTCCGGTCGAAGCCTTCGCAGCCGAGCGAGACGACCAGTACCCCGCCTACGTTTGGATGCGTGGCGATAGCCTCCATCATCTGCGCTGCGTAGGCATTGGGATAGCAGCCGGGAAATCCGGCTAGTTGCACCGAAGGCTCGTCCGCCGCCGAGACGATGCGGCGGGCAACGTGGTGTGCGCACTCGACCAGATAGGCGACGAGGATGACGTTGCGGATGCCCTTGCGGCCATCGACGCGCAGGTATCCCTCGAAGGAGGGGGCGCTCATTCCCGCGTTCCCCCGGCCTGGCCGCCGCGACCGTGGGCGGCGATGTAATCGCTTCCGAGATTGTGAGAGTGGACGTGCTCGGCAATCGCGGCGTCAGCGGTCATGCTTCCGATCGGTGCGCCGTAGCGCAGGACCTTTTCCCCCGCCGCGAGCGGGCGCCGGGCGATCTTGTGGCCCACGCCGACGGGCTGAGGCAGACGGACGTGAATGCCGTCGATGGTCACCAGGTCGCCCGCCAGCGCATCGCGCGTGCAGACCAGGATGTTGTCCGCCGGATCGAGCAGCAGGAACGCGCCCTGCTCTCTGTCAGCTTCGGGCAAGGCCATAGAAATCCATTCCGTTGAGGGCAAAGACCTGCGCGCGACCATGGTCGTCGAGGTCGTCGAGCAGGCGGCGGCACTGGGCCAGCCAGCCGGTGTATCCCCCGGCCAGTCGCACGACCGGCCAGTCGCTGCCCCAGATCGTGCGGGCAGTGCCGAAGCACGACAGGATGTGCCGCGCCCAGGGCGCGATTGTCGCGTCGGAGAGATCCTGCCCAGCCTCGGTCCACAAGCCCGACAGCTTGCACCAGACGTTGGGACAGGCGGCGAGCACTTCGAGATCGGCTGCCCAGGGCGCGAAGACGCCATTGGCGATGTCAGGCTTTCCGCCGTGGTCGAGCACGATGCGCAAGTCTGGATGGCGACGCGCCAGGCGGGTGATCTCGCCGATCTGGTCGGCACGAACGAGGGCATCGAAGCAGAGCCCCCGCCCTGCCATGGCGCGAAGGGCCGGCTCGACCGCGCCTGCGAGAATCCAGCCCTGTTGCGGGATCGACTGAAGCATCGGGCGCAGGCCGCGCAGGAGCGGGTCGTGGGCCAGCGCTGTCAAATCCTCGGTGGCGGAAGGGGCGGCAAGATCGACCCAGCCGACGACGCCCAGAACCGTTGGCGTCCGCGCCGCGATCTCCAGAAGCCAGTGCGTCTCCGCAAGGGCGGGCGCCGCCTGGACGAGAACGGTTCCGGTCACCCCGGCGGCTGCGATTTCCGCCTCGAGGTCCGAGGGCAGGAAATCGCGGTGGATCGGCGCGAGGTCCGGCGTCGGCCAGTCGGTGAAAGGATTGCCGAGGCTCCAGAAATGATGGTGGCTGTCGACGATCATGCGCTCCCTCCCGGAAGCGGAGCGGCGGGATCGACGAGCCCGGCATCCACCAGATCCGCCCAGAAGGCCGTGGGGATCGTGCGACCGGCCAGATCGACCGCCCGCAGCACTTCCCCGGGGCTGGCAAGGCCGGGGATCACGCAATCGACCGCCGGGTGCGCGGCCGGGAACTGCAAGGCGGCGCAGGCGATGGAGACGCCGTGGGCATCGCAGACCGCCTCGATTCCCGCGACGCGCGCCATCACATCGTCGGGCGCAGGTTCGTAATTGTAGTGCGGGCGATCCCGCCCCCGCGTTCCAGTGGCGAGGATGCCACTGTTGAACACGCCGCCAAGGATGACCTGCGCGCCATGATCGATGCACGCGGGCAGGAAGGCATGAAGCGGCTCCTGTTCCAGCAGGGTATAGCGTCCGGCAAGCAGGAAGCGGTCCCACGTCCCGATCGTCATGGCATCGGCACAGACCTGCCATTCGTTGACGCCGAGGCCGATCATGGCGACATCGCCCGCCGCGCGCAATTCGTCGAGCGCGCGGTAGCCGCTTTCGGCAAGGTCGCGGAAATGCGCGGGCGCGGCATCGCCGTGAGTCATCACGCCGATATCGTGGACCAGCAGCACGTCGATCCGGTCGAGGCCGAGGCGGCGCAGGCTCTCCTCGTGGGAGCGCATCACGCCGTCGTAGCTATAATCGAAGCGGACCTTGAACGGCAGCGGCGAGACGAAACCGTGCCGCTCCGCAATACCGACCGCAGCCGCATCCGGATCGAGAAGGCGGCCGACCTTGGTGGAGATCACGAAGTCCGACCGGGCCTGGCCGCGCAGGAATGCACCGATGCGCTGCTCCGAAAGACCCAGGCCGTAATAGGGTGCTGTGTCGAAGAAGCGGATGCCCGCGTCCCACGCGGCCTCGAGCGTGGCCACCGCCGAACGGTCATCGACCGCACGATAGAGGTTGCCCAACGCAGCGCCGCCAAACCCGAGCTTCAAATCGCCGAATCCTCTCCCCCGGGCCGAACTGCCCGCCCCTCCTTTCGTCACATACAAAAATTCATTTCATATATACAACCGGAATCTGTGGCGTGCTGCCCCATGAGGGCGAAGGCGCTCAGACCCGGCTGTCGGCGTGGGGCAGAAGATCGGAGATCTGGCGCGCGGTTTCGGTCAGGACCTCGGTGGTGGACCCGATGGTGTGGCGCAGGTTGGCATGGCGGATGAATGGCACGGTGAGTGCGGCAGCGGCCCGGTCGCCGCGCATGATCGGCGCGGAAATGTCGCTGATCCCGCTGACGAAGGAGCTTGCCGCGCGGGCATAGCCCTTCTCGCGGGCCGCATCCGCACGCTCGACGAACGCCGCCACTTCTTCGGGATCGGCGTTCTTCGGCAGGAGGTCCAGCCACATGCGGCGCATGTCTTCCGGCTGAAAACCGAACAGCACAGTGCCCGAAACCGACTGCTGAAGTGGCAGGCGATGGCCGATGCGCACCGAAAAGCCGATCTGTTCGTTCGATTCCATGCGCGCGACGACAACGATCTCGCCCCGGCTGTGGAACACGAGATGGCACGACTGACCAATTTCCATCGCCAGCGCGCGCATTCGCGGCAGGGCGACCTCGACGAGGCTCTGCGTCGGCGGCTGACGCATGGCCATGGTGAAGAGCAGGTCGGTCAGGTAATATCCGTCGGTCGCGCGGTCCTGTTCGACGAAGCCCCTCGCCTGCAAGACCTGCACCATGCGGAACATCTCGCCCTGCGAGCGGCCGAGCCGCTGGCAGATTTCGGTCATGGTCAGCGGGTGACCTACGTCGACCAGCAGGGCGATCACGTCGAGCCCCTTCTCCAGCGCAGGGGCGCGATACTTGCCCGCGCCGCGCCCTTCACCGGCCGCGTCGCCATCGTTTTCTGGCAGATCGTCGAAATCGTTCACTCGGGGTCGTCCTCGCTCGCCGTATTGCTGAATGATTCAGGCGTACATGTACCGCTCGCCGCGGCGCAAGCGGGGATAAGCGGCACTTTCATCCCGCCCGCTCCTGCGCGGGGCGACGGCCGGTCGTCCGCTGGTAGAAGCGCGAAAAGTAAGAGGGATCGTCGAAGCCCAGTTCCGCCGCGACCTGCGTCGCGGTGGCGTTAGTGTAGCGCAGCAACCGATGCGCCTCGAGCGCCATCCGCCGGTGGATCACATCAAGCGGGGTGCAGCCCAGATGCGCGGCGGTGAGCCGGGACAGCGTCCGCCGTGTCATGCCTAGCGCATCCGCGTAGAATTCCAGCCCCCGGTGTTCCCGGTAATGCATCTCGACAAGCTGGCGAAACCGGTCGAGCCGATGATCGACGCCAGGCATCAGGCCGCCCGGCGCCACATCGCGAGCAATGGTCCGCACCAACGCCTCGGCAAGCGCCAGGAACAGCGGATCGCGCTCCTGCCAGTCCTGCTGGAGGCCCAGCATCTCCCGCGCCAGCCAGAACGTCCGTTCAGCACCCGCAGGCGTTAGCGGTCCGGCCCCACCGCGCGAAAGGGCCAGCAAAAGCGCATCGCCGGGGGCGGTCGCGCGTGTGGAAAAGTCGGTGGACAAGGTGAGGACAAACCCGCGCGTCGCGGGGCGGAAGCGGAAGCCGTGGACGGCGCCTGCAGGGACGATGACTCGTCCCGGACCTTCAAGATCATGCACCGCACCATCCACCGTCACCGCGGCATGTCCTTCCTCTACCAGAAGGATCTGTACGAAATGGTCATGGCGATGGACCCCGATCTCCCAGTCATGCAGCGAACTGCGCTCTGCGATAGTTTCGATATGCGCGAAACCGCCAGCGCCTGGTGACGCGCCTTCGCCATAGAGGGCGTAGCTTGGGATGCTCGGCCGCATGTCCCGAAAACACCAGATGTTTGTCCTGAGCATGCATTCCGCCTTTGCACGCATCGTGTCAACATGGCGTCCGTTGGCCCGCTTCCCAGTGCGGGCGCGTGGGAGACGAATCGTGAAGACCCAGGTCGCCATCATCGGCGCCGGCCCTGCCGGCCTGCTCCTCGGACATCTGCTCAAGGCCGAAGGCATCGACTGCGTCGTGCTGGAACGGCAGACGCCCGATTACGTCCTCGGCCGCATCCGCGCCGGCGTGCTCGAACAGATCACGGTCGGGCTCATGGAACGCCTCGGCCTCGACGCGCGCCTCAAGGCCGAGGGCCTTGTCGAGGAAGGCTTCAACCTGGCCGACGGCGAACGCCTGATCCGCATCGACGTCGCCAATCTCACCGGCAAGACCGTGGTCGTCTACGGCCAGACCGAGATCACCAAGGACCTCATGGACGCCGCTCCCGAACGCGGGTTGCAGGTCATCTATGGCGCCAGCGAGGTCGCGCTCTTCGACATCGAGAGCGATGCCCCCTACGTCACCTACGTGCATGATGGCGCCCCCCGCCGCATCGATGCCCGCTTCATCGTAGGCTGCGACGGCTTCCACGGACCCAGCCGCAAGGCCATTCCGGCCAGCGTCGCGCGCGAGTACGAGCGGGTCTATCCGTTCGGCTGGCTCGGCATCCTCGCCGACGTTCCGCCTTGCAACCACGAGCTGATCTACGCCAATCACGAGCGCGGGTTCGCCCTCGCCTCGATGCGCAGCCACACGCGCAGCCGCTATTACGTGGACGTCCCGCTGACCGAAAAGGTCGAGGACTGGTCGGACGAGCGCATCTGGGACGAACTGGCCGTGCGCCTTGGCCCTGAAGCCGCCGCCAACATCACGCGCGGGCCTTCGATCGAGAAGTCGATCGCGCCCCTGCGCTCCTACGTGTTCGAACCGATGCGCCACGGCAGCCTGCTGCTCTGCGGCGATGCCGCGCATATCGTGCCGCCGACCGGCGCCAAGGGCCTCAACCTTGCGGCCAGCGACGTCCACTATGCCGCCGAAGCCCTGACCGGCTTCTTCAAGCGCGCCGACAACGATGCAGTGCCCCGGTACTCGGCAAAGGCGCTCGCCCGCGTCTGGAAATCCGAACGCTTCTCGTGGTCGCTGACCAAGCTGATGCACCGTTTCCCCGAGGACGGCCCGTTCGAACGCGCCATGCAGGTGGCCGAACTGGAGTACATCGCAACCAGCAAGGCGGCCCAGACCAGCATCGCGGAAAACTACGTCGGCCTGCCGGTCTGACAAGGTTGTAACATCGTCATGTTCCCGTCACACGGGCGGGACAGAAAGCCCCTGTTCGACAGGGGCTTTCTTGCATGCGGCGTATCGATATCTTGCTGACCGGGGATCTGCCGGGGGGCCGCGAGCCCTTCGTGCATTCTGACTTGCGCGTCGTGTTCCATCGCTGGAAATCCGACGCGCCGCTGCCGCTCATGGAAGGGCGGCCCTGGGCTTTCATCGACTGGGTGCTTCCGGACCTGTCCGGTCTCGAACTCTGCCGCCGCCTGCGCTGCGCCGACGCGCTGGGCCAGGACGCGCACATCACCATGATCCTCGAGGAAAACGACGCCGAAGCCAAGCGCCGCGCGCTCAAGGCCGGGGCCGACGACTACATCCTCGCGCCGGTCGATCGCAACGCGCTGCTCGACCGTGTCCTCTCGGTCCAGTTGCCGGAACGCGAGACGCCTGCTCGCCAGCTCCGCCTCGGCGAACTTACGCTCGACCTTGCCGCGCTGCAGGCACGGTGGCGTGAAAAGCCGCTGATGCTCATGCCCAACGAGCTGCGCCTGCTGCGCTACCTGATGGAGCAACCGGGCCACGTCTTCTCGCGCCAGCAACTCATCACCGCGCTGGGCAAGCACGACCAGCCGATCGACGAGCGCACTGTCGATGCCTGGGTCAGCCGCCTGCGCCGCGCCCTGCGCGATGCTGGAGCAGGTTCGCCGCTGCGCACGGTGCGCTCGCTGGGCTACGTGCTCGACCGCCCCTGACACCTTCTCCTCCCCGGCGCTGCTCCCTGGATTGGCAGCGTCAAACCCCGCCCGGCGTTCATTCACCGGGCGGGGTTTTCCATTCGGGCAGTGCGCTACTCAGCTTGTGCCGATTGCGCCGGGCCAAGCTGCCGCCTTCCCCAGCATCCACGAAAAAAGAGGCGGCCCGGTGAAGGCCGCCTCCAGAGGGGTGGACTGTCAGGAGGAAATCAGAACTTGAGCGATGCCGACAGCGAGAAGGTCCGGCCCACGTCATAGGTGTTGACGTCGATCCGGTTGCCCGCGACCTGCTGATACTCGATGTGCTTGCGCCCGGTCAGGTTGCGCGCCTCGAACTTCAGTTCAAGCTCCTTGCCGAACAGGTCGAAGCCCTGCCGCGCGACGAAGTCGATACGCAGGCCGGGGTCCTCGTAGATGTCCGGCTGGCCGGTATTGACGAGACCGCGGCTGGTGACGCGCTTGCTGGCATAGGACAGCAGCAGCGTCTGCTGCGAGAGCTTGTCGGTATCCTCGAGGCCGAACTGGACGTTGGCGATGTGCTCCGACTGACCGGTCAGCGACGCGCCATCGCGGAAGTACTCGAGCGCGTTGCTCGATGCGGCGAGGTAGTAAGAAGTGGTGTCGCCTTCCTTCACCCGCAGCTTCGACTTGGTGTAGGTGTAGTTCACGATCGAGGTGAAGCGGCGGCTGGCGAACATGCCACCCCAGTCGGCGAGGTCGAAGTACTTCTGCAATTCCACTTCCGCGCCATAAAGGTCGGCCTTGGGCGCATTGGCGAAGCTGGTGGTGAAGTCCTCGCCCGCGACGAAGCTTTCGATCGGGTTCTTGATCTGCTTGTAGAAGCCCGACAGCGAGAAGCGCTGGTCGCGCGCGAAGTACCACTCGAAGCGGGCCTCCGCGTTGGTCAGCGTGCTGTCCTTGAGGTTCGGGTTGCCGCGATAGGTGCGGTTCGTGTCGGGATCGAAGTAGAACTGGTAGACGAGCTCGCGGAACTGCGGGCGGGCGATGGTCTTCGAGGCGTTCAGGCGCACCTGCATGTTGTCGCGCACTTCCCAGGTGAGCGTCGCGGCGGGCAACCAGTAGTCGTTGTCGAGATTGGTCGGCGCGGCGTTGGAGCCGGGCGTGTTGAAGACCTGGATCGGAGACACGCGCAGCTTCGCCGTCTCGTAACGGACGCCGGCGTCGAGTTGCAGGCCGGAAAGCAGCTCCGCTTCGATCTTGGCGTAACCGGCATGGTTGCGCAGCGTGGCAAGGAAGGCCGGCACGCCTTCGTTGGTCTCCACCAGCTTGATGTTGTAGGCCTTGATGACCGCGTCGCTGAGGAGATAGTCGGGACGGAACATGCCGACGCCCGAAGGGAAGTCGCTGGGCGCCTGGAACTGGAAATCGCGGCGCGAGCTGGTGCGCCGGGTGTCGCCATAGGCATAGCCCGCGGTCACCTTGACCGTCGGAATGACCTTGTAGCCCACGTCCACGCCGCCCGACCACAGGTTCTCGTTGAGGTCCGAGAAGCTGACCGTCGCATCGCCGCCGTTGCCGTTGTTGAGCCGGTTGACGAAGTAGTCGCCGTAGGGATCGGCCGACGAGTTGGATCGCACGTAATCGAACGAAAGCTCGTAGGGCGCCTCGCGCTGCGAATTGGCATAGGCGCCGCGCAGGTCGACGCTCAGCCCATCGAGCGGCTTCAGTTCCGCGACGACCTGCGTGTCGATGAGCTGCCGCTCGTACCAGGCAGTGTCCTGCACCTGGTGGTCTGCCTCGGCATTGCTGTTGACGTTGCGGCCAAGCCCGAGGCGCGTGTGCTTCAGGGTGTCGCGGATATAGAGGTTGGTCCAGCGGATGCGGTTCTTGCCGAATTCCAGACCGACACCGAGCATGCCGTTCACGACCACCCGGTTGTCGGTGGTGACGCGGCGGTAGTCGCTGAACAGGTCGCCCACGTCGGGCGAAGTCGAGATCTGGTTGATCGCGTCGCGCGACGTCCACTTGTTGCTGTAGCCAGCCGTAGCGATCAGGCCGAGCGTCGCCCCGCCCAGGTCGAACGACTTGCCGCCGGAGAGCGACGCCGTCCAGTTCGGCGGCATGTTGGGGATCTTCTGGATCAAGCCGTTGCGCGTGTTGACGATGCCCTGCGCCAGCGCGTTGGCATCGACCGTGCCGCCGCTGATGCGATCGCCGCTGGCGAGGAACGACTTGAGCGCGCTCGTGTAGTCGCGCTGCCCGTTGTCGAAGCCGGTCCAGTCGGTGCTCGACCCATAGTATGTATAGCCGAGCTGGTTTGTGGTCTCGGTATCGGCGGAAATGCCGCCCCCGACCTGGATGAAGGCGTCCTGAGGGACGGCCTTGGTCGTGAGGTTGACGACGCCGCCGCCGAACTCACCCGGATAGTTCACCGAGTAGGACTTCTGCACCAGCGACGAGGCGATGATGCTCGACGGGAAAAGGTCGAGCGGGACCACGCGCTTGAGCGGCTCGGGGCTTGGCAGGGGCGAGCCGTTCAGCAACGCGAGTGAATAGCGGTCGCCAAGGCCGCGAACGTAGACGTAGCCGTTGCCGACGACGCTGAGGCCTGTGACGCGGCCCAGCGCGCCTGCGATGTTGCCTTCGCCGGTGCGTGCGATTTCAGCCGTGCCAAGGACCGACACGACCTGCGCGGCAGCGCGCTGGACGTTGCGTTCGCGCTGGCCGGTGACGATGATTTCGCCCCCGGGGACAGAGATTTCGGGCGCCTGCTCCTGCGGTGCCGCGTCGGCAGCGGTGCCGGTATCGTCCTGCGGGGCGACGGTCTCCGCCGTCGCGGACGGAGTCGCTTCCTGCGCCTGCGCGAGTGCAGGCATGGAAAGCGCGGTGGAAAGCAGCAGCAAGGTGGCAAGCCGCGGGGTAATCATTGTCCGGTCCCCCCTGGGGAATGTGTTTTGCGAAGTTTGCGAGAAAGGGGGCGACCGTCGCCGGCCACCCCCCGTTCGCGAAAGGCGGCCGATCAGGAGGTCGGCAGCGAGGTGCAGTCCGTGCTGGTGGTGCCGAAGTTCGCGGCAGTGCTGTTGCAGGTCCAGCCAGCGTACCAGGTGTCCGAGCTGTCCTTGACGGCGCCAATGTAGGTCACCACGTCGAAGTAGCTCGAAAGGCTGCCGATGGCGCTGTAGGCGGTCACGCCCGCTTCGCCGGTGCCGTTGATGAACACGCCGGTCAGCGTCGAGGTGAAGGCGTCGTTGTTGTTGTTCGAACCCGAACCGAACGCGGTACCCACCGAGGTTGCGGTGAAGTTGGTGCTGCCGATGTACTTGGTCGAATTGCAGCTCATCACCACCGAGTAGGCCTTGAGCGTTGCCGCCGTGCCCGGTGACACGATGCCGTTGTCGTCCATGCGCAGGCACTCGTTGTTCGGAGAATAGACCACGCCGTTGGCCAGCGTGATGTCCGAGTTGCCACGGATCAGGATCGAGGCCTTGTCGTTCGATTCGTTGTTGCTCGACACGGCCGACTGGATCGCGGTGAAGTTCGCGATCTTGGTGTTCTGGCGGAACACGGCGGAGGTCGAACCGCCGACGGTTTCGGTCGAAGCGCCGTTGCTGTCGATTTCCATCAGCGCGTCGCCCGCACCCGAGCGCTGGATCAGCAGCAGGTACTGGAAGTTGCCGCGCAGGCCGGTGTCGATGTCGAGGCTGTCGTCATCCGCACCGACCGCGACATAGTGCTTCATGTTGACCACGCCGCCGAAGAATTCCGCGCCGTCGTCCGAGCTGTTGTAGCTCTGGATGTATTCGAGCGTCGTGCCCGAACCCACGCCTTCGGTGGTCAGCGCCTGGAGTTCCTTGTCCGAACCCAGCACGTAGCCCGAATAGCGGATCTGCACGTACTTCATCGAGCCCGAGCTGTCGGTATCGTCCTGGCCGCCGAACAGCGCCGGGTCGGCCGAACCTTCGGTGTTGCGCTGGCAGGTTCCGCCGGTCACGGTGCCGCCGCCGGTCGCGTCGCAGTCGGTGATCTTGGCGCGGCCCATCAGCACGACGCCGCCCCACTGCCCCTGCGAGGTTTCGGTGTTGAGGCCGAGCACGTTGTCGCGGCTGGTAAAGACGATCGGCGCCGAAGCCGTGCCAACCGCGTTGATCTTGTTGCCGCGATTGACGGCGAGCCACGACGTGCCGGTATTTCCGAACAGGATGACGCCCGGATCGATGGTCAGCGTCACGCTCGCCTCACCCGAAGTCTTGGTGAAGCCGAGATCGCTGCCGACGTTGACGCGGCCGTTGAGCGAATAGAGCAGCCCCGCGATCTTGGGCAGGGTGATCGACTTGTTGATCGTCGAGGGCAGCGTGCAAACGCGCCAGGATCCGGTCGGGCCGGTGATCGTGCCGGAATCGGTCAGGCCCTGCGGGTCGCTGATCGTCGGGCAGCCGGCAGCCGCAGTGACGGTCGGCGTCGGAGTGGGCGTCGCGGTCGGCGTAGGCGTCGGAGACGGGTTGATGATGACGTTGCCGCCGGTGCCGGGCGAGGCGATGTCGGTCGGGCCGCAACCGGCAAGCGCAAGTCCGCTGCAACCGGCAAGGAACAGGCCGTGGATGGTCTTCACGTGGTATCCCCCATGTGGATATCGGCGGAGACGATTCCCGCCGTCGCGAGGGGTGATCTAGGGGTGCAAAGTGACAGCCTGTTTGCGGTTTCCTGACAGATTTGTGTCAATTTCTCTGACGGTTATTTGACTATCTTGACGATAGGCACGCATCCCCGCGGCCTGTTCGATTGCAGTTTTGTGACAATGTTTCAGTTTGATTGCAGAGGCCATCCGGCCTGCATAATCTGGCTCCAACAAAACATTCGAACCCGGAGAGCCTCATGTCGTCCACGCTGCTTCTTGCCGCCGCCCTCTTCGCGCAGGGCGCCGTCAGTGCCCCGGCCACGCTGACCGTCCCCGCCCCCGCTCAGGAGCAGGGCGACGTCGGCTACCGCGAGCTTGCAACCGGCCGCCCGCAGGCCGCCATCGACAAGATCGAACGCGGCGGCCTTGCCCGCGCCGGCGATCCGCTTGCCCTCATCAATCTCGGCACCGCCTACAAGATGCTTGGCCGCACCGACGAGGCCCAGCGCCTCTACCGCGCCGCTGCGACGAGCGACGACCGCTACGATGTCGAGCTGGGCAATGGCCGCTGGATCGACAGCCGCCGCGCCGCCGGGCTCGCCATGGCGCGACTCTCTTCTGCCGAAGTCCTCGCGTTCCGCTGATCGGGCCGGGGGCTATCCCCCGATAGCCTCGCGCCACCGGACCAAACGCCCGTGACGTTCTTGCGCCGCCATCCCTGGCTCGAACGCGGCGGAAGGTGCGACGATGGTTCGCGCATGGTCGAGCGAAGGGCATAGCCCAGCACCGATCGCCGCCAGGATCGCGGCCCCGCGTGCGGTCGTCTCCACGTCGACCGGCCGCTCGCAGCGGATGCCGAGCACGTCGGCGATGTCCTGTGCCAGCCAGTCGTTGGCGCTCATACCGCCGTCCAGGCGCAGCACCTGCCACCCTGCCCCATCTGCGGCAAAGGCATGACCGAGGTCATGGAACACGTGCGCCATCGCCTCGAGCGCCGCACGCACGAGATGCGCCCGCGTCGTCGCAAAGGACAGGCCGTGGATGCTCGCGCGCGCATCGGGTTTCCAGTAGGGCGCGCCCAGCCCCGACAACGCCGGAACGACGACCACGCCGCCGCTGTCCGGCACGGACCTTGCCAGCGCCTCGCTCTCCGCTGACGTGCCCAGCAGGCCAATGCTGTCGCGCAGCCACTTGACCACGCTGCCCGCGGCAAAGACCGAACCTTCCAGCGCGAAAGTGCGCACGCCGTCCACCTCGCACAGTACCGTGCCAAGCAGGCGATGCGCCGAACGCGGCGGTCGGGTGCCCATGTTGGCAAGGATGAAGGCCCCGGTGCCGAGCGTCGCCTTGGCCTCGCCCGCACGGAAACAGCCCTGCCCGATTGTCGCGGCCTGCTGATCGCCGGCAAGCCCGGTGACGGGAATCGCTCCGCCCAGCAGGTCTGCCCGCGTCGTGCCGAATGCGCCTGCGCTCGGCACCACTTCGGGCAAGGCCGAAAGGGGCACGCCGAACAGATCGCACAGTCCTTCGTCCCAGCTCGCGCCTTCGAGCGGAAACAGCGAGGTGCGGCTGGCATTGGTCACGTCGCTGACATGCAGGCCACCGGTCAGGTTCCAGACCAGCCAGCTTTCCACCGTCCCGAACGCCAGCCGCGAACCCAGCGCGCGCGCTTCGGGGACGTTTCGGAGAATCCACTCCATCTTGCTGGCTGAAAAGTAGGGATCGAGCAGCAGGCCGGTTGCCTGCTGGATCGCCGCCTCATGACCTGCATCGCGCAGCTCGCGGCAACGCTCTTCAGTTCGGCGGTCCTGCCACACGATGGCACGGGTCAGCGGCTTGCCGGTCGAACGATCCCAGGCGACGACAGTTTCACGCTGGTTGGTGACGCCGATACCGGCAATTCGCCCGGCCCCGCCCGCCTGCGCCACCATGGCGCGCGCGCAGCGCAGGGTCCGCTCCCAGATCTCGGCCGCATCGTGTTCGACAAGGCCGGGCGCGGGATAGTATTGCGTCAGTTCTTCCTGCGCACAGCCCAGCACCTCGCCTCGCGCGGAATAGAGGATCGCACGGGTCGAGGTCGTTCCTTCGTCGAGAACAAGGATGCGGCGCTCGTCAGTCATTGGGCAGGTTCGCTTTCATGAATTGCGCCAGGTCGGCCTGCTCCGCCGCGTCCAGCCGCAGGCCCAGCTTGGTCCGCCGCCAAAGCACGTCCCCGGCCTCTCTCGCCCATTCGTTGGCGAGGAGGTAGCGAACCTCCCGCTCGGTAAGTCCGTGGCCGAAATGGCGGCCACAGTCGTTCAGCGTATGCGCCTCGCCAAGAACGAGAAAGGCCAGCGTGCCGTAGGACCGCACCAGCCTGTCCGCCCAGGCAGGTTCGAGGAACGGATAGCGCCCGCGCAAATCGGCGATCAGCCGGTCGACCTCGTTCACGCCGAAATCCCCGCCAGGCAAGGCGCTATTGTCTGTCCAGTGCCTGCCTTCCAGCGCGGGAATGCGCGTGGCCATGCGGTCGACCGCTTCCTGGGACAGGGTGCGGTAGGTCGTGATCTTCCCGCCGAACACGGAGAGGATCGGCGCGCCTTCGTTCTCGTCGCTGATGTCGAAGCGATAGCCGCGCGTCGCCGCCTCCGGCTTGCCCGAGCCGTCGTCCACCAACGGGCGAACGCCGGCATAGGTCCACACCACGTCGGCCGGCACGACCGGCTTTCTGAAGAAGCGGCTCGCCCCTTCGCAGAGATAGGCGATCTCCTCCGCGCTCGCCTCGATCGGATCGCCGGGCCGGTGGTCGCGGTCGGTGGTGCCGATCAGGGTGAAGTCGTGCTCATAGGGGATAGCGAAGAAAATGCGGCCGTCAGGAAGCTGGAAGAAATAGGGGTGCGGATGATCGAACAGCTTGCGCACCACGATGTGCGACCCGCGCACCAGCCGGATCGACTGCCTGGGCGGCTCGCCGCTGCAACCCAGGATGGCAAGCACGGAGGGTCCCGCCGCGTTTATGACCGAGCGCGCGAGGAACCGACCGTGCGCGGTTTCGATCGACCACAGGTCGTCCTCACGCCGCAGCGCCGTGACGGGACAGCGCGTACGCACCTCCGCCCCCCGGTTCGCCGCATCGCGCGCATTCAGCACCACGAGCCTCGCATCGTCCACCCATCCATCCGAATAGACGAAACCGTGCACGAACTCGGGCTTCAGCGGCCGGCCCGCCGGGTGGCGGTCCAGCCGGATCGTCTCGGTCGCGGGCAAAAGCTTGCGCGCGCCGATATGATCGTAAAGAAACAGGCCGGTCCGCAAAAGCCAGCGCGGACGCAGGCCCCGCACCCACGGCAGTACGAAACGCATCGGCCAGATGATGTGCGGCGCGATGGCCCACAGCTTCTCGCGCTCAGACAGCGCTTCGCGCACGAGGCCGAACTCGTAGTGTTCGAGATAGCGCAGGCCGCCGTGGATGAGCTTGCTGGAATTGGACGAGGTGCCGCTCGCGAGGTCGTTGGCCTCGAGCAGCAGCACACTTGCCCCGCGTCCTGCGGCATCGCGGGCGATGCCGCAGCCGTTGACGCCGCCGCCGATGACGGCGACGTCGAATACGCGTCGGTTGCCGACCTCATCCTTCCCGTCCACGGCCCTGCCTCCTTCAGATGTTCAACGGTCCGTGGTTGATGTGCGGCAGGACGTAGCGGGCGAACATGTCGGCTTCCTGCGCATGCGGATAACCCGACAGGATGAAAGCCTCGATGCCTTCGGCCTGATACGCGCGCAGCTTCGCCAGGACCTGGTCCGGGGTGCCGACGATGGCTGCGCCGCAACCGGAGCGGGCGCGGCCGATGCCGGTCCAAAGGTTCTCCTCGACAAAGCCGTCGCCGTCGGCCGCGCCCCGCAGTTCCTGCTGGCGCTGCACGCCGAAGTTCTTGGCATCGAGCGACTTCTCGCGGATCGCCTTGCCGGCCTCGTCGTCGAGCTTGGACAGGAGCCGGTCGGCATAGGCACGAGCCTCGTCCTCGGTCTCGCGCACGACTACGTGGACGCGATAGCCGAACCTGAGCGTGCGGCCATAATTGGCGGCCCGCGCCTTCATGTCGGCGATGGTCTCGCGCACCTTGTCCATCGTGTCGGGCCACATCAGGTAGACGTCGCTCGCCTCCGCCGCGCATTCGCGCGCGTCGTGGGAGAGGCCGCCGAAGTAGAATGCCGGACACCTGCCGGAGATCGTGCCAATGCGCGGCGGATCGAGCTTGAGCTTGTAGAACTCGCCCTGGAAATCGAGATGCTCGCCGTTCAGCAGGGTGCGCACGATCTTCATGATCTCGGTCGCGCGGGCATAGCGCGGCCCGCTGGCGATCGTTTCGCCTGGCATATCGGACGAGATGATGTTGACGTTGAGCCGCCCGCCGGTGCCTTCAGCATTAGGGCCGAGAATGCGGTCGAGCGTGGCGATGCGGCGCGCGAGCTGCGGCGGCCAGTCCTCGCCCATGCGCGTCGCCCAGAGCAGCTTGATGCGGCGCACCTGCGTGGCGACCGCCGCGGCAAAGGCGGTGGTATCGAGCCCGAGTTGGTAGCCCGAGGGCAGGAGAATGTTGTCGAAGCCACCCTCCTCGGCGCGCAACACGATGTTTCGGCAATGCTCCCAGCTCGACTGGAGGTACTTGTCCGGCACCCCGAGGAACTCGTAGTCGTCGTCGCACAGCGCCGAGAACCAGGCGATTTCGCAATTCTGTTCGGCCATCTTGCCTCTCCTTCGAAGCGGCGGACACAACTCTCCATCGGCAAAACCGCAACACGGCGCCGTCCGTCGCATGATCCAGACATGCCCGCCGCCGGAGCGGCAGGCGGCTTCAACCTGGCTCCCGCCCTTAGGGGAGCCGCTCTCCCCGCGCCGCTACCAGCACGGCATACCAGTCCTGCCGGTTCCAGCGGACTTTCAGCGCTTCGGCCCCTTCGGCGATGCGCGCGGCCTGTTGCGATCCAATGATCGGGACGATCCCGGCCGGATGCGCCATGAGCCACGAATAGGCGGCGACAGTGCGCGAAACGCCCTGCGCCTGCGCGACGGCATCGAGCGCGTCGGCAACAGCCTTGTCCCGCGCCGTCTGGGGTGAGGCAAGACGGCCTCCGCCAAGCGGCGACCACGCCATCGGCGTCAGGCCGAGCATCATCGCCTGATCAAGTTCGCCGTTCTCGAAGCAGTCGATGCGCAAGGGGCTGATCTCGGGCTGGGTCGTCGCCAGCTTTTCGCCAAGGAAGTGGTTGAGCGCGGCGATCTGGTCCTTGGTGAAGTTCGAGACGCCAAGCGCGCGGACCTTGCCTGACGAAACCGCATCGTCGAGCACACGCGCGACTTCATAGGGATGGGCCAGGATGTCGGGGCGGTGGATCTGCCACAGGTCGATCACATCGACCTTCAGCCGGGCAAGGGAATCGTCGATGGCCTTGCGCAGGTAGTCGGCGCTCTGGTCGTAGGGCAACGGAGGAAGGATGCCGCCCTTGGTGGCAAGAATCATGCGTTCGCGCAGGGCTGGCTCGGCCGCGAGGACTTCGCCCAGCAGTGCTTCCGCGTCGCCAAAACCCGCCGAGCCGTCGAAGCCGTAGATGTCGGCCGTGTCGAGGAAGTTGATCCCCGCATCGAGCGCCGCGTGGACGAGCTTTGCCGCGTCGGCGGGGGTGCGCCCGTTCTCGGCGAGGCGCCACATGCCCCATGCGATCGGGGACACGGCAATCCCGCTGTGGCCGAGTTGGCGAAAGGCAGGCGGCAGGGGCAGATCGCTCATGAAGATGTCCTGGCTGGAGGCGCGACCGACGCGCGCTCTACGAGAGTATGGGGAAGCCGGCGGTGGGTGATGTCGCCCCCGGCAATGAGGATTTCCGTCGCCGTCCTGGCCAGTTCGACCATAGGCTGGTGGATGGTCGTCAGCGGCGGCCAGACCGTACGGGCGAGCGTGGTATCGTCGAAGCCGGCGACCGAAAGTTCGCCCGGCACGTTGATGCCGCGGTCGTGCGCGACGGCCAGGACACCAGCCGCCATGTCGTCGTTCGAAGCAAAGATGGCGGTCGGGCGGTTCGGGAGGTCGAGCAGGGCCCTGCCCCCGCGCGTACCGGAATCGAAATCGAACTCGCCTTCGCAGACAAGCACCGGATCGTAGGGCAGCCCTGCCCGGTCGAGAGCGCGACGGTAACCGAACAGGCGGTCATCCGACGCCATGTGGTTGGGATGGCCCTTGATAAAGCCGATACGGCGGTGCCCGGCATTGATCAGGTGCGTGGTCATGTCGTCTGCGGCTTGCGCGTCGTCCATGAACACCGAACTGGTCAGTGCATGATTGGTACCGGGCGAGATACGCACGAAGGGAATGTCCATCGCCTCGAGCGCACGCAGCACAGGATCGCAATCGGTTACCGGCGAGGACAGGATGATCCCATCGACATGCGTCTCGCTGACGAGACCGCGCACCTGTTCGCCCACCTGCGGGTCGGCCACGTCGACCGGCTGGGCGAGCAGGCGGATGTTGTTGGCGCGGCAGAAGTCCCAGCACCCGGTCTGGATCTGAAACATGTAGTAGGGGCTGTGATTGTCGTAGATCAGCGCGATCTGGTTCGACTTCGCCCCTGACAGGATGCGGGCGGCCACGCTTGGCCGGAAATCGAGCGCGCGCATAGCCTCCTCGACCCGCGCCTTGGTATCGGCGCTGACATAGGGGTGGCCGTTGAGGACCCGGCTGACGGTCTTCACCGCCACGCCCGCCTTGGCCGCCACGTCCCTGATGTTCGCCCGCTCACTCATCCTTCAAGCACCCCCTTCAGTCCCGCGAACAGCGACGCGAAGGCGCTGTCCGGACGGTAGAATGCCGGCGGCTGCCCGATGGGGGCGGAGATATCGTGCGTGCCGGGGGCGAAATCCTCGCCCGTCCAGCAATGCCGCCAGATGCCCGTCCCCGGAAGGACCACCTGGCGACGGCGAGCCCCCTCCTCGACCACTGGCGCCACCAGCAGGTCGGCACCGTAGAGGTATTGGTCCTGCACCGTAAAGAGCGCGGAATCCTGCGGGTAGTGGAGAAACAACGGGCGCTGCGCCGGAAGCCCCGACTCTCGCGCCTCCGTGCAGAGATGGCGGACATAGGGCGCGAGGTGAGCGTGGACGCGGCTCCAGCGGGCGAAGCAGGCGAGGAGGTCCGGCGTGCTGTCGTACTGAAGGTTGTCGTCAGGCCGGTTGCCCTCGTGGCTGCGCATGACCGGAGCGAAGGCTGCCAGTTCGCACCAGCGGTGCAACAGTTCCTCGGTTCGGACATTGCCGTGGAGCGAGGTGTAACCACCGCAGTCGGAGTGGCTGTAGGCGTTGCCCACCAGACCCGCCGACAGCGCGCCGGTGATGACCGTACCAATGCCGTCGTGGCGGGTGAAATCGACCGACTGGTCGCCCGCCCAAAGCAGAGGGCAATGGGCTTGCACGCCGGAGAACCCGGCGCGCATGAAGAACAGCGCGTCCCCGGTCTTGCCCCGGCTTGCCAATGCACGCGCATTGACCTCGGCCCAGAGCACCGGCCAGCGGTTGTGCGCCTCCATCGGGTCGGAACCGTCGGCCAGGCGCAGGTCGGTCGGCAGGTATTCGCCGAAATCGGCCATCCATCCGGAAATGCCGATGTCTAGCATTTCGCGACCGAGGACCCGCTCGGCAAACCACGCGCACGTCTCCTCGCGAGTGAAATCGACGACGCCGCAGTCGAATTCCCCGAAGTCGACGAGGTGGACTTCGTCGCTATCCCGGCGAAGGCAGAAATGCCCGCCGGCACGGCCTTCCTGGTAGAGATCGCCATCCACCGCGATATAGGGGTTGGCATAGGCAAGGAAGCGGATGCCGCGCGCTTCGAGCGCCTGAATCCTTTCGTGCAGTTGCGGATAGCGGGCACCGCTGCGCTCTCCGCTGTGCCAGTCCCAGAAGAGGCGGCGACCGAAACTGGTCTCGCGAATGCCGGCCCAATCCTCGCACCACAGGCCCGACACGGCGGCGCCGGCGTCGATGAACTTTTCCAGGCGGTCGAAGCTAGAGGCGCCAGACTTCAGGCCGACGATAGCACCACCGATGGCCCATTCGGGCAGTTCGGGCTGGCGGCCGAAACGCGTGGAAAGCTGGCCGACGAGATCCTGCGGGCCATCGGCGGAGAAAACCTCGAAACGGGCAGCGCCGCTCCAGACTTCCACCAGGTGGCCAGCCGGATCCGTGAAATCGAGAACGCTGTAGAAGCTCGCGTCGAGATGAACCGCAATCCAGCGCGAGGTAATGAACGTGGGCTGCGGGTAGTTGGTGTTCCAGTAATCGCCGCCGGCCATGCCCTCGGCATCCATGCGGCGGGTAAGCTCGGTCGATTTGTCGCGCCCCACGCCAGGCTCGCTCGTCCAGATCGGGAAGTTGCGGCCATTGAGCGCGAGGTAGCTCATCTGCTCGCCCCCACCCCAGACGCATTCGCCCGCCTCGGCGTGGAAGCGGATGCGCAGGCGATCGTGCGCGGGGTCGGCAGCGCGAATCTCGAAGGAATTGCCGGCAAGGACGATCGAGGCGACCGGCGCCCCGCTGTCGAGAAGCTCCACCCCGCCCTCGCATTGACGCCATGCGAGCGGGACCAGCTCTTCGAAAGGCTTGTCGGATATACGGAAATTGCCACGGTACATGACGACTTCCGGATTGCCGCGCGCCATGACCAGCGCAGGACAGGATTCGGAGTGGCGCAGCACCACACGATCCCCAATTCGGAGATCGAACCCTTCAGTTCCGGCTACAAAGCGCAGATTCACTTGCGTTTCCTCGTCCCCCGGCGCGGCAGTGTTGCAGAATGGCCCCAACCGTCTGTCCGTCTATGTGACACCGCTTGACATATCGAGACAACGAGCGCAGATCAAGCATCAATCGCGGCCGATCAACGGGGGAGCAAAGTCGACTCCCGGACGACCGCCTTTCGCAGGGGAGAGGTTTTTATGAGGTTCAAGCACATTGCCCATGCGCGCGCACTGGCCCTTTCCGCCAGTGCCCTGACGCTTTGCCTTGGAGCGCAGGCGCACGCCCAGGAGGCCGCGCAGGAACAGGCCGCGGAAGAGACCGGCGGCATCAGCGAGATCGTCGTCACCGCGCAGAAGGTCGCCGAAAACGTCCAGGACGTGCCGATCGCGATCACCGCACTGACCGCCGAACGACTCGAGAACGCAGGCACCACCAGCCTCGAAGGGCTGACCCAGCTTGTCCCGTCGGTCACGTTCCGCAAGGGCACCACCAGCGCAAACAGCGCCATCGTGATGCGCGGCGTCGGCACGATCACCTTCTCGGTCGCGGCCGAGCCCAGCGTCTCGACCGTGGTCGACGGCGTGGTGCTGAGCCGCTCGGGCCAGGCGTTCATGGACCTGGTCGATGCCGAGCGCCTGGAAGTGCTGCGCGGGCCGCAGGGCACACTGTTCGGCAAGAACGCGTCGGCGGGCCTCGTCAACATCGTCTCGAAGGGCGGCACCGATACGCTCCAGGCCGAAGGCCGCGCTGAATGGTACGAAGGCGACGAATACCGCCTGCGCGCTTCGGTTTCCGGCCCGCTTGCCGATGGCCTGACCGCCCGCGTCACCGGCTTCTACGGCAGCTATGACGGCAACATCACCAACATCTACGGCGGCAAGAACGAGAAGATCAACGGCTACGAACACTACGGTGCGCGCGGCATCATCGACTATGACAATGGTGGATCGAAGTTCCGCCTGATCGCCGACTATTTCAAGGCGAATGACGACTGCTGCGCCGACGTGACCACCGTCAGCCGTGGCACGGCGCTCGACAAGGAACTGGGCCTGCCGGGCGGCGTGGCGCAGGGACTGGAGCAGCGCTACGTCAACCACAACCTCGTCACGCAGACCAAGGACCGCCAGTGGAGCCTCACCGCGTCAGGCGACTTCGACGTGTTCGAGAGCCATACGCTGAGCGTGGTGGCGGGCTATCGCAACTGGAAGAACGAGGAAATCCGCGAGGGCGACTTCCTGCCGCGCGCGCTGGTCGGCACCGACCAGCTTCACGACAACGGCGAAGTGAGGACCGAGCAGCTCTCGCTGGAAGTGCGCCTCGCGTCCGACCAGACCAAGCCGTTCTTCTATCAGGTCGGCGCATTCGCGTGGGGTTCGAACAACCAGCAGGACTTCACCCGCAGCGACGTGAAGTGCGCCACTTCCACGCTGCCGGTCGATCCGCTGACGGGCGCCCAGCCGTGCAACCTCAACGACACGGTCAACACGATCTTCCCAACGGCGACCTCGTTCAGCGACGTGAAGTCGCGCAACTATGCGGTGTTCGGCCAGGCGACCTATCGCTTCTCCGACCTGATCTCGCTGACCGGCGGGCTGCGCTACACATGGGATGACCTCTCGTTCACCCACACCCGTGCGCCGGGCGTGAACGCGACGGACGGCCTTCCCGCGACCGGCGCAGGCATCAACGACAACCCGGCGGGCGGCAAGATTTCTGCCGGCGGCAACGGAACGAACACCTCGCGCGGGAGCAGCAACAACGGCAACCTTTCGGGCCGCGCGGTCCTGCAGATCACACCTTCGGACGACGTGATGCTCTATGGCAGCTACACCCGTGGCTACAAGGGTCCGGCGTTCAACGTGTTCTTCAATCACACTGCGCCAACCAATGCCGTGCCGATCGACGAGGAAACTTCCGATGCCTTCGAAATCGGGCTCAAGTCGCAGTTCCTCGACAACCGTGTGCAGTTCAACGCGGCAGCCTTCACCGTCACCTACAACGGCTTCCAGGCGAACAACTTCGTGCTGCTGAACGGCGCGGTGGTCTCGAATCTGACCAACGCGGGTTCGGTGCGCAGCAAGGGCTTTGAAGCCGACCTGCTGACCGTGCCGGTAGACGGGCTGACCCTGCGCGCAAGTGCCGCCTATGCCGATGCCAAGGTGCTGAAGTTCAACCCGAACCCTTCGACCAACGCACCCGACGCCCGCAATGGCACGCGCTTGCCGCTGGCGCCCAAGTTCACCTGGACGCTGGGTGGCAGCTACGAACGTGACCTGGGCGGCTTCAAGGTCTATCTCGACAGCGATTTCCGCCATGTCGGCAAGCAGTTCTCGGACCTTGGCGAATCCGGCCCGATCGCGGCGTATGGCATCTGGAACGCCGGGCTCGGCTTCTCGGATGCGGAGGACCTCTACCGGCTGACGTTCCACGTGCGGAACATCACCGACAAGTCCTACGCCCTGCTCAACGTCAGCAGCGGCCAGCGCCTGCAGATCCCGCGCGACGCAGACCGCTACTTCGGCGTCAGCCTGCGCGCGAAGATCAGGTAACCGCCCCCCCTCCCGGGCGGGAAAGCAGAGAGGCCCCGGACTTCGGTCCGGGGCCTCTCTTGTTTTTGGCACAGGGCGGACATGGCGCCAACGCATCGCGGTCTCGTCCCGACCTGGCTCATCTCGTCGTCTTCGAGCGCGACTTGCCGAGGTACATGGGTCCAGTTCCGCCTTCGCTCCGAGAAAAGCGAGATCCCGGTTCAAGCCCGGGATGACGGGTGGTGGGGAGTATTCGCCTTTGCAGGCGGGAGTTTTCGGAAGTTCTGGCGGAGTTCAGTGCCGAGACCAAGGCCCCCGCCTTCGCGGGGGCGCAGGGCGGCCGTCGGCTCCGCTACTCTCCCGCCGACAGTTGCAGCTTCGGCAGCATCAGGTGGATGAACGCCAGCGCAACCAGATAGGCGCTGCCGCAGATCGCGAACATCGGGACGTAACCGAGGCCGTTGGTCAGCGACCAGCCGGCGAACTCGATGATGCCAGTTCCCGAAAGATTGCCGGCGATCGCACCGAGCGCGATCACGCTGGCGACGCGGGTGGCAGGAACGATGTCGGCGGTCATGCCGAAGACATTCGTGGAGAAACCCTGATGCGCAAAAAGGCCGAGGCCGATGAGAACGGCGGCGAGCCAGGGGTTGCCAGTCTGGAGCGACAGCGGCATCGCAAGGACGACCAGCGCGTAGAACAGCATCGAGGTCTTGCGCGCGGCGTTCACGCTCATCCCGCGCGCCAGCAGGATCGGGTAGAGGCCACCCGACGTCAGCGCCCCCAATGCCGCAAGGGTGAAAATGATCGCGATGGGCCAGCCAAGTTGCCCCTGGCTGAGACCGAACTGGCGGTTGAAGAAGTCGGGCATCCAGAACAGCACGAACCACCAGACGGCATCCGTGCAGAACTTGGCACCAATGACGGTCCAGGTGCGGCGATCGGACAGCAACTCGCCCCATGGCACGCGGGCGCGCTCGGGTACATTGCCGACAGGCTGGAGACCGCGAGTGCCGAACCACCAGCCAGCGAGCCACAGGAAGCCCAGCGCCCCGGTCACGACGAACGCAGCCTTCCAGCCAAACGCAAGCGCAAAGGGCGGAATCAAAAGCGGCGTGAGGATCGCGCCGATGTTTGGCGCGGTATTTATCAGGCCGATGGCGAAATTTCTTTGCCTGACAGGAAGATAGGTTGCCGCAGCCTTGAGCCCGGCAGGAGTGCTGACAGACTCGCCGGCAGCCAGCACAATGCGGGCGGTGACGAACTGCTGCACGGTCTGCGCGAGAGCGTGGGCCATGCCGGCCGCACTCCACACCGTGACCGCCACAGCATAGGCGATGCGCACGCCGAGCCTGTCGACGAACCAGCCGACGAACAGGAGCGTACCGGCCGCAGCGATCTGGAACGAGGAGCCGAGATGGGCATAGTCGGCATCGGTCCAGCCGAACTCCGCCTCGAGCGTGGGCTTGAGCAGGGCGAGCACCTGCCGATCCACGTAGTTGAGCGCGTTGCCGAGGAACAGCAGCGCGACCAGCGCCACCGCAGCCCCGCGGGTGATCCCGCCTTTCCGACCGTCCGTCATTGCACTTTCTCCCACGGAACAGTGCTTTTGCACCGCTTCCCGCTTGCACGATAGCCGACCGGGAGCGTAAGGGAAGCATTATATGACACCGTAGGACACATACTGGGGAGAGCGTGTCTTGGGCCGTACGGAAATCGACTGGGAGTCCCTGCCTTCGGCTGCGGACTTGTTCGGGGAAATGCACCTTGCCGACCACGGCCCTGCCGAGGCGGAGCCGCGCGAGACCGTGTTCCACGGGCTTGCCATCTGCGCGATCGCCGCAGCGGCGGCTGCGTGGCTTTCCGAACACTACAAGTTCCCGATCATCCTGCTCGGCCTGCTGATCGGGCTTTCGCTGAGTTTCGTCGCGCGCGAGCCGCGAAGCCACAAGGGCCTCGACTTCGCCTCACGGACCTGCCTGCGGCTTGGCGTCGTGCTGCTGGGTCTGCAGGTGACGTTCACGCAGATAGGATCCCTCGGTCCAGCGCCCTTTGCGGCGCTGGTGGTGGTGATGGCGGCAACGTTCTTCGCGGGGCTCGTCGGTGCGCGGGTGGCGGGGCAATCGACCTATACCGGCATACTCGCAGGGGGCGCGACAGCGATCTGCGGGGCAAGCGCGGCGATGGCGCTGTATGGCATCATCGGCAAGGACCGGCTCAACCAGGCGCAATTCGCGATCTCGCTGGTCGGCGTCTCGATGGCCAGCGCGCTCGCCATGTCGCTCTACCCGATCCTGGCGAGTTACCTGCACTTGTCCGACCAGCAGGCGGGGTTCCTGATCGGGGCTTCGATTCACGACGTCGCGCAAGCGATCGGCGGGGGCTATGCCTTCTCCGAGACGGCCGGCAGCTATGCGACCATCGTCAAGCTTTCACGCGTGGCGCTGTTGGCGCCGATCGTGGTGTTGACGAGCCTTGCCATCGGTGATTCGCAGCACGATGCGGGTCGATCGGCGTGGCGGCGGTTTGCGCTGCCTTGGTTCATCACCGCCTTTTTCCTGGCCGTTCTGCTCAATTCGGTCGTCACCGTGCCGCACGCAGCGGCGGATTTTGCCTTGCGCGCGTCAAAGGGGCTGCTGCTGATCGCGGTGATCGCAACGGCAATGCGTAGCCGGCTCGATCTCTTGATGGAAACCGGGTTGCGTCCTGCGGTGCCGGTGCTGGTCGCGACGGTGGTCAGCTTCTTCATGGCGCTGGGTTCGGCGATGCTGGTGCTCTGAGCAGGGATCGAACACGCCACGTTGCGGGCACTCGACAGCCGGTTCAGGACAATTGCGGGCAGACGACCACTTTGCCGCCCCGGCCGCGTCGGGTGAGTGCGGCAAAGGCGGCGGCGGCCTCGCCAAGGCTGAAGCAGAGCGTTTCCGGGGGCCGCAGGCTCCCGCGTGCCGCCTGATCGAAGACCAGCGCGAGCCGCTGCCGGAACCCCTCCGGATCAGACTCGGCAAAAAAGCGCACATCGACGCCGACGAGCGATGCGCTCTTGAGGAGGGGAAGATTGACCGGCAATGCCGGGATACCGCCCGCAGCGAAGCCCACCACGAGATGCCGCCCCAGCTTTCCGAGCGAACGGAAGGCGGGTTCGGTGAATGCGCCACCCAAGGGATCGAAAACCAGATCGAGCGGGTGTCCACGCAGTTGGTCGCGCCAGTCCGGAGCCGAGCAGTCGACGACTGCACTAGCGCCATCGGCGAGCACTTTATCGCCCTGCGACAGGTTCGAGACGCCAGCGATGACTTCTGCGCCTGCCGCTCTCGCGATGCGGACTGCCGCGCCGCCCACGCCGCCCGTTGCCCCTAGCACGAAGACGGTGTCGCCCTTGCGCAATTGGCCCCTGCCGATGAGGGCATAGTCCGCCGTGGCATAGTCGAGCACCATCCCGGCTGCATCTGCCGACGCAAGCGGGGCCGGAACGGGGACGAGATATCCGGCCGGGAGCGTGCAATATTCGCAAAGCCCACCGCCCATGCGCCATGCCGCCACGCGGGTACCAGTGGTCAGGCCCTGTACGCCTTCCCCAACTGCCTCAACCGTACCGACGATTTCGCCCCCCGGCACGAACGGCAATTGCGGCTTCCATTGGTAGCGGCCTGAAACAATGAGATCATCGACAAAGCCGAGACCAACCGCCTCGACCCGCACTCGGACCTCGCCCGATGCGGGCTGCGGCAGGGCGGTATCCACGATACGGCCGCTGGCCGCCCCCACCAGTTCGGCAAGCGCGAACTGCTTCATGCCTGCGCGGGCCACCTGGCTTCAAGGCCGGTCAGGCCACGGAACAGGAAATTCTCGCGCCAGCAAGCACCGCCCGTGTCGACCTGCATCTGAGGCAGTTCGCGTGCGAGGTGCTCGAAGGCAACGCGCGCCTCGATGCGGGCAAGTTCGGCTCCGACGCAGAAGTGGATGCCGCCGCCGAAGGTAAGGTGGTCGGCATCGTTGCGCGCAATGTCGAAACGATCCGGATCGGCAAATTTGCGCGGGTCGCGGTTGGCCGCGCCGATGAGCGTCAGAACGCGCTGCCCCGCGCTGACCGGGTGCCCGCAGACCGAGGTATCGGCAAGGGCGGTGCGGTAGGTGGCAATGAGCGAGCTTTGATGGCGCAGCGCTTCCTCGCAGGCGCCCGAGGCCATTCCGGACGGATCGGCCACAAGCCTTGCCCACTGCTCGGGATTGGCATGAAGCGCATGAAGACCATTGCCGATGATGTTGGCGGTCGTCTCGAACCCGGCGCCGAACAGGCCAATGGTCACCGTGATCGCTTCATGGACCGAAAGGCCGCCGGGCTCCTGTCCGGTGCGGGCAAGCGAGGTTAGAAGATCGCCGCGCGGATGGGCCAGACGGTTTTCGAACTGCGCCTGGAAGAAGGCTTCGAGTTCAAGAATGCGGCGATTGGCCAGCGCCAGTTCCTCCGGTGAGAGGATGCGCGCTTCGAACACCGTGAACGCTTCGGGGATGGCCGCGATGAGGTCGGCCATTTCGGATGCTTCGTAGTCGATGCCCATCAGATCGCAGATGACCATGACCGGGAACTTGTATGCGAACTCGGTTATCAGGTCCGCAGACCCGCGCGCCTTGAAGCCGTCGGTCAGCGCTTGTGCGATCTCGCGAATGCGCGGCTCCATCGCGCGGACGCGCTTGGCCGTGAGCGAGCCGACCACGAGGTTCCGGATGCGCGTATGCTGCGGCGGGTCCTGCATGATGAAGACTTCGGACAGCCAGCGATAGGCGGGGTTCGCCAGGACATCGAAGTCCGGCCCATAGAACAGACGAAGGTTCGCGGCGAAGTCCCCTGTGCCGAAGTCCTTGCGGTTCATCAGTACGTCGCGAACGTGTTCGTGGCGCGAGACCACCCAGTAGCCGTACTTCGACCAATGGAACGGATCGCGCTCGCGCAACGTCGTGAAGGTCGGCCAGGGATCGGGGATAAGCGCCGGGTCGGAGGTATCGAGCGGTGGAATTGCAGCTTCGGCTTCCATTGGTTTTCTCTCCCCTTCCCGGCGCCGCTTCTGATCAGGCGGCCTGCTCGGTCTTGTCCGTGGGCGCTCCGCTGAAGCTGAGATCCTCGGGCCTCGCCTCGCGAGTCATCCGCCAGAAGGCATCGTTGCGCCACGGCGTGATCGCGACGACCCGCCCACGCGAATTGCGATACCAGTTGGTCGCGCCCGGATGGGTCCAGACCAGCTTCTCGTGCGCGGCGTCGATCCGGGCCTTGTAATCGCCATAGACATCCTCGCGCACTTCCACCGCATCGGCACCCGACTTCACCAGCGCCTCGATCACGCGGGTGGCATAGTGCGCCTGGTTCTCGATATTGCGGATCATGCTGCCGCCGTGGCCGGAGCCGACGTTGGGGCCGAGCAGGATGAAGAAGTTGGGGAAGCCCGGAACCAGCGTGCCGAGATAGGCCGCCGCATTGTCACCCTCCCAGAACTCATGCAGGTCGCGGCCATCGCGCCCGATCACGTCGTAGGACCCAAGTACGTTTGCCGCCTGGAACCCGGTAGCGAGGATCAGCACGTCGGCCTCGATCTCCTGCCCGTCCTGCGCCACCAGCGTATGCCCGCGCACCTCGGCCAGGCGCTGCGGCACAAGCTTCACGTGGGGCTTGCGCAAGGTGCGATACCAGCCGTTGTCGAGCAGCATGCGCTTGGCAAAGGGCGGATAGTCAGGGAGGACCAGCGGCAGCAGGTCCTGTCGTTCGCCCAGTTCCTCGCGAACATAGCGGGTGAAGAATTCGCGATGCCCGTCGTTGATCGCGTTTACCGCGCGGGCCGGTTCCTTCCAGTCCGGATCGCGGAACAGGGTACCGTGCACGCGATCGTTGAAGGTCCAGGACAGGCGCTGCTCGACCCACGCCCGATAGAGCGGAACCACCTGCATCAGGTAGCGCACGCCGTTTGGCACCGGCTTGCGGAACTGCGGGAACGGCGCCGCCCATTGCTTGGACCGGGCGAAAATGGTCAGCTCCGCGACTTGGTCGGCAATCGCGGGGACGACCTGCATGGCCGAAGCACCATTGCCGACGACGGCCACGCGCTTGCCCTTGAGATCGATGTCCTGCGGCCAGTCACTGGTATGGACGACGCGGCCGGCGAAGCCCGAAAGGCCCTTGATGTCGGGCACGACGGGCATGTTGAGGATGCCCACGGCGCTCATCACGATATCCGCGTGGTGGACCTCCTCGGAACCGTCTTCGGCGCGAACTGTGACCTGCCACTGGTTACGATCAGCCAGCCATTCGGCACGCTCGACCTTGGTGCCGAAGCGGACGCGATCATAGAGGCCGCTCTCGCGGGCGGTTTCCAGCAGGTAGTTCTCGATCTCGTCGCGCAAGGGAAAGAAGGCTGACCAGTCGTTCGGGCGGAATGAGAAGGTGTAGGTGAGGTTCGGGGTATCGACGCCGCAACCAGGATAGCGATTTTCCCACCAGGTGCCGCCGAACTCGTTGTTCTTCTCGAAAATCGTATGCTCGATCCCCATCTCGCGGAGGCGAACCGATGCAACCATGCCCGAAATGCCGGCGCCGATTATGATGGCCTTGAGCGGCTTCGACGGCGCGGCCGGCTGTGGCGCGGGATCGAGATGCATGGTCGCGGCGACGATGTCGCCATACTCGGGCGGCACCGCCTCGGTCATGGCGACGGCAAGCATGGCCGCAAGTTCAGGATTGGACGGACGCGCAAGCGCGGGTTCGCGGCCGTCGAGCCAACCGGTGATGGCACCCCAGGCGGCTTCCCGGACTTCGTGCTGGATCTCGTCAGGCAGGCCGCCACTGTCATTGTCATCCAGGCCCTTGCCCCGTCGCGGAGCATAGGGCGGCTCGAGATAACGGCGGTCACCGGTGAGCTGGACGAGCACCATGAGCAGCGCGGGGATGTTTGCCTCGTCCACGCCTTGCCTCAACAGGGCGCGGTCGACGGCATCGGCAGCGACGGGACGGTCGGTGATCTTCGGAGCGTTCATGTCAATCCTTGTCGGGCTTCGTTCCGGTGCACTGCCGCACGGATCATACCTTCAATAAGAAATATCTACTCATCAGTATCCAGAGTCAATCGCGGACCGGGATCAGCCCGCGAAACTCTCCCGGCGCACTCGCATCCCGGCCTTCTCGCGATCCCAGGTATCTGCCGTGACACCTTCAGAGCGCAGGTCCGCCTTGAGCACCTTGGCCGAGGGGGTCTTGGGCAATTCGTCCATCACCCGGATATAGCGCGGCACCATGAAGTAAGGCATGCGGTCGATCAGGAAGCGGGCAAGTTCAGGCACATCGATGGCCTGCCCCGGCACTGGCGCAACGACGACCATGACCTCATCCTCGGAAAACTCGCTTGGCACTGCAATTGCCGCGGCCTCGCGCACGGCGGGATGGGCACAGACCTCGACTTCCACCTCGAACGAGGAGATGTTCTCGCCGCGACGGCGGATGGCGTCCTTGACCCGGTCGACGAAGTAGAAATAGCCGTCCTCGTCCTGGCGGAAGGCATCGCCGGTATGGAACCAGCCGTTGCCCCATGCCTTCGCCGTCGCTTCCGGGTTGCGGTTGTAACCGCTGTTCATGCCCCACGGACGGTCGGTGCGTACCAGCATCTCGCCGATTTCGCCCACCGGCACCTCGCAATCGTTGGCATCGACCAGTCGCACCTCGACGCCGGGCCGCGCCTTTCCGCAAGTGCCGCGCTTGACCGGATTGGCTTCCGACACGATCGGCGAGGAAATCTCGGTCATGTTGAAGATGGTGTAGATGTCGATGCCGAAGCGTTCGGTGAAGGCGGGCGCATCGTCGGTGAGAGGCACCATGAAGGCCTTGCGCACAGTATGGTTGCGGTCTTCCGGCGAAGGCGGGCGTTTCATCAGGAAGGTCGCCATCACACCGAGGAGGAAGACCACCGTAGCCTTGGTCCGTGCGGCAATTTCCCAGAAGCGGTCCGTGGAGAAGCTCTCGACCATGGCGACCGAGGCCCCGCGCGCCAGCATGACGAAGGGCGGCCCCATGCCGCCGATGTGGAAGATCGGCGCGACGCACATGTAGCGATCGTCCTCTCCCACCATCGGCCAGGATTCCGGGCCGGCGTTGGAGAACATATGAAGGTAGGAGGAAAGCACGCCCTTGGAAGGCCCCGTCGTGCCCGAAGTATAGATAATCGACTGGATGTCCCACGGCTGGATCGGACGGTCGAGCGGGGAGACGGCATCGCCCGCGAGATCATCGAACCGCGTGACTTCCAGCCCGACATCCGGTGCATCGCCCTGCGTCGTGAGGACGAGCTGGGCCAGCCCGGCGCGGTCGATCTCTCCCATCCGTCCGACAAGGTCAGGGTGCGCGATGATCAGCTTCGCGCCCGAATTGGCCACGACGTGCGCAAGCAGATTGCCGCGATAGGCGGTATTGAAAGGCACGAACACCGCACCAAGGTAGTTGATTGCGTAGAACGCCAGCAGCGCATCGCGTCCGTTGGGCAGCCAGACGGCGACGAAATCGCCCTGACGGACGCCCAGCTTTTCAAGGCCGGCCGCCTTCTCGGTGATGCGGCGGCGCACATCGGCGAATGTCCACTCCTCGCCATCCTCCCAGACGACATGGACCTTGTCAGGCCGCTCGACTGCCCAGCGGTCGACGAGATAGCGCAGGACGCATTCGTCGCGGTTGGGTATGCGCGGATCGGTAAAATCGCGCGCCCTTGCGGGATTGGTATTTGGCATCTTGTCCTCTCCAGCCCCTTTCCGGGGCACCTGAGGACAGCGGTCAGTCGAGGCCGATCAGTCGCAGACAGGCCTTCATCGCCTGATCCGCAACCGCTTCGCCAGACCGACTGCTGCCCGGGCGGTAGCAATAGGTTATCCAGCTGAGCAGCCCGCCGATCCAGATCGACATTGCCGGCGCATCGGGCACGGTGATGTACCCGTCACGCACGCAATCCTCGATCATCTTGCCGATGCGCAGGTCGAATTCATGACGCAGGCGCAGGATGCGCTGAGCGTCGCCCCGATCAAGGTTCATCATCTCGCGCTGATAGACAACGAGGTATTCGTTGCGCGCGATGATGATCTCCGCGACTTCGCGGAGCGAAGCCTTGAGCAGGTCTATCGACGTCCTTTCCGTTTCCGCGATCCTGTCCAGCGCCGCGAGCGATTCGGTCACGCCGAGTTCGCATATGGCGCACAGGATCGCTGCCTTGCCCCTGAAGTAGGTATAGAGAAACGGCTTGGTCGCGCTCAGCCGGTCGGCGAGCATTTCCAGCGTCGCCGCCTCGTACCCCTTCTCGAAGAACAGCGCAGCGGCCTCTTCGAGAATGCGGGCCCGCTTGAACGCGACGACACCGGGCTTGATCTCGCGCCCGGTAGGCGCGCCGGCGGCACGTTGACGCGGCTTGGCGGCGGTGCTGGACTTGGTCATGCGGCCTTTCTCAGTATCTCCAGGATATCAGCGGGCGAACGGACCGGCCGCGGATTGGTCCTCCCCCATATATCAAGCATGGTATATTCTGCTACCTGCTGGAAGCGGTCCTCGCCGACGCCCACTTCGGAAAGGGTGCGAGGCATGCCCAGGCTGCGGATGAAGGCGTCAAGCGCTTCGGACGCCGAAGCGTGGGTATTGCCGAGGCACTGCAGAATGCGCCCCTGCCGGCTCGCGTCATGCTCGGCATTCCAGGCCAGCACATAGGGGGACATGACGCACGACGTATAGCCGTGCGGCACGTCGCAAGTGCCGCCGAGGATGTGGCCGATGGCATGGCTGGCGCCCATCGGCACGCCGCCGATGATCGAGATCATCGATTGCCATGCACCGATCTGGCACTTCAGGCGCGCCTCCATGTCTGTCGGGTCCGCCTTGGCACGACTGAGCCCTTCGACCAGAAGGCGCAGGGCGCTGTCCGCAAGGCCATCCGCAAAATCATTGGAAAGGTGGGAGGCGAGCGTCTCCACCGCATGGTCGACAGATCGGACCCCGGTCGAAAGCCAGAGCCATTCGGGGGTGTAGACCGTCAGCGCCGGGTCCAGCACAACCATGACCGGCGCCATGTCGCGATGCTCGTAGCCCTGCTTGTGCTGCACCGCTTCGTCGGTAGCGCCTGAAAGCGCGTTGAACTCGCCGCCGGAAAGCGTGGTCGGCACACATATGACACGCACATCCGGGCCGACGGCGAGCGGGTTGATCACATTGCCATCGCCGTCGACATAGACGTGCAGCGGCTCGAACGCCTCGACGCTGCGCACATCGTGCTTGAGCAGCAGCGCCACGATCTTCGCGCTGTCGGTGACGGAGCCACCACCCACCGAGACGATCAGATCCGCGCCAGCCGCGCGTGCGGCATCGGCGGCGCGCAGGACGTCCGATCGGGGTGCATGGGGCGCAATGCCGCTGAAGGTCGCAGCGTGCCGTTCACCAAGTTCGCGCTCGATCGCTGCGATCTCGTCGGTTTTGGTCCGCAAGGTGTCCGAAGCGAGGATGAACACGCGGCGCGCCCCCATCTTCTCCGCCTGGTCACGGATCGCCTCGCGGGCAGGACGCCCCATGGTGACCCGCTCGGTTTCGGTAAACGTCATCTCGCTGGCTCTGACGCTGCCCACGACTTTCTCCTTTCCACGCGCCTTTCGCTTGCTGGGAGGCGCTTGCACAGAGAGTGCCACGACAACGCATTACCCGCTAGTATATTTTTTGACCTGTGATAAGAATTACGGAAAGATCGTGCCGGAATGCACGGCAAATTGCGGCTGAAAACGGCCAAACGGGGAAATCGAATTGATGGAAAGCGCCGGGAACCGCCCGCTGAGCAGCCACACCGGCGATCTCGATGGAGTCGGCCATGCCGGCACCCCGGAGACAAGGGGGCCTCTTGCGGGGATTCGGGTGGTCGAATTCGCCGGGCTCGGACCCACGCCGTTCAGTTGCATGATCCTGGCCGATTTCGGCGCGGAAGTCCTGCGCGTCGAGCGTATCGGGCAGGTCTCGGCGGCGGGCGGAGACGAACGCTACAACTACCTGAACCGCAGCCGAAGCACGATCGCGCTGGACCTGAAGAGCGATGAGGGCCTTGCCCTGGCCCGCGAACTGGCATCGCGGGCGGATGTGCTGGTCGAAGGATTCCGGCCGGGCGCGATGGAGCGCCTGGGCCTTGGGCCAGATGAACTGTGCGCCCTCAATCCGCGCCTTGTCTATTCCCGGATGACCGGCTGGGGCCAGACCGGCCCGCTGGCCCAGACCGCCGGACACGACATCAACTATCTCGCACTGACAGGAGGACTTGATCTCATCGGCCCGCCCGACCAGCCACCGCCGCCGCCGCTCAACTTTGCCGCGAACTTCGGGGGCGGCGGCATGCTGCTGGTGGCCGGCATCCTTGCCGCGCTGGTGGAACGCGCGACAAGCGGGCGAGGCCAGGTGATCGACGCCGCGATGATCGACGGAGCATCACTGTTGATGACGCAGGTCTTCGCGTGGACCCGCATGGGTATCTGGCGGCCCGGCCGAGGCGGCAACCTGCTCGACGGAAGCGCCTATTTCTATCGCTGCTACGAGACGAGCGACGGACGCTACATGGCCGTGGGCGCGCTCGAGCCGCAGTTCCACGCGCTGTTCGTTGCCGCGTTGGGCCTCGACCCGGTCGAATTTGCGAACCACCTTGATCCGAGGAACTGGGCAGAACGGGCAACGCGCATCGCACTGCTCTTCCGCGAGCGGACCCAGGCGGAATGGACGGCGGTGTTCGAAGGGATCGATGCCTGCGTCACCCCGGTGCTGTCGCCCGAGGAAGCAGTACATCATCCGGCAAACATGGCGCGAGGTGTGCACGTGGGCCCGGAAGATGCACGACAGCCCGCCCCTGCTCCGCGCCTGTCGCGGACGCCCGGAATGGTGCGCAGCATGCCGTCGCTGGCAGGCGAGAATGGTGCACAGGCACTCGAGAATTGGGGTTTCGACAGCAGGACGATTGCCACCCTGAACGCGGCCGGGGTGCTGGCGGCGCGCTAGCCGCTCCCCATCGGATCAAGAACCGGACGGAAGCCGCTTCCATCGCGCAGCACGCGCGCCATATGGCTGCCGCCGAAATGTGCCGGGATCAACAAGGCCTCGCGCGAGGCTGCAAGGTCGAGCACGCGACGGCGGGTTTCGCGCGCGTCCTCTGGCGCTTCGCAGAAAATGCTGTTCCATTCGGGCCGATAGATCTGTGCGGGATGGTGCACGACATCGCCCACGAACATCGCGGTGTCCTCGCCGCCCGAAACCTCGAGCATCATGCTGCCGGGCGTATGGCCGGGGCACGAACGCAGGACCAAGCCTTCGGCCACTTCGAAGCCATCCTCAGCCCATTCCGCGCGGCCGGCCTCGATGATCGGCCGAACACTGTCGTCGAACATTCCGGCGTTCACCGCAGCGCCTATGCCCGCAGGCCCAGCCGAAGCGTCCTGCGGGTCCCAATAGGCGCGGTCGGCAAGCGGCAGGACATAGCGGGCGTTACGGAAAGTAGGCTCCCATCGACCGTCGACCAACCGCGTGTTCCATCCCACGTGATCGACATGGATGTGCGAGCATACGACGACGTCGATGTCCTCGGGCTGGAAGCCGGCGGCAGCCAAATTATCGAGGAACCCGGTCTGGAGATTGCCGAAAATCGGCAGATTTGGACGGTCCTTGTCGTTCCCGGCTCCCGTATCGAACAGGATGCGCTGCGTGCCCGTGTCAAGCACCCAGCTCTGGAGGAAGGCGAAGAGCTTTCCGGAGACGGGATCGTAGTATTCGGGCGCGAACTCCTCGGCATGAGGCTCCCACCCGTCTGGTGAGAAGCCGTCGAAAAGTTCGGCTGGAGGCGAGAATGTCCCGCGCCATTCCTCGATACGATGAACCTTGACGATTCCGAGGTCAAAGCGGTCCATCTCGCCTCCTTCCAGGGGTCAGAAATTCACGCTGGCAGTCACCCCGTAGGTGCGCGGCGGCATGACCGAGCCGACGCGGACATAGGCGAACGTGGCGGCAGTGATGATGTTGTTCGCAATCACGAACTCGTTGGTGATGTTTTTCACCCACCCGCCGATCGAGAAGCGGTCGCCCGGTGCGTGCCAGGTCAGACCGGCATTCGCCATGGCATAGGAACCTTGTTCCGCATCGCGATTGTTGAACTCGGTGAAGTAGACCTTCGACTGCCACTTGATCTCGCCGTTGACGGCAAGGCGGCTGTCGTTGCCCAGCGGGATGTCCCAGTTGAAGCCACCGCCAACGGTGAAGCGCGGCGCGTTCGGAAGGCGCTTTCCGCTGAGGTCGACGAGGCCGGAATCGGTGGGGCAAACCGGATAGGAAATGCCGGACCGCGCCGGGAAGGCCGCGCCGTAGTAGGCGTTGCAGAACTTCGTGAACTGAGCATTGAGGTAGGACGCGTTGAGGTTCACGGAGAACTGCGGCGTGATCTTGCCTTCAAGCTCCAGCTCGCCGCCGTAGTTGCGCGCGTTTGCCGCATTGATCGTCTGCACGATCGAGTTGGCGTTGACGAAGCTGACCTGCAGGTTCTTGTAATCGTAGTAGAACACCGCACCGCTGAGCAGGACGCGATTGTCCGCCAGCTTCTGTTTGAAGCCCGCTTCGTAGCTCCAGACCGTTTCTGGATCGATCGCCGCATCGACGCTGCCGATGTTGATGACGCCCGACTTGAAGCCCTTTGTGACGCTTGCGTAGAGGAGCGTGCGGTCAGTCGGCTTGAACTCCAGCAACACCTTCGGCGTAACCGAGGACCAACCCTTGGACTTGTCGGTCGGAATGTTCACGCCGAGCGCATCGAAGCGGAAGTAGCCATCACCCTTGCGATGCTCATAGTTGTAGCGCGCGCCGGCGGTGAGCTTGATCGTGGGGCTGAGATCGACCGCACCCTGGAGATAGACGCCGACGGCATCGATCTTGACCAGTCCGTTCTGCTCGTAGGCGCCATCGTCGAACGTATCGGCCGGCAGGCCGAACAGGACGCCGAGGTTCACGGTCGGCACGAGCACCTGCCCAGTCAACTTCTCGTGCAGGTACATCGCACCGCCGAGCAGTGTGAAACCATCGCCTTCGTAGTTGACTGTGACTTCCTGGCTGAAGGCGCGGCTCTTTTCGACGTAGTTGTTCTGGCCGGCAAGATTGACGTCGGACACGTCGAGGTCGTCGCGCTGGAAACGGTCGAATGTGCGGTAGGCGGTGATCGACTTGACCGATGCAGCGCCCAGGTCCCAGTCGAGCGTGCCGGTCACGCCATAGCCCTTGCGGTTGTTGATCGCCTCTTCATCGGAATAGATATTGCGCAGGTTGGGCTTTTCGTTGCGCGCGGCGTAATAGTCGAAGATCGACTTGCCACCGATGAACTTGTGGAACAGCCCTGCTTCGGGAATTACCGACGGACCGAAATAGTGGAAGGCATAATTGTTGTCGTCTTCCTTGAAATGATCGCCAACGATCGTCGCCTTGAACGTATCGCTGAGCTTGGCGACCACGGTAGCGCGCAAGGAATAGGCATCGCGGTCATCGACCGGATTACCGGTGAAAAGGTTGACGCCGTAACCGTCGCGCTTTTCATACTTGCCGGCGAGGCGCACCATCAAGCGGTCGCCCGCGAGCGGACCGCCGATCGCGCCTTCAAGCACCCGGTTGTCATAGTTGCCATAGGTGGCTCGCAGATACCCGTCCATCTCGTCGGTCGGAGCTGCGGTAACGAGATTGATCGCGCCAGCAGTGGCGCCGCGACCGTAAAGGATCGACTGCGGTCCGCGCAGGACTTCGATCTGGGAAAGGTCGAAGAAGCCACTGAGCTGCTGGGCCGGACGCGCCAGGATTGCGCCGTTCTGGAGGAACGCGACCGCGCCTTCCCCGCCGACATCGAAGTTGTTCAGGCCGACGCCGCGAATGAAGGTACGGTTGACGCCGAACTGATCGCCGATCGAAACGTTCGGCACGACAACCTGCAGGTCTCCCACGTTCTGGACGCCGCCGGGACCGATATCCGCCGCAGTCACGGCAGTAACGGCAGCAGCAACGCGGCTGAGCGCGGTATTCTGCTTCGTTGCGGTGACAATGATTTCGGCTGTGGAAGGAGCCGAGGAGTCGGCTGCATCACCGGCCTGCGCCGACTGTGCGTGGGCGGCTGCCGGGAGGACCAGTGCGGCCCCCAGAGGCGCAAGGCAAATTGCCCGAAGACGTCGCTTCATCTGAACTCCCCCTTGTATAGGCGCCTGTCTCACGGCGCCGTTTTCATACTCACGGGTATATCTTGCATTCCCTTGGTAATCAATAGGGTGGCCCAGGCGAGACACCAATTCAACTTTCCATTTCTTTTCATGTGCTTGAAGGAAAACCTGACGTTCCAAGCCCTGCCAAATGCAGTTCGCTCCTCCAGACTTCGTGCGCGGAAGCCCGGAAGCGAGGAATCATGCGGCAGGTTCCGCGCCGGGATGCGGGCTTCACGAACCCGAAGAAGCGGTGACTTTCAGCAGGCGCAATGCCGCAAGCGCAAGCAAGCCGACGCCAACAAGGAGGATGGCCCACAAGGCAAGCTTCATCGGCGAAAGACCGAAGGGGAGTGCCTTGGACGGTCCGACATCCATCGGAGCCGGCGTGGGTCCATTGTCGAGCCGGGCAACAGGGATTGCGGCACCTTGAACAAGCAAGTCCCCCGCCTGAAGGAAGGAAGGCACCGCCGCCTTGTTCCCCACGGCAAGCCGATACGGGCCATTTGCGTTGAAGGCGGCAATCAATCCAATGCCGGCGAATTGCAGATCGATACGCGGCGGTCGGGAAAAGCCCGCGCTGCGGGCATCGGCCCTCAACATGAACTGCCGGATTCCTGGCTCCCCCACCTCGAGCGTCGTTGCCGAGCCGCCCTGCCGCAAGGTCCCGAACGCCAATGGCGTCCACGGAGCTTCGGGCATCTTCCGCCCCAGCAACTGGACCGGGACAGTGCCGTCGCGCCCGGTCAGAGAAACCGTTACCGCCACCGGGGATGCCGCTGTCGGAACCGTGAAAGGGGCAGTCCTCGAATCCTGGAGGGCCAGACCACGCGTGGTCACCGCGATGCGCGGGGCAGGTGGAATAGCGGTAGTATATAGCGTCACGCCGGACACCCGCGCCCCCGTCGACCGAAGCCACGCGATACGCAGGTAACGGCCCTTCAGAAGCGCACCAGACAGGGCGATCCGCCCGCCGCCCAGAACACTGCCGCCCTCGTCCGGAGAAAAGAGCACCCGTTCCGCGAGTGGCTGCCACGTCCCGAGATCGTCACTCACGGAAACGCTCACTTCCACCGGCTTGCGCGCAGGCAGCACAGCATCCAGGACAAGCGCCACGGCTGGCTGTGCAACCTTGCGGGTATCGACAAGAACCGCTTCGTCACCTCCCGGCGCGGTGGGGGTTCCTGTATCCACGGTCACGGTGCCGCCGGATTGTCGCACCTGGACCGAAACGGTGCCCCCGGCACCAGACGCTGCCGCACCGGTGCTTCCGAAGGGCACCGCTGCAAAACGCTGCGCTTGCTCTTCCAATCGCGCGCCCTGAAGGGCGATGGAGAGGGGGCGGCTCGCACGGTCGAACACCCTGATATCGCCCATGTCCTCGCGCTTCAGTGCAAGGATGGCCGAAAGCGGCAGGTCGATACGCTGGATCGAAGGGCCGGGTGCAGGTTGGACCGGAATACCCAGTGCGAAGTCGTCCACCGCGTCAACGGGCGTGTTCCTTCCCTCACAGCCAGATAGGGCAAGCGCGATTGCGAGGAGCGGCGGGTACTTCATGCTGCCACTTCCTTGCCCGCTTCACGACGGGGCGGAAGAGGCACGAAATAGCCGATCAGCAACATCAGCACGCCAACGCCGATGAAGGCGACGATCCGTGCCAGGCCTTCCACGGCGGACATATCGACGAACACCAGCTTGAGCACCACCGCACCGAGAAGCGAAGCGCCCGCCAGCCACGGCAATCGCTGCTGGCGGCTCCGCGCGAGGAACATGAGCGCCATCGCGATGAGCGTCCACAACAGCGAGATCCCGGCCTCGACGACCTGGCTTTCAGCAAGCGCGGCATTGTCCCAGGCGACCCCGAGAAAATGATGGGCTGTACGCAGCCAAATGGTGTTGGCGATGACGAAGGCGAGTACGGCCAACGCAACCATGCCGGCCTTGTCGGCGGCCAATTCAACCAGCATCGGCGCGTCCTTCACGGCACCCAGCAACAGCCGTCCCCACAGCAGCAGCACGACGAGCGCGAGCAGCGCAGACAGGTCGACCGGGTTGAGCACGGGCACATATGGCAGCGGATCGGCAATACCTTCGGCGATCACGGTCGTTGCCAGCGCGCCGAAGTACACGAGGTGCACAAGGACGATCCCCGCGTGAAGCCAATAGGCACGAGCATAGTCCCCAAGCGGCCAGCTGTCGGCAAGGTCGGTCCCGGACGACGCCACTGGCCCGGCCCAGCGCATCAGCACCGCCAGCATGGCCGTCGCGCTTGCCAGGAATGTGACGCCGGCCCACGACGTGCCCCACAGGTCAGCTCGATCGACGGCAAGCCAGATGCTGTCGGCCACGATCGCGGTCAACAGCAGAACACCGCCGACGTGCATGGCGTAGGTCCACGCGTTGACCGATTGACGCCGCAACAGCCAGACATGCCCTACCGCCGCCGCCGGCCAGAAAACGGCGCCCGGCCACGCGAGAACGTGGTTGCCCTGTCCGGCCGACAGCAGGAAGCAGATCCAGAGGACCGGCAAGGCCGCCCTTCCCGGCCAGCGAGCGACCGCCCAGTGCTTCCGATCGCCAAAGACGTCCGCCAGAACCATCGCGCCGAGCAGCGCGACCATGGCCGCCACAACCTGAATTCCGGAGCTGAGCGCGCCTACCGGCATTTCGTTCGCAACAACGGGCGGCAATGCGCGCGACACTTCGCGCAGAAGCGCGACGCAAACGAAGAAGAAGCCCAGGAGAAACCAGACCGCTCCGATTTCATGCTCGACCCGCGCATAGCCGGTAGCCCAGCGCGAACCGCTATGCTCCAACCTGTGACGCAGAAGCCATGCAGAGAACAGCACGGGGATCGCGACGAGCATCGGCAGCATGAAGCCGTTGTTGGCAAACGGAATGGCCGAAACATTGGGCCCAAGCGAGCCGAGGGCGAGAGCCGCCGCGACAACCTGCAATATCAGGCCGAACGCACGCGGCATCCAGCGCGCCTGTCGCGCGCCGATCCAGAACGCGCCAGCACCTTCGAGCGCCCAGGAAGCAGAGGTCCATTTGACGTCCAGCGCAAGCGGCACCGCCAGCGTGGCAAACGCAATCCCGATCGCGAGCAGGCATTCGTTCAAAAGTCGCATCTCGGCACGCCGACGCCGCATTAGAAGCGCCGCCAAGGCAACGTAACCGATGCCGAACGCCAGTGCAGACCATGCCGATGCGAACGGGCGGGCATGGACAAGCGCGATCTGCAGACCGAAGCCTGCAAGCGCGGTTCCGAACAACAGCGTCGAATCCGCGTAGTTGCCAAGCCGTCCCGGCGTATTGTGCGCATAAAGCACGGCTGCCGCGAGGTAGATGGCGATGGAGATAATCAGGAATACCTGGCAAAGCAGGTAATGCCTGTCTGCATAGGACGCGAGGCCCCACACCGTCGCAAGCGCGAAGGTCGAAATGAAACCCAGTAGGTTCAGCGAACGCCAGCTCTTCTTCCAGGCGATGAACAGGATCGCGAGATTGAGGATAGTCATGTAGCCGAACAGGGCGAGCGGCGTTTCGGCATTTCCGCCCAGAAGCAGGGGAACGGCGAAACCTCCGAGGAACGAGGCAAGCGCCATTGCCAGCGCATCCTGCAAGACGGCAAGCGCGCAACCCAGCGCGGCAAAGAGAATCATGAAGGCGAACGCCGCGCCGACAGGAAGCACATCGTAGGCGCGGGCCCCGGCAAAGACGACCAGGTAGAGGACGCCAAGGCCAGCCCCCTGCATCGAGAGCGAGAAATCGCGCCTGACCGTCCGCTTGGCAAGGCCCACGCCTAGCAGCGCGATCCCGACCGCCGCGACAGTCGCGAGCCGCGCCTCTATCGGATAAAGCCCCGCCATCGCGGCAAACCTTGCGAGGAAGACGAGCCCGAGAAACAGCACGACAAGGCCGACACGGACGATGGTATTTCCTCCAAGCAACCAGTCGCGGGCGCTTGCAAACAATACCTCGGGAAGTGTCGGCGCACCTGCGGCAAGCGACGCAGTCGCCACTTCCCGGTCAACTGCAGGTTCACGCGACTGGGCGGGTACGGACGCCGGCACGGATTGGCGCGAGACCGGGGTTTGCGGTGATTGCGGCATCACCGGCGGCGAAGTAGGGGGAGATGGCGGCGGCGCGGGTTCCGTTGCATCCGGTGCAGGCGTCGAAGCCGGTTCGGCGCGCAGCCGCCTCGCCGCCTCTAGCCGGGCATCGAGAACATTGTTCACCGCTGCGGCAATTTCATCGCGCAAAGCGGATCGAAGCCATAGGCCCATGAGACCGCCGAACAACCCGCCAACGATGAATCCCGCGAACTCGAAGTCGGCGTAAACCCAGCAGAGCAGCGCACCGGCCACTGCTGCCCAGACGATCAGCCCCATTGACGCCCTCCCATGCTCCGGGTCGAGCTTGCCAGCTTTGCTGGAAATTGGAAGCGATGGATGACGGGGCTTCACCCCCATCGCTTGGCACTATTGGTTGAACGTGCCGTTCGCCACGACCTTGGCCGGCTTGTAGAGGAGGGCGGAAGCGCTAAAGGCCCAGCCCGCGCCGCCCAACCACCCGGCGATCACATCGGTCGGGTAGTGCACCCCCAGCCAGACACGGCTTACCGCGACGAGCAGGGTGCCCATGATCGCCGCACCGATGATTGTCGCCCTCACCTTGGCTCGCGAGCTCAGTGACGCGAAGGCCAGGGCCATTGCAATATAGACGACTGCTGAATTGAAGCTGTGCCCGCTGGGAAAACTGTTGCCTCCAGCCCCCATGAGATGTGGGACGATTACGGGCCTTGGCCGGCCGACGGCAACCTTGAGGGCAAATTCGACTATCCAGCCGGACGATACAGTGGCGGCAAACAGAAATGCTTCGCGGCGCAGTCGGAGAAACAGAAGCGCAATGACTGCCGCGACGGCGAAGATGTTGCGCAGCAAAGTACCGCCAAGCGCCGTAAGATCGCGGACCGCTTCAACCAACCACTCCGGACCGCGAGGGAGGGACAGATCCGACGCTGCGCGCCAGATGCGCAAACCCGCATCATCGAAGGCTCCGCCCCGTCCTGTCACGACCAGGAACACAACCACGGCAAAGCCGGCCCAACACACGAGGCCGACGAGCATCGCGTGGCTCGGCGCCATGCGCCAGTTATGCGAATGGCGAACGACAATCCGTTCGCCGGCACGTTCATGTTCAGCGAGGTTCCTGGCAGCCCAAGCTGGCCGTGCATTCTCCGTCATGTGGCGACAACGCACGAAAACCGCCAACGGCTGCAAGAGGGAAATGCAGTCGGGCGGAATAGGGCAGAATATCTCCAACGATCGCTTCTGCGGACAATGGTCGGAGCAAGCCGAAACCTGCCGATACTGGCGCAACCCCTGGCGCGGGCGGTCCCTGTCCCCTCCCCCCTTGGCAGACGACTGGCGTCCTCGCATTATCGTGTCGCGGCCCGATCGTTCCGATTCTGGTCCACCTGAAGGAACACACTGCATGAACCCCTTCGAGGAGAGCCATCTCGTCGAGCGCATCGGATGGTTGCGTGCGGCGGTTCTGGGCGCAAACGACGGTATCGTCTCGACGGCAAGTCTCATCATCGGCGTTGCGGCGTCGGGCGCGGACAGGCAGGCGATCATCGTGGCAGCAATGGCAGGGCTGGTCGCGGGGGCCATGTCGATGGCCGCCGGGGAATACGTTTCGGTCAGTTCCCAAGCTGATACCGAGAAGGCAGATCTGGCAAGAGAGACAGCGGAACTCGCCGCAGACCCCGAATTCGAGCATAGGGAACTGGCTGCAATCTATGTCGCGCGCGGCGTCGATGCCGATACGGCAGACAAGGTCGCGGCGCAGATGATGGCCCACGATCCGTTGACCACCCACGCACGCGACGAATTGCACATCACCTCGACCACTGCGGCAAGGCCGGTTGTTGCAGCCCTCGCGTCCGCCGCAACCTTCACGGCCGGGGCGCTGCTGCCGGTCCTTCTTGCCGCATTGCTGCCAATGTCGCTTTTGGCAGCCGGCGAAGCAGTAGGGTCCATCCTGTTCCTTGCCCTGCTGGGGACATTGGGCGCCAGGGCCGGTGGTGCGCCAGCCGGACGACCGGTCGCTCGCGTCGTCTTCTGGGGAGCATTGGCCATGGCGCTTACGGCCGGCATCGGCCGGCTCGTCGGAGCCGTAGTCTAGGCGATACGCCGTGGCCGGATCATGGCGCGGGCCTGATCACGGCACGGCATTCTCCAAAGCCGATCGGGGCCCGCCCTGGTGCCGTCGCGGTGGCCGAGAAGCTGATCTCGTCGCCATCGAGGAGGAAGGTGCGGGTTTCGCCGGTGGGCAGTTCGACCGGCACCCTGCCGCCCTCGCTGATCTCGATCAGACTGCCCTTCGAGCCTTGCTCCGTACCGGAGATGGTGCCCGTGCCAAGCAGGTCGCCGGAGTTTAGTCCGCATCCGTTCGAAGCGTGGTGCGTCACCATCTGGGCAATGGTCCAGTACATGTTGCTCGCTGGGCCCCTGCTGAGGCGCAAAGGTGGATACCGCCCTGCCCGCATCTGTTCACTCGTCAGCCATACGGAAAGTTCGATTGCAAAGGCTCCTGCCATCCGGTCCGCCTCGTCGCGCAGGTAGGGTAACGGGTCCGGGTCCCCAAGGGGACGAGGCGGCTGCGCGATCCGGAAAGGTGCCAGTGCCTCGGCAGTCACGACCCAGGGCGAGATCGTCGTGTGGAAGTTCTTGGCAAGGAACGGCCCCAGCGGCTGGTATTCCCACGCCTGGATATCGCGCGCAGACCAGTCGTTTAGCAGGCACAGCCCGGCAATGTGTTCGCCCGCCTCGGCAATCGGGATCGTTGTTCCCAAGGCGTTGCCCTCGCTGATCCAGACGCCGAGTTCGAGTTCGTAGTCCAGCCGCGTGCAAGGCCCGAACACCGGAACGTCCGCATCGTTCGCCCTGCGCTGGCCACGCGGTCGCGCCACCGGCACTCCGCTCTGCCTGATCGAGGACGCACGGCCATGATACCCGATAGGCACGTGCTTGTAGTTGGGCAAAAGAGGGTTGTCGGGCCGGAACAGCTTGCCGATATTCGTTGCGTGATGAATGCCGACGTAGAAATCGGTGTAATCGCCGATCCGCATGGGAAGCAGCATTTCAACGCACGCCGCGTCATGCAGAGCCGGCTCCACCATGGGACGATGAGCGTCATCCGACAGCAGTTCCGAGAGCCTGTGGCGCAATGCAGTCTTCACGACCCGGGGGGCGGCCATAAGGGCGTTGAGTTCCGGTAGTTCCAGCAACGGCAATACTTCTGGCGGCAACAGCGCTCCGACCGCACAGAGGTCCAGAACGCAATCTCCGATGGCCGTGCCGATCCGCGGCCGCTCCCCAGCCGGAGCGAAAACCCCAAACGGCAGGTTCTGGACAGGGAAGTCGGCATGGCCGAGCGCCGAAGGCACCCAGCTTGCAAGGTCAGCCGAATGCGTTTTGTCAACAGAGGGCAGGTTCATCGTCGATCGTCCGCGAGAATTGTTTGCGCGTCACTCGCTCGCGCCGTCGAGCTCACTGCCATGCGCCCACTTACCGATCTCGGGCGCGCGGCGGGTGCGCGACCATTCCTCAAGCATTTCCCAGCGAATAACCTTGAGATCCTGCTCAGCCTTGAGCGCCGCCGGATCGTTCCATGCCAGTTCAAGGCGGTGGCCGTTGGGATCAAAGAAGTAGATCGAGTGAAACACGGTATGGTCGGTCGGTCCGATCACCTCGATACCCTCCCCCTCGAGCCTCGCCTTGGCCTCGGTCAGTTCTTCACGGCTGCCGACCTCGAAAGCGATGTGCTGGACCCAGGCAGGGGTATTGGGGTCGCGCCCCATTTCCGGCTGCTGCGGCAACTCGAAGAAAGCCAGAACATTTCCGCCGCCTGCATCGAGAAACACATGCATGTAGGGGTCAAAGGCGTGCGTGGACGGAACGTAGTCCTCCGCGAAGGCCAGGATATACTCCATGCCCAGGTGCTTCTGGTACCACTCCACTGTCTCGCGCGCATCGCGACACCGGTAGGCGGCGTGGTGAATCCTCTTCAGTTGCATCCCATTTCCCCAGACCATGCACTCCGGCTGGTCGCCGGTTCAGGCGAGAAGATCGCGCGATTCATTTTCAAATAAAATGTCAAAGATTGAGAAAAGATGTGCTAATTTTTAGTCAATGATCGACCCTGAATCCCTCGAGGCGCTCGAAGCCGTTGTCGATGCGGGCTCGCTGTCTGCTGCGGCTGGCCAACTGAACAAGGCGGTCTCGGCGGTGGGATATCACCTTCGGCGCCTTGAAGAGCAGATCGGCGTCCCCTTGCTCGATCGCAGCGGCTATCGCCTTGCGCTGACGCCCGAAGGCAAGAGCGTACTGGCCGAAGGGCGACCGATCCTCGAACGCCTGCGCGCGCTCGGCACCTTTGCCGAACGCTATCATGGCGGCTGGGAGCACCAGTTGCGCATCGTCTATGACGGCGCCCTGCCGGCCGAGGTCGTTATCGGAGCGATCAACGCACTCGTCGAGGCCGGCGCACCGACCCATATCGAGCTCAACGTCGCCTATCTCGGCGCAGTCCCGTTCGAATTCGACCGGAAGCAGGCCGACGTCATGATTGCGACGGCGTGGGAACCGAGGCTGGACTTGATCGGGCACCGCCTGGCCACGCTCGGCTTCTCGTTGTGCTGCGCCGCAGGACATCCGCTCACGATGCGCACCAACGTCTCCCTGGAGGAACTTCAGCGCGAGACCGAACTCATCATCCCCGGCCTTGCCGAAGACCGCAGTTTCGATGCGCGCCACTTCCGCAGCCGACGCATACTCAAGGTCAGCGACTTCAACACAAAACTCATCGCGATCCGGCGCGGTCTCGGTTTTGGCTGGTTACCCGACTATCTGGCCAGCGATCTGGTCCGCAAGGGCAACCTGGCCCGCGTTCGGCTGGAGGGCGGCAACAGCTATGAACTGCAACCGGTCTTCGCCCTGCATCGCGGCGCGGCGCCGGGCCGGGCGCGGCAGATGCTGTTGGACATGCTGCTCCTTGCGACATGGGACACATATGTCAAACCGGAGTAAGACAAGGCAGCGCATCGATGCCGTGCAACGAAGTTGCCGATCCAGTCGCCACCTGTCGCCAATTGGCGCGGCCTGGCAGACAATCTCCGCAACGGTGCCATTGCTGCCCACCAGGCCGGAAACTCATAAAGGGCGCCATCGAGGTTTGACGCAAAACGGCCAGGCGCAAGGAAGCAGGGCGCAGGAATATTTCGATATTTCAAGCCTGACTGACGCGGCGGATGGCCGTTTTGGTCAGATCCCGAACGGACGCCGTTGACGAGATTTACCGGTCGCTAATTCTGAGACACTTGAAGAGCAGTTCGAGAATAGCTCTAACGACAGCTCATGCTAGACTCCGGCTCTGAATTTGGGAGGCATGATGAGGCTGTCTCACATAAAATTGAACCGCGCAAAGGGTGCCTCGGATCTCAGGCATCTGCTGTCAGAGCCACATGCGAAGATCGCTCTGATCTGCCTTACCCTGATAGCGATCCTTCACATTCTCGTACTACCTCTGACCGACTTCTATATTTCTTCGGGAGATTGGTTGAGTGGGCTTCTGTTATCCGCATGGGTTCTTCTTGGGGGCATTGTAGCGCTAGGCTCCGGCTTGGAGCGCACCGGACTGGCAATGCTCGCCTTTGCAGTTCCGATGGAGCTTGGCCTCCTTGTCTCAGGCGGCGTCCTGTATCTCGGAGCAATATCGGTGCCTTTTGTCGACCCGTGGCTCCACGCGGCGGACAGGAGCATTGGCTTTGATTTTCGGTGGCTCTCCCAAGTCTACGCCGACAATCCCGCCATCATGAGCATTTCGAGATTTGCCTACTCGTCTCTTGCAATCCAGACCATCGTGATTCCAGTCGTGATGGCGGTCACGCTTCCGCCCAAGAGGCTGCTCCACTTCATCGCCGCGTATTCGCTGACGCTCACGATAACAGTGGCCGTCTTTCCTCTTTTTCCGGCGGAGGGTCCCTACGTCTACTACAATATCCCATTGGAAAGAGCGCCGTATCTGGACCGCCTGTTCCCTTGGGAAACGGGGATCAAGATCGAGAAGCTGAGACTGGGATACCTCCGCGACGTAACGTCTGAAGCGGCGGGCCTTGTTTCCTTTCCCAGCTTTCATGCTGCCAGTGCGATTCTACTTGGATGGGCCTCGTTGTCGTGGCTCTGGGTTCGCGGTCCAATCCTGCTGCTCAACGCGGTGATGCTATTCTCGACCATCGTCTGCGGAGCGCATTACCTCGTTGACCTTATTGGAGGCGTCGTGCTTGCCGCCGGTGTGATCTATTGGACCGGACGGTGCTGTCAGCACAACGCGAACTCGCCCCATTCAACGTAAGCCGCAAGAGCCATTGGCTCACGCAAGGCACAGGCAAACTTCAAACTCCCAATCGTAACTGTGCTTGGGCACGGTTGTGCTTCCATGCTAAATTGCCGCGTCAACCGTGATCGAGAGGGCGCGATGGCACTGGCGAAGCTACCACAGCTTGAGAGCGTATTTCTGACTGATGCCGGCCTTGAGACCGACTTCATCTTTAACCGCGGCATCGATCTGCCATACTTCGCCTCAATCACCCTGCTTCAGTCGAGCGATGGAAAGATTGCCCTTGAAGAGTACTTTCGCGGCTTTCTCGAGCTCGCTCGGCGCATGCGATGCGGCCTGATTCTGGAAAGCGCCACATGGCGCGCAAGCCCGGACTGGGCTGAACCGCTCGGTTTGTCGCAGCAAGAGCTCGATACGTTGAACACGAGTGCAATCGCGATCCTGCGAGATCTGCGCGACGAATTTGGATCAACCATGCCTGCAGTCGTGATCAGTGGGTGCCTTGGGCCGAGGGGCGACGGGTATGATCCTGGCAAGATCATGTCCGAGGAAGGAGCGGAAGCCTATCATCGCCACCAAGCTGAGGTACTCGCCTCGGCCGGCGTGGACCAGTTGACCGCGATCACGATGACTAACGTGCCCGAGGCAATCGGGATTGCAAAGGCAGCGAAGAGTCTGGCGGTACCAGTCGCGATCAGCTTTACTGTCGAGACCGACGGAAGGCTCCCCACCGGCGACAGGCTCTCTGATGCTCTGCGTGCGGTTGACCAGGCGACGGCTTCAACCCCGGCCTATTACATGATCAACTGCGCACATCCCAGCCACTTCGCTGCCGTACTCGAGGATGGGGCCGACTGGGTAAACCGGATTGGTGGGTTGAGGGCAAATGCGTCTCGGTGCAGCCATGCCGAGGTAGATGCCATGAGCGAGCTTGATCGGGGCAATCCTGAGGAACTTGCGGCTCTGCATTCCGAACTTCGGCTGCGGTTTCCGCACATCAACGTGCTCGGAGGCTGCTGCGGCACTGATCTTGATCACATCACCGCGATCGCAGAGGCCTGCCTGTAGATATCGCCGACCGATGAAACGATCTCGGCGATGAGTTGAAGCAGTGAACGTCGCCCGGCGACAACGGGAACCGGAACTACAGGACAGTGCCCCTCCCCGCCCGATGTTGCGATTGCATTGACGGCGCCGTCCCTGACAGTCCCCTTCGCCTTGCTGGTTCAACTTTCCGGCAGGATGCAATCCAGAAGGTTCGCCTGAGGCTTGTGTTGCTGCAGGACGAGCGACGCCACGATCTGAGCCAGCGTGTCGTCGATAACCGACCGATACGTCGCTTCAGATAGCCGCGGCACGACGTTTTCGGCACCGATCACTGCGGTCACGAATGTCAGCATGGATTGGAGAATGCGGCGGTCGACGGTATCGGGATCAAGGTAGCCGATCCTTGCTCTCAGAAGTTCTTGCGCGCGATTGAGTGCAGGCGAGAGCGCTCCTGCCTCGTCTGCCGTGTGCCGCACGCCGCGCGGCCTGTGGTACAACAGATACTGCAGCATGAATGCGGGATACGAGAAGGTGCCATCCGCTGCGCGCAACGTGAAGTAGGGCAAGCTGATCACTTCGAGCAGCGAACGTGGATCGCTTGTCAGCCCCTTTGCCTCGATTTGCTCGAGCATTCGCGCGCGCACCGGTTCCATCTGCACCACACGGTGGCGGAAGATCGCCTGGATCAGGCCCTGCTTCGAACCGAAGTGGTAACGGACGGCATTGTTGTTGCCATGCCCGGCCGCGCTGGCGATCTCGCGCAGGGAAGCGGCTTCGATGCCGCGTTCGGCGAAAAGCTTCTCACCCGCAAGGATCAACTGGATCTTGCTGTCCGCCAACTCCGTCGGGTCTGACACGATCGCTTCTCTCATGGCGGGAATTGATAACTCGCATGAGTTAACATTCAAACCCCTGCAAGCAAGGTGTAACGCGACTGTTTTAGACATTTTGGCAGAATCCGGTCGGATTTCATAAAATCCCTCGCTTTCCGCGCAAAAATCCCGCTCTCAGAAAAGTCAGGTGCGTTATTTTTCTGCGTGAGATTATATCGCTCCAAGGGCTGCGACCGTGAGTCGCACCACGAGTTCGGGAAGAGGGGAGAGTGCCATGACCACACTACGATCAGCATTGAGCCGGGGTGCCTTTGCGGCACTATTGACCGGTAGCGCGCTCGCGCTTTCCGCGCCGGCCCTCGCTCAGGAAGGCCCGGCCGTCGACGGACAGGCGGCGGAGGAAGCTGGCGAACAGGGCGGTATCCAGGACATCGTCGTAACCGCGCGCAAGCGCAACGAGACGACGCAGGACGTCCCGGTTGCCGTCACCGCGATCTCGGCGGCGACGATCCAGAAGTACGACCTTACCAGCCTCGAGCGCATTGCCGCGAGCACACCTTCGTTCGTGGTCGGACGTTCGCCGTCGGGCTCGGGTGCGACGCTCGTGCTGCGCGGCATCGGTTCGAACACCACTTCGATCGGCCTTGAGCAATCCGTGGCGGTGATCGTCGACGGTGCATATTATGGCCAGGGCCGCACCATCAACGAAGGGTTCTTCGACCTCGGCCGCCTTGAAATCCTGAAGGGTCCGCAGGCGCTGTTCTTCGGCAAGAACGCGACCGCGGGCGTCGTTTCCATCACGACGGCCGACCCGGGTGACCGCCTCGAGGTGATCGCCCGCGCCGGCTACGAATTCCGTGCGCACCAGATGGTCGGAGAAGCGATCATCTCCTCCCCTTTGACCGACACGCTGGGCGTTCGCCTCGCCGTCCGCGGCAGCAAGATGAACCGTGGATACTTCAAGCAGTTGGGTACCGATCAGACCTATCCGACGCTTGATCGCACCTCCACGTCGCAGGTCGTAACTCCCACCAATCACGTTTCAGGCCCAGCAGGCGATGGGCGTAGCGAGGAATTCTACGTTCGCGGCACGGTGAAGTGGGAGCCGACCGACCAGTTCACCGCGACGATCAAGGCCAACTACGGCACCAACAAGACCGACAATCCCGCAGCCGCATCGGTCTACTACAATTGCCCGACTGGCAAGACTGCCGGAAACCCGGCCATTCCCTGCGCCCGCGCATTCCAGTCCTCGAGCAACCGCTTTCCATCAGCGCTGGCGGCAAGCGTTCCATATGCCAACAAGGATGGGCAGACCGGCAACCAGTACAAGAGCTGGGCCGTCAACGCGAACCTCGTCTACGAAATGGACAACGTCACGTTGACTTCGGTCACCAACTACAACTGGAACCGGAATATCTTCCAGTTTGATGCCGACAGCGTCTCGCGTTCGGGCGCTCCCGGCGTTTTCGCCTCGGAGTGGTCGACTTTCCACGCCTTCTCCGAGGAAATCCGCGCCCTCACTTCCTATGACGGGCCGGTCAACCTCATGGTTGGCGGTTATTACCAGAAGACCAAGCGCGATTATCTCGCCTGGACCGCCTCCGGCGGGCTCGAGAACAGCAGTGCCCCGCAGCCGTACCAACGCTATCTCGCAAACTCGAAGGACTCGGGCACGGATGGCAAGACCGTCGCCGGCTTCGGCCAGGTGATATACAAGCCGGTTGACCGGCTCGAACTGACAGGCGGCGTGCGCTACACGCACGAAACCAAGGACAGCTACTTCCTCCAGCCCTATTCGCACCCGATCCGCGTGACGCAGGGCATCTTCCTGCCCGGCCAGACGATCGTCTCAAACCAGAGTTTTGACGACTGGTCGCCGGAAGTCACCTTCAGTTTCAAGCCCACGTCCGACATTAACATCTGGGGCGCCTACAAGACCGCCTACAAGTCAGGCGGCTTCTCGAACTCGGGCATTCTCAGCCCGAATGCGGGCCTGCCTGATTTCGAGTTCGATCCGGAGAAGGCCCGTGGCCTCGAAGGTGGCATCAAGACGATGCTGATGGACCGCCAACTGCGCTTCAACGTGACGGCCTACACCTACAAGTACACGAACCTCCAATTGGACTTTTTCCGTTCGGACATCTTTGCCTTCACCACGATCAATGCGGGTTCCGCACGGACGCGGGGCGTCGAAGTGGATTTCGAATTCGCGCCGCGCGCTCTTGACGGTTTCGACGTCCACGGCTCGGTGAATTATAACAAGTCGCGTTACGGCAATGCCATCGGCGCGCCCTGCTATGCGGGGCAGACCCGCGCACAGGGCTGCAACCTGGTCTACGTCGACGATGGTACTGCCAACGGCACCGCGCGTCCCTTCATCGCCGGTACCGACACGGTGGCCAACCGGCAGAACCTCAAGGGACAGTCGACGGCGAATGCGCCTCAATGGACCGCAACGCTGGGCATGAACTATGATGCCAGGCTGCCCGGCGGTCTCACGCTGGGGATGGGCGTGGATGCACGCTACAGCGACTCCTACCTCGCCTCTGCCTTTGGCAATCCGGCGACCCGGCAGGGCAGCTACGTCAACCTCGACGCCACGCTGCGCCTGCGCACCGAAGACGACCGCTGGGAACTCGCCGTGATCGGCAAGAACCTCACCAACCGCTGGTACGCGACCGGCGGCACCGATGCCCCGAATACCGGTTCGGGCACGGGCGGCACCACCGGCGTGATCGCCGACCAGATCGGCTTCGCCAACCTGCCGCGCACGGTCATGGTCCAGGCTACCTTCAAGTACTGAGATCCTCCCTTGCCCGGTCGCGCCCTCTTCTTCGGACGGCGGTGCGACCGGGGCTTTTTCAAGATTTCCGACAAGAGGTTCACCGCGATGCGCGCAATCCGTTCCGCCCTTCGTTTGTCCGCCAGAAAACGCCGGCTCTGCGGAGGTTCCGCCATCGCCGCCTTACTTGCGCCAACCTTTGTCCTTGCAGAAACCGCCCCTGCCGATCCGCTGGCCGGCAAGGTCGGGCGCACCGTGCAGGTAACACATGCTCCGGCATGGCCTGCCCAACCGCAGGCCCCCAAGGGCGCGCCCAACGTACTGGTCATCCTTACCGACGACGTGGGCTTTGGCGTGACCAGCGCGTTTGGTGGGCCGGTGCCGACTGCCACTTTCGACGCGCTTGCCCAGACGGGCCTCCGCTACAACCGTTTCAACACCACCGCGCTGTGCTCGCCCACGCGCGCCTCGCTCCTGACGGGCCGCCTGCCGCAAAATGTGGACATGGGCAACGTCACCAACCTGCCGACCGGGTTTGACGGCTACACCACCGTTATCCCGCAGTCCGCAGCCACCGTCGCCGAAGTGCTGAAGGAAAACGGCTTCAACACCGCGATGTTCGGCAAGAGCCACCTGACGCCCGAATGGCAGACGAGCGCGGCGGGCCCCTTCGACCAGTGGCCCACGGGCCTGGGGTTCGAATACTTCTACGGCTTCCTTTCGGCAGACACCTCGATGTGGCAGCCGAGCATTGTCGAGAACACCCTTCCGGTCGAGCCACCTCACGACGATCCAAACTACTTCTTCGAGAAGGACATGGCGGATCACGCGATCAAGTGGATGCGCACGCAGCAAGCCGCCGCGCCGGACAAGCCGTTCTTCATGTACTACGCTCCCGGCATTGCCCACACTCCGCACCATGCGCCCAAGGAGTGGCTGGAGAAGTTCCGGGGCAAGTTCGATCAGGGCTGGGACAAGCTGCGCGAGGAGACTTTCGCTCGGCAGAAGCGCATGGGCATCATCCCCGCGAACTCCCGGCTTTCGCCTCGCCCGGCTACGTTGCCCGCCTGGGATTCATTGAATGCCGACCAGAAGAAGCTCTATTCGCGCCTGATGGAGGCCTACGCAGCGAGCGTCTCGTATTCGGATCATCAGACTGGTCGCCTGATCGAAGCGATCCGCGAGACCGGCGAACTGGACAACACGCTGATCATCTACATCCAGGGCGACAATGGCAGCAGCGCAGAGGGCGGGCCGGAAGGACTGCTCTACGAACAGTCAACGATCACCGGCCGCAAGGAAACCATGGCCGAGAAGCTGTCGCACATTGACGATATCGGCGGGCCGAAGCTGTACAACCATTTCCCCGCAGCATGGGCCTGGGCAACCAACTCGCCCTTCCCCTGGTGGAAGCAGGTCGCTTCGCAGGCAGGCGGCGTGCGCAACGGCATGGTCGTTTCCTGGCCCAAGCGCATCACCGAGAGGGGCGTGATCCGCTCGCAATATGCGCACGTCAGCGACATTGCGCCGACCGTGCTCGATGCGGTCGGGATCAAGTCTCCCGACTTGATCAAGGGCATCAGGCAGAAGCCGGTCGACGGAATCAGCCTAGCCTACACCTTCCAGCAGGGTTCTGCCCCGTCGGCCAGGCGCATGCAGATCTACGAGATGATGGAGAACTTCGGCATCTACAAGGACGGCTGGATGGCCGGCACGCTTCCCAAGCGCGCCGCCTGGGAAGCCGGCGCGGCGGGCGACCGCAAGCTCAGCGTCGGGCCCGACGAGCGCGAATGGTCTCTGTTCAACCTCGATGCCGACTTCACCACGGCCAAGGATCTCGCGAAGCAGAACCCCGCCAAGCTCAAGGAAATGCAAGATCTGTTCTGGGCGGAAGCCGCAAGAAACAACATTCTGCCGATCCACGACTATAGCCAGGGAACCGAAGGACGGCCTTCGCTTGGCGCCTATCGCTCCAGCTTCACCTACCGCCCGGGTACAGCCACGATCGCGGAGGACGCAGCGCCGCATACCATTGGCAAAAGTTTCCGCATCGACGCTGACGTGACTGCAGGCAGCAGCACGAACGGCGTGATGATCGCGCAGGGTGGTCGCTTCGGCGGCTACAGCTTCTACCTCAAGGACGGGCGTCCGACCTTCCATTACAACGCCGTAGGCGCGGACGCCTTCACCGTCGCCGCAGGGAGTGCCCTTGCCGAGGGCAAGCACACGCTTTCCGCAGAGTTCACCGCCGACAAGACCGTGCCGGGAACGCCTGGAACGCTGACGCTATATGTCGACGGCAAGGCGGTAGGTTCCAGCAGGCTGGGCCGCACGGTGGCCGGGTGGATGTCGCACACCGAAGGCCTCGACGTCGGCCTGGACCGGATAAGCGCGGTCAGTCCCGACTACAGCGTGCAGGATAGTGCCTTTACCGGCGAGATCGACGAAGTGCGGGTGTCGATCAAATGAACCCGAAGCGTGCAAAACGGAGGCGCAGCGCGGTAGCACCACTTGCCTTGTTGCTCGCGATGTCGCTTCCGGTCGTCTCTTCAGGAGCGGAAATTGCCCGTGCCTACGATCCGGGTCTGGCGGACCAGTTCCAGTCCGCGCGCATCGACGAAATCCTGCCGCAAGATCCCGAAGCCAGGCAGACATTCGCGCGGTCACTGGCTTTCGACGCCACGCTTTACGGCACGGCAGCGGTTCTTGAATATCGCCAGCTCTATGCGCTTGCCGTGGACCGGAGCGATCCGCAGTACGTCGGCTTCAATACTTTTTCCCATGGCCGGACTCTGGCCGGCCCGGGCTACAAGCCATTCAAGACGCCCAACGCCGACACACTCTATTCGAACGCCTGGCTGGATTTGCGGAATGGTCCGGTCATGTTCGAGGTGCCCGATACCGCAGGCCGGTACTTCACCGCGAACTTCCTCGACGTTCACGGCAACGCTTCAAACATCAGCGCGCGCACGCACGGCTTCAGTGGAGGCCGGTTCCTGATCGCGACGACAGACTGGCAGGGCGAAGTCCCCGAAGGAACCACGCTGTTCCGCGTCACAACGCCGTTCACGTGGATCCTGCTCAGGGTTCTGGTGCAACAATCTGGCGACGATGTGCGCATGGCGTACGCTTTGCAGGACCGCTTCCGCCTCCATCCAGTGGGTCACGGAGCCGGCGCGGTAAACTTTCCCGATGGCCGAGACACAAGCGCGGCGGGTTTCATGCGCATCCTCGATTTCGTGCTGCGCAATTGCGGCCATCCGAAAAGCGAAGAAGCGCTGCTCCATCGGTTTCGCTCGATCGGCATTGTCGGCAAGCGCACCGTCGACGAGGTTCTGACGGACGCCCGGATGCAAGCCGGAATCGAACAGGGCTTCACCGAGGCGCAGGAACTCATCAGGGTGTCGATGAGCCAGAACGGACCGCGTGTCGGCGGCTGGTCCGAGCCGGTCGATGTCGGGCGCTACGGTTTCAATTACCTTTATCGCGCAGTCATCAACACGCGCGGCACCGGCGCGAACGTCGTCGAGGAGAACCACCCCTTTTCAACGTTCGTCGATGCCGATGAAGAGCGCCTCGACGGCTCGCGAGGAGACTATCGCCTTGTTCTGTCTCCTCCACCGCCCGCGCGGTTCTTCTGGTCGGTTACCGTCTACGATTCTGCAACCCGAGAGCTTGTTCCCAATCCGCTCGCCCGTTACCTGATCAGCGACCGGACTCCCGGGCTGAAGCGGGGCAAGGATGGATCGGTTGCGATTCTGTTCAGCCACAGGCTCAGTGGTCGTGCCAAGGGCGCCAACCTTTTGCCCGTTCCTGCCGGTCCCTTCCACGTCGTCATCCGCGCACAGGGACCTGATGCGGCAATAACCAACGGCGAATGGCGCCCCCCGGCAATCCAGAAGATGCCGGTTGCCAGAACGGCGGCGAAGTGAAGACGAGAAGCCTTGTTTTCGCCGTGGCGGTCGCGAGCCTCGTGCATGTTGTCTTGCCGGCACAGGCAAGGCCCGTCGCACAGGCAGCATCGTTGACCGATACCCAGATCGAGGAACTGGCCTATCGCGGCTATGTCTGGGGAATGCCGCTGGTCGAGGCGGCGCTGATCCGCAAGCGGTTCACGCTGGGACAGTCGGCGGGCGATCCCGGAACGCCCATAAACGCGTTCAAGCACCGGCGGACGCTTTCAGGCCCGGAAATGCGAGTTGGAGTCGGGCCGAACAACGACACGATCTATTCATCGGCATGGCTGGATCTGGCGACTGGCCCGCTGATCGTGTCGGCGCCCGACTTCGGCAGGCGCTATTACACCTTCTCGATCAATCTCGCAGACTCCTCGTCGGAACGATCCCTGGGGCAACGGACGCACGGCGGACAGTTGCCGCCGCTGTTCGTACATGGCCCGGGGTGGCACGGGTCCGCTCCACCGGGGATGGTCGATGTGCCTAGTTCTACCCGCTATGTGAACGTCGCCGGTCGCATCCTCGTCCGTTCCCCGTCCGAGTACGACGAGGTCCATGCCCTTCAGGACAAGCTCGCCGTGATCCGCTGGGCCGATTGGCGCAAGGGTAAGCACACTCCCGCACTGGCAGCAGATCAGCGGGAACTTGCCCATGGCCCTCAAGGCGCGCCGCCGGAACTTGTGTTCTTTCACCGTCTCGCATCGGTACTGCAGGATTGGATCGTTCGCCCCGAAGATCGTGCCATGATCGCAGAACTCTCGCGCCTGGAGATTACCCAGAAGGACGGCTTCCGGCCCGGCAGGCTTGCTGCGGGTCAACTCGCCGCACTGGCGCGCGGTTTCGTTCGCGCACGAGAGGCCGTCCGCCTTGCGTCGCTTCGCCTCGGAGTGGAGCGCAATGGCTGGACCACAAATTATCGCGGCCCGCGCTTCGGATCAGACCTTATGCTGCGGGCTGCGGTAGCCAAGGACCAGATCTTCGTGGCCGTACCGGAAGAGGCCATCTATCCGATTGCGCAAGTGGACGCGGCGGGAATCAGGCTCGACGGCGCGCACCGTTACCGCATCTGCTTTGGCTCCGGACAATTGCCGCCGGTGGACGCGTTCTGGTCGATCACGGCATACGATGACACGGGCTTCATGATCCCCAACGCCGTGCATCGCTACTCCGTCGGGGATCGGACCGACGGTCTGGTCGCAGACAAGGATGGCGGCGTCACGATCGAGGTCGGCGCGACTGCACCCGTGGACGGCGCAACCGTCAACTGGCTGCCGGTCGCAGCCGATGCGCCGTTCTATCTCATGATGCGCCTTTATCGGCCGCAGGGCAGCGCGCTCGAACAGGTGTGGGTACCGCCGGCGATCAGACGGGTCGATCAATAGCAGGCCTGCTCAATGTGCCGGTTCACGAAAGTGGCCGGTCGTTGGTAGACCGCAATCAAATCAGGCAAAGGGACGTGGATATGCGCTTCAAGGACAAGGTCGTGATCGTGACGGGCGCAGGCTCCGGATTGGGTCTCGCGACGGTGCAACGACTGGCCGAGGAGGGCGCAACGCTCGCCTTGGTGGATCTGCGCGAAGACTGGCTGGAAGCCGCTCGAGCCACGCTTCCCGATGCCACGCGGACGAAGCTGATCAAGGCCGACGTTGCCGATGTCGCGCAAGTCGAGGCCTATGTAGATGCGACCGTCGCTCAATTTGGCAGGATCGACGGCTTCTTCAACAATGCCGGGATCGAGGGGCGCCAGAACCTTACCGAAAACTTCGGCGCTGAAGAGTTCCACCGGGTCATCTCGATCAATCTCGATGGCGTATTCTACGGCATGGCGGCCGTGCTCAAGGTCATGCGTGAACAGGGCTTCGGCGCCATCGTGAACACCGCATCGGTTGGCGGCATTCGCGGAGTCGGCAACCAGAGCGGCTATGCCGCCGCCAAACACGGCGTCGTGGGTCTGACGCGCAACTCGGCGGTCGAGTACGGCCAGTACGGCGTCCAGATCAACGCCATCGCTCCGGGTGCGATCATGACTGCCATGGTCGAGGGTTCGCTGCGCCAGATCGGCGGCGAAAACTGGGAAGAGGCAGGGCGCCAGTTCGTCTCGGTCAATCCGATGAAGCGCTTCGGCCGCCCCGAGGAAGTGGCTGCTTTGGTCGCTTTCCTGCTCTCGGGCGAGGCCATTTTCATCAATGGCGCAACCATTCCGATCGACGGCGGCCAGTCGTACAAGTATTGAACGCCATCTCGAACCCAATTGCAGGAGCACGTCGCGAATGGTCGAACGCCCCGGCATGCGCCTGATCGAAGGCGGCACTTTCACCATGGGCTCGGAAGCCTTCTACCCGGAGGAAGCGCCGCTTCGCCGGGTGAAGGTAGACAGCTTCTGGATCGATGAAGCGCCGGTGACGAACGCACAGTTCGCCGCATTCGTGGAGGCCACGGGATACGTCACTGTGGCCGAGATCGAGCCGGATCCCAAGGACTACCCCGGCATGCTCCCGGGCATGGACCGCGCGGGATCGCTGGTGTTCCAGAAAACAGCAGGGCCGGTCGACATGGCGGATGCGTCCAACTGGTGGCACTTTACCTTTGGCGCCTGCTGGAAGCATCCACTTGGACCGGGCAGTTCCATCGATGGGATCGAGGACCATCCCGTCGTTCACGTCGCCTATGCCGATGCCGAGGCCTATGCCAAATGGGCGGGCAAGGATCTGCCGACCGAAGCCGAGTTCGAATATGCTGCGCGCGGCGGGTTGGACGGTTCCGAATTTTCCTGGGGAGACGAACTCGCACCTGAAGGCCGGATGATGGCCAACTACTGGCAAGGCCTGTTTCCCTTCGCCAACCAGTGCCTCGATGGCTGGGAACGGACATCGCCCGTCCGCAACTTCCCGCCCAACGGCTATGGTCTTTACGACATGATCGGGAACACGTGGGAGTGGACCTGCGATTGGTGGGCCGACAAGCCGCTGACTCCGCAAAGGAAATCGGCATGCTGCGCGATCAGCAATCCGCGCGGCGGCAAGCTCAAGGACAGCTTCGACCCGTCGCAACCCGCAATGCGCATCGGCCGGAAGGTCATAAAGGGCGGTTCGCACCTGTGTGCGGCCAATTACTGCCAGCGCTATCGCCCCGCAGCACGCCATCCTGAAATGGTTGATACCGCGACGACGCACATCGGCTTCAGGTGTGTGGTGCGGCCCTGAAGCTTGCGCAAATTCGGATTGGCGCTGCGGTGCCCACGACAGGCACCGCCGGCTGGGGATTACGCGCCTGCGAGCATCAGCATGGTCGCACGGCCCAATCGCCGCGTACCCAGTGATGGGCCTTGTGCTTCCACGGGTCGATCACAACCAGATTGACCCAGCCATTTTCCACGAGACGGCCCACCGCGTCGTGGCGCAGCACGATGTCCTGTACCCGTTGCAGCGGCGCATGCACGATCACCGCGAGGCGGCGCGGTGTGTGGTACGGGGTGCCATCGTCGCGGAACAGCGATTGGCGCGGCAGGCCAGTGCAAAGGTCTCCGCCGCTCCCCTGCACCACGCCGAAGCCGCCGACCACATTCTGCGTGGTCTTGTCGCCCGCGCCGAAAATCTCGTTGTCGATGGTCGAGAACAGGTACTGGCAGTTGATCCACTGCGCCACGATCATCGGCGCGGTCATGATCCCGGTGAGCGCGCTGCCATCGTCATCCTTCTTCCAATCGTAGCTGTGAAGGAAGGCGTTGCCGCCCAGATCGACCTCCCGCGTCAGCGCGCGCGGCCCAACGATGAAGGCGGCATTGCCCGAAAGGCCCCATTCGGGACGCACTTCGCCCCAGTGTGCAGCGCCCGTCAGCAGGTCGTCGGCCGTCCGGTCCAGCCGCGCCGCGCGTTCATCGCGACTCTGCGCCCCTGCGCAGGAGAGTGCCCGCTCGAACCGGGCAAGATCCGCCACATGGCTGGCGGGCACGAGATGGCGGTCGAAGATTTCCACCTCGTCGCGCGTGGTGTCGTGCTGTGCGGCGATGAACCAGGTATCATGCGGCAAGTCCACGCCCTTTGCAGCCAGGCCCTTCCGCACGGCGGGATCGTTGAGGATAGCCGCCATGAGCCGCGCATTTGGCCCGCCGGGATGCCCGCCGCAAGCTCCGCAATCGAGGCTGGCTGCAAAGGCATTGTTGGTGGTGCAGCCGCCATGCCCCACCAGCGCCACCAGCCGCGCCGTCTGCGGCGAAAGTCCGGTCAACGCGAACATACCCCGCGCATAGGCCACGCGCTGCGCCAGCGGAATACCTTCACCCTGCCCGTCATGACGTTCGTGATCTTGATCGTTGCACGCCGCCGGGGCGAGCACATGCCCGCGCTCCCCGATCAAACGCTGGCGCAACCGATGGGTCAACCGGGGGGCGAGAGTGCGAGCAAGCATGGCCACCGCAGCGACAGGTCCGGCGGCTTCCGCCGCGGCAAAGCCGATCGCGCCGCTCTTGGTCGTATCGAGCATCGCCTGGGCATCGCCAAGCGCAGCATGACGGGCCAGCATGGCCGTCGCCTCGGCCTCACGCCCCGGCATGGCGCGTTCGGGCACCACGTGCGAGGGCGACAGCAGTACCGGCAACTGGTTGCGCGCAGGCGCAGCGCAGGCAGGGTTGATGGCGATCGGCAGGCCGAAGAACCCTGCATAGCCGAGTGTCTCGAACCGCCCCTGCGTTTCCAGCGCCCGCCGCATCGGTTCCGAGCGAACGTCGATGCAGAAGATCGCTTGCGCTTCAGGGCGAAGCGTGGACTGCGGCGCAGCCAGCCGGGCAGAGGCGCCCTCGAGCTGTGGAGCCAGTTGGCCAAGGAAGCTGGACTCGGCGGCCTCCTGAAAGATCAGGCCGAGTTGAGCGTGGGTCAGCGCTGCGACGGCGCGCAGCCGTGCCCGGCCAGCCTCCGGCCACTTGGCCGGAGCGTCCTGCGCCACTCCGCAGTGCACCAAAAGTGCAGCCTCGACATCTTCCGGGCAGTCCGGATCAGGCACGGCACGCGGTGCCGGTTGCACCACGCCCTGCACCAGCGCCACCAGCGCCATGAGGTCCGCCATGCAAGCAGGCGCGCCAAGGCTGGTGGCAGGTCCCGCATGTTCGCTTCGCCAGCGCAAATGTGCTGCCCAGCCCGGCAGGCTCGCCACCATGGCGCGCAGCCAGGGCAAACGACGCTCCGGCCCGACGGCGTCGCGGCGCGCGGCAAGGATCAGCATGTCCACCGGGTCTGCCGGAGCGTTTTCCAGCCAGGCGCGGCCGGTGGCGTTGCTGGCGCGCAGCAGCGCGGGATCGTGGCGCAGCGCTTCTGAAAGACAAGCATAGAGCCCACGTTCCCGCCCCGGGAGGCGCAAAGCGGCGTTGCGATCGAAGAAGGCGGCCAGCCAGCGCGCAAGGGTGGCCATGCCGGGCGACAGCGCGCGCCGCACCGGGGGCACGTCCTCTGCCTCCATGTCGAGCAGCCGCGCGACGAGCAGGTTGTAGGCGTTGAGATCAGGCCCCAGCAATGCGAACGCTTCATCCGGTCCGCCCAGCGCATTGACCACCGCCTTGCGCAGCGAAACCTGGTCGATGCGCCCTTCATCCATGAGCGTGCGCCATTCGTTCAGCGAGAGCGTGGGCCTTGCGCCGAACAGGGCTGCGGCCTCGGGCAGCACTTCCTCGAACGGCTGTTCCTCGAAGCCCGACAGTGGATTGACGGCGATGGCACTGTCGAGTGGCCAGAGCGGTGCGACGGTCTGCGTCGCGATCGAAATCAGGGCAATCAATTGCTCCCGCTCGGCCTGGGCGCCCAGTGCGGAGGAGAGGTTCTTGATGAGGCTTCTGGTCGCGAGGGTCATGGCATGGCGTCCTTGAGAGCTGGAAATTGCAGAGGTCAGGCCGAGAGATTTCCGGCATGGAACAGGCGGGCGAACAGCGCTGGTGGCAGGTTGCGCTCGCCACTGGCGACGCGCTGCTGGGCCACCCATCCCGCCAGAAACAGCGAGAGCAGGGCGAACTGCGCGTAATCGTGGATCAAGGGCAGCGCGGCATTGTCCTGCAAGGCCGACATCACCGCCAGCGCAGCCGCATTCAGCGCGATCAGCATCACCGGAACTGCGGCCACCACGAGCCCCACCGCGCTGCGCGAAACGGACCGCAGGCCGACCGTCAGCGCGCTGAGCAGCGCGGTGCAGGCCAGGCCTACCGGGAGCAGCACGCCTCCTTCGCCCGTCTGGATCAACGCGTACGCGCCGACCATGGTGACAAGCGCAATCGCGGCGGGCCAGGGCTGGGGCAACGCCTTGGCGCGGGCTGGGGCGCTCGAGACGGTGCCTGCCGAACCAAGGAACAGCCAGGCCTTGAACACCCCATGCGCCACCATGTGCCACAATGCTGCGGCATAAGCGCCCAACGCCACAGTCAGCAGCATGAAGCCCATCTGGGAGACGGTCGATGCAGCCAGCGAACCTTTCACGTCGTTGCGGACGAGCATGATCGCACTGCCGAACAGCGCAGCCATGATCCCGACGGTGAAGAGCATGAACCGGGCCGCCGTGGCCGCTTCGATAACCGGCGCGAAGCGGACCATCAGAAAGCCGCCGGCGTTGACGAAGCCCGCATGCATTAGGGCCGACACCGGCGTTGGCGCGGCAAGCGAACGCATCAGCCAGGTCGAGAACGGCGGCAAGGCACAGCGCGCCAGTGCGGCGATGGCAAGCAGGAATGCCGCCGGCATCAGGTACCCGACGGCCATGGTGGGCACTGCTGCGCCGATCGCGGCGATCCCGGTGGATTTCGCGCCGATCGCCAGAAACAGGACCGCGGTCACCAGCGCCAGATCGCTCACCGCGAAAGACAGGCTCGCACGCCGTGCGGCCGAGCGGGCTTCTCCCGAGTCGCCTACATGGCCGATCATTCCAGCCATCAGCCGCCCGGTCACGATCCACGCCGCCGCCAGCAGGAGCGCATCGGCGGCAAGGCCCATCAGCATCGTGGCAAGAGCAAGGCCCACGGCCATGCGGGCAAACGCCCCCGCGCGCGGATCGGCGCGCAGTTGGCGACGCGCGAACACCAGCACGACAACGGTCACCAGCAAAGACAACCCTGCCAGGGCCACGCCCGCTGTGGTCAGAACCGCGTGGCCATCGGCCATTGCAGCAGCAAGGAGCATGCCGAGTGCAAGCACCGGAAGATCGGCACGCGAAAATGACAGTGCACGAATGACAGGCGTTCGGGAGGGAACTGCGGTTGCGTTGACGGTCGTCTGGCTCATCTCTGGCTCCAAGTGCCCCTCGGCGGGGATGTCTCGGGGTGCAGGTGCGCCACGATTCATGATTTTGGAAACGAATATCTGAAATATTGAAGATTGCATTTTGAAATGATAAATCGGCCCGTATGGCCCTGCGTAATCTTGATGTCGATCTGCTCCGCTGCTTCGTAACCATCGCGGATACCGGCAGCTTCACGCGGGCCGGGGAACGGCTGGGCCGGACGCAATCGGCCATTTCGCTGCAGCTGAAGCGACTGGAGGAACAGCTCGGCCGAACGCTCTTCGTGCGCAGTCCGCGCAGTTTGGCGATCACGCCCAATGGCGAAAGGCTGATCGGGCCTGCGCGCCAGATCCTGCGCCTGCACGATGCCACCGTGGCCGAGATGTTCGAACCGGACATCGCCGGGTCGGTGCGCATCGGCGTGCCGGAGGATTTTGCAACGGCGCACCTTCCCTCGGTGCTCGCAGCCTTTGCCGAAGCGCATCCGCTGGTCGAACTGGAAGTGACCTGCGACCTCACGCTCAACCTGCTCGAACGCTTTCATGCCGGGCATTTCGATCTCGTGCTGGTCAAGCGCCAGCCCACGCAGGAGCGACACGAGGGCGTGCGCGTCTGGCGCGAACCGCTGGTTTGGGTGGCACGCGACCGAAAGTCCGCCGTCGACTATTCGCGGGTGCCGCTGGTGGTCTCGCCCGAACCCTGCGTCTATCGCAAGCGCGCGACTGAGGCGCTGGACGCTATGGGGCGGCCGTGGCGCACCGCCTATACCTCAACCAGCCTTGCTGGCAGTCTTTCCGCTGTGCGGGCCGGACTTGGGATCACGGTTCTGCCGCTTGAGATGGTCCCGTCCTCCCTGACGGCCGTGGGCCCCGAGGCGGGCCTGCCGGCGCTATACGATACCGAAATCGCACTGATAGAGGCCGCTGGCCTTTCAGATACCGCACACCGCCTCGCACAGCACATCATCGCAGCGCTCGAGCGGGGGCGCGGCACCTGAAGCCCAATCGTCGCTGGGCTGACTGCACAGGGCATCGCGCCCATTGTTGGCGTGTCCGACCGATACGTGCGCGCGATCCGCGACGCGTAACGCGTTGCGCCCCCCCACCGTGGGCGCTTCCACTGGGAGACTCACCGCCCGGAAGTCCGCGAATCGAGCCAAATTCAAGCGAAACCCGAGCATGGGCTAGAGATAAGCCCTGCAATTTTCCTTGCAAAATCAATATCTCAGTGAGGTAAATGGCGGAGAGGGTGGGATTCGAACCCACGGTACGGTTGCCCGTACACCGCATTTCGAGTGCGGCGCATTCGACCACTCTGCCACCTCTCCGCGAAGTGCCATGGGCGCCTGAATCGGCATTGCCCGGTCGGGAAGCGCGCCGTTAGCGCATGGAATCCGGCTTGCCAAGCGAAAAGGCCGAGGGTTTTTCCACAGGCGCCAGGCCATCGCCACCTTTCGCGCCCCGGCGCTTGTTTGCTGCCCCTGCGAGGCCTATATCCGACTCATGGACCGTGCGAGTTTCTTTTCGCCCCAGGCCGGCCGCGATATTTCGGCCCCTCCCGTCTCATCGGCGCGATTTTCGATCGGGGACGTGGTGCGGCACCGCATGTTCGGCTTCCGCGGGGTCATCTTCGATATCGACCCCGTCTTCGCCAACAGCGAAGAATGGTACGAATCCATTCCGGAAGACATGCGCCCTCCCCGCGACCAGCCGTTCTATCATCTCCTCGCGGAGAACGACGAGAACAGCTACGTCGCCTACGTCAGCCAGCAGAACCTGCTCGCGGATGCCGAAGCCGGCCCTGTCGACCACCCCTCGCTGGACGAGATGTTCGAAGGCTTCCGCAACGGCCGCTATCGCCTGCGCCGCAGCCTGTCGCACTGACAAGCCGCGGCATTTCCGGGCGTTTCAGTTCTTCAGCTTCCACCCGGAACGCAGCACGGCGTAAAGCAGCGCGGCGATGGCAAGGTTGAGCACCCCCAGCCCGATCGCACCGTGCAGGACTGCGGTGTTCGTATCGCCAATGTCGCTCTGCCCGAGAAAGCCGAACCGGAAGCCCGAGATCACGTAGAAAATCGGGTTCATCCGGCTGACCGCCTGGAACGCAGGAGCGAGGTTGTCGATCACATAGAACGTGCCGGAAAGCATCGACAGGGGGGTGATGACGAAATTGGTCACGGCGGCGTTGTGATCGAACTTCTCCGCCCAGATCGACGTTAGCACTCCGATCAGCGCCAACAGGATCGATCCCATGAGCCCGAACCAGACCACCGCCCACGGGTGCGCCACGGCAAGACTCACACCAGGCCACAGCAACATCGCGGCCGAGACCGCAAACCCCACAAGTACCGCACGCGTCACCGCGGCCCCTACCAGCGCCGCCATGAGTTCGCCCACGCTGATCGGCGGCATCAGGTAATCCACGATCGTTCCCTGGATCTTCCCGCCCAGAAGGCTGAAGCTCGAGTTGGCGAAAGCGTTGTTGATCATGCCCATTGCGATCAGCCCGGGTGCAACGAAGCTTGCGAAGTTCACACCCAGCACCTGCCGCGCACCGTTCGCGCCGCCGCCGAGGGCAAGCGTGAAGATCATCAGGTACAGCAGCGTTGTCACGGCCGGAGCCCAGATCGTCTGGGTCTGGACCTTGAAGAAACGGCGGACTTCCTTCATATAAAGGGTCCACAGACCCAACCTGTTGAAGCCGTGGAATACCGGCTGTCCAGGCGGGGTGAAGGTTCCGGCGTTGCGGGTTGTGGCCCCTTCTCGGGGCAGCGGTTGATCGGCCATGTCCGTCGCGGTATCGCGCGGCTGCGCCGATGGCAAGATTTTGGCCGACCCGGCGGTGCCGGACAGGCATTTTGATGGCCGGCCCGACCGGTCGCATGAAGGACATTTGAAGGCATGAGCTGGACCGAAGAGCGCATCGAGAAGCTGACGAAGATGTGGGAAGGCGGCGCCACAGCCAGCCAGATCGCCGAGGAACTCGGCGGCGTCAGCCGCAACGCGGTGATCGGCAAGGCGCACCGCCTCGGCCTCAAGGCCCGCCCCAGCCCGGTCAAGGCCAATGACAAGGGCGATACCCCTGCCGCTGCTCCTGCCGCGCCAAAGGCGGCAAAGCCCACAGCTCCACCGCCAGAGCCGAAAGCTGCCGCCCCGCGCCCCGCTCCGGCCCCGGTCGCGCCCGCCCCTGCGCCCCGCGCTGCCACTCCGGCTCCCGCGCCTGAACCTAAGGCCCCCGCCGCATCCGCTGATGCACCTGCGGCCGCTCCGCAGCCCCGAATCGTTTCCGTCGGCCCCGGCGGCTTCCTGCGCCAGGGACCGGGCGACCAGCAGGCGCCGATCCCGCCTGCCCCGCCGCGCCGCCTGGTGCCGGCACGTCCCAGCCCGGAAATCGCCGACAAGACCAGCCTGCTCGACCTGAACGACCGCATCTGCCGCTGGCCGATGGGTCACCCGGGCGAACCGGACTTCCATTTCTGCGGAGAAAAGGTGAACCCCGGGTTCCCCTATTGCGTCGAGCACTGCGGCCGCGCCTACCAGGCGCAGCTTCCGCGCGGCCATCGCCGCCCGCCCCCGCCGATGCCCTTCGGCGGCCCGCGCGTGCGCTAATTCACGTAAAGTTCAATCCGGCGCAATCTTCGCGGCGCTGCATGGTTAATGACCGTGCGGCGCCGCCGTCCTTTGGCGCATGGCACATGACGAACATCCCGCGCGCGGGTCGCGCAACCGTTTGCTACAATGGCTGGGACTCAAACCCGAAGAGACCGGTGACGATCCCACCGACGGCCCGGAAGCGCACCAGCGGGAAATTACGCCGCGCGAGATCTGGCTACCGGCAAAGCGGCGGTTGCTCGGGAACGTCGCGGACTTCCTGATCGACCACGATCTTGAAGTCATGCCGTGGACCCTCGAAGTCGCCTACGATTTCGTGACCGGTGCCAATCCGCGCATCGCCCAGCTCATTCTCGAACGCTCCGATTCCGGACAGGCGGTCACGCTGCAATGGCTCGAGGCGATCTACCGCGAGTCCGAGGGCGATGGCACCACCGATGCCCTGGCCGTCCTCATGGCGCGCCTGGAGGAGAGCCTGGAACACTTCTCCAGCACCACGACCAGCGCGCGAACGGCGACCAGCGAATACGGGGCGGCGCTGCAACAGCACGTCGATGATCTCGAACAGGTAAGCAAGGCTGGCGTCGTCATAACCGAGCTGGCCGCTCTCGCCCGCGCGATGATGCACCGCACGCGCGAAATCGAAACCGACCTCAACGAGTCCGAATGCCGTGCCAGAGCCTTGCAGAAGAGCCTCGACGAGGCGCGCCGCAACGCCGAGGAAGACCATCTCACCGGTCTCCCCAACCGACGGGCGTTCGAAGCCCTCTTCGAACGGGAATATCAGGAAGCACGCAAGGCCGGCGAGCCGCTGTGCGTGGCATTCTGCGACATCGACCATTTCAAGCGCATCAATGACGCGCACGGCCATGCCGCCGGTGACCGCGTGCTGAAGCTCGTGGCAGAGACGCTCAATCGCATTTCCGATGCACGCTGCCACGTCGCGCGTCACGGCGGCGAGGAATTCGCCGTCCTCTTCCGGTCGCTGACCCCGGACGATGCCTGGGAACGCCTTGACCGGGCGCGACAGGAGATCGCCGACCGCCGTCTCGTAAACCGTGCCACCGACCTCCCGTTCGGCCGCGTCACGTTCTCTGGCGGCATTGCCGATGTCTTTGCCTATGATAGCCGCACCAATGCCCTGCGCGCTGCGGACGACGCGCTTTATGCGGCCAAGCAATCGGGCAGGAACCAGATACACCTTGCAGGCAAGGCGCCGCCTCCCATCCAGGATGCGGCCTGACAGCCCACGGTCGTCCCGCAGGACGCGGGACCGCAATGCCGACGACAAGGACAGCAGAAGGCAAAGAAAAAGGCCCCACCTTGCGGTGGAGCCTCGTTCTTGTGTCGGTCGGACCGAACCTCAGTCGTCGGACTTGAGGAACGCCGGCATGTGATCGGGAGCCGGACCATCGTCACGGTCGCGACGCGGACGGTCACCGCCTTCACGACGCGGACCACGGTCGCCGCCTTCGCGACGCGGACCACGATCGCCGCGCGGGCCACGGCGGTCGCCGCGATCCCCACGGTCACCACGATCACCGCGCGGTTCACGCGGTTCGCGCGGCGGGCGGGTGTCTTCCAGTTCCGCACCGGTTTCCTGATCGACGACGCGCATCGACAGGCGGACCTTGCCGCGCTGGTCGATCTCGAGGACCTTGACGTAGACGTCCTGGCCTTCCTTCACGACATCGGTCGGCTTTTCCACGCGCTCGTTCTTCATTTCGGAAACGTGGACGAGACCGTCCTTGCCGCCCATGAAGTTCACGAAGGCGCCGAAGTCGACGATGTTGACGACCTTGCCCTTGTAGATCTTGCCGACTTCCGCTTCCTCGACGATGCCGAGGATCCAGTTCTTGGCCGCTTCGATCTGGGTCAGGTCCGAAGACGAGATCTTGATCAGGCCTTCGTCGTCGATGTCGACCTTGGCGCCAGTGGTCGCCACGATCTCGCGGATCACCTTGCCGCCGGTGCCGATCACGTCGCGGATCTTCGACTTGTCGATCTGCAGCGTCTCGATGCGCGGAGCATGTGCCGAAAGCTCGGTACGTGCCTCGCCCAGAGCCTTGGTCATTTCGCCAAGGATGTGCGCGCGGCCTTCCGAGGCCTGACGCAGCGCGACTTCGAAGATCTCGCGCGTGATGCCCGCAACCTTGATGTCCATCTGCATCGTGGTGATGCCTTCGGAGGTGCCGGCCACCTTGAAGTCCATGTCGCCGAGGTGGTCCTCGTCGCCGAGGATGTCGGACAGGACGGCGAACTTGTCGCCTTCAAGGATGAGGCCCATGGCAATGCCCGAAACCGGACGCTTCACCGGAACGCCCGCGTCCATCATCGAAAGGCAGCCGCCGCAGACGGTCGCCATCGAGGACGAACCGTTCGACTCGGTGATGTCCGAGAGGATGCGGATCGTGTAGGGGAACTCTTCCTTGGTCGGCAGCACCGGGTGCAGCGCGCGCCATGCCAGCTTGCCATGGCCCACTTCGCGACGGCCCGGCGCGCCGAAACGGCCAACTTCGCCCACCGAGTACGGCGGGAAGTTGTAGTGGAGCATGAAGTTTTCGTAGCGCAGGCCTTCGAGGCCGTCGATCATCTGCTCGGCGTCCTTGGTGCCCAGCGTGGTCGTGCAGATTGCCTGCGTTTCACCGCGTGTGAACAGCGACGAACCGTGCGTACGCGGCAGGAAGCCTACGATAGCTTCGATCGGGCGAACCTGCGTGGTGGTGCGACCGTCGATGCGCTGGCCGTCCTTCAGGATCGCGCCACGGACGATGTCGGCTTCCACCTTCTTCATCGTCTTCATCGCGACCATCTGGGTCTGCGCGCCTTCTTCCGCGAACGCGGCCTTCGCCTTGGCGCGGGCTTCGTTCAGGGCGTTGGAGCGGGCCGACTTGTCGGTCAGCTTGTAGGCAGCGGCAACGTCCTTGCCGACCAGGTCCTTGAGCTTCTTCTTGATGTCGGCGGTGTTGTCCGACAGGTCGATGTCCCAGGGGTCCTTGGCAGCCTTTTCAGCAAGCTGGATGATCGCGCCGATGACCTTCTTGATCTCGTCATGCGCGAACAGCACGGCGCCGAGCATTTCGTCTTCGCTCAGCTCCTTGGCTTCCGATTCCACCATCATCACGGCGGTGTCGGTTGCAGCAACCACGAGGTCGAGACGGCCATCGGCCAGCGCCACGTCCTGCTTCGGGTTGAGGACATATTCGCCCTCGATGAAGCCGACGCGGGCAGCCGCGATCGGGCCCATGAACGGAACGCCCGAGATGGTCAGCGCGGCCGAGGCGGCGATCATCGCGACGATATCGGGTTCGGTCTCGCCGTCATAGCTCAGGACCTGGGCGATGACGTTGATTTCGTTGTAGAAACCTTCGGGGAACAGCGGGCGGACCGGACGGTCGATCAGACGGGAAACCAGCGTTTCCTTTTCCGTCGCGCCGCGTTCGCGCTTGAAGAAGCCGCCCGGAATGCGGCCGGCAGCCGAATACTTTTCCTGGTAGTGGACGGTCAGCGGGAAGAAGTCCTGGCCTTCCTTGACCGACTTTGCCGCGGTGACCGCGCAAAGGACCACAGTTTCGCCGTAAGTGGCGAGGACCGCGCCGTCAGCCTGACGGGCAATGCGGCCGGTTTCGAGGGTGAGGGTCTTTCCGCCCCACTCCAGCGATACGGTTTTGACGTCGAACATCTCGTTTCCTTCAGCCCGCGCGCCCTATTGCGAACGGGGTTTGCTGCCGGGGGATACCGTCCCGGTCCGGTGTGGGGCCGTTTTGTCGTGCCCCGAAGGCGTCCCGCCGAATTGCGAACACGCCTTAAAGCAAAAGCGGCCCACTTGGGGCCGCTCCGCTGGTTACTTGCGAAGACCGAGCTTCTGGATCAGCGCGTTGTAACGCTCGACATCCTTCTTCTTAAGGTAGTCGAGCAGCGAACGACGCTTGTTCACCATCATCAGCAGGCCGCGACGCGAGTGGTTGTCCTTGTGGTGGGACTTGAAGTGCTCGGTCAGCGTCTGGATGCGGCTGGTCAGGATCGCGACCTGGACTTCCGGCGAACCGGTGTCGCCCTCGGCGCGAGCATTGCTCTGAATGACTTCCTGCTTCTTCTCGGCGGTAATCGACATGTATTCTACTCCGCGACATCCTGTAAGTTGAAGCCCCGCGAAACCTTCAGGTTTCCGTCGGAAAGCTCGACCAGCGCGACCGGCACAGTGCCAAGCCTCGCCCAGTAGAGCCCGTCCTCGAAGGGCAATCCCGTCAGAACGCGGCCCTGACGGACCGCCCTCGCCTGCTCGGGATCAAGGTCAAGAGCCGGGATGTCGACCAGCCCTGCCTCCAGCGGCAAGAGTACGTGTTCAAGGGGCGCGCCTTGACCCAATGCGTTCAATTTGTCCAGCGAAATCGCCTGCTCGATGGCGAACGGCCCCGCCTTGAGCCGTCGCAGCATCGTCACATGGCCCACCGTGCCCAGCGCGCGCGCGATATCGCGGGCCAGGCTGCGGATGTATGTGCCTTTCGAAACGTGCGCGGTCAGCGTCGCCGTTTCCACCGCGCCCTCGCTTCCTGTCCACGAATCGAGCGTGAGTGCATGGATCGTGACCCGGCGCGAGGGCAGTTCGACTGTTTCGCCCGCCCTTGCGAGATCATAGGCGCGCCTGCCCTCGACCATCAGGGCCGAGTACGCCGGGGGAACCTGATCGATGGAATCCCGAAACGCACCTAAAGTGACATGAACGTCCGCAAGAGGCGGCCGGACGTCGCTGGTGGCGACGATTCCGCCCTCCAGATCGAGGCTGTCGGTCTCCGTTCCGAAGGCCACCGTGAAAGCATAGACCTTGCTCGCATCGAGCATCCGTCCGCACAGTTTCGTCGCCTCGCCCACCGCGATCGGAAGCACCCCGGTAGCCAGGGGGTCGAGCGTCCCGCCGTGTCCGACCTTGCACTTGCCGTAGCCGGCCTGCCGCAGATTGCGCTTTACCGCCGCAACCCCTTGAGTCGACCCGAGTTCCAGAGGCTTGTCGAGGATGATCCAGCCGTCGACCACGCTCAGATCGGCTCCGGCCCGGCAACCGCCACCGCGAGATTGGCGAGCTGCTGTCCCAGCCAGTCGACCGGCGGGCCGATCAGCCGCTCCACGAGATGAAGGTTCGGCGCAAGATACGGAAGAATAACGAGAAGTCCAAAGACCACGAGCAGACCGAAAGGCTCGATCCGGGCATATCCCCTCGCCAGCGGCGCGGGAAGCACGCCCATGACGATCCGCGAACCGTCGAACGGGGGGATCGGCAGCAAGTTGAACGCGCCAAGGAAAAGGTTCACGATCAGGAAGTTGCGCAGGTTGTCCGAAAGGAACAGCACGCCCAGCCCCGGCTCTCCGCCCAGATCCGTCGCCCTGACCAGCAGGCCAAGCGCGATTGCGGAAAGCGTCGCCAGAACGAAGTTCATCGCCGGCCCCGCCGCCGCCACGGCGACCATTCCCCAGCGCGGATTGCGCAAGCGGTTGAAATTGACCGGAACCGGCTTCGCCCAACCGAACACCGGCGCGCCGGTCAACTTCAGCAGGCCGGGCAGGATGATCGTCCCGAACGGATCGACGTGACGCAAGGGGTTGAGACTCAACCGCCGCTGTTCCGCCGCCGTGGGATCGCCAAGCGCCCGCGCCGTCCAGCCGTGGGCAACTTCATGGAACACGATGGCAAGGATCATGGGAATCGCGATCGTCGCGACCTGCCACAGGAGACCTTCCGGATTCACGCGCCTTCTCCCCCCAGCCATTCCTCGCGCAGGATCGAGAACAGCACGGTATCGCGCAAACGCCCCGTCCAGGTCCGGCGTTCGTGGCGCATCACGCCTTCCTCCACGCCGCCGACCTTGGCGACCGCCGCACGGCTGCGAAGGTTGATCGCATCGACCTTGAACGCCACTCGCTCGAGCCCGCAGGCGAAGGCGTGGTCGATCATCAGGCGCTTCAGGCGCCCGTTGAAGCCCGTGCCCCGGACCGACGGGACGATGTAGGTATTGCCGATCTCGATCGACCAGCCCGGCGCGCCGTGGTCGATCCAGGCGGTCATGCCGACAAGCCGGTCGCCATCGAACACCGCATAGGGCCGCCGGGCACGGCCACCGTCAAGCATGCGGTCGAACTGCGGGTCGAAGGCATCGCCCCAGTAGCTGAACGGATAGATCGTCCAGATCTCCGCGTCCTCGGCGCAAGCCGCGCGCAGGCCCTCACGGTGCTCTTCGCGCAGTATCTCGAGCCGCAGCGCGCCGTCGGCCAGAGGCACATGGAGGGCTTCGTCGGTCATTGTCCCATCGCCTCGCTGAAATGCCGGCGGCAAAGCGCCACATAGCGGTCGTTCCCGCCGATCTCGGTCTGCCGCCCGGCGCGCACGGCGGCGCCGCTATCGTCGACGCGCAGGTTCATCGTCGCCTTGCGACCGCAATGGCAGACGGCCTTGAGTTCGATCAGCGAGTCGGCAATTCCGAGCAGCGCGGCGGAGCCTTCGAACAGCTCGCCCTGGAAATCGGTCCGCAAGCCATAGCAAAGGACGGGGATTCCTGCGGCATCAGCCACTCGCGCCAGTTGCCAGACCTGGTCACGGCGCAGAAACTGCGCCTCGTCGACCAGCACGCAGGACAAGGGCTGGACCGCGTGCGCCGCCGAAATCCGCTGCCACAGGTCGGTCCCGGCATCGAAACGATGGGCATCCGCGCCCAGCCCGATGCGGCTTTCGATGGCGCGCTCCCCGCCCCTGTCGTCCAGCGCGGCGGTCCACAGCATCGTCGCCATGCCACGCTCCCGGTAGTTGAAATCCGCCTGGAGCAGGTTGGTCGATTTGCCGGCGTTCATGCTGGCATAGTAGAAATAGAGCTTGGCCACCCGGCGCGCCCTCAGCCGTCGGACTCTTGGTCCCTGAGGTCGCGCTGGACCTTCGGATCGGCGAGCAGCGTCTCGATCTTGCTGGCGACGTCGAAGCTCTCGTCGGCCAGGAACTTCAGCCGCGCCGCATATTTCAGGCGCAGGCGCTGCGCCACCTCGCGCTGGAAGAAAGCCGTATTGGTGCGCAAGGCCTTGAGTACCAGGTCCTCGTCCTCGCCGAGCAGCGCCTTGATGAAGACGGTGGCGTGACGCAGGTCGGGCGACATGCGCACTTCGGTGACCGAAACGGTATGCGCCGACAGCACATCGTCGTGAACCTCCTGCCGGGCCAGAAGCTCGGACAGGATATGGCGCACCTGTTCACCCACCTTGAGCAGGCGGACGGAGCGGGTTTCGGGGGACGTCTGTTGCTTGGCCACGTCTAACTCATCTTCGCAAGGATACGGGCGATCGAGCGCACATTGCGCGCGGTGCCCCGACAGCCAAGCCGCCGTTCGAGGAAGGCGCTCGACAACTTGCTGTCGCCGACCCCTTCCACGAAGTCGATATAGATGCAGCGATTGCCGATTGCGAACTTTTCCAGACCGCGCGCCGCCTGATCGGCCACGAGCTTGTCGAACGCGGCCTGATCGGGCTGGCGTTCGAGAAACAGGGTGTGCACCTGATTGTCGGCGCCGATGCCGGTAAAGGGGTTGCCCTCCACCGCCTCGGCAATCGCGGCACGGTCACGAACGGCGACGAAGCTCTTGATATCGAACCGGTCGAGCATGACGTGGCTGAACAGGTCTTCGAGCCCGTCGAGCGGCCGGTCGTCGTAGTCGAACAGCAGATTGCCGCTCGCCACGACGGTTTCCAGACCGGTCAGCCCTTCCCGCTCGAATGCCCAGCGCAAGTCCGCCATCGTCACGCGATTACCGCCGACGTTGATCGAACCGAACAGGGCGACGTAGCGGGTCATTCAATATCTCCATTCCTCCGGCCGGGCCGGAAGGAACGTCGTTGCTCTCCCCTCCCGCACGCGGGAGGGGAATCTGCAGTGTTCCAGCTACGCGGAACGAGCCCTTACAGCGTCCGTTCGCGCATCTCGACTTCGAAGACTTCCAGCTGGTCGCCAGCCTTGATGTCGTTCGTGTCCTGCAGCAGAACGCCGCATTCCAGACCGGCACGGACTTCCGGCACGTCGTCCTTGAAGCGGCGCAGCGAGGCGATGGTCGTGCGGCTGACGATGACGTCGTTGCGCGTAAGGCGTGCGTGCAGCCCCTTGCGGATAACGCCTTCGACCACGAGCAGACCGGCAGCCTTGTCCCTCTTGCCAGCGGGGAACACCTCCTTGACCTCGGCGCGGCCGACGACCGTTTCGATCGCCTCCGGACCCAGCTCGCCCGCCATTTCCGAACGGATGTCGTCGGTGAGTTGATAGATCACGTCGAAATACTTCATCCGCACCTTGTTGCGCTCGATCAACTCGCGCGCCTTGGCGTTGGGACGGACGTTGAAGCCGACGATCGGCGCGCCGCTGGCCTGGGCCAGGTTGACGTCGCTCTCGGTGATCGCACCCACGCCCGAAGCAAGGATGCGGACCTTGATCTCGTCGGTCGAGATCTTGTTGAGCGCGTTGACGATCGCTTCGGCAGAACCCTGCACGTCGGCCCGGATGACCAGCGGGTATTCGATGACAGCATTCTTCGCGGCGAGCGCGGAGAACATGTTCTCGAGGCTGGCAGGCGCCTGCGCGGTGCGCTTGGCGGTTGCGCGTTCCTGACGGTACGCGGCCACTTCACGAGCACGGGCTTCGCTTTCGACAACGGTCAGCGTGTCGCCGGCCATCGGCACGCCGCCGATGCCGAGTACCTCGACCGGGAGCGAGGGCCCAGCGGCCTTGACCTGGCGGCCCTTGTCGTCGAGCATCGCGCGAACGCGACCCGACTGGGTGCCGACAACGAGAATGTCGCCAACCTTGAGCGTGCCGCGATTGACCAGCACGGTTGCCAGCGGACCCTTGCCCTTGTCGAGCTTGGCCTCGATCACGGTGGCTTCGGCCGAACGATCCGGGTTCGCCTTCAGTTCAAGCAGTTCGGCCTGAAGCAGGATCTTCTCGATCAGTTCGTCCAGCCCGGCACCGGTCTTGGCCGAGACTTCGACGTCCTGGACGTCACCCGACATGGCCTCGACGATGATCTCGTGCTCGAGCAGGCGCTCGCGGATCTTCTGCGGCTGGAACTCGGGCTTGTCGGCCTTGGTGATCGCCACGATCATCGGCACGCCGGCCGCCTTGGTGTGGTTGATCGCCTCGATCGTCTGCGGCATCAGCCCGTCGTCGCCGGCAACCACCAGGATGACGATGTCGGTGACGTTCGCACCGCGAATGCGCATCTCGGTGAAGGCTTCGTGACCCGGGGTATCAAGGAAGGTGATGAAGTCGCCGCCCTTGGTCTTGATCTGGTAGGCGCCGATATGCTGCGTGATGCCGCCGGCTTCGCCGCGCACCACGTCGGTCCCGCGCAGCGCGTCGAGCAGCGAGGTCTTGCCGTGATCGACGTGGCCCATGATGGTCACGACCGGCGGACGCGCCTTCAGCGACTCTTCCGGATCGACGTCCGCCGAAGTGTCGATGTCGGCATCGCTCTCGCTGACGCGCTGGATGTTGTGGCCGAATTCGGTCACCAGCAGTTCGGCGGTATCCTGGTCGATGGTCTGGTTGATGGTGACCATCATGCCCATCTTGAACAGCGCCTTGACGAGGTCCGCAGCCTTTTCGGCCATGCGGTTCGCCAGATCCTGCACCGTGATCGCATCAGGCACGACCACATCGCGGACCTGCTTTTCGCGGGGCTGCGACTGGCCGGCGAAGTGCGCGCGGCGTTCCTTTTCACGCGCACGCTTGAGCGCGGCGAGCGAACGGGCGCGTGCGCCTTCGTCCTCGTTCAGTGCGCGCGTGACGGTAAGCTTGCCGCCACGGCGGTCTTCCGTCTTGCGATCGCGCTGCGGGTGCGCGGGCTTCTTGGCGGCCAGTTCCGGACGCTTGATCGGTGCGGCAGGAGCGACCGGCGTGAAACGGCGCGGCGCGGGCACCGCAGGCGCGGCAGGTTTTGCTTCCTCGGCCTTGGGCGCGGCAGGAGCGGTGGCGGCGACAGGCGCTGCTTCCGGCTGCCTGGCGACTTCGGGCTCGGCCACGGGGGCCGGAGCCGCTTCGGGAGCCGACTGAGCGGCCGCAGGAGCGGCAGACGGAGCGGCCGGCGCAGCAGGCGCAGCAGGCGCGGCGGCAGCCTCGGCTTCGGCCCGAGCCTTTTCCTCGGCGCGGCGACGCTCTTCCTCGATCGCGCGCAGGCGTTCTTCCTGCTCGCGGCGGTTGGCGGCCTCGAGCGCGGCGAGTCGGGCTTCCTCGGCCTCGCGCAGCAGGCGGACCTGCATTTCCTGACGCGTCTCGCGGCTGGCCGAAGGCGGCGGCGGCGGGGGCGGCGGAGGCGGCGGAGGCGCGACCGGCGTGGGTGCGGGGGTTGCCGCAGCAGCAGGGGCAGCCGTCGGTGCGGCCTCGCCCGGCCGGCCCATCAGCTTGCGCCGCTTCACTTCGACCACCACCTTGTTGGTGCGACCGTGGCTGAAGGTCTGCTTGACCTCTCCGGCCTCCACCGCGGTCTTCAGGCCCAGTGGCCTGCGGCCCAGCGTCGGCTTCTTGTCGCTATCGCTCATCGAACTCATTCGCCCTTCGTATCAATATCGTCGTTCGCGGCCTCGCCCGCCTGGGGCTTAGCAGCGTCAATCTCGTGCCCGAGAAAATGCATCAGGCGCTGCAGCGGCCCTGCCAGCCTTTCGGCTGCGGCGGCATCGGTCAGCGCCAGGTGAACGACGTTGTCGCGGCCCAATGCCACAGACAGCGCCGCCCGGTCCAGCGGCAAGATGGTGCCTTTCAGTCCGGACCCTTCCGCCCCCTCGCCCACGCGCCATGCCTGGGCGAGCTTGTTGGGGCCGTCGGTCCCGGCATCCGAGGCGTGACCCAGGAACGTCACCGCCCCCGAGCGCGCACCCTGCGCGATCTTTTCGGTACCCAGCAAGACATTGCCCGCACGAAGCTCGATGCCGAGACGGTCGGTAACCGTTCGGCGCAGCGCCTGTTCGATGCGGTCGGCAAGGTCGGCCGGGATGTTGAGCGTCGCCCCCTTGAAGGCGCGCGCCAGCACGCCCTTAAGTTTGCCATTGGCAATGGCTTTTTCAAGGTCTGCACGCGGCACGCCGATCCAGGCGCCGCGCCCGGGGGCACGCGCCAGCACATCGGGAAGCACATCTCCGTCGGGCGAGATGGCGAGGCGAATCAGATCGCCACGCGCATCATGTCGCCCGCTCAGCACGCACTTGCGCTCCGGCGGGGACTTGCCCGCCGGTGCCTTGCCGTCGATGTCGGAGCTCAGCGGCTCATTGTGAGGAATCCGCATCGGCGGCCTCCTCAGCTACCGGTTCGTCTTCGAACCAGTGGGCACGCGCGGCCATGATGATCTCGTTGCCCTGTTCTTCGCTCAGGCCAAATTCGCCGAGCACGCCGCCCTTGTCCTCTGTCCGCTCCGAACGCTCGGTCCGCTCGCGCGGGCCCTTGTCGTTGCGGCGACGCTGTTCGGCGCGCTTCTTGGCGATGAGTTCATCGGTCGCGAGATCGGCAAGATCGTCGAGCGTCTTGATGCCGGCCTTGCCGAGCGCGACGAGCATCGCTTCGGTCAGGTGCGGCAGTTCGGCCAGGGCATCGTCGACGCCAAGGGCACGACGCTGCTCGCGCAGAGCCTCCTCGCGGCGTTCGATCGCCTCGGACGCGCGGCTCTGCAGTTCCTCGGCGAGTTCCTCGTCGAAGCCCTCGATCGCGGCCAGTTCGGCCATTTCGATGTAGGCCACTTCCTCCAGCTCGGTGAAGCCTTCGGCGACGAGGAGCTGCGAGAGGGTTTCGTCGACGTCGAGCTCTTCCTCGAACATCTTCGAGCGCTCGGCGAATTCCTTCTGGCGCTTCTCCGAAGCTTCCGCCTCGGTCATGATGTCGATGGCCGAGCCCGTCAGCGACGAGGCAAGGCGCACGTTCTGACCGCGGCGACCGATGGCGAGCGAGAGCTGGTCATCGGGCACGACGACCTCGATGCGGCTCTCTTCCTCGTCGATCACCACGCGGCTGACGGTCGCGGGCTGGAGAGCGTTGACGACGAAAGTCGCGGTGTCCTCGCTCCAGGGGATGATGTCGATCTTCTCGCCCTGCAGTTCCTGCACGACCGCCTGGACGCGGCTACCCTTCATACCGACGCAGGCGCCGACCGGGTCGATGCTGCTGTCGCGGCTGATCACGCCGATCTTGGCGCGCGAGCCCGGGTCGCGGGCGGCGGCCTTGATCTCGATGATGCCATCGTAGATCTCGGGCACTTCCTGCGCGAAGAGCTTCTTCATGAATTCGGGGTGCGCGCGGGACAGGAAGATCTGCGGACCGCGGTTCTGGCGCTCGACCTTGAGGATCAGCGCACGCACGCGCTCGCCCACGCGGGGCACTTCGCGGGGGATCTGCTGGTCGCGGCGGATCACGCCTTCGGCGCGGCCGAGGTTGACGATCACGTGGCCGAATTCGACCGACTTGATCACGCCGGTGATGACTTCGCCGGCGCGGTCCTTGAACTCGTCGTACTGGCGATCACGCTCGGCGTCGCGGACCTTCTGGAAGATGACCTGCTTGGCCGACTGCGCGTCGATGCGGCCGAGATCGACCGGGGGCAGCGGATCGACGATGAAGTCGCCGATCTTGGCGCCGGGCTGGAGCTTCTCGGCCTGCTTGAGATCGACCTGCTTGAAGTAGTCCTCGACCACCTCGACCACTTCCACCACGCGCCACAGGCGCAGGTCGCCGGTGCGCGGGTCGAGCTTGGCGCGAATGTCGTTCTCGGCGCCGTAGCGGTTGCGCGCGGACTTCTGGATCGCCTCTTCCATCGCCTCGATGACGATCGACTTGTCGATCATCTTCTCGGTGGCGACCGCGTTGGCGATCGCAAGCAGTTCGGCGCGGTTCGCGGAAATTGCACTGGCCATTGGTCAGTCTTCCTGTTCTTCGAGAATTTCGTCCGCACCGCTGGTATCCAGCGGTCGGGAGGCGGCGATAAGCTTGTCGGTGAGGATAAGCTTGGCATTGGACACGAGATCGAACGGCACTTCGAACACGACGCCGTCGTCCTCGATCGAAATGGCCTGCGTTTCGGCGTCGAACCCCTTGAGTTCACCCCGGAAACGCTTGCGGTTGTCGAGCAGTTCGGAAAGTTCGACGCGGGCCTCGTGGCCAATCCAGGCGGCGAAGTCCTTCGCGCGGGTCAGCGGACGGTCGATGCCGGGAGAGGACACCTCGAGACGATAGGCGTCCTCGATGAGGACGTCGCCGGCCTCTTCCAGTTCGTCGAAGCGGTCCGAAACCCGGCGCGAGAGGGCTGCGCAGTCCTCGATCACGAGCTGGCCCGTGTCCGGACGTTCAGCCATGATCTGAAGCGTATGCTCCTCGTCGCCGATTTCGCCGCCCTTGAAGTAGCGCACGCGCACGAGATCGAAGCCAAGGGCCTTGGCCTCCGGCTCGACAACCTCGATGATCCGCGCAATGTCCGTCATGCAATCTCCGTGGCCGACAACGGGCAAAAGCGGGTCCGAGCCGGCACCGTCTGGAGCCAGCCTGACCTTGCTTTCACAATGTCGGGATGAGGCGCAGATATGCGCATCGGCCTAAAATTGCAAGCCGCAATCATCGCACCGTGAAGCAGCCACACCTCGACACCAAGACATGGTGAAATTTGCCAAGTGTTGGAAATCGTGAACCGGCAATCGGCCTCCGGCCATCGCGATAAGACCGGATTTCGGGACCTTCCGCAATCTGGCACGGTCCCTGCAATGTTCGGAGCATGAGCCGAAAGGCCCGCAAATCGCACTACCAGCGACCCGAACATGAGGACTTTAGACATGACCCTTTTCACCCAGCGCATCGCCGCAGCCGCCAGCGCCTTCGCCCTGAGCCTCGCGCTGATCGCAGGAACCGTCAGCACCCCGGCCCACCAGGCCGCCACCGTCGCCCTGCAGGAGATGATCTGATGAGCCAGCTTCGCTTCGACGACTCGGCTCCGCGCCCGATCGAAACCTCGCGCGGCTTCCGCCTCGACAAGGCGGGCGGCAAGGTGATGGGCGTCTGTGCCGGTATCGCCAACTACTTCAACGTCGACGTGACGCTGGTCCGCGTGGCCTTCGCACTCGGCACCCTGCTCGGCTTTGGATCCGCCGTGCTGGTCTACCTGCTGATCGGCCTAATCGCCGACTGACACCTGAGGGCCCGTCCAGCCCCAGCGCCCCGCCTCTCCCGCCCCCGGAGAGGCGGGGCTTCTCCATTTCAGACCTGCGGCGCCTTGGCGAAGGGCGAGAAGTCGGTGTCGGTATCATAGACATCCGCGCCTTCGCGGGCCTTGAGCCAGCCGACGACGGCGTAGGTGACCGGGGTCAGCACCGCTTCCCACACGACCTTCATCAGCCAGTTGGTGACCATGACCGTCAGAACCTGCTCGTGCGTCCAGATGCCGAGGAACGCGACAGGATAGAAGATCAGGCTGTCGACCGCCTGTCCGAACACCGTGGACCCGATGGTGCGCGTCCACAGATGCTTGCCGCCGGTCAGCAGCTTCATCTTCGCCAGCACGAACGAATTCACGAATTCCCCGGCCCAGAAGGCGGTGACCGAAGCAAGCACGATTCGCCAGGTAGAGCCAAACACGCTTTCATAGGCGGACTGCCCATCCCAACCCGGCGCAGGCGGCATGGCGACGACGATGTAGCTCATGAACGCCATGAAGATCAGCGCGAAGAAGCCCATCCACACGCACCGCCGTGCATTGGCATAGCCGTATACCTCGGTCAGGACGTCGCCGATCACGTAGGAAACGGGAAAGAACAGGATGCCCGCGCCGAAGGTATAGCCGCCGACCTGCGCCAGCTTCGCCGCCCCTATCAGGTTCGACAGCAACAGGATCGCCACGAACGAGGCCATCACGTAGTCGAAATAGCGGAAATGGCGCCGTGCGCTGCTGGTGCCGTCGATACGGGAAATCTGGGGATCGCTCATGGCCACCCTGCTAACCCGGTTTGCACGATCCGAAAAGCGTGCTTAAGGGACACGGCGCGCGCCCTTAGCTCATCTGGATAGAGCGCGAGACTTCTAATCTTGAGGTAGCAGGTTCGAGTCCTGCAGGGCGCGCCATTTCCGCAGAGCTCGACTTTTCCGTGGGATGGACCCGCGCGATCGGCAACCGGGGGCGAAGACGGCATTGCCGGCCGGACGCGGAACCGATCGCCTGTTCAGGTGCAGGCATGCTGCCCTCCCGTGCCGGTGACGCCGGGCGTGAGATTTCGGTCGTCCCTGATGAGGAATGCCCCCTCCTTGCGCAGGACCCGATCTGCCAGGAACATGTCGCCGAACAACCCCTCGTAGCTGTAGAAGACCTCCACGAACATGACCGCCGTGCTGCTGCTGGTGGCGGTGATCTGGGCGGTACCGCTGCCCATGCCTTGCAGCGGATCTCCGTTGAGCCCGTTGTTCGCTCCATCATCGCCATAAACGGAATTGCGCTCGAGGTTGCCGTAGCAGCGCTGCCAATGGATGTACTGCTTGCCCGTGGCACTGTCCTTCTCGAGGCTCGACAGTATCACCCGCCCCCGTGTCTCGAAGTCGATGGACGCGCCCTCTTCCTCGACGCCGCGCATGATTTCGGCGATGTCGGTCTCCGTTACGGTCGGCGTGACCGAACTGTTGTCCGTCTGGCCGAGCCGCGAGGCATTGTCGGCGACGGTCATGGCCATCTGGCTCAGCTTCAGGTCGACCGTGTTGAGATAGGCAGTCTCGATGCCGAAAAGGCCGATGGTCAAAATGATCGGCCCAATGAGGGCAAACTCGATCGTGGCAACGCCACACGTGCAGCCGCGAATGCGCTCCACGAGGAGCTGAACCGGCGGAGCGAGGCGCATCAGCATGTGCCCGAATCCGACCCGTAGCCCGGCTGCGCAGCATAGGGCTGGTTGCGCTTGATCGCGCTCGATGTGAGTTCCCGCGTGTTCCAGTTGATGGGAAGGAGCGGCATCGCGAAAATGGGCTCGTAGGTGACGGTCACGGTATAGACAACGACATCGCTCGCGCTGCCATTGCCATTGGACCCCACGTCGGATTCCCATGCCCCGCTGCCGTTCTCGTCGACGTAGGTCTCACCCTCGGAACACGTGCCGTTGTTGTCGGCATCGTTCCATCGCTCGGGACGGTTGATGTCGGAGTAGTTGGCGTAGCTCTTGCGACTGGTTGCGAGGGTGGACCCCGGCAGGATTCTTGACATCACGTCTTCGACCTCGGCATCGGCAGCAGTCGTGTCACCGGTTTCGAGCGCTGCGGAACGCGCAGCCTTTTCGACCGCCCCGTCCAGAACGCCGACGGCATAGACCATCTGGCCAAGATCCAGACAGCCTACGATCGCCAGCAGGAACACCGGCAGCACGAGCGCGAATTCGATGGTGGTGACACCACAATCCTCAGCCACGAGTTTGCCTGGGCGCTTCACTGATAGACCCTCAGTTCGGCAACGTTCTTGGCGATCTCCTGGAATGCGGTGTTCAGTTCGGTCGCGTTCGTCGCCGGAAATGTGCTGCTGGCCGATGCGCAATATGAAAGGTCATCATTCAGATCGGACGCAAAGGCGATCACCCAGACCCGGAAGCCCTTCGCCTTGGCCGCATCGCAAAGCGCCCGGAACCGCAGGGTGTGACGCGCATCCTGGTCGGTGACCCCGTCGTCGGTTATTCGCCGGTCGTGCCACTCGATGCCGTACGTCGACATGACCTTGTAGTTGGTGTCCATTTGGCCGTCGGTCATGAAAATGATATGCCGCGAAACTTCGCCGCCATTTTCCGGCGTCTCGTTGACCATTGCCTGCCACGGCCCATCCGGCGAACTCAGGCGCAGGCCCCACAACATCCCCAGGTCGTGGTACGTGGAGCCATTGGCCGAAAGTGCATCGGCATAGGCATAGAAGGCGGACTGCGACATGGTCTGCAGCAACTGCGCCTTGTATGGGCACGCCGCCGACAACTGCGATCCGCTCGTCGTCTCCAGGGTGGAAACCGGCGTCGACGATCTTGACGATGCGGTTCGGTAATACCCAAGTTCGGGCCACATCGGCGCCCACTTCGTCGCTGGATCACTGTCGGGAACCCTGTCGATATCAAGGTCCAGCGCCGTGGATGGCGACATTCCGTCGACAGTCGAATAGCTGAACGAGGAAGCGGCTTCGGTATCGCGTTCTTCGATGCACCCCTTCCAGGTATAGCTGACGTTGGCACCGTTGGTGCCATTCTGGACCGTGACTGTCTGAAACTTCTTGTACGAGGAGACGTCGACGTTGATCTGCTTGTAGGCAAAGTTGCTGAAAACCTGACTTGTCACCGTGGTGTAGACAGGATTCGACGTATTGTACGTATAGGTGTAGTAATTCCTCGTCGTATAGTAATAGTAGATACGATATCTGCCGCCGGACATCTGACAGGTATAAGTGGTCTTGCGCTGCGGCTGTGTTACCGTGACCGTCACGATCTGCTGACCGGCGCTGTTCGTCGTCGTTGTCGACGATTGAGTCGCGCTGCCGTAGTTCGCCCAGGCAACGTCAGCCGGCTTTGCCGTGTTGCACGCCGAGAGCGAATTGTAGCGCGTCGAATTGTAAGACTGATCGTTACCCGTGGTCTCGTTGCTGTACGAACTGGCCGTCGTCGTGACCGGGGTGTCGTATCCCGTCAGTATCTGCTCCGTGACCGTGTTGAAAACGGGGGTTCGTGACTGGATTGCCCAGGTGTCGACCAGATAGTCCGGATCGAGGTCGTAAATGAGCTGACCTACGTTCACCGACGAGCTGTAGGGCACGAAGGAATAGCGGACACGGGCATTCGACCCCGTCGTTGCGGCGCTGACGGTATCATAGAAGTTCTTCATCGCGGTTCGGAGTGCGTCGATACGCTTCGTCGTCGTGCCCGACAGCGTCTGGCTCATCGAACCTGTCGTATCGAGGACCATCGTGACGTCGGTATTGCCGATATCCATGGTGGCGCTGCATTCCACATTGATCGGAACCGAAATCACGCCGAACAGGTTCATCAGGACCATCTCGACATCCGTGGTCGCGATGCCTTCCACCAGGCTGCCGCCATCAGCCGAACTGGTGGCGAAATTTGTTTCGGTCGCCCCAAGATCGTCTTCATTGAAGTTTGCGTTGAAGAATGCCGCAGCCTGGGCTTTGGCCGCATCATCATAACCGGCGCTTGAAACCGAACGCCGCCCGGCAAGCGCACCGGCGTCGCATGCGGATTGTAGCCGGTTCCGCGCCTTGTACAGCCGCCCCATGTCGAGACCGCTGCCGATCAGCAGGATCAGGACGGGCACGCACGTGGCAGCCAGGGGAAGCACGCTTCCTCCAGTGTCGCCGCGAAGCCGGGACAGAAACCGAAACATAGCCAAAGTAACGACCTTTTCGCGCTTACATTAAGGCGAGAAGCCGCAGGGACGGTTTCCAGTGCGTTACCATGAACGCTTGTTCGTACCGATCACACCTATAATTAACATCCAGAGTGGTTGGCCGTGCGAACAGCGCCGACCGGCACCAGGCCGTCCCAGCGGCGGGCCGGACTGACGGCAATGGCCGCCGATTCGCCCGAAAGTCGCTGCTCCCCGGCGAGCGCCCCTGGCATAACGAAATCGGATAAGGGCGCCGCGCGCTGCGCGAATTCGGCAAAGCGTCCCTCGGAGTTGCGCAGGGTAACCGCCTATTTTTGCAACGATTTCCAGGAGCGATGCCCGCTTAATTTCCATTAACCCGAAATGGCATCCCGAAATTAAGCACCAAAATGGGACTTAATACGCATCCTAACCGAAGGCTGCGTAATTTCCAACGCCCTCCGGAAAAGAGGAAGGATCGGATCATGGCGCGGACGGGAATGTATGTTCTGCAGGGAATTGTTCCTTCGGAAATTGCTGTAGCTCCGTTTGATGTCAAGGTAATAGACATCTACAACGATGACGGCGTAGCTTTCACGCCCACGCAGGTTGCGCAGATGGGCGGCGGACCGGGCAGTGCATTACTTCTCGGATACTTCAGCATTGGTGAAGCAGAGGTCTATCGAGACTACTTCAACACCATTCCGAAATCGGCCCTCGGACCTGAAAATCCACAGTGGGCCGGTAACTATCAGGTCGCCTACTGGACGGCCGAATGGCGCACCGTGGCAACCGCCTACATCGACCGGATCATCGCTGCCGGCTATGATGGCGTCTACTTCGACGTCGTCGACGAATACCAGCAGAAGTGGGCGCAGACCTATTGCCCGGGCGGCGCGGCAGGTGCCGAACAAGCCATGGCGGATCTGGTCGCCTACCTCGCCGACTATGCCCATGCCAAGAACCCGGCGTTCAAGATCTGGGCAAACAACGCCGAGGAACTGCTGACCAACCAGACATATTTCAGCCACCTCGACGGCATGTTCAAGGAGAACCTGTTCTATACGGACAGCGGTTCGAAGCAGCCTTCGAGCGAGACGCAGTACAGCATGAGCCTCCTCCAGATGATGCTGGCGGCGGGCAAGGATGTCATCGCCATCGAGTACGTTTCGGACTCGGCAAAGATCGCCGACGTGGAAACGCAGGCCGCGCACTACAACGTCGGCTACTACACCGCGGACATCAATCTCGACGGCATCAGCTATACCGGCGTGCTGCCCGGCCAGTACATCCACGAAGACTGGAGCGGTCTGACGACGACCACGACGACGACCAGCACCAGCACCACCTCTACGTCGACAACCACCTCCACCACGACAACGTCGACCACCACGCTGGTGACCGATCTCACCCTGACCGGGACGAGCAGTTCCGACAACCTGGCTGGCAAGTCCGGCAACGACAAGCTCTACGGCAAAGCCGGTGCCGACGTGCTGTCAGGCAACGGCGGCAACGACTGGCTCGAAGGCGGCAACGGCAACGACAAGCTTGCCGGCGGCGCGGGAGCGGACTCCTTCGTGTTCCGCGCCTATGGCAACAAGCACAGGGACGCGATCGCCGACTACCAGGCCGGCACGGACCATATCGTGCTCGACCACGCGGTGTTCACTGCGGCGGGCGCCATCGGCACCTTGAGCGATGCCGGATTCTGGATCGGATCGGCAGCCCACGATGCCAGCGACCGGATCATCTACAACGCATCCACTGGATTGATCAGCTACGATGCGGACGGCACCGGCAGACTCTCGGCCGTCGCCATCGCCACCGTCGCGCCCGGCACGCTGCTGACGCATGCCGACTTCCTGATCATCTGATCGCCGGCAACCGCGCGCAAGAGGCACGCGCAAGGGAGCGGCCCACGCCGCTCCCTCGTCCGGCGTCATCCGAACGCGTTCCAGCCGCGTGCGCGCAGTTCCTCGGTATGTTCGCCGCCCAGTGGTGGGGACAGGCGTTCCCCGTCTTCGGCGGCGCCGAATTTCACTGGCGCGGCCTGCTCGAAGTAGGCGCCCTCGACCGGGTGGACACGCCGCCTGAAGAAGTTGACCGCCTGCAGGTGCGGGTCCTTCATCACATCGGCAAGGTCGCGCACCGCCTGGGCCGGTATCTGCACTGCATGGCATCGGCTGACGATCTCCGACGTGGTAAGCAACGGCGTGAACCGCGCTATCGCCTGATAGAGTTCGGCCTGTGCAACATATCGCTGCTGCGGCGTGGCAAGGTGGTCCTGCTTCAGGAAGTCGGGCTGGTCCAGCAGGGTGAAGATGCGTTGCCAGGCATCGTCGGTATAGGCGACGATGCTTACGTAGCCGTCAGCGGTCGGGAACGGCTGGCGATCCGGATCGATCTGGCGGAAATAGCCTTCGGGCGCGTTCGGCGGGTCGAAAGTCAGGCCGCCGAGGTGTTCGAGCAGCATGAAGCTGGAGAAGGCCTCGAACATCGGCACTTCCACCAGTTGCCCCTCGCCCGTTCGCTGCTTGTGGACGATCGCCGCCAAGGCCGCGTAGGTCGCATGCAGGCCCGCCACCTTGTCAGCGATGAGCGAGGGCAGATAGCGCGGGTGCGGATTGCCGTCGACGCGCGGCAGGAGCGTGGTCGTGCCGGTCGCCGCCTGGATCACGTCATCATAGGCCTGGAGATCGGCATAGGGCCCATCCTGCCCGAAGCCGACACAGTGAACGTAGATCAGCGAAGGATTGATGGCCTTGAGGCTGTCGTAATCGAGCCCGATCCGCTCGAGCGCCTTGCCCCGGACGTTAACGACGAAAACGTCCGCCTCGCGCAGCAGGTCAAGCATGACCGAACGGTCCGCTTCAGCCTTGAGATCGAGCGCCGCCGACTTCTTGCCACGGTTGAGCGCCATCCACGCTGGCGCCATGCCTGGCGTGACGGCAGGCTTTGCCGACCAGCGGAAGGCATCGCCGATCCCGGGCGATTCCACCTTGATCACATCCGCGCCGAGATCCGCCAGGATCTGCGTCGCATAGGGGCCGAAAACGACCGTGGTCAGGTCCACCACGCGGATGCCCTCGAGCATTACGGGCTTGTCGCTCATGCTTGATCCTCAGGCGAAAGTGAAGCTGTTGCGCTTTTCGGATGGCGTGACGGAAACCTCGCGTCCGAGAGGATCGACCTCCGTCATGGCGGTGACCGTTTCCGGCTCGCGGCTCGCTGCAATGAAGCGTCCGCCGGACAGCATCTCGCCGATCACGATCGCCTGCTCCGGCACGCCCTTGGCGTAAGTGACGGTATATGTCCCGATCCGCCCGCGCCCTTCCGGTGCAGGTGCCATGGAGGGCTTGGCCGCCGCATCGAGCTTCTGCTGGATCGATCCCGTCTCGCACCCCGGCCATTCGCACGGCTCGGTCGAGAAGATCGCGGCGCCGTATTTCGACTGGAACCCGCCATTGAGGCCGACGAAGCCAAAGTCGCCCGGCTTCGCGCGCAGGCGTTCGGCCATGCTGGCGAAAGCGTGCATCGAATAGTTGTTGCCCGCCCCGCCGAAGTAAGGAAGCCCGCCCGTGACCGTAAGCCCGCGCGGATCGTCCGGGGAAAGGCCAAGTCCGTCGATGGCCGCGTTGAATACCGGGATCGGAAAGCAGGAATAGAAATCGAACGCCGCGATGTCGGCCACGCTCCTGCCGGCACGGGCAAAGGCGGAGGCGATGGCGGCGCGGGCTGCCGGATAGGCACCGATGTCCGGACGGTCGAGGATCTCGCGTTCGTTGGCAAGCGCGGCGCCGTGGAGGAACACCCACCTTTCCTCGGGCACCCCCGCCTCCCGGGCGGCCTTCACCGACATCAGCAGAACGGCCGCCGCCTGGTTGACCTGGTCGCGCGACACGAGCTTGAGCGGATAGGGATCGGCAATCATGCGATTGCGCTCGCCGGGGGTGGCGATTTCCCCGGCGCTCATGGGCTTTACCGCAGCCGCGCTGTAGGGATTGCGCGCGGCCACCTCGGTGAATGGCGAGAAAAGCCGTCCCATCTCGGCTGCATAGGCCTCGCGCGACAGGCCCAGCCTTGCCCGGCGGGCATTCTCGCACAGCGCATAGGCAACGACTGGCGCCCGGATGCCGTGGGCGATGCTCACTGGCGAAAGCGTACCCTCGAACCCCATGCCTTTGTCGATCATCTCGCCATCGTCATGTTCGGCCCAGTCGCGGCTCTCGCCCCGGGTCGTCAGGTGACGCACGGTAGAGATCGCCTCGCTGCCGAACATGAGCGCCGCCGTAACCTCGCCCGATGCGATGCGAGCGCCCATATCCGCAAGCAGAGCCAGCGGCGATTGCCCGCCGACCTTCTCCAGGATCGCCACCTCTGGCTCGATGCCGAGCCGGCGCGCGACTGCCAGCGGCATCTTGTCCGCGCGCCCGAAAGGCACCTGCATCGCGCCCGATTCCTCGAACGTCCTGATCGCCCCGACCGCCTTCACCATCGGCGCCAGCGGCAGCGCCGCACGCGCATCGGCAAGCGCCGCGGCCCCCGCGCGCGCCGATAGATCGGCAAACGAAAGGCCCGCATAGTCGGGGGCGTCGATCCGCTCGACGAACTGGCCGACGCCGACGATAATCGGCGTCGTTTCAGATACCTGCATGCCCATCCTCACCAGTCAGTTGACGAACGCGGCCTTCTTGCGACGCACCAGCGTCTGCGCGCTTGTATATTCGAGCAGGCCTTCCAGCCCGCCTTCCACGCCTACGCCCGACTGCTTCATGCCGCCAAAGGCCGCAAGCGGCGAAAGGTGCTGCGTCTCGTTGACCCAGACAGTGCCCGATTGTACGCGCTGGGCAAGTTCGAAGGCCTTGTCCTCGTCGCTGCCCCAGACCGATCCGCCAAGGCCATAGTCGCTGGCATTCACTCGGTTCAGCACGTCCTCGAAATCGTCGAACCGGATCAGCGGCAGGACCGGACCGAACTGCTCTTCCTGCACGATACGGCTGTCCTCGGGCGGATTGTCGAGAATGGTGATCGGAACGAAGTATCCCGGCACCTCGGCCTTCTCGCCGCCGAGCAGGAACTTGTAGCCATTGTCCTTCGCGTCCTGGATCAGGTCCAGCACACGGTTGTACTGCGCCTCGTTGTTGATCGGCCCGATCTGGGTGCCCTGCTCCGAGCCATCGCCGACCTTCACCGTACGGGCATAGGCGACGAGCGCATCCCGCAGCGGCTCATAGATGTCCTTGTGGATGTACATGCGCTTGGTGGCGATGCAGATCTGGCCGTTGTTGGTGAAGGCCGCCCAGAAGAGCTGTTCGGCAATCTTCTCGACATCCACGTCAGGCATCACGATGGCCGCGTCGTTGCCGCCAAGCTCCAGCGTCACGCGCTTCAGCGTCGGCGCGGCCGATGCCATCACGCGGCGCCCTGTCTGGGTCGACCCGGTGAAGCTGATCTTGTCGAAGCCTGGATGTGCGGTCATCAGCGGGCCGAGATGATCGCCGCCGGTGATCACGTTGAGCACGCCCGCCGGCAGGATTTCCTTCGCCAGCTCAGCGAACTTCAGGGTGCAAAGCGGGGTGAAGGGCGAAGGCTTCAGCACCATGGTGTTGCCCGCCAGAAGCCCCGGCGCGACCTTGAACATCGCGAGGATCATCGGGAAGTTCCACGGGGCGATTGCGCCGACCACCCCCAGCGGCACGTGCCGGGTGATCGACAGGCGTTCGTCCGAATCCTCGTTCACCGTCTCGGGCAGGTCGAGCGCGGTATAGGCCTTGAGCCAGTAGCCCGCCCCCATGATCTCGCCCTGCGCCTCATGGTGCGGCTTGCCCTGCTCTGCGGTCAGCAGGCGCTTGAAGCCGTCGACATTGGCGAAGATCGAATCGGCAAGTGCGTCGAGCATGGCCTTGCGCTCTGCGATAGGGGTCGCCGCCCAGCCTGGGAACGCCTTGCGCGCGGCAGCGACCGCTGCGTCCAGTTCGGCAGCGCCAGCATCGGGAACACACGCAATCACCTGCTCGTTCGCCGGGTTCACGACGTCCAGGCGGGCTTCGGCGGCGACAAGTTCTCCACCGATCAGCATGTGATAATTGTTGTTGAATTCCATCGTTTTGCTCCTGGTATCTCGCGGATCAGGGGATGAGGACGACCTTGATGCAGTCGCCGCGCGCCTGCGCGTCGATCGCCTCGTTGATGCGGGAAAGCGGGAAGGTCTGCACCATCCGTTCGAACGGGAACCGCCCTTGCGCATTCAACGCGAGAAGTTCGGGGATGAAATCCTGCGGCACGGCATCGCCTTCGATGATGCCGATGATGCGCAAGCCCGGCGTCATCAACGCCGCGATGTTGAAGGTAACCGAAGCGGTCATGTCCCTGGGTACGCCGACCAGACCGATGATTCCGTGCGGCGCGAGATTGCCCAGCCCGGTTTCGATCACCGCGACATTGCCCGTGGTATCGAGCGCGGCATCCACGCCCAGCGGCAGGATCGCGCGGATAGCCTCGCCCAGATCGCCATCGGCGGGATCGATCACATGCGTCGCCCCCAGTTCCTGCGCAATCGCGCGCCGCGAGGCCACTGGTTCCACCAGGATGATCTGCGAACATTCGCGGACCTTGCCTGCCATGACCGCCGCCAGTCCCACCGGCCCGCCGCCGAACACGATGAGAGACGATCCGGCCTTGCACGCCATGGAATTCATCACCGCCCCGGCACCGGTCATCAAGCCGCACCCGAGCGGTCCGAGCAGTTCGAGCGGAACCGTCGTGGAATCCGGCACTTTCACCACGTTGCGGGCCCGCGTCACCGCAAGCGTGGCGAAGGAAGACTGGCCGAAGAAATGCGACGACACCCGCTCGCCATCGTGTGCCGCATGGGCGGTCGAACCGTCGTCCAGCCGCATCCCGGCATAGTTCAACGGCACGAATTGCACGCAGTAGCTGGGCAGATCCTCGGCGCACCGCGCGCATTCGCCGCACGACGAAAAGCCGAGGACAACCCGGTCGCCTGCGGCAAGGCCGGTCACACCCTCTCCCACCGCCTCGATCACGCCGGCCCCTTCGTGACCAAGCACGCCGGGCTTGGCAAAGGCGTCGAACTGGTCGCGGAAAACAAGGTCCGTATGGCACAGACCGACGCCCGCGATTTGTACCAGCACCTCGCCCGCACGCGGTCCGTCCACCGTCAGTTGCTCGATGGTGAAGGGCTGGTTCGCCCCACGGGCGACAGCGGCACAGCAGGTGGTCATGCCAGATTCTCCAAGGGTTCCACGATGATCTCGATCCGGCCGTCGAGCACGACGTCAAGCACTGCTTCCCCCTCCGGCGAAGCTGTCACCTCGGCCTGCTGCGCGCCCACGACGCGATAGCGCGCGCCGGGCACGAGTTGCGACAACGGCACGGCCTTTCGGCAGGCACCACGGCCGGGAAGAAGGACGGCCTCGAGGCGGCTGCCATCGCTCCACGCGCGGGCCACGAGGACATCGGGATAGTCCATGCTCTCGATCATCGGTCCGGCAAGCCGCGTCTCGGGCAGAGGCTCGGTGAACGAGCGACGGAAGTCGCCGGTGTCCATCAGCAGCCCCATGATAGCGGTCGCGTTGGAAATGTTCGAACCCGTGAGATAGCGCAACACGCCATCCGACCGGTCCGGCCTGCAGTCGCGCTCCAGCCCGCGTAGCGCGGCATCGGCCCGCTCGCGGTCGCCGAATTCGCGTGCCGCCACCAGGTAGCTCGCATAGGCCCCGACGTGGCCTGGCTTGTAGTGGCCGGCATCGAGGCCTGCCCCCGGCATGGCGATACGGCTGCCACCGTCATCCTCCGCCACGATGAGCGGTTCGATCTCGCGGCGCGCAATGGCCCAGAACTGCCGCGCCCGGTCGGGCATGAAGCAATTGGCGAAGTGCGAATAGCCTGCCTCACCCACGGGAAAGGGCACCGGCAGGCCGGTGAACTGCGAACGCAGCCCGACGATGGAGCCGGAGGCGTCGGTGAACTCGGTATCGAGGCCGCGTATCCATCCGGGCAGGTGGCGGTCGACAAGCTTGGATCCGGTCAGGGCGTCGTGCGTGACCAGCGCCAGCATGCCGTAGTGGTTGCAGATCGGGTAGATCCAGTTCGGCTCGCAGGCAAAGAGGCCGAAATCCGCCCTTGCGTAGTTGTCGCTCACCGAACCGACGATGGTGGTGAAATCGTGCGCCCAGCTCTGCCGCCGGTTCAGCCGGAACGTCAGGCTCCCGGGCTCCATGTACCGCCGGTCGCCCGTTGCGAGCATGTACTGGCCTACATGCGCGGCAAACCAGCCGGTTAGCATGATGTTGTCGCGCGCCGCCGGGTTCCAGTCGGTGAAGTTGAGATGCCCCCAGCAGCTCTCCAGCACCCAGTAATCCCAGACCTTCCGCTCAAGGTACTTCTCGATCAGGTTGCGCTGCGCCAGCCCCATGTAGCCCCGGAACGCCGGTAGATAGGCGCGCTGCGCAATCCCCAGGGCGAAGCCCATGTGGTTGATCTGGTAGCGCAATGCGGCAGGCTGGAACTGGTCGATCACGGTAAAGCCGTCAAAGCTGCCGACCGGCTGCAGGGCACGGTCGAGCAGGTAGCGCAGGCCGGCCAGTTGATCGGCATCGAGTTCGCGGCGTGCATCGTCGGGCCGGCCCCTCGCCTGTGCGGCCACTTCGGCGTAGGATGCGGGCAGGAATGCCTGCCTCACAAGTGCTCGCGCCGCGCCGCGCGCACGCGCCTTGCCGTTGGCGCGGGCAAAGGCAAAGCCCACCGCGACCACGAGCGCGGCGACGACCACCGGGCTCCCCGGCCACGGTGCATCGGTGGCCATGCCAGCCGCCAGCAGCGCAGCGCCAAGCCAGACCAGCACCGGCGCCACCACCGCCCCCGCCCAGAACCAGGCCACCAGCGAGGCCACGAACAGGATCGCCGCAGGCAAGACCAGCAGACTCCACCAACCGCCAAGCGCGATGAAGCCGCCGCCGGGCACCCACAGCCCCAGACCGAACGCGCACCACGCAGGCGAAGCGCCAATCGCCCACGGCAATGCGCCGAAGGCAACCAGCCCAAGATAGATCAACCAGGTTCGGCGTTGCCTCATCGCCGTTGCGGGGCCGGTCATGCCCCTGAACGATGGCAGGCCGGGGAGCGGCAGTTCCGTCGCAAGGCTGGTCATCGACGCGCCTCCCGACCAGGACCGCACAGCATGGCATGGAACGCTGCGGCATAGCCCGTGGCCGGGGCATCATCCACCAGCGGTGCGGCTGTCGCCGGCCCGGCGATGAAAGCCAGTGCCACGGCTGTTACGACGGACGATGCAGGGCCGCGCCTCGGAAGCTGGAGCTGTTGCTGGCCGGGACGCCAGCTGACGGCCGGGTTCGCGGTCGCCCCCTGCCCCGACAGGCCGAGCCGCACCGCCAGCCACCGCAGGGGCCTTGTCAGCCACATCAGCAAGAATACCGCGAACGCGCAGCAAGCCATGCTCACCTCTCCATCCCGGCGCACTTCGTCGCCTTCGAGGAAAGGCTAGAGAGGGGGTCTTGCTGCGTCCAATAGATTTAATCTTTCGATTTATAGAAGTCTCCAATATATCTGCCGCATGTCCCCAGATGTCGACATCAAGGCACTTCGCTGCTTTCTCGCGCTGGCGCAGGAGCTTAGCTTCGGTCGCGCGGCGGAACGGATGAACCTCACCCAACCCAGCCTGTCTGCCCAGATCCGTAAGCTGGAGGATCAGGTCGGCCATCGCCTGTTCGAGCGCACCACGCGCGCGGTGCATCTTTCACCGACAGGAAAGGCGCTGATCGAACAGGCCCGCACATTCGTCTCGCAGGCTGATGCCTTTGCCGCCCATCTTTCCGCGTGGCGCGAGCGACCGGACCGGCGGATGGTCCTGGGGGCGCCAATCTACACTTTCGAGCTGCCCGAACACGGCGCCCTCCTCTCCGCGATTGCGCGCGAACTTCCGGACATGTCGCTGCGCGTGGACAACGGCTTCGCCAACTCGCTGGTCGAAGGACTGATCAAGGGTTCGGTCGACATGGCGATGGTCGTTGCCGCCGCCGTCCCCCACGACCGCTATCTGGCGGACATGGCCGGGGAAGGCGCGGGCGAGCTGGAGATGCCCGATGGCCTGCAGCGGATCACCTTGAGCGACGAGCAGATCGGGCTCGCCATCCCCGAAGAACACCCGCTCGCCAGCTACGACATCGTCCCGCCCGAAGCGCTTTCGGGATCGGTCATCGCCATGCTCGCGCCGCTTCACGGGCGCAGCCTCTACCGCCCGATTTCAGTATGGCTTTCAGCGGCCGGGGCGACCGGCTTCCTCCCGCCCGAAGCCCACGCCTTCGCGCTGGAACGCTATTGCAGGGAGTATCGCATACCCGCGATCTCGATTGCACAGTTCCGCCCGCGAGAGACCGGCAATGTCGTCTATCGTCCTGCCGGAGGGCTCAACGTCCGCACCGAACTTGCCGTATTGCGCAGCACGCGAAAGCAGCGTTCCTCGATAGAGGAACGGCTTTGGGACCTGGCCTCAAGCCTCGGCCGCTAGCGCGCGGGCACTGCCCGGACGACCGCGCCCCGGCCTTACCTGCGCCATCAACGCGCGGGCGCCGGTCGACATGTGCTGGCGCAGGAAACGGCTTGCCGCGCTCGCGTCGGTATAGCCCAGTCGATGCGAAAGCTCCGTCAGGTTCGGGCGGCGCGCGGTACGGAAATACTCGTCCGCCGTCTGCTTGCGCACCTCCTCGAGGATCGTCGCGAACGTCGTTCCCCGTTCGGCCAGGCGGCGTTGCAGGCTCTGCGACGAGAGCCCGGCGAGCCCCGAGACATGCGCGAGGTTGGCCTTGCGCTCGGTCAGGTTGGCGGCGACGAAATAGCGGATCTGCTGGACGAGATCGCCGGGCCAGTGCGAATCCGCATGGGCCAGTTGCCGTTCGAGATATTGCACCATGTTCGCATTCCCGCGCAGCGAAGGCCGGTGCAGGTCCGACTTGCGGAAAACCAGTGCGCACCGGTCCGCCTCGAACTCGATCGGACATCTGAACACGGCCTGGTGATAGCGATACGAAGGCGGCGCGGGATGATCCAGCTCGAGCCTGATCGGCGTCCACTCCTCGCCCAGAAGCATCCGGATGATGCGCAGTTGCAGCGCCAGCGTAGCCTGCAGGAACTGCGATCCGCCGAAACGGGCCGGAACCATCAGGATGTGGCGCAGCGCAGCCTCGTGCCCGTCGGTATCCGTGCTCGATCGCATGGCCGCGCTCTCCAGGTGCATGTAGCGCCGGGTAATGCGGCTCGCCTCGTCGACAGTGGTGCAATGGTCCCACAGCAGGCTCACAGGACCGAAGCCACGGATGTTGCACCACATGGCGAATGCGACACCGAGGTCTGCCCGGCCCGAAGCGATTGCGGCGGCCTGGAGAACATCGACGTGGGCCGTCGCCGGCAACCACTCCGCATCCTGCGCCTGCTCGACGAATGCGTAGACGTCTGGCGGGCAGGCGCGGCGCAGGTCGAGCCCGGCCACTCCCGCGAACTGGGAAAACTGCCGCATGGCGCTGGCATGAGCGAGAATGTTGTCGGCGCTGGTCATGACGTGATCTGACAATACTGCGCCACGATCCGTCAAGATCAATTAATCGATTAAACGCAAGATGCCCATGCACCCGGCGTCCGCCAGTCATCCCTGGACGTGCGCCGGGCCAGTCCAGACACTGCCGCACAATGGCAGGCTAACGGGAGGTTTCATGAAAGGATTCTTGTTCACGGGTGCCGCGATGGGCGCGATGCTCGCCGGCCTTGCCACTCCGGCTCTCGCCGAGGAACAGCAGGTTGCCCAATCCGACACCGGCCTGGCCGAGATCATCGTCACCGCCCAGCGACGCACCGAGAACCTTCAGGACGTGCCGATCGCGATCACTGCGGCAAACTCCGAAACGCTCGCCCAGGCACGCGTCGAAAACGTTGCCAACATCCAGGCGATCAGCCCCTCGATCAGCTTCCGCGTGACCAACATCGCCACGTCGAGCGCCAACCTCATCATCCGCGGCCTCGGCACGACCGGCAACAGTCGTTCGTTCGAAGGCTCGGTCGGCGTGTTCATCGACGGCGTCTACCGCACCCGCGCGGCAGCGGCGCTCCAGAACTTCCTCGACATCGACAATCTCCAGGTCCTGCGCGGCCCGCAAGGCACCCTGTTCGGCAAGAACACCACCGCCGGCGCGCTCCTGCTCAGCTCCGCCGCGCCCTCGCTCAACGACGTCAACGGCTCGGTCGAGGCGACCTACGGCAACTATGACGGCCTGATCGTACGCGGAGCCATCAACGCGCCGCTGTCCGATACGGTCGCCTTCCGCATCGCGGGCCTCGCGTCCAGCCAGAACGGCTTCTACACCGACAGCACCACCGGCGACGATCTCAACGGCAACAAGACCCGCGCCGCAAAGGCGCAGCTCCTGTTCGAGCCGAGCGAGAACCTTACGGTCCGCGTGATCGGCGACTACTCCTACAGCAACGGCAATTGCTGCTACGCCACTTCGGCCTTCATCGATGGCCCGACCCAGCCGCTGATCGACCTGCTCACGCTCTACCAGCCGTCCAGCAGCGCCCAGCTTCTCGGCGTACTGACCGGCGCGCTGCCCGCTTCGTCGATGACGCCGACCGGCCGCACCCTGCCCTCGCGCGATGCCTCGAAATGGGAGCAGACGCTGAACGGAAACGGCAAGCAGACCATCGAGGACTACGGCGGCACGCTGCTCGTCGATGCCTCCATCGGCGAAGGCACGCTGAAGTCGGTCACCGCCGTGCGCAAGTTCAAGGTCGATCAGGTCGACCTCGACCCCGATTTCTCGGGCGCGGACATCTTCCGCTACAACGAAAGCTTCGAAAGCCGCTTCATCTCCCAGGAACTGACCTACAACACCAAGATTACGGCGCTCAATGCCGAGGCGGTCTTCGGCCTGTTCTTCTCGGATGAAAAGCTCAAGATGGGCCGCAGCCTGCCCTGGGCCGACCAGGCCCAGTACTACTGGGACGTGATCTTCGCGCAGCTCGGCGTCGCGCCCGGCACGGCCAACGCCGCCCCCGGCACCTGGACGAGCGAACGCATGGGCGGTTCGGCGAAGTCCTACGCCGGCTTCGCGCATCTCGATTTCGCGGTGAACGACAAGTTCAACGTGATCGCCGGCCTGCGCTATTCGGTCGAGAAGAAGCGCGGCTTCTTCAACAACTCGTTCTATCGCTCCTCGCCGTTCGACGTGTTCACCCTGCTCGGCATCGCACCGGCGCCGGCCTATGACGCGACTTCGACCGACAAGGCGCTGTCCGGAACCTTCGGCCTCCAGTACCGCCCGACCGACGACATCATGCTCTATGCAACGTACAACCGCGGCTTCAAGGCGGGCGGCGTGAACATGGACGTGAACGCAGCCGGTACGCTGATCAACAATGCAGAGGCATACAACGCCCTGCCCGCCCCGATCCGCGCCGCCTTCTTCGGCAATGCCGAGGCCAAGGACCCGCTGAATCCCCGCTACAAGCCCGAGAAGGTCAACGCCTTCGAGGTCGGCGGCAAGTTCCAGTACCTTGACGGCCGCGCGCGCACCAACATCGCGTTCTTCTACTACGACCTGTCCGATCTCCAGATCGCTCAGTTCATCGGCCTGCGCTTCACCGTGCTCAACGCCAAGTCCGCCAAGGACTACGGCGTCGAGATCGAGAACATGTTCCAGCTCACCGATGGCCTGACGCTCGGCCTCGATGGCACCTGGATCCCGCATGCGCAGTACGCGAAGGACGCGAACATCGACCCGGTCCTGTCCGGCTCGCGCTTCCGCTTCAGCCCCAAGTTCTCGGGCAACGCGACGCTGAACCTCGACCAGCCGATCAACGACAACCTCAGCCTGCTCGCCCGCGCACAGGTCCAGTACCAGAGCCGCCAGCTCATAAGCACGGCGACCACGGCGGAACAGGGCGCGGTGACGCTGGTCAACGCCAACCTCGGCTTCAAGCTGCCGCAGACGGGGCTGCTGATCGAAGGCTGGGTGCAGAACCTGTTTGACAAGACGTGGTTCACCCAGTCCTTCCCAACGCCGCTCCAGACCGGCGACCAGAACGCCTACCCGGGTGCGCCGCGCACCTACGGCATCCGCGTCCGCGCGACGTTCTGAAGGCCGTGAATACCTGAACGCGAAGCCCCCGCCCTCATCCGAAGGCGGGGGCTTTTGCGTTCCGGCAGGTTGGCTACGCTGACCGGATGGAGTCGCGCAAAGCGACCGACAGGAGAGCGATGATGGACGATACTGATTTCACCGGCCGCCGCGTGCTGGTCGTGGGCGGCTCGAGCGGCATCGGCAACGGCATCGCGCAGGCATTCCGCGACCGGGGCGCCGAAGTCCACGTCTGGGGCACGCGCGCCAATGCCGCCGGCTATGACCCGGCCGAAGGCTCAGACCTTGCTGGCCTGGGCTATACCTGCGTCGATGTCGGCAGCCCCGATGCCATCGAAGCTGCTCCAGCCCCCTTCCCCGCGCTCGACGTGCTGGTCCTGTGCCAGGGCACCGTCGTCTACAAGCGCGGGGAATTCGAGCGCGAAGGATGGGACAAGGTCATGGCCGTCAACCTCGACAGCCTGATGCACTGTTCTCGCAAGTTCCGCCCGCAACTCGCTGAAACCGGCGGCTCAATCATCATCGTCAGCTCGATCTCGGGGCTCAAGGCGAACATCGGAAACCCCGCGTATGCCGCCTCCAAGGCCGGGGCGATCAGCCTGACCAAGTCGCTCGGCCAAGCCTTTGCCGCCGACGGCATCCGCGTGAACGGCCTCGCCCCCGGCCTTGTGGATACCAAGCTGACCAAGGTGACGACCGCCCATCCCCAGCGCCTCGAAGGAGCGATCGCCAACATCCCGCAGCGGCGCATGGGCACGCCCGCGGACATGGCCGGCGCCGCGATCTTCCTTGCCTCCCCGCTCGCCTCCTACGTCACCGGCCATACACTCGTGGTCGATGGCGGCCTCTCGCTCTGAAAGCCTGTACCATGCAGTTCGAACACTCCGACAAGGTCAAGAACCTCCTCGCCCGCCTCGAAGCCTTCATGGACGAGCACATCTACCCGGTCGAACAGGCCTACTATGATTTCGTCCATGATCAGCAGAACCTCTGGGCCGAATGGCCGGGGATGGAACCGCTCAAGGAAAAGGCGCGCGCAGCAGGCCTGTGGAACCTGTTCCTGCCGCACGAGTACGGCGCATGGTCACCCGGCCTCACCAACCTCGAATATGCCCCGCTGGCCGAAGTCATGGGCCGGGTGCCGTGGTCCAGCCAGGTGTTCAACTGCTCCGCGCCCGATACCGGCAACATGGAAGTGCTGGCCAAGTTCGGCAGCCCCGAACAGCAGGAACTCTGGCTGAAGCCGCTCCTCGCCGGGGAAATCCGCTCCGCCTACGTGATGACCGAACCGCAGGTCGCCTCCTCGGATGCAACCAATCTCGAACTCTCGATCATCCCTGATGGCGACGAATACGTGATAAACGGTCGCAAGTGGTGGATCTCGAACGCGATGCACCCGCGCTGCGAGATCATGATCGTCATGGGCAAGACCTTCTTCGAAGGGCCGCGCCACAGCCAGCACTCGCAGATCCTCGTTCCCCGCGATACGCCGGGCGTCACCGTGGTGCGCCACCTCAAGGTCTTCGGCTCCAGCAATTCTCCCGGCGGTGAAGTGGAACTGCGCTTCGACAACGTCCGCGTGCCGAAGCAGAACATGATCCTTGGAGAAGGTCGCGGCTTCGAGATCGCGCAGGGGCGCCTCGGGCCGGGCCGTATCCACCACTGCATGCGCTCGATCGGCCAGGCCCAGCGCGCACTCGAATGGATGGCCCGCCGCGCCGATTCCCGCGTCGCATTCGGCAAGAAGCTCGCCGATCAGTCGAGCGTCCGGCAGGACGTCGCCCGCTCGTTCTGCGAGGTGGAGATGGCGCGCCTGCTGACCCTCAAGGCCGCCGACGCCATGGATCGTCTCGGCAACAAGGCCGCGCGCGACCTCATCGCCGCGATCAAGGTCGTCGCCCCGTCGATGGCCCAGCAGGTGGCCGACCGCGCGATCCAGGTCCACGGCGGCATGGGCGTCAGCGAGGATGGCCCGATGGCCTACTTCTTCACGCTCAACCGCTACGTCCGCCTCACCGATGGGCCGGAGGAAGTGCACATGAGCCAGCTCGGCAAGATCAAGATCGCCGAATACGTCGCCTCCAACGCACGCTGAAGGAACATCGCATGAAGGCCCTGCGCTACTACGGTGCCCGCGACATCCGCCATGAATCGATGGATGATCCGACGCCGCAATCGGACCGCGACGCAATCGTGAAGGTCGATGCCTGCTCGATCTGCGGCTCCGACCTTCACATCTACCACGGCCACGGCTTTTCCGAGGATATCGGCTTCTGCGTGGGCCATGAAGCGGTGGGCGAAGTGGTCGAGGTCGGGCGCGGCGTCCACCGGCTCAAGGTCGGGCAAAAGGTGATGATCCCCGCCGCGGTCGGCTGCGGGGCCTGCCGCTCGTGCCTCGCAGGGGTGGTCAACACCTGCGAAAACAATGGCTCGGGCTGCTACGGCCTGTCCGCGAAGCTACAGGGATCGCAGGCAGAGGCGGTGCGCGTTCCCGCTGCGGATGCCAATGCGGTCGCCATTCCCGAAGGCGTCAGCACCGAACAGGCGCTGATGATGACCGACGCGCTCGCCACGGCATGGTTCGGTGCACGCCAGGCCGATATCCGCCCCGGCAGTTCGGTCGGCATCATCGGCCTCGGGCCGATCGGCCTCATGGCGGCGGAGAGCGCATTCGTGATGGGCGCACATGTTGTCTATGCGATCGATCCCGTGCCGGAACGCCGCGCCATCGCGGAAAGCCTCGGGGCCATTGCCTTGCATCCGGACGAGGCTTCCGCGCGGATCAAGGAGGACACGCACGGCAGGCGCCTCGATTGCGTGGTGGAAGTCGTCGGATCGGATGCCACCGTCGACATGGCCCTGCGGCTCGTGCGCGTGCGCGGCACGGTCTCGGTGATCGGCGTCCAGCAATCGCGCCGCTTTCCCTTCCCGCTCGAGCGGGCCTTCGCCGGCGGACTCACCTTCCGCGTGGGCACCTGCTCGGTCCCGGAGGAACTGCCAGCTCTGTTCCCGCTTGTCGCTTCGGGCCGCCTGCGCCCCGAACGCTACATCAGCCACCGCCTGCCCCTGTCGCAGGGCGCCGAAGCCTACCGCATGTTCGAGGCGCGCGAGGCAGGCGCGCTCAAGATGGTGCTTGTGCCGGACTGACTGCGCGCCGCGCAGCAAACCACGGACCGATCCTGCGCACCGCCTCCTCGATCAGCGGCGTCGAAACGGCAAAGCTGAAACGGATGAAGCGCTTGCCGTTCACCGGGTCGAAATCGAGTCCTGGCGCGGTTGCCACGCCCGTGTCGCGCAACAGCGCCTCGCACAGGGCGAGGCTGTCGTCGGTGAACTCGCTGGCATCGGCATAGATGTAGAACGCGCCATCCGGCGGCGCGATGCGGCCCAATCCCATCTGCGGCAGCGCCTCGAGCAGGATCGCGCGATTGCGGGCATATGTCTCGACATGCCCGTCCAGTTCCGCGCGGCAATCGAAAGCCTTGAGCCCGGCCTTCTGCGCCAGCACCGGCGGCGTCAGGAACAGGCTCCCCATCCGCGCCCGCGCGGCGTCGATCAGGCTGGGCGGCACCACGAGCCAGCCCAGCCGCCACCCGGCCATGCTGAAGTACTTGGAGAAGGAATTTACGATCACCGCATCGGGCAGATATTCCAGCATCGATGCCGCCGCCTTGCCGTAGCTCAGGCCATGATAGATCTCGTCCGAGATCACCCGAATGCCCTTGCGACAGCAGACCTCGGCAATCGCCGCCAGTTCGCCCGGCTCGATGATCGTGCCGGTCGGGTTGGCGGGGCTGGCCACGATCAGCCCATCGGGCACCGGGTCAAGCGCATCGACGGCCGCGGCGGTCACCTGGAAACGCTCGGCCGGCCCGCACTCCATCTCCACCGGCTCAAGGTACATCGCCTTCAGCGAATTGCGGTAGGCAACGTATCCCGGCCGCGCGAGCGCGATGCGCGCACCCGGGCGGAACAGGCACGACAGCGCCATGACGAACGCGGGCGATGCGCCGCAGGTCAGGATCACCTGCTCCCGCTCCACCTTCACGCCGTGGTTCTCGGCATAGGAGCGCGCGATCCGTTCTTTCAGCGGAACGCTCTCCCAGTATCCCATCGCCTCATTGTCGAGCACCTCGTGGGCCAGCGCGATGGCCTCGGCCGGGGCACCGGTAGATGGCTGGCCGAACTCCATGTGGATGACGCTTTGTCCGGCCGCCTCCAGGTCATGGGCAAGCCGGCTGATGGCGATGGCGTGAAACGGTTCGACTTGAGCGATCATCGCAGCGTGCTAGTTGCGGTCGAAACAAGTTGCAAGTCCATGCCGCGTCTCGATAACTGGGGCCATGCAGCGCCTCAAACTGAAGATACAGCTCTACTGCGACAACGAGATCGCAATGGGCCCCGGAAAGGCCGACCTGCTCGACGCCATCGCGCGCGAAGGCTCGATCTCCGCCGCCGCCCGCGCCATGGACATGAGCTACCGCCGTGCATGGCTGCTGGTCGACACCATGAATCGCTGCTGGCGCGAACCGCTCGTGGAAACCAGCCCCGGCAACGCCAGAAGCGGCGGAGCCAGGGTAACGGAGTTCGGAACAGCCGTCCTGCACCACTATCGCGCCCTGCAGGCCCGCCTGCAGGGAACCTCGGATTGCCCCGACCATACGGCGCTGGCCAAGGCCATGCTTTCGCAACCGAAGGCCAGCCAGAAAGACCTTCCCTGATCGTCGCTGCCGTCAGGGCAGAACGCTAGGCGGCGTGGACGAATTCCCCAGCGCCACGGTTGCCCTGCAAAAGGCTCTGGCGAGGCGCGCGGCCGCAGGAAGAGTGGGCCTCTTTCAAGGCCGTGCAACGCTGCCAGAGCCTTTTGCAGGGCAACCCCGAAGGGGCTGGACCAAAAACCGCCACTTCCGCGTCGGTTCGGCTCGAAATATCGACATATTCCTTCACCTCACCTCCTTGAACTGACGGTTTTTGCCTCCAGCCGTGGCGCTGGGGAACTCGTCCACGCCGCCTAGCGCCCCACAGGCCCTTTCCACAGCACGCCGTCCTTCATCACCAGCGCCACCTTCCGGATCGCTGAAATATCGGCGAGCGGATTGCCTTCGACCGCCACGAGGTCAGCCAGCATACCCGTCCTGACCGCGCCCAGACGGCCGCCGATGCCGAACATGCGCGCATTGCCCGATGTTGCGGCGATGGCCACTTCGCCAGGCGTCATTCCGCCCTTGACCATCATTTCCGCTTCGCGCGCATTGTCGCCGTGCGCATAGACGCCAACATCGCCGCCCATGCAAATCGCCACCCCGGCCTTCCGCGCCTTTGCAAGTGCATCGAACCCTTCCTGCACGCTCTTCGGCATGGGCGCTGTACCGTTCCACCCGCGATAGCGCGCCACCGCATCCCCGGCCGCCAGCGTCGGGCAGAAGCCCACGCCCCTGGCCTTCATCGCGGCGAAGACCTCCGGCGTACCTTCGTCCCCATGCTCGATGGTGTCGACGCCCGCTGCCACGGCACGGCGCATTCCTTCCGCCGTGCTGGCATGGGCGACGACCTGCCGCCCGGCGCTGTGCGCAGCCTCTACCGCCGCTTTCAGCTCGCCTTCGGTAAAGGTCGGGCGGCTCGGCTCGCCCGGTCCCCAGCGGTAGTCGGCATAGACCTTCACCAGATCCGCACCCGCCCCGATCTGCCGACGCACCGCGTCGACAAGGTCCGGCCCGCCGGCTTCCTCGGCCCCCAGCGGTACTGCCACGCCCGGCTCGAACCCGCGCGGCCCGTAGGCGCCGGGCGCCACGATGGCCCGCGTCGCCACCAGCATGCGCGGCCCCGGCACGATCCCTTGCTCGATGGCCTGCTTCAGCCCCACGTCGGCATAGCCGGCGCCCTCGGTGCCGACATCACGCACGGTGGTAAAGCCTGCCATCAGCGTCGCGCGCGCATGAACCGTCGCCCGCGCAGTCCTCAACGCGAGCGGTTCGTGCAGGACCTGGTCGTCCCACGGCGTCTCGTTGTAGGGGTGGAGAAAGAGGTGCGAATGCCCCTCGATCATGCCGGGCATCAGGGTCGTTCCCGGCAGTTCCAGCACCGAGGCCTCGGCAGGTGCGCCGACATCCGGTCCCACCGCCTCGATCCGGTTGCCCCGCACCAGCACGGCCCAACCCTTGCGCAGGACGGCGGTCTCGCCGTCGAATACCGCGTCGGGTCGCAGGAGCGTCAGCGCCTCCTGCTTCTGCGCGGCCAGCGGCGCGGCGCAAAGGCTCGAGGCAATCAAGAGAACACGGGCGAACAAGCGCATGGGCCTTCCTTTCGGTCTGGCCCCGATCATACGCAGCGGCGGCGCAACGCCAATCCGCTGCTCAACCCTTTTTCGACAGCGCCTGGTTCAGGCGGAAGCCGTGTCGTCCCCGCGCAGCGCGGCAAGCTTCGCATCCGAGAGCGGCACGACACTGATGCCCGAGATCGAGCGGCGGTCGAGGTTTCCCAGCAACACGTCGGGTGCTGTTCGGGCCAGTTCGCGCAGGTGCTGTACGCGGATCACCGCCATCACGCCGCCCAGCGTCGCGACCGCAACCGCCAGACGCCACATCGCAAACGATCCGCTCTCAACCGTCGCGAGAAACTCGGCGAAGCACATCCACACCGTCACCGCACCCAGCATCTCGGTCGCGCGTTGCCGCGGCGCCGCCAGCAGGAGCGAGCTTGCCAGGACGAACGCGCCTACGCCCGCCGAAACCGGCTCTAGCGCGTTCGTGACATAACCGTAGCCCAGCGCCAGCGTCGTAACGAACGCCACCGCACGAGCAGAACGGGCGATCTGACCGGGGGTCAGGAGGTCAATGGGACTACGCATGAACACTTAGCTATCATCTTGCGCGTCAACAATTGGTTACGCCCGTGACGCCCCGCTTACCAGAGCCTCCGCAGGACGAGCAGGCCTTCCCAGATCGCTCTCCACAGCAATGCGGAGACCGCAACCACGATCACCAGCCGCAGCCATACCGGCAACATTTGCCTTTGCGGTTCCGCTTCCCCGTCGCCCTCTGCGTCATCGGGCGCGCCCTCCACCTGTTGCAACCGCTGCTGCAGGGCGTGGACCGGCGACCGCGGCAACATCTCCCGCCCCGGATCGCGCTGATCGCAAGCGGCAGCGCCCATAGCAGGGGGGTCCGGCAAATCGCCGGGATGATGGGTAGGGGCTTGCGATCCGGACATGCGACACCTCGCGGTCGTCATGCCCGAGAGTCTATCAAGCCCTCATCAGCAGACCATAAGTAACTGTGCGAAGCGCTCAGCCCCGTTGCGCCATCTCCAGCGGCTCTCCGCGCACCGGATAACCGAGATCGTCCGGGATCATCAGCCAGTGTTCGCCGTCGCGTTGCTCGACGTAGGGGCTGATCGTGCCGACCGGGGTCGCCTCGGCGTGGGCCCGCGCTTCCTCGAAGGTCTCGAACTGCGCCAGGCGCTCCAGGTTGCGCCGGGTCGGGAAGATGACCTTGATCTTCCGCTCTGCCGCGAGATCGAGCGCGCCCTTGGCGCTGGCCCAGAACAGATGCCGGTTCTCGGTCGCGTCCACTTCGATGTCGACCGCGCCGGTGCCAAGGTCAGCAAGATAGAAACGGGTGTCGAAAATTCTTTCAGTACGGTGCTTTGGCCACCAGCGCGCGAACGGCACCAGCTGGTCGGGCACCAGTCGCCAGCCATAGGCATCGAGAACGGGCGCAAGATCGCCACCCGAAATGAGCATCCTCCGCGCCTCGGCCGCGATCGCGCCATCGACCGCGCCTTCGATGCCGATGACCAGCCCCGTTTCCTCCAGCGTCTCGCGAACGGCGGCAACGCGCGCGGCCATGTCCTCGATCTCGCCACCCAGGCGGGTAGCCAGTTCGCGGTCGGCAGGATCGATCTTGCCGCCGGGAAAAACGGTGGCACCCCCAGCGAACTTCAGGCTGGCATTGCGCTCCACCATCAGCAGCTGCGCCGCGCCGCCTTCCGGATCGCGCCTGAAAATGACGACAGTTGCCGCCGGCGTCGTCTTGGCCAGCCAGTTTTCCGGCTCGATATCATGGGTTTCCATCACGCATCCATCATGTCCGGCCAGGGTCCGATTGCCAAGCCCGCAGATCTTGTCGGTTTGCTTTACAACCCGCCCTCCCGGCATTCAGCATCGAATGGCCAGAATCCACGAATTCGAGGCAATTCGGAAATTTGGCACGGCTCATGCTTAGGTCGTGTTGTCCCGAAGAGTACTTCTTCATGAGGCGGAGCCTGTCCCCCCGGTCTCCTCGGCTCCGCCTCTCCCGGGACCTCCCGAAAAACGAAGCCAAGGAAAAAGGCGCGACCGGCATGTACCGACCGCGCCCCTGCAATTTCCTGCCGTTCAGGTCGTTCAGGCTGCCTTGACGCCCGCGTCGTCCATGACCTGCTGAAGCTCGCCTGCCTGGAACATTTCCATCATGATGTCCGATCCGCCGACGAACTCACCCTTCACGTAGAGCTGGGGAATGGTCGGCCAGTCGGAGAACGACTTGATGCCCTGACGGATTTCCATGTCCTGAAGCACGTCGACGGTCGCGTATTCGACACCCAGGTGCTCGAGAATGGCCACCGCCTTGCTCGAAAAACCACATTGCGGGAACAACGGCGTGCCCTTCATGAACAGGACGACGTCGTTGCCGTTCACGATCTCGGAAATGCGCTCTTCGGTGGTGTTCGACATGGGGAATGGGTTTCCTTTCCGCTCTCAGTTGGGAACGGCGGTCGTCAGTTGCAAGGCGTGAAGCTCGCCGCCCATGCGCCCACCGAGGGCGTCATAGACCAGCTTGTGCTGCTTCACGCGCGAAAGGCCGGCGAACGCAGCCGAAACCACGCGCGCAGCGTAGTGGTCGCCGTCGCCGGCAAGATCGGTGATCTCAACGTCCGCGTCCGGCAGGGCCGCGCGGATCATGGCCTCGATCTCGGCGGCGGGCATTGCCATCAGGCTTCGCCCATCAGCTGGCGGCGCGCATCGACGGACTTGGCTTCCATCGCGGTGCGGATCTCGGCCTCGTCGGTCTCGACGCCTGCGGAAACCAGGTCGCCCAGCAGCTTGCGAATCACGTCCTCGTCGCCGGCTTCCTCGAAATCGGCCTGCACGACCGACTTGGCATAGGCCTCGGTTTCGGCCGGATCCAGGCCCATGCGCTCGGCGGCCCACTGGCCCAGCAGGCGGTTACGGCGCGCATGAACGCGGAACAGCATTTCCTCGTCGCGTGCGAACTTCGCCTCGAAAGCCTTTTCGCGGTCGTCGAAAGTGGTCATGGCCCAGCAAATCCTCGTTAGAAGGTTTCTTCTGCCGATAATCAGGCCGCGCCGCCGCCGCAAGGGAGGAGAGAAATAAACGCGCGCCAGCAGCGAACCGCCAGCGCGCCGTTCAGAAGTTCCGATCGCGTACGTCCACGTCAACAGTGCCATTGCCGCGAACCTGGCAATCGAAATCGTCGCCGCCCTTCAGCGTGCCCGAAACGCGGTATCCTTCACCGCTGCGGGCCGCGTCGTAGACCTCGTCAACCTCGCCCCGGCGCGAAGCCTCCTCCACGCAGCGGTTCACCGCATCGTCGATGCCCCGACTTGCGCCGCTGTTCCAGTCGCTGTCCCGGTTGTCGCTGTCCCGGTTGTCGCTGCCGTTGCCGCGCCAGTCGTCTCCGTTACGGTCGGGGCGATAGTTGTAGTCGTCGTCCTTCCGGCCATCGCGCTTCTTTTCGGCATTGCTGGCCGCCGTGGCGATTGCCGCGATGCCGCCGATGATGAGCAGGCCGGCAAGTACGTCGCCACCGTCCACGCCGCCCCGGTCGCGATGCCAGTGCCTGCCACCCCAGTCGCCGCCCCAGCCGCCACCACGGCCCCAGTGCGGGCGTGCCTGTGCTTCGGCGGCAAGCGGCAGCATGGCGGTGGTCATGCCGGCAATTGCGAGCGCGATCTTCGAAAACCTGCCGGTCATGGCCCAAATCCCTCCCTCGTCGCGCGGTTCGCCAATTCGGGTCCGGCCATGCCGGTCCGAGAGGCGGGCCGCCGACGGTCCGTCACAATGAAAAAGGGCTAGGCGGCCCAGGCTTTCCGATGCCTGAACCGCCCGCCGTTTTGCGACCAGCCGTTATGGTCAAAGACCACGAATGCCGCTGAAGTCGATATCGACCACCCGGCCGCGCTCGACCTTGCACTTGAACGATCCGCTATCGTAGCCGCGCATCGAGTTGTTCCAGCCGCGATAGTCGCCGCCCCAGCCACGGCCGTAGTTGCGGTCGCCGTCGCGCCAGTCGCGGCCCATGCCGTTCACGGCGATGCGGCCCTTCACTTCGTAGCCCCAGCGGGTCGGCTTCACATCGCGAACGTCGGTGACGTCGGCCCGGCCATAGCTGTTGCGCGAAGCGGTGCGCTCGGCCGTGCGGACACACTGTTCGATGGCGCCGCGCGGGTTGCCCCGGCCACTATAGCCGTCGCGGTAACGCCCATCGTTCCAACCGTCACGGCCACGCCAGTCATCGCCGTAGCCATAGCGGTCATAGCGATCGTTATCCTTGCTGGCTGCGGCCGCAATGGCGGCGATGCCACCGATCACGAGAGCGCCAGCAATGATGTCGCCTCCGTCGATGCCACCGCGATGGTCGCGGGCGACTGCCGGGCTGGCCGAAGACACTGCGACCGCAGCGGCGGCGGCAGTCCCGACCAGGGCCCTGGAGAATGTCTTCATGGTTCGATCCTTCATTCGTATCGGCGGGCAGTTCCCGCCACGCATGAAGGAATGCCTGATTCGCCGTGAGACGACGCTGAACCGGCATGACAGGAGTTGTTCAGAAAAACACCTCACAACCTTAACAAAACGCACTTTTGGATTTCAGAGCGAAAGCCCGGTCCAATAGGCGAGAAATGCCATCACATCCGCCCCGGCGCCGATCACCTTGTCGACGGGCTTGCCCGCGCCATGCCCCGCGCGGCTTTCCACGCGCAAGAGATGGGGCTTTTCGCCAATGTCGCCGGCCTGGAGAGCCGCCACGTACTTGAAACTGTGCGCCGGCACGACGCGGTCGTCGTTGTCTGCCGTGGTCACCAGGATAGCCGGGTAGGGCTTGCCGGTCGCAATGTTGTGATAGGGCGAATATGCGCGCAGCGTCCGCCAGTCCTCCTCGCGGTCCGGCCGGCCATAATCGTCGACCCAGAACCGCCCGGAAGTGAATCGGTCGAAGCGCAGCATGTCCATCACGCCCACGTCGGGGTTTGCCGCGGCGAACAGGTCCGGCCTCTGGTTGACGACGGCGCCTACCAGCAACCCGCCGTTCGATGCCCCCTGGATCGCCAGTTGCCCTTTCCCGGCAATGCCTTCGCGGATCAGGAATTCGCCGGCGGCGATGAAGTCGTCGAAGCTGTTCTGCTTGTTCTCGCGCCGGCCGGCCTCGTACCAGCTCCGCCCGAACTCGCCGCCGCCCCGGATGTTGGCCAGCGCGAACGCCCCGCCCGCTTCCAGCCACGCCATCCGCACCGGCGAATAGGCCGGCGTCAGCGAAATGTCGAAGCCGCCGTACCCGTAGAGCAGTGTCGGCAGGGGTTTGTCCGCAGCCGCCAGCACGCGCTTGCGAACGATGTAGATCGGAACCTTTGTCCCGTCCTTCGACGTAAACTGGCGTTGTTCCACATCGTAGTCCGCCGGGTCGAACGCCATGCGCGGCACCGCGAAGGGCGTTACCGCGCCGGTGCGCAAGTCCATGCGATAGACCGCAGGCGGCATGTTGAAGCTGGTGAACTGATAGAAGGTTTCCGTGTCCCCGGGCCTTCCGCCAAAGCCGCTCGCCGTGCCGATCCCGTTCAGCGTGATCGCCTTTCCGGGCCGGCCCTTGCGGTCAGTCATCACCGCGACGCTCTGCCCGTCGCGAAGGTAGGAAAGGAGGAAGCGGTCGCCGATCATCCGCGCACCTTCCAGCGTATTGCCCCGCTGCGGCACCACCACCTGCCACCCCTCCTGCGGCCGCGACAGGTCCACCCGCACGAGATGATAGTTCGGCGCACCCCGGTCGGTCAGAAACCACAGCCTCTCGCCGATGCCGGCCACCAGCTTCCAGTGATCCGCAATATCGGGCACCAATGCCTCGGCCTTCCACGTCCCCCGCTCCCGCCCGGTCAGGCGGATGAGGTGGACGGCATTGCGCTTGTCTGTGCTGATCTCGCTGACGACGACGGCCCAGCGCCCGTCGCTCGTCACCAATGCCTTGTGGCTCCATTCGGGATGATCGGGCGTGGCAAAGACCTGTTCGTCGCGGTCCTGCGCCGTGCCGACGCGGTGGAACCACACCGCCTTGCCGAACCGCGGCGCCCGCGCATCCTCGCCCTGCCCGGGCGCGGGGAAGCGCGAATAGAGGAAGCCTTCGTCGCCCACCCACGCGATCTCGGTGTCGTTCGCCCAATCGACGCGCTCGTCCAGCACGCGCCCGCTGCTCACCTCGACCACGCGCAGCGTCCGCCAGTCACTCCCGGCCTCCTGTTCCGCGATGGCAAGGTAGCGCCCCGAAGGCGATGGCTCCCACTGGGCCAGCGCCAGCGACCCGTCCGCGCTCCACAGGTTGGGGTCGACCAGCAGACGCTGTTCGCCGTCCAGCCCGCGCCGGACCCACAGTGCGGACTGGTTCTGGAGCCCGGTATTGCGCGTGTAGAAATAGCTGCGCCCGGCCTTGCGGGGCAGGCCGTATCGTTCGAAGTCGAACAGCGCGCGGATGCGCGTTGCCAGGCGCTCGCGGCCCGGCAGCTTCGCCAGGTAATCGGCGGATAGCGCGTTCTGCCGCGCGATCCAGCCCGCAACGCCCGCGTCGCCGCGCGGGTCTGCCTCCAGCCAGCGGTACGGATCGGCAACGCGCTGCCCGAAGACCTGCTCCACCAGCCCATCGCGCCGCGTCTCGGGATAGGCACCGCGCGGGAGGAACAGCCGTGCCGCAGCGGCAGGTTGGCCGGCGGTCGCGACCGAAGCGGCGGGCAGCGCGGCTTCCTCGGACATCGCATGCCGCGATCCCGCGAGCAGCAGCAACGCCCACGCGGCAATCCGCCGTTTCCTGTCCATCTCCCAGACCATCGTTGCCATCGCCTTAGCACTGCCAGCGAAGCGGCGGGAGATGTTTCGAAGGTCACTCCTTCGGCGTCAGTCCCGTCCAGTGCGCGACGAAGGCGTAGACGTCGGCATTCTCGGCGATCAGCTTCGCGACGGGCTTGCCCGATCCGTGCCCCGCGCGCGTCTCGATGCGGATGAGGTGCGGCTTGCTGCCGATCGAGGCCGCCTGGAGCGCCGCCGCGTACTTGAAGCTATGGCCCGGAACCACCCGGTCGTCGGTATCGGCGGTGGTCACGAGGATCGCCGGGTAGTCCTTGCCCGACGCGATATTGTGATAGGGCGAGTAGGCGCGCAGGCGGCGCCAGTCCTCCTCCTTCTCCGGATAGCCGTAATCGAACACCCATTCGCGCCCGGCAGTGAACTTGTCGAAGCGCAGCATGTCCATCACGCCGACCGCGGGGACCGCCGCCGCGAACAGATCGGGCCGCTGGTTGACGACCGCCCCGACGAGCAGGCCTCCGTTCGACCCGCCCTCGACCGCAAGACCATTGGCGGACGTGACGCCGTTGGCCTTCAGCCATTCCCCGGCGGCGATGAAATCGTCGAACACGTTCTGCTTGGTCGGCCCCTTGCCGGCCAGATGCCAGGCCTCGCCATACTCGCCCCCACCCCGGATGTTGGCGACGGCGAACGCACCGCCGGCATCGAGCCAGGCCATGCGTCCCGCCGAAAAGGCCGGAAGGACCGAAATGTTGAAACCGCCGTAGCCATAGAGGATCGTCGGCAGCGGACCGGCAAGGTCCTTGCGGCGGACAACGAACATCGGAATCCGGGTTCCGTCCTTCGAAGGATAGAACACCTGCCGCGTCTCGAACCGGGCCGGATCGAAGGTCAGCTTCGGCGCCGCCCAGACCTTGGCGGACGCGGCATCGCCAGCGTCGAAGGCATAGATCGTGGCGGGCTGGGTGAAGCCCGAGAACGCGAAGTGGCCCTGCGGGTCGCCCGGCTCCCCGACCACGCCGCCGATGCTCCCGATGCCCGGCAGGGCAAGGGTTCCGGCAGGCTTGCCGTCGAGCGTCGCCAACCGCAGTTCGGCCTTGACGTCGCGCAGATAGCCGAGAACCAGACGATCCCCGACGACCTTCGCGCTTTCCAGCACGTCGTCGCTTTCCGGCACGACGGTCGTGGTGACCGGCGCGGCGCCCGACATGTCGACCATGACCACCTTCTTGCGCGGCGCATCCTTGCTGGTCACGAACCACAGCCGGTCCCCGATCCCGGCGATCAGCGACCACTCGTCGGCAAGCGTGCTCACCAGCGGCTGGACCTTCCAGTCGCCGCCTATCCGGGCGAGGCCGACCGCGTTGCCCTTCTCGCTGCCGGTGCTGGTCGACACCACCAGCCAGCGCTGGTCATGGGTGGTCTCGGCCGAATGGTAGAGCCGGGGATTGTCGGGCGTGGCATGAAGCAGGCGGTCCTCCGACTGCGGCGTACCCAGCTTGTGCAGCCAGACCGACTGGTTGGAACTGACCGCCTGGAACGCCTCGCCCGCCTTGGGCGCAGGGAAACGCGAATAGACGACCGCTTCGTTGCCCGCCCAGGCGATGTGCGAGAACTTCACGTGCTCGACCGTATCGGACAGCACCTGCCCGCTGGCGACATCGATCACCTTGAGCGTGCGCCAGTCCGAGCCGCCGTCCTGAACCGAATACGCCACCTTCGTTCCGTCGGGCGAAGGCTGCCAGTCGTCGAGCGCGGTCGCGCCGTCCTTGGCCCAGCCGTTGGGGTCGATCAGCACCCGTCGCTCGCCGCTGCCATCGGCCTTGCGCACATAGAGCACCGACTGGTTCTGGAGGCCGGAGTTGTGGCGGAAGAACAGAAGATCACCCGCCTTCACCGGAAGCCCGAAGCGTTCGAAGTCGAACAGCGTCTTCAGCCTTTGCTCGAAGGCCGGACGCTCGGGCAAGGCCTTGAGATAGGCGTCGGTGAACCTGCTCTGGGCATCGACCCAGGCGGCCACCTTCGGATCCACGCGGACGTCGGCCTCGAGCCAGCGGTAGGGATCGGCGACCTTCTCGCCGAAGGCCGTCTCGACCACGGTGCCTCGCTCGGTCTGCGGGTACTTCATCGCGGCCGGCGCCGCCTCGGCCGTCATGGACATGGCGAGGCAGGCCAGCGCCGAGGCGGCGAGCAAGGGGCGGATCGAGGGCATGGAGGGGCTTTCAGCTTGATCATTCCGGTTGCCGGCGAAACTAGCTTCGATCCGCGAAACTGCAAGTGCGGCCGAGGGGGTTTACACGGTTTACACTGTCCAGAGGATCTTTCCGCCGCCCCGCCGAAACCGCCCGTAAAGTCGCGAACATGAATGAAATTTCGAATCCGGTCAGATGTCATGGCGCGCAAGTGGTAGCGCGCTACCGCGCTTGTAGGACAGCGCCTTTTCGGGGCCTCGACGCGCCGGTCCCAAACGAAAACGGGCGGAGCCGAAGCCCCGCCCGTCGTCTTGTCCGGTAGAACCGAAGCGCCGATCAGGCGGCTTCGAATTCGTCCTCGTCCGCGGTCAGCACCGGGCCCGAGTCCTGGCCCTTGGCCGAGGTATCGCGGTCAACCAGTTCGATCACGGCGAGCGGCGCGGCGTCCGAAGCGCGGTAGCCGGCCTTGATGATGCGGGTGTAGCCACCGTTGCGGTCGGCATAACGCTCGGCAAGGGTGGTGAACAGCTTCTGCTCCTGCGCTTCGTCAAGCAGACGGGCGTGGGCGAGACGACGGTTCGAAAGACCGCCCTTCTTGCCGAGCGTGATCAGCTTTTCGAGGTAGGGACGCAGTTCGCGCGCCTTGGGGAGCGTCGTGGTGATCTGCTCGTGCTTGATCAGCGCGGCCGCCATGTTGCGCAGCAGCGCGATGCGGTGCGAGGAGGTACGACCGAGCTTACGCTGGCCCAGCTTGTGACGCATGTGTCTTTCCTTCCGTTCGTAGGGGGGCCGTGCGAGGTACCCCGATCCAGGCGGCGATTGCGGGCTGCCGCCAAGTCACCCTTGAAAACAGGGCGCCCCGTAAAGGACGCCCCGAATTTCCTTAGCCCAGAAGCTCTTGTTCGAGCTTCTTGGCCATCTCTTCGATGTTCTCCGGCGGCCAGCCGGGGATGTCCATGCCGAGGCGCAGACCCATCGAGGAGAGAACTTCCTTGATCTCGTTGAGCGACTTGCGGCCGAAGTTCGGCGTGCGCAGCATCTCGGCTTCGGTCTTCTGGACCAGGTCGCCGATGTAGATGATGTTGTCGTTCTTGAGGCAGTTGGCCGAGCGAACCGACAGTTCCAGCTCGTCCACCTTCTTGAGAAGGTAGCGGTTGAGCTGGTTCGCGTCGCTTTCCTCCGGCGCGTGGGCAGGAACGCCCGCGACCATCGGAACGTGGCCGACCGGAACCTGGTCGTCGAAGTGGACGAACAGCGCAAGCTGGTCCTGAAGGATGCGCGCGGCATAGGCCACGGCGTCTTCCGGAGTGACGGTGCCGTCGGTTTCGACCGTCAGGTTGAGCTTGTCGTAGTCAAGCTCCTGACCGATGCGGGCGTTCTCGACCTTGTAGGAGACCTGACGGACCGGCGAATAGAGCGAGTCAACCGGGATCAGACCGATCGGAGCGTCTACCGGACGGTTCGACACGGCGGGGACGTAGCCCTTGCCGGTATCGACGGTCAGTTCCATGTTGAAGGTCGCGCCTTCGTCGAGATGGCAGATCACGAGGTCCTTGTTCATGACCTCGATGTCGCCCGTCACGGCAATGTCGCCGGCCTTGACTTCGCCAGGACCGGTTGCCGAAAGCTGGAGACGCTTGGGGCCTTCGCCCTGCATCTTGAGCGCGATCTGCTTGACGTTGAGCACGATGTCGGTGACGTCCTCGCGCACGCCGGCGAGCGACGAGAATTCGTGCAGAACGTTCTCGATCTTGATCGAGGTGACCGCCGCGCCCTGAAGCGAGGAGAGCAGCACGCGACGCAGCGCGTTGCCGAGCGTGAGACCAAAACCACGCTCAAGCGGCTCGGCGACGAAAGTCGCACGGCGCTTGGAATCGTTGCCCGGCTTGATCTCGAGATTGTTGGGCTTCTTCAGTTCCTGCCAGTTCTTGATGTTGACAGTCATGGAATTCCCCTGGGGTTTGTGCGGGCTTGCCGGATGTCGGACGTCAGGTCCGCATCCGGTCGGGTATTGGGCGAACGGGGAGCCGGTACCTGCGCCCCGTCCACCATAGGCAGGATCAGACGCGACGACGCTTCGACGGACGAACGCCGTTGTGCGGGATCGGGGTCACGTCACGGATGGCCGTGATGGTGAAACCGACCGCCTGAAGGGCGCGCAGCGCGCTTTCACGGCCCGAACCGGGGCCCTTGACCTCGACTTCGAGGGTACGGACGCCGTGCTCGGCAGCCTTCTTGCCGGCATCGTCAGCAGCGACCTGCGCGGCGTACGGCGTCGACTTGCGGCTGCCCTTGAAGCCCATCATGCCGGCCGACGACCACGAAATGGCGTTGCCCTGGGCATCGGTGATGGTGACCATCGTGTTGTTGAAGCTGGCGTTGACGTGCGCAATGCCGCTGGTGATGTTCTTGCGCTCGCGGCGCTTGATGCGCTGGGGTTCGCGTGCCATTTTTTCTATCCTCGAGAAACTGGGGACGGAAGAAGGACCTGAAAGGTCTTACTTCTTCTTGCCGGCGATCGGCTTGGCCTTGCCCTTGCGGGTACGGGCGTTCGTGTGCGTGCGCTGACCGCGGACCGGCAGGCCCTTGCGGTGACGCAGACCACGATAGCACGCGAGGTCCATGAGACGCTTGATGTTCATCGCCACTTCGCGACGAAGATCACCTTCCACGGTGTGTTCGGCGTCGATCGCTTCACGGATCTGGAGGATCTCGGCGTCCGAAAGGTCCTGAACGCGACGGCTGTGGTCGATGCCCAGCTTGTCGGCGATCTGCTTGGCCTTGAACGAGCCGATACCATGAATGTAGGTCAGCGCGATGATAACGCGCTTGTTGGTGGGGATGTTGACCCCGGCAATACGAGCCACTTGCTTCTCCGTTTGCTCCACAGGACGAACGACTCGCGCCGCACGCCCTATCTCATCGCGAAAACACGCTCGGGAACTGGAAAAATTCGCGCATTCTCAAGGATTTGACCTTGAATGCGTGCAACCTTCCCGGTCGAGAGTGAAAGGCGCGCTTAGGCCGTTTCGGGTGAAACGTCAACAGCTTCGCAAACGCAAAAGGCGGACTGCGCGCCTGTTTCCGGCGCGGTCCTGCAGTGCGTGGCCCGCTTATACCGCATCTTGGCCAAGACGTCAAAACGGATGGGCTTTCGGGCAGGTCCGGTCGTGGCCGCCCCTGATTCAGGAGGAACCGACCTTGCGCGCGGGGTGTCCGGCCACATGCTCTCCATCGACGAGGTCGCGGCTGACGACCGTACCCGGTTCGACGCGGCAATCGGCGCCGATCCGCACGCCGGGCATGACGATCGCACGGGTGCCGATCACGCTGCGCGGGCCGATCACCGTGTCGCGATAGAGCCCGCGCGTGTAGTCGTGGGACAGCACGATCGCCCATTCGTCGATCACGCAATTCTCGCCAACGTGGATGCCGCGCGGCCAGTTGCGGTCGAGCGAGGCGGTGGGCGCGATCCATGCGTCGGCGGCAATGTCCATCCGCCAGAAGCGGACGCGCATGAAATGCTGGAGGCGCTGGCGCAGGGTCCTGGGCCTCTGTCGCCGTGCTGCCGTCTCTTCGCTCACCCCTGCCCCCTCGAACCCAATCGCGCCCCGAACTGCGCTTTGCATATGCATTGCGCTTTGCATAAGCGATGTACGCAGCTTACGGAACACGCATGGCGCGCAGAGGCCTCCACCAGTTCGACCGGGTCAGGCAGATCGCGCTTGCGCTGCGTCGATCCTGGCTTGGCCTCACACGAGGCGTGACCTTCGCCGAGGATGTCGATCTGTCGATGAGCACCACGTTCGTCAACCGGACGCGAGGCGCCATTTCCATCGGACAGTCCACCGCGATCGCATTGCACTGCATCGTCAGCTCGGTGCGCGACGACGGCAGCACCGCGCCGGTGCGCATCGGTTCGCGGTGCTTCATCGGCGCCGGGTCGTTGATCCTGCCGGGCGTGACCATCGGCGACGGCACCGTGGTTGCGGCTGGATCGGTCGTTTCGCGCGACCTGCCCAGCGACTGCATTGCGTCCGGCAATCCCGCCCGGATCGTGCGCCGGGGAATCGACGCGGGATATCTTGGCCGGATGCCCGACGCATGGATGAACCAGCGGCTCATGCAGGTGACCGAGGCCCTGCGCGAAGGCAAGGTGGGGCGCAGATCCGCGGCGACGAAGGCCGATTGATGGCAATTGCAGCCGGATAAAATCCGTATTAGTCTTCTTGTTCTAAAATAACGAACAGGGAGACGACGATGACCGGATTGACCTCCGCGCTGGCGGGGTTGCGCCTTGCGCTGCTTGGCGGGCTGACGCTGCTGCTGGGCGCGTTCCATGGCTTCGTCGGGTGGCACAAGCTCTTCTCGTCGCGCGAGGAACTGATGCTCCACAAGGCATGGACCGTGCACATTCCCGACGTGGTGGGACGCGCGGTCGGCATGGCGGAGATTGTCCTGACCGCGGCATTGCTCGTCGCGCTCGTGCGGCCTTCCCTTGCCCGCCTCGGCCTGTGGTCCTGCGGCGCATTTATCGCGCTCGAGATCGTCTCGACGATCACCCACCAGGTATCGCGCGACGGCGCCCCGCTTGCGCAGAACCTGCTGTCGATTGCGCTGACGGGCGCGCTTGCGTGGCTCTTCGCGACGCGGGACCGGCGTCAGATCCGCTCTGCCTGAGCCACCGCGTCGCTGGCGCGCAAGGCGCTGATGATCCGGGTGAGGTGCGCCAGGTCGCGCACCTCGAGGTCCACCTCGTAGGTGTGGAACGGGTTCTCGCGCTGGGTCATCTCGAGATTGACGACATTGGCGTGGTTCTTGGCGAAGATGCCCGCCATTTCGGCGAGCGTGCCGGGGCGGTTGTACAGTTCGGCGCGCACCCGGCCGATCGCGCCATCGGTGCGCGCGTCCCACGAAAGGTCGATCCAGTCGGCGTCGATGCCGTCGGCCAGCTTCATGCAGTCGATCGCGTGGACCTCGACCCCCTTGCCGGGGCGACGCAGGCCGACGATGCGGTCGCCCGGCACGGGGTGGCAGCAGGCGGCGAGCTTGAAGGCCATGCCCGGCGTCAACCCGCGCACCGCGATGGCGCGGCGCTGGCTGGGCCAGTTCTCCTCGGGAATGTTGGCCGCGCTTCCCGGCACGAGCGCTTCCATCACCTGCCGGTCATCCAGCTTGGCCGCGCCGATGGCGAACATGAAGTCCTCCTCCGAGGCCATCTTCAGCCGCTTGAGCGCATCGGCCAGCGCCTTCTTGCCGATCTTCGTGGGCAGCCGCTCGACGATTTCCTCGTAGAGCTTGCGGCCGATGGCGGCCACTTCGGCGCGCTCCTTCTGCCGGACGAAGCGGCGGATTGCGGCGCGGGCCTTGCCGGTCACGACGAAACCGAGCCACGAGAGCTGCGGTTCGGAAGTGCGGCTCTTGATGATCTCGACCACGTCGCCATTGCCCAGCGGCGTGCGCAGTGGCACGTGGCGGCCGTTGATCTTGGCCCCGACTGCCTGCGCGCCGAGGTTGGTATGGACGGCAAAGGCGAAGTCGATCGGCGTCGCGCCCTTGGGCAGCTGGAACAGCGAACCCTTGGGGGTGAAGGCGAAGATGCGATCCTGGTAGATCGCCATCTTGGTGTTTTCGAGCAGTTCCTCGGCATCGTGGCTGGATTCGAGGATTTCGATCAGGTCGCGCAGCCAGCCGACCTGCCCGTCGGGCTTGCCACCCTGCTTGTAGGCCCAGTGCGCCGCGAGGCCGAACTCGTTGCGTTCGTGCATGTCGCGCGTCTTGATCTGCACCTCGACGCGCATGGCGTTGGAATAGATCAGCGCCGTGTGGAGCGAACGATAGCCGTTCATCTTCGGCGTGGAGATGTAGTCCTTGAAGCGCCCCGGGATCATCTGCCACGCCCGGTGGAGGATGCCCAGCGCCTTGTAGCAGTCGTCCTCGTCGTCGGTGAGGACGCGGAACGCCATGATGTCGGTGATCTGCTCGAACGACACGTGCCGCTCGGCCATCTTGCGCCAGATCGAATAGGGATGCTTCTCGCGGCCCGAGACCTCGACCCGCAGGCCCGCCTCGGCCAGCGCCTTCTTGATCTCGAGCGCGATGGCATCGACCTGCGCGCCTTCCTCGCTGCGGATCGCGGCAAGGCGGCCGGTGATCGTGGCATAGGCTTCCGGTTCAAGCTGCTCGAAAGCCAGAAGCTGCATCTCGCGCATGTACTCGTACATGCCCACCCGCTCTGCCAGCGGGGCATAGATATCCATGGTCTCGCGCGCGATGCGGCGGCGCTTTTCCTCGCTCTTGATGTAGTGGAGCGTGCGCATGTTGTGCATGCGGTCGGCGAGCTTGACGAGAAGGACGCGCAGGTCCTCGCTCATCGCCAGGAGGAACTTGCGCAGGTTTTCGGCCGCGCGCTCGCTCTCGCTCATCGTCTCGATCTTGGAGAGCTTGGTCACGCCGTCGACCAGCCGGGCAACGTCGGGGCCGAACAGACGCTCGATGTCCTCCACCGTGGTCAGCGTGTCCTCGACCGTATCGTGGAGCAGCGCGGTGATGATCGTGTCCTGGTCGAGCTTCAGCTCGGTCATCAGGCCCGCGACTTCGACCGGGTGCGAGAAATAGGGGTCGCCGCTGGCGCGCTTCTGGGTGCCGTGCTTCTGGACGGTATAGACATAGGCGCGGTTGAGCATCGCCTCGTCCGCATCCGGATCGTAGGCGAGCACACGTTCGACAAGTTCGTACTGGCGGAGCATCTGCCCTTAAAATGGGCGGAACCGGAACCATTGCGCAAGTGCAAACAACCCGGATGGCGCGATCTTTACCGATTGTTTGCCATGTCCGGTCCAAAGCGGGGGCTATCGCCACGGGGGCGGGCAGGAAAGCGGGGACATGGCGGCAACCGGGGCACCAACCAGGGCAGCGGAAGCGCGGCGGGCAGGCGCCCTCGCCGATCTCGTAGCCGCGCTGCGCACGCTCGCGTTCCTCGACCGGCGCCGCGTGGCCGCTTATGCGCTGATCGTGCTGGCAGGTTACCTGCCGATGATGGCCAAGGTCTTTCTCGAGGCCACGGGGTCGGCGGGCAGCGATTTCCTTGCATTCTGGGGGGCAGGCAGGATCGTGGCGGCAGGGACGCCCGCGCTGGTCTACGACATCGCCACCGAACAGGCCGCGCAGGCGGCGAGCGGGACCGGCCAGCTCGTCGTCTTCGTCAACCCGCCGCCCTACCTGTTCCTGGTGGCGCCGCTGGGATACCTTTCCTATCCTGCCGCGTGGATCGCCTGGGCGCTGGCCGGGTGGGCGGCATGGTTCGCGGTCGCGCGCAAGGTCCTGCCCGACGCATGGCCGGCGATCCTCGCCTTTCCCGCGGCCTATCTTGCCGCCAGCCACGCGCAGAACGGTTTCGTCACCGGCGCGCTGCTGATCGGCGCGGTGCTGGCGCTGCGGCGCTCGCCGGTGCTTTCCGGCGTGCTGTTCGGCGCGCTCGTGATCAAGCCGCACCTGGCCTTGCTGGTGCCGTTCTGGCTTGCCGCCGGACGCCAGTGGACCGCCTTTGCCGCTGCGGCCGCGAGCGCCACCTTGCTCTGCCTGCTCTCGCTGCTGGTATTCAGCGCGGACACATGGGCCGCCTATCCGGAAAGCTTCAAGGCCAGCGCGACATTGATGGCGCAGGAGCCGGGACCGTTCTTCCTGCGCATGTGCACGCTGTTCGCGGCGCTGCGCTACCACTTCGACCCGACGGTCGCGCTTGTCGGGCAGGGCCTGCTGAGCCTTGGCACCGCAGCCGTGGCCTGCCTGTTCTGGAAGCGCGCGCAGGACGAGATGGCGGCAGGAGCGATGCTGCTCGCGGCAACCGCCCTCGCCTCGCCCTACCTCTTCTCCTACGACCTCGCCTTCCTCGCGCTGCCGGTGTTCTGGCTGGCGGGCGAAGCGCGCCGGACCGGCTGGCGGCCGTGGGAGAAATCGGCCCTTGTCGCGCTGTGGCTGGCACCTCTGGCGACGCGGGCCGTGGCGTTGCCGCTGGAGATCAATCTCATGCCGCTCGCCGCCGCCGCGCTGGTCTGGATGATCTGGCGGCGCGCGAAGCCGGTCAGGGCCGGATAAGCGGCACCTGCGGCGCGCAGTCCTCGTCCAGAAGACCGGCTAGACGCGGGTCGGGAAAGACTTCGACGTAATGGGCACAGGGCACGAAACCCTGCCCCATGTAGAAGCCGGGTGCGCGCGGATCGTCGAGCGTGCAGGTATGCACCCACACGCGGCTCACCCCGGGCCGCCACGCCATCTGCAACGCCTTGCGCATGAGCCACTTGCCCAGGCCCTTGCCGCTCGCGCCCGGAATAAGGCCGAAGAAGGCAATCTCGCATTCGCCGGCGACGCGAAAATCGAGTTCGAGCATGCCGACCTCGACCCGCGCCCGGTCGACCACGGCGTAGAGCTGCACTTCCGGATCGTGGATGATCGCCGACAGATCGTCGTCGCTCCTGGCCAGGCGCGACCACCATAGCCAGGGTGCGCCGACGCGCTTGTAGAGCAGGCGGTACTTTGCGGGCGCGCACTCCTTCCAGCGGACGAGTTGCACGGGCACGTCGCCCTCGGGCGTCAGGCGGCGCAGGCCCTCGGGCGGGGAGCGCATTTCAAGCGCGGTGACCACGCAGGCAAGATCGCCCGCGCGCACGTTGTGGTAACCCTCGGCCAGCGGCGCGCCCGGCACGTCCATGGTCTCAGCTCCAGACGGCTTCCGGCGGCAGACTCATCAGGATCGCGTCGATGTTGCCGCCGGTCTTGAGCCCGAACAGCGTGCCCCGGTCCCAGACAAGGTTGAACTCGGCATAGCGCCCGCGATACTCGAGCTGGGTCAGCTTTTCGGCGGGCGTGAAATCCATGCCCATCCGCCGCCGCACGAGGCGCGGGAACACGTTGATGAAAGCCTCGCCCACGTCGCGGGTGAAGGCGAAGTTCGCCTCGAACGCCGCATCGTCGGCACATTCAAGGTGGTCGTAGAAGATGCCGCCAACGCCGCGATGGACCTTGCGGTGGGGAATCCAGAAGTAGTCGTCCGCCCACTTCTTGAACCGGGGATAGTATTCCGGATCGTGCCTGTCGCAGGCCGCCTTGTACTCGGCATGGAACTCTACCGTATCCTCTTCATAGGGGATCGGCGGATTGAGATCGCCGCCGCCGCCGAACCATGCCTTGCTGGTGGTGAGGAAGCGGGTGTTCATGTGGACGGCGGGCACGTGCGGATTGGCCATGTGGGCGACAAGGCTGATGCCGGTTGCGGTGAAGCCCGGCGCGTCCGCGCTCGCCCCGTTGATCGTGCCAGCGAACTCCTTCGAGAATTCCCCCTGCACGGTCGATACGTTGACGCCGACCTTCTCGAAGACCCGGCCCTTCATCAGGCCCTGGACCCCGCCGCCCCCGTTCTCCACGGTCTCGCCTTCGTGCTCGCGGTTCCACGGAGTGTAGGCGAAGCGCGCGTCCGAGCCCGCCTCGCGCTCGATCGCTTCGAACTCCGCGCAGATGCGGTCACGCAGGCTTTCGAACCAGGTGCGGGCGCGGGCGGTGTGGTCGGTCCAGTTGCTCATAGGCAGCCCTTGCCAAGACAATCCGCTTACGGCAAGGGGAAGCCATGGTTCCCTTTTCGTTCGCAGGGCAGGAGTTTCGCCTCGGAGCGGCCAGAGCGCTGTTCTGGGCCGAGGAAAGCGCGCTGCTGGTGGCCGACCTCCACCTCGAGAAGGCCAGCTTCTTTGCCCGCCACGGCCAGATGCTCCCGCCCTATGACAGCCGCGCCACGCTGGAACGGCTGGCGGGAGCCCTGCGCGAGACCGGAGCGCGACGCGTGTTCTGCCTTGGCGACTCGTTCCACGACGCCGCCGCGACAGAACGGATGGAACCGCACGCGGCGGGCATGCTCGATGCGCTGACCCGCGCGACGGACTGGGTCTGGATCACCGGAAACCACGACGAAGACGCCCGCGCGCCCGGTGGAACGCTGGTTGATGAACTTTCCGTGCGGGGTGTGTCCTTGCGGCACATAGCCCGCAAGGGCGCCGCCGGGACCGAGATTTCAGGCCACTTCCACCCCAAGCTGCGGGTAACCGTGCGGGGCCGCTCCATCGCCCGTCCTTGCGCTGTGGCAAGCGAAAACCGCCTGATCCTGCCCGCTTTCGGCGCATTGACGGGCGGGATGCACGCCGGCGATCCGGCGATCCTTGCCGCGCTCCAGCCCGCCCGCGCGATCGACGCGATCGTCCCCGCCGGGGAACGCCTGGCCCGTTTCGCGCTGTGGCGCGAAGCAGCCTGACGACGCGCATGGCCAACCCTGTGCATTGCGGACTTTATCTCGGCGCGCATTGTGATAAGAGCGCGCGCATCGTATATTTGGGCAAACTGCAGGAGAAAGCACTATAGCTCCCCCACCGCGGCGCATGATGGCGCCCCCCGTAAAGAGCGGGCCTCGCTACAACCAGATGATCAACGTGCCCAAGGTGCGCGTGATCGACGAGAACGGCGAGAACCTGGGTGTTATGTACACCCGCGAAGCGATCGAGCAGGCGGCCGATGTCGGACTCGACCTCGTTGAAGTTTCGCCCAACGCGGACCCGCCGGTCTGCAAGTTCCTCGATGTCGGCAAATTCCGCTACGAAGCGCAGAAGAAGGCCAACCTCGCCCGCAAGAGCCAGAAGACGCAGGAGATCAAGGAGATCAAGATGCGTCCGAACATCGATGACCACGACTACGAAACCAAGATGCGTAATGTCGTGAAGTTCATCGGTGAAGGCGACAAGGTGAAGATCACCCTGCGTTTCCGTGGCCGCGAACTTTCGCACCAGCAGCTGGGCATGAACCTGCTGCGCAAGGTGCAGGACGATGTGGCGGAAATCGCCAAGGTCGAAGCTTTCCCCCGCATGGAAGGTCGCCAGATGCTGATGGTCCTCGCGCCCAAGTAAGCGCGAAGCCGATCGCTGACGGAAGAAAAGGGCGCGCCGCCGGGTGCGCCCTTTTTCGTTGCAGCAGGTGCTTTCCTGCCCCGCGCTGCGGGATTTTACGGAGCTCGACTGGCGCGGTTCCCGCCGGGAACCCGAAGATCCACACCTGGGCGCGCGCCCTGCACGTTTCGGCGGATCGTCCAGAGCCGAAATCGCGGTTCCCGCGTTTGGGCCGCGGTTCGCCAAGAAACTCACAGGAGAAGTTCATGTCCCCATCGATCAAGATCGTTTCCGCCCTCGGCATGCTGACGGCATCGCTCGGTCTCGGCGGCTGCGCCACCAAGGGCTACGTCAACGAGCAGATCGCGACGGTCAACCAGCGCATCGATGGCGTCGAGCAGCGCCTCCAGGCGACTGACGGCGTGGCCCAGGCTGCCCGCAGCGAGGCCCAGGCCGCCAACGCCCAGGCGCAGACCAACACCCAGCGGATCGATCAGCTTGGAGCTCGCGTCGACGGCGTCGAGCAGCGCATGGTGGAAGCGCAGCGCAAGCGTCCGCGCAACTAACCGCAGATTTCTGCGTTGTCTCGTCCGTCGGCGCCGTTCACGCGCCGACGGACGTTTCATGTCTGGAGAGTTGACCGCCCGATGATTGCAGCATTCCTGGCACTGGCCGCCCTGACCGCGACGGTTCCCGCGACGGCGGCGCCAGCCTCTCCCGCGAAGGAGGCAACCGCTCCCGCGACGGCGCAAGGCGCCGCATCCGCGAAGGCCACGAAATCCACCAAGGCCAAGGCCCGCAGCCGTACAGGCAAGACGGGGACAAAGGCGGCAACGAAAGCCGCCGCGCCGATGACCCTCCCACCCGCCGCCGAACGCGTGCGCGAATGGGTTTCCGCCTCTGGCGACCACCACGGGCTGCCCTATGCGATCATCGACAAGAACGCTGCGGCGATGTTCCTGTTCGACGCCAAGGGCAATGCGCTTGGCTCCGGCCCAGTACTGATCGGCATCGCACCGGGCGACGATGCAACGCCGGGTGTCGGCAGCAAGAACCTTGCCGAGATCGGACCTGCGGAAAAAACGACGCCCGCAGGTCGCTACCTCGCCCGCTTTGGGGTCGCGGCAGGCAACCAGCGCGTGCTGTGGGTCGATTATGCGACCTCGGTCGCGCTCCATCCCATCCCGGGCAACAATCCCAAGGAGAAGCGCCGCCAGCGGATGCTTTCGCCCACGAGCGACGACAACCGCATCACCTTCGGCTGCATAAACGTGCCCAAGGCGCTCTATTCCGGAAAGCTGGTGCCGCAGTTCACCCGCAAGGGCGGATACGTCTACATCCTGCCCGACACCAAGCCGATCGAGCAGGTCTTCCCAGCGCTCTATGCACGGCCCGCGACCGTGGCCCCCGTCCCTGCCGCAAAGGCCGAGGAACTGACTGCCGCGACCCGGTAGGGCCGCTCATTCCGGATAGCAGAAGGAGGCCCGCCAAGGCCCCCTTCCCGTCTTGCCATTTGCAGCCGGCTCAGAACCGGAAGCGCCCGGTCACGCCGTAGGTACGCGGCTGGCTGGTATAGCCCGAGATCGACCCGGGCTGTGCCGGAGTGTCGAATACCGAGAGCAGATAGCGGTTGTTGGTGAGGTTGCGCCCCCACACCGTCAGTTCCAGGCCCATCTGCATCGCCCAGGTGATCGACGCGTTGGCCTCGTTCACCTCGCGCCGGAACGGCCGTGCCGCCGCCACCGCGATGCTGGTTCCCGCGTCGAGGAAGCCCGGAAGGCCCTCGACGATCTGAACCGGCGATTCATAGTGGAAATCGCCGCGCAGGATCAGGTGGTCGCCACCCGCGAACTCGTGGTCGTAGCTGGCGCCGAAGGTCGACGAAATCGCCGGAATGCCGGCCGGGCGCGTGTTGGACAGGTCGCCCACCGCCGAAAGCACGAAGCTGTCGTACTTGGGATCGAGGTAGGTCACGCCGACATTGAGCAGCCAGCCCTTGGCCGGCTTGACCGTGCCTTCGAACTCCAGGCCGCGCACCGACTGCTTGCCCGCATTGGCCAGCACGAAGCCCGAACCGGTGAAGGTGTTGGACTGGAAGCCATTGATGCGCTGGTCGAACGCGGCGACGTTGGCAGTGACGAGACCCCAGTCCGCCTTGAGCCCGATTTCATAGACGGTCGAACTTTCGGGTCCGGCAAAGCGGCTGCCATAGGTCTGGTTGACCACGGCCAACCCGCGCGAGGTCAATTGCTCGCGGTCGGCCTCGAACGGACGGCTGTCGCGCGAGAGGTTGATCGAGCTGGCCTTGAAGCCGGTCGCGTAGCTTGCATAGACGTTGATGTTGTCGGTCAGGTCATAGGCGACGCGGACGACATAAGTGAACTTGTCGTCGTTGGTCCGGCCCGGCTCGACAGCATTGGGCACCGCCAGGAACGGCGGCAGGAACTGCAGGTCCTGGAGCGCAAGCAGCGGATTGCCGACGGTCAGCGGATTGGCGTCTGCCGCCGCGTCGCTGGTGGAAAGGCGGGCGTTGAGCGCGGCAAAGCCGGCAGCCTGCGTTTGCAGCGTGGCGTAAACGTCGGGGTTGGCGCTGGCGAAGGCGGCGATCGCGAGCGGATCGGTCGTACCGAGCGCGGTCGAAATGAAGCCACGGCTCAGCGCGGTCCCGCCGATGTCCACCAGGTCGAGGCTGGAGAACACGTCGGACGTGTCGGCCGAGGCGGCGAAGCGCTTCTTGTCGTTGGTGTAGTTGATGCCGCCAGTCACGGTCAGGCGGTCGCCGATCTTGAAGTCCGCCTGGCCGAAGAAGGAGTAGGCCTCGTTCTTAAGGCGATAGCGCTCGTCGAGGCCCTGCCCTTCGGCGAAGAACTGCCCGGTGTAGTTGGTCCCGGTCAGGCCGCTGAACGTGGTCTCCAGGCTGGACAGCGACTGGGTGTTCGAGGTCAGGCCCCGGATGATGAAGTCGGCATAGCTGCGCGCGTCCGCACCCCAGGCGATGCGGCCCGTCTGGCGGATGTTCTCGTTGAAGTAGTAGCCGCCGACGAGAAAGTTCAGCGGGCCGTCCATGTTGGTGGCAACGCGCAGCTCCTGGGTGAAGGTGCGGATGCGCTGGTCGGCGGTATTCTGGCCGATGAGGTCGGCGCTGGAAAAGTCGGAGTCCTGGTTCGTCAGCGAATTGGACCGTCGGAACGCGGTGATCGACGTGAAGGTCAGCGGACCGAGGTCGTAATCGACCTGGCCGGAAGCGCCCCAGTTCTCGATCCGGTTGGTGGAATCGATATTGGAATAGACCTTGTTCGCGTAAATCTCGTCGGTGCCGTTGACCTGGCCACCCAGCGCCTGGACCGCCAGCGTCGCCGACGAGGGCTGGAGATTGACGACGCCGCAGCAGTTCTCGTCGATCTTGGAGTAATCGCCGATAAGGCGGACGCGGGCCTGGGCATTGGGCTCCCAAAGCGCCTGGCCGCGCAGGAACCAGCGATCGCGCTCGTTGGTCCGGTTGCCGGTGCCGAGGTCCTTGTTGTACCCGTCCCGCTTATTGAGACCGCCCGCCAGACTGACTGCGAGCTGGTCGGTGATCGGACCGGTGACCACGCCCTTGAGGACGACCGCGTCGTAATTGCCATAGCTCGCCTCGACATTGCCGCCGAAGTCGAACTTGGGCGCCTGCGTGACGATCGAGATGACGCCCACGCTGGCGTTCTTGCCGAACAGCGTCGACTGCGGGCCGCGCAGGACCTCGATGCGCTGAACGTCGGGGAAATCGCCGATCTGGGCGGCGGAGCGCGAACGGTAGACGCCGTCGATGAACACGCCGACCGATGGCTCGATCCCGGCATTGTTGGCGCCGTTGCCGAAGCCGCGGATGATGAAATTGGTCTGCGCGCTCGACTGGAGCTGGGTCACGCGCAGCGAGGGCACGACGCTGGTGAGATCCTTGAGATCGCGGATCTGGGCCTGCTCGAGCGTCCGCGCGCTGGTCACCGAAACGGCGACGGGAACGTCCTGAAGGGTCTGCTCGCGCTTGGTGGCGGTGACGATGATCTCGTTTCCGTCGGCCTGCGGCTCGGGCGCATCGGTCGCGGGCTGGGCCTCTTCGACGGGCCCGGCGTCCTGCGTGCGGGCCTGGGCGGTCGCCGAGAATGCAAGAGCAAGACCGCAGGCACCGACGAGAAGCGCGGCCTGGCCGGTGCGACCGGCAGAAATGGATTTCATGTGATTGCTTTTCCTCTTTTGACCCGGGCTTTGGCAGACTGTGATAGCCCCTTCACCTTGGCCGGAAGGACATCCTGTGTTTCCCTTCAGGTCTTTTAGGTGCCGGAAAAGATTGGAACAATCGCCGCCGCATGAAATGCTGCCCAATTGCATTGCATTTTCATGCCCTGTTGCAGGCCGGTCACAGTCTCGCCATCCGGCTGGACGATCGTTGTTCGAATCGTGCGCGGGAAGCGATTGCCGCGCAACGCGGCTCCACTGGATTCGCCGCACCTGCCGCAACGCGAACCCGTTGAATTCGGCTTGCTTGCCGCAGCGCGCGGCCTATTGGATTCGGCGTGCTTGCCGCAGCGCACAATGTCCTGTAAGCGCGCGCCGATATTCGGGCGGGCAAAGCTTGTGCCGAACGCCACCCGATTCCATTACGAAAGCCATTCCAATGTCGCTGCCCCTGCGCAACATCGCGATCATCGCACACGTCGACCACGGCAAGACCACGCTCGTGGACCAGCTCTTCCGCCAGTCCGGCACCTTCCGCGACAACCAGCGCGTCGAAGAGCGCGCGATGGACTCCAACGACCTCGAGAAGGAACGCGGGATCACCATTCTCGCGAAGTGCACCTCGGTCGAATGGACCTCGCCGACCTCGGGCGAGACCACCCGCATCAACATCGTCGACACCCCCGGCCACGCCGACTTCGGCGGCGAGGTCGAGCGCATCCTCTCGATGGTCGACGGCGTGATCCTGCTGGTCGACAGCTCGGAAGGCGCGATGCCGCAGACCAAGTTCGTCACCGGCAAGGCGCTCGCCCTCGGTCTCAAGCCGATCGTGGTGGTCAACAAGATCGACCGTCCCGACGGCCGCGCGCAGGAAGTGCTCGACGAGGTGTTCGACCTCTTCGTCAGCCTCGACGCCAACGACGAGCAGCTCGAATTCCCGGTGCTCTACGCTTCGGGCCGCAATGGCTACGCCTCGGACAACGAGGAAGCTCGTGAAGGCACGCTCGAGCCGCTGTTCGAGAAGATCGTCAGCCACGTGCCGGCGCCGAACCTCGACGTCGACGGTCCGTTCAGCTTCCTCGCCACCCTGCTCGACCGTGACAACTTCATGGGCCGCGTGCTGACCGGTCGCGTCCAGTCGGGCACGATCAAGGTCAACCAGCCGATCCACGCGCTCGACGCCGACGGCAAGGTGATCGAAGTGGGCCGCGCCTCCAAGCTGATGAGCTTCAACGGTCTTGATCGCGTGCCCGTCGAGGAAGCCAAGGCAGGTGACATCATCGCGCTTGCCGGCCTCGAAAAGGCCACCGTCGCCAACACCATCGCCGACCCCTCCGTGACCGAGCCGATCGCCTCGCAGCCGATCGATCCGCCGACCCTCGCCATGCGCTTCGCCGTGAACGACAGCCCGTTCGCCGGCCGCGAAGGCGACAAGGTGACCAGCCGCATGATCCGCGATCGCCTGCTGCGCGAGGCGGAAACCAACGTCGCCATCCGCGTGACGGAATCGGCTGACAAGGACAGCTTCGAAGTTGCCGGTCGCGGCGAACTCCAGCTCGGCGTGCTGATCGAGACCATGCGCCGCGAAGGCTTCGAGCTGGGCATCAGCCGCCCCCGCGTGCTGTTCCAGACCGACGAGAACGGCCAGCGCACCGAACCGTATGAAACCGTTGTTATCGACGTGGACGACGAGTTCTCCGGGACGGTCGTCGAGAAGATGCAGCGCCGCAAGGCCGAGCTTACCGACATGCGCCCGTCGGGTGCCGGCAAGACCCGCATCCTGTTCTCGGCGCCGTCGCGCGGCCTCATCGGCTACCACGGCGAGTTCCTTTCGGACACGCGCGGCACCGGCATCATGAACCGCCTGTTCGAGAAGTACGGCCCCCACAAGGGCCCGATCGAAGGCCGCCAGAACGGCGTGCTGATCTCGAACGGCACCGGCGAGGCCGTGGGCTACGCGCTCAACAGCCTCGAGGATCGTGGTATCCTGTTCGTGCGCCCGCAGGACAAGATCTACGAAGGCATGATCATCGGCGAGAACGCCAAGCCGGAAGACCTTGAAGTCAACCCGATGAAGTCCAAGCAGCTCACGAACTTCCGTTCGACGGGCAAGGACGACGCGATCCGCCTGACCCCGCCGAAGATCATGACGCTGGAACAGGCCATCGCCTACATCGACGACGACGAAATGGTCGAAGTCACGCCCAAGACCATCCGCCTGCGCAAGGCGATCCTCGATCCGAACGAACGCAAGAAGGCGTCGCGGAAGAAGGAAGCGGCATAACGAAACACGAAGGGCGGCCCTCACAGGCCGCCCTTCCTGCATTCAGCCCTTCAAATCCGGCCATCAATAGTCAGCCGCACCCCAGTTCCTAGGCGGATTGCGGTTGCCTTCCTGCATCTGTCCGCGGGCCTGCTGCTGGCGCGGAATTTCGGCGGCCATCTGCCTCGGCGCCTCGAAGACCTCCCTGCCCATGTAGCGGTCGAACTCCTCGACGAAGCGGCGAGTCAGGCGCTGGTCGTCTTGCGGCGAGATCGCCTTGCGCAGCTCCGGAAAGCGCTCGCCTTCCTCCGCGTAGACGTGATGCAGCACCGCGCCCCGGATATGGCCGAGCTTGTCTCGCCACTCCTGCCCCATAGGGTCGAGCGTCTCGAGCCCGCCCATCTCGATGCGTGTCATTGCGTGCTCCTCATAGGACATGCCGGCGGAGGTCCTGCTGTCCTCGTTCGCCATCGCCGGATAGAGTACGGCCTCTTCGGCATTGGCGTGGGCGGTGAGCATCATGGCGAGATCGCGCAGCGCGGCGCGGCGTTCAGCCACCGACGCGGCGTTCAGCGCCAGTTCGAAGCAGGCCTCGATGCGGCGATGATGCTCGAGCGCCTGCGAAAGCCAGTCTCCCGGCTTTGCGAGCGCCTGCGCCCGCTCGCGGGCCTGGCGCCGGTCCTCGGCGCTTTCGGGCGGGGTCAATGCGGACATGACCTTGTCGAAAAAGGACATTTCACGAACTCCTGTGCTGGATCGGCCCCATTGGAGCGGGCGAGCACGACACCGGTTCCTCCTGCAAATGCCCGGCGCGACCGGACGTGCCGCGCGCGCCACGGACGGCGCATTTCGACAACGGCGTGACCGCGCTCTCTCGCCAAGGCAGCGATAGCGGGCTATGGGGCCGCGGATGAGTTCCGCGAAGACCGCCCCCGCCGTCCCATCGTTCCCGACCGAGGTCGCAGGCCTGCGGGTTGCGCTGTTCAGCGGCAACTACAACTACGTGCGCGACGGGGCGAACCAGGCGCTCAACCGGCTGGTCGGCTACCTCCTGCGCCAGGGCGCGGACGTCCGGGTCTATGCGCCCAAGGTGGAAGAGCCCGCCTTCCCCGCCACCGGGACGCTTGTCGGCGTTCCCTCGTTCGCGATCCCCGGCCGGGCCGAATATCGCTTCCCCCTCGCGCTCAGCCCGCGTGTGCGCCGCGATCTGGCAGCGTTCGATCCCCACGTCGTCCACGTATCCTCGCCAGACGTGGTGGCACACCGGGCGGTGTCCTGGGCGCGTCGGCGCGGCCTGCCGATCCTGGCCTCGGTCCACACCCGGTTCGAAACCTACTTCCGCTACTACAACATGGCCTGGCTCGAACCGGTGATCGAGGCGCTGATGCGCCGCTTCTACCGCCGCTGCGACGCACTGGTGGCCCCGTCGGAATCGATGGCGCAAGTGCTTCGCGACCAGCGCATGAACTACGACATCGATATCTGGTCGCGCGGGGTAGACCGCGACATCTTCCATCCCGGCGCGCGCAGCCTCGAATGGCGACGCGAGCTGGGCATTGCCGATGACGAAGTCGTGGTCGGCTTCCTTGGCCGACTGGTGATGGAAAAGGGGCTCGACGTCTTCTCGGACTCGATCGACCAGCTCGCGCGGCGCGGCGTCAGGCACCGGGTGCTGGTGGTGGGCGAAGGCCCCGCGCATGACTGGTTCGCCGCGCGCCTGCCGCAGGCGGTCTTCGCCGGGTTCCAGGGCGGAGCAGACCTTGGCCGCGCGGTTGCCAGCATGGACGTGCTGTTCAACCCTTCGGTCACCGAAACCTTCGGCAACGTCACGCTCGAGGCGATGGCCTGCCGCGTTCCGGTCGTTGCGGCGGCCGCCACCGGCAGCCAGAGCCTTGTCGACGACAACGTTTCCGGCCGCCTCATCGCGCCGGGCGCGGTGCGGCAGTTTGCCGAGGCGCTGCGCTGCTATGTCGAGGACGCGGACTTGCGCGGCCGGCACGGTGCGGCGGGCGAGGAACGCAGCCTCGACTTCTCGTGGGACCGCATAAACCAGGCGGTTGCCGACACCTACCTGCGGCTCGTCCGGCAGAAGGCGATCCGCAGCAGGCGCCGCTAGCGCAGGACGCCCGCCTCGGCCATGCGCCGCGCGTAGGCAAGCTGGAACACCAGAGCGACAAGGATCGCCAGGGCAATGCCATAGGCGCCCGGCCCCTTCATTGCCGACGGCATTTCACTGCCGAAGTGCTGGTAGCCCTGCGTCACGACGAATCCGGCAAGCGAGACGATGAACGCCCTCGCCGCGTGGCGCGAGCGGAGCAGCAGCAGGATCGACCCCGCCAGCGAGCCCCAGACGCCGAGCGCCCAGAACACGCTGAGCCAGGCCGGCAGGCTCTCCACATAGGCAAGGACGCCCTCGCCCATCGAGGCCGCGTAGCCCGCCGGGTCCAGCTTCGTCATCGCATAGTCGACGCAGCCGAAGCTGTTCCAGATCAGGCCGACCGTGCCGACGATCCAGAGATGGCCGGGCGTCCGGGGTGCATGGCTTGCATGAGTTGCATGGGTCGTTTCCTGCATGGCGCCTCTCCCCTTGCGCTGCGGGGAGAGGATACCACGGGCATTGATGTCGTCAAAGTGCCGCGAAAGGGCGGACTCGTGCAACATCAAAGCCTTTCGATCCGGCGCGCGGCCTCGTCGAGGATGTCGGCGATGGCATGGGCCGTCTCGGTGTCGAAACCTTCGGCCATGGCGCGATTGCGCAGCACGGCGTGAAGATTGCCCATCGCGCGGCGTACCGGCGGACTGGCCGAGCGCTCACCCTGGTCGCCCAGTGCCTTGAGCCGCGCGACGATGGCGTCGAGTTCGTCGCTCCTGCCATCGAGCTCGGTGCGGCCCGCATCGGTTGCGGCAAACGCCTTGCGCGGGCCGTCGCCGGCTTCCTCGGCAATCAGCCCTTCGTCCACCAGCAGGCTGAGCGTCGGATAGACCACACCGGGGCTGGGCGCATATTCGCCGCCGGCCAGTTCGCCCACCGCACGGATCAGGTCATAGCCGTGGCGCGGCTGCTGGGCGACAAGGTGCAGAAGCAGCAGGCGAAGCTCGCCGCCGGCGAACATCCGCCCGCCGCGCCGGCCCCTGCCGCCGCCCCCGCCATGACCGCCAAAGCCACGCCCTTCGCCGAAGGGCCCGCCTTCGCCAAAGGGACCGCCGCCGAAGCGCCCGCCCATCATCGCCATCATCCTGGCGGCACGCCGATCAAACCCGGCGCCGTTCCGGCCGCAATTGTCGCGGCCACGTTCGAAATGCATGTGCATGTTCCTTTTCATGATGGCTCTAAGATATATCTTAATTGCGATCATGCAAGAGGCTGATGCAATTTTCCGCGCAGGCACCTATTTCCGCAGGGATGGCAGACCTCTTCGCCCCGCCTCCGCAGGATCGCCCGCCGCCCGAAGCCTCGGCGGAAGGACCGCTGGCCGACCGGCTGCGCCCGCGCGACCTGTCGGAAATCATCGGGCAGGACCACCTGACCGGGCCGGACGGCGCCATCGGGCGGATGGTCGCGGCAGGCAAGCTTACCTCGATGATCCTGTGGGGGCCGCCGGGCACCGGCAAGACCAGCATCGCCCGCCTGCTCGCCGAGGCGGTGGGCATGCGCTACGTCGCGATCAGCGCCGTGTTCTCGGGCGTTGCGGACCTCAAGAAGGCCTTTGCAGAGGCAGAGGCGATGGCACTTGCGGGGCGGCGAACCCTGCTGTTCGTCGACGAGATCCACCGCTTCAACCGCGCCCAGCAGGACGGCTTCCTGCCCTTCGTGGAAAACGGCACCGTCACGCTCGTCGGCGCGACGACCGAGAACCCGAGCTTCGCCCTCAACGCCGCACTTCTTTCCCGGGCACAGGTACTGATCCTGCATCGGCTCGATGCGGCGGCGCTGGGCACACTTCTCGACCGGGCCGAGGACGTCACCGGCCTTCGCCTTCCCCTCACCCCGCCCGCGCGCGAGGCGCTGGTCGCCTCGGCCGATGGCGACGGGCGTTTCCTGCTGAACCAGGCGGAGATGCTGTTCGACGTATCGCTGCCCGCGCCGCTCGATCCCGAAGGCCTCGGCAAGTTCCTGATGCGGCGGGTCGCTGTCTACGACAAGGACCGCGAAGGGCACTACAACCTGATCTCGGCGCTGCACAAATCGGTGCGCGGTTCCGATCCGCAGGCGGCGCTCTATTATCTCGCGCGAATGCTCGTCGCGGGCGAGGAACCGCTCTACCTGCTGCGCCGCATGGTGCGCATGGCGGTGGAGGACATCGGCCTCGCCGATCCGCAGGCACTCGTCCAGTGCCTTGCCGCCAAGGATGCCTACGAGTTCCTCGGCAGTCCGGAAGGCGAACTCGCCATCGTCCAGGCGCTGCTGTACCTTGCCACCGCGCCCAAATCCAACGCCGCCTATGCCGCGCACAAGGCGGCGTGGAAGTCCGCGCGCGAGACGGGCTCGCTCATGCCTCCCGCCAACATCCTCAACGCGCCGACCAAGCTGATGAAGGACATCGGCTACGGCAAGGGCTATGCCTACGACCACAACGCCGAGGACGGGTTTTCGGGCGCGAACTACTGGCCCGATGGCATGGCGCCGCAGACTTACTACACCCCGGTCGAGCGTGGGTTCGAGCGCGAGGTTCTGAAACGCCTCGAATGGTGGGACCGCAAGCGCCGCGAGCGCGAGGGCGGATGAACCCGGGGCGTTTCGGGCATTTCGTCGCGATCGACTGGTCGGGCGCCGCGGGCGAGCGCCACAAGGGCATCGCGGTGGCCATGGCCGCGCGCGGGGATGCGGCACCCGCCATGGTTCGCCCTTCGCACCGCTGGTCGCGCGAGGAAGTGCTGCGGTTCCTGGACGAAGAGCTGCCGGACGACGCGCTGGTAGGCATGGACCTTGGCATATCGCTGCCCTTCGCGGACCGGGGCGCGTTTTTTCCGGGGCTCGCCGAAAGCCCGGCGACGGCACGCGACCTGTGGGCTTCGATCGACGCGATCTGCGCTGACGATCCGCATCTTGGCGTCACCTCGTTTGTCGACCACCCCGCGTTCTCTGCCTATTTCCGCCGCCACGGCGGGCGCGAGGGCGCACGGTTCGGCGGCGGGCAGGGACGCTTCCGCACGACGGAGGCGGCACAGCGGCGGATGGGGTGCAAGCCCTATTCGAACTTCAACCTCGTCGGCGCGGCGCAAGTCGGCAAGTCGAGCCTTTCGGGGATGCGGCTGCTGCACAGGCTTCGCGGGGCGGCGAGCGTCTGGCCTGTCGATCCCCTGCCCGCGCGCGGTCCGGTCCTCTGCGAAATCTACACGACCATCGCCGCCATGGCCGCCGGGCGCACGGCCTCGCGCTCGAAGATGCGATCGGCGGGCGAACTCGATGATGCGCTCGCGCGCCTGGGCTCCGAGCCATCAGGGCTGGCCGGCCCGCTCGACGATCACACCTGCGACGCCATCGTGACGGCGGCGTGGCTTCGCCGCGCCGCCCCTAACCCCCGGCTCTGGTCTCCCCGCGAACTTACACCCGAAATCGCGCGAACGGAGGGCTGGACCTTCGGTGCCGTCTGAGGCTAGGGAACAGCGACAAGCCGGCTTAGCTCAGTTGGTAGAGCACCTGATTTGTAATCAGGGGGCCACGGGTTCGAATCCTGTAGCCGGCACCATTCCCCGATCGATCGCACCGACTTTGCACGCGCGTGCCCTGCGTCCGCGGGACTTCAGGGATCATGTCTCGCGCGCAACGTAACAAATGTTAAGTCGAGACTTGCTCCGCAAGTGCAGGTCTGGGACAAGGCGCGATGACCGGAAATGGGACAGCCGCGGCGATGCTGCTGGAAACGCGGACCGCGTGCATCGAACTCGCGGCGGCGATTCGCGCGCGCCATGAAGCGGAAGTGCCTTCCTGTTCGCAACAGGAACTGGCCGCGATGGACCTTCTGGAACAGATTTCCGAACTTTTGGGTACTATCGGACTGAACTCTTAGTCCATTCCGAAAGCCGCAGAAATCCTTGACCATGTTAACTTAAGATATAATCTTCACGTAACCGCGATTAGTTAATATTCGCTCATTTTCCTATCAATTTCAACCGTTTGCATTTGCAAATCTGCGTTTTAATCCGCATGGATTATCTCGGGGTTGGACTGGGAATGCGAAGGTATGAACAAAAATGATCGAGATCGGCTCGCCACTATAAGCGCAATGCTCGGCGAACTCCTCGCCACCACCGGCGAGGGCGAGAAGGCAGAGCCAACTGCCGAGCAACTGCTCCATGAAGCAAGGGCGAAGATAGCGGCTCGCCGCCGCCGTCAGGAACTGTTCCCCGGGATCCAGGTCGCGGACCCCGCGTGGGACCTGCTCCTGGAACTGTTCGTGCACCGCTGCGAAGGGCGTCGGATATCGGTGACCGGCCTTGGCCTCAGCGCCAACGTGCCCGGCGCGACCGTGCTTCGCTGGCTTGCGATGTTCCACGACAGCGGCCTGATCGTCCGCGAACCCGACCCGCAGGACCGCCGCCGCATCTGGGTGCACCTGACGGACGAAGGGCGCGACCGCGTGGTCAAGGCGCTTGTCGTCATGCTTGCGCCGGAACAGCGCGAGACCTTCCGGTTGCCGCAGCTCGCTGCCTGAGCGGGCTGCGGCGCGCCATGCGTCAGCCGCGTCCGCGGTAAGGCGCAACCCCTTGATCCGGAAGCCAAAGACCGGCCGGCGGCGGACCCGATTGCCAGAACACGTCAATCGGAATTCCGCCGCGCGGGTACCAGTAGCCACCGATGCGCAGCCATTGCGGCTTCATCTCGTCGAACAGGCGCTGGCCGATGCCGACGGTCACGTCCTCGTGGAAGCCGGCATGGTTGCGAAACGATCCGAGGAACAGCTTCAAGGCCTTTGATTCCACGATGCATTCACCGGGCGCATAATCGATCACGAGGTGTGCGAAGTCGGGCTGGCCGGTGACCGGGCAGAGCGAGGTGAATTCGGGCGCAGCAAAGCGGATCATGTAAAGCGCGCCGGGACGCGGATTGGCCACGTAATCGAGCACAGCCTCGTCCGGAGAAGCTGGCAAGCTGCTGTTTTGTCCGAGGAAAAGTGGTGTATTTGCCATGACGACCGCCTTGTGACCTGAACGGCACCTAAAAGCACCTGACGGCACCGAAATGCACCTTGGCGCACCCCGAAGCCCTTCTGTTGCGCGCCCAATGCACCGGTCGCAGCCGCAGGGCAAGTGAGCCGATCATGCCCATCGGTTCATCGACGATTAAACCACCCGCGCCTTGTCCGGGTTCCATGATGAGGACCACGGGGCACTTTCCGACAACCCTTGCCGCGCTTGCGCTGACCGCCGCCGCCGTCACCGCGACCGGCGCGCGCGCACAGAATGCCGGCTCATACCAGTTGCCGCCTGCGCCCACGCCCTCGGCCACGGCGCAAGGCCCGGTCGTCCCCGGCTCGCCGCCACCGCGCGTCGCCACGACCGACGCGCCCACCGTAGAGACTCCCCCTCCCCAGGCTGCCCCGCCTCCGGTGATCGCCGCGCCCACTCCGACCTCGGCCCCGACTGCCCGGCCTTCCCCCCGACCCCGGCCCGCCATGACGGCGCAGCCAATGCCGGCGCCGACAACCTCGACAACCGCGCTTCCCGCGCCGAGTCCGAGCCCGACCGGCGCGGCGGCTCTTCCGCCGCCACTGACCCAGCCGACCCTCGACACCCCCGCCCTTGCGCCCCCGCCACTTGCCCCCGCCCCCGAGCCAGCGAGCAATCCGCTGCCGTGGATCGCGGGCTTCCTGCTGGCCCTCGGGGCGGTCGTTGGCTGGTTGCTGCTGCGCCGCAGGCAGACGCTGGCCGAGGCGGAGCCGGAGTTCGAACGGCCCGTCGTGGCCGGCAAGACCGCTTCGCCAGCCCCAGCCCCAGCCGAGCCCGAGCCCAAATCCGCTCCAGCGCCTCGACCGGCCCCGACAGCGCCCTCGGTGTCACCAGCGGCGGCGATGCAGCCCCTCGACATGCACCTTCACGCGGCGCGGATGAGCGCGAGCCTCGTCAATGCGACGCTGGCCTATCGCCTGCTGATTACCGCCGACGAGGACGTGACCGACCTTGTCGTGCGTGGCGACATGGTTTCGGCCCACGCATCGCGCCCCGCGGAGGAACAGCTTGGCCTGTCGGATGCGCCAACACTGCATCGGGTGGACCGGATGAGCGTCGGAGAAACGCTGGAACTTTCAGGAGAAATCCGCCTTCCGCTGGCCGCGATCACCCCGATCCGGCATGGCGACGCGGCGCTGTTCGTACCGTTGGTGCGGATCGAGGCCCTCGGGCTTTCGGCAAGCGGAAAGCCGGTGAAACTGAGAGCCGCTTTCGTCATCGGGCTGGACGAGGGACAGGCGGGGACGCGGCTCCAGCCCTTCCGCCTCGACCTTGGCCCGAGGGTGTACCAGCAGGTCGGACAGCGCGCCCTGCCCGTCCCGGCGTTTGCCTGAAGGCGCGTCCCGGGATGATGCGCGCATCGGCCCTTTTACGGCTCGACGGTCCCGAACAGGCGGTCTAGTCTGCCAGGCACGAACCCGCGCAAAGACGGGTCGCGCATGCAGCAGGCAGGAGCACAGGCTAAGATGGATTCGCTGGTTTCGACCCAGTGGCTCGCGAACGAAATGGGCGCGAGCGACCTCCGTATCGTCGACGCAACGGCGTTCCTGCCGGAGCACGGCCGCAACGCCCTGCTGGAATACGAGGCCTGCCATATCCCCGGCGCGGTGTTCATGGACCTTGCGGACCTTGTCGATTCGGCATCCGCCGTGCCGAACACCCTGCCCCCGGCCGAGAAATTCGCCAGCAGGATGCAGGCCCTGGGCCTTGGCGACGGCAGCCGCGTCGTGATCTACGACGACAGCCCGATCAAGTCCGCCACCCGCGCCTGGTTCATGCTGACGATGTTCGGGGCGCAGAACGTGGCGCTGCTCGACGGCGGCATCGCCAAGTGGAAAGCGGAAGGCCGCAAGTGCGCCCAGGGCCGCGAAACCTTGCGCGCCCGCCACTTCACCGTGTGGTCCGATCAGAGCCACGTGCGCACCAAGGGCGATGTCCTCGCCAATCTGGACACCAAGGCCGAACAGGTGGTCGACGCGCGGGGCGCGGGCCGCTTTACCGGCGAGATGGCGGAAACCAATCCGGCCGTGGCGAGCGGGCACATCCCCGGTGCGCGCAACGTGCCCTATTCCAGCCTGTTCAACGCCGACGGCACGTGGAAATCGCCCGACGCGATCCGCGCTATCTTCGAGGCGGCGGGAGTCGATCTTTCGCGTCCACTGATCTCGTCGTGCGGATCGGGCATGACCGCCAACGTGGTGATCTTCGCCCTGCACCTGATCGGCAAGGACGACGTATCGCTCTATGACGGATCGTGGAGCGAATGGGGGGTCGATCCCGAAACGCCCAAGGCGACTGGACCGGCGTGAGAAACTTCCCCGGGGGCTGAAGCCGCAGGGAAGCAGTCGAAACTGGTGGGCATTGCTGCTAACAGCGGGCCGATGAGCAGTTCCGACAACATGAGCGATCTGGGGCCCGGCACGCGCGGCGTGCTTGCGGGGCGGCGGGAAGAGTGGACGGGCACGCCCGATCATCCCGGGGCCGTGGTCAATCCTGCCGTATGGCGCGCATCGACGCATCTCTACCCGGACATGGCGGCGCTGCGGGCGCATCCGGCCAACGAGGACGGGCGGTTCTATTACGGACGGCGCGGCGCCCCGACGCAGTGGGCGCTGGCCGAGGCGTTGACGCAGATCGAACCGGGCGCGGCAGGGACCGTGCTCTATCCATCGGGCGTCGCGGCAATCGCGGGCGTACTGCTGACAATGCTGCGACCGGGCGACGTGCTGCTGATGACGGACAACGCCTATGAACCGAGCCGCGTGATGGCACGAGGGTTGCTCAGGGATTTCGGCGTGGAGACGCGCTGGTTCGATCCGACGAGCATTGGCGCCTTCGAGGCCGCCTGCTGCGACAGGACGAAGGCGGTGCTGCTGGAAAGCCCCGGCAGCCTGACCATGGAAGTGCAGGACGTGCCCGCGCTGGCGGCTGCGGCGAAGGCGCGCGGGATCGTCAGCGTGCTGGACAACACGTGGGCATCGCCGCTGGGATTTGCGGGTCTTTCGCACGGCGTCGACATCGTGGCGATGAGCCTGACCAAGCATGTGTCCGGCCATTCCGATTGCATGATGGGCAGCGCCAGCGCGGGACCGGACTGGTATCGCAAGCTGCGCCTGCGCTCGCAGGGACTGGGGCTGGTGGTTTCGCCCGACGATGCCTCGCTGATGCTGCGCGGCCTCAGGACCATGAAGATGCGGCTTGAGGCGGAGACCGCTTCGGCGCTGGCCATCGCCGGGTGGCTGGAGGGACGGCCCGAGGTGGCGCGGGTGCTGTGCCCGATGCTGCCGGGATCGCCCGGCCACGAGTTGTGGGCGCGCGACTTTGCCGGCGGCTGCGGGCTGTTCAGCTTTGTCCTGAAGGGCGGCAGCAGCGCGGCGCGCGATGCGCTGATCGATGCGCTTGCGCTGTTCGGCATCGGCTATTCGTGGGGCGGGTTCGAGAGCCTGGCGACACCGGTCGATCCGGCATCGATCCGCACGGCGAGCGCGTGGCCGCTGGCGGGCATGGCGATGGAGGACCGCTTCGGCGTGCGGCTTTCGATCGGGCTGGAGGACACCGCCGACCTCATCGCGGACATCGAGCAGGCGCTTGGCGCGTGGAGGGCGGCGCTGTGATCCACAACCTGGAGAAAGTGCACCGCGAGGGGCGGAAGCTGGCCCGCGCGCTGGACAAGATCGGGTTCGACATCGGTCACTACCACGTGTCGGCCTGGAACGCGACGAAAGTGGTGCTGGTCCTTATCGCCGTGATCCTTGTCGCGCGGCTGGGAAGCAGGCTGACGCGGCGGATCTTCGCGCGCATGTCGAGCCTCGATCGGACGCAGCAGGTGCTGGGCGAGAAGCTTGCCTCGATCGCGATCTGGGCACTTGCCCTGTTCGTCGGCATCGACCTGCTGGGGATCAGCCTGACCGCCCTGACGGTGTTTTCCGGCGCGTTCGGCCTGGCCATCGGCTTTGGCCTGCAGAAGACGTTCGGCAACCTGATCGCCGGGATCATCCTGCTGATGGACCGTTCGATCAAGCCGGGCGACGTGATCGCGGTGAACGACGGCAAGGGCAGTTCGTTCGGCGAGGTCAAGAAGATCGGCATCCGGGCGGTATCGGTGACGACGCGCGACAACCGCGAGTATCTGATTCCGAACGAAAACCTGATGACGCAGCAGGTGGAGAACTGGTCCTATTCCTCGCGCGAGGTGGCGATCAACATTCCGGTCAGCGTCGCATATGGCTCGGACCTCGACCAGGTCGAGAAGCTGCTCCTGGAGGCGGTGGGCGCAAGCCCGCGCGCGCTGTCGTTCCCCTCGCCCGGCGTATTGCTGAGCGCGTTCGGCCCGAGCAGCATCGACATGTCGCTGGTGGTATGGATCGACGATCCGGAAGCGGGCGTGGGCAACGTGCGCTCGGACATCCTGAAGAAGGTCTGGCGCCTGTTCCGCGACAACGGCGTGCAGATTCCCTTCCCGCAAAGCGACCTGAACCTCAAGGATAGCGATGGTCTGCGGGTGTTGGCGGAAGCTTTGCGAGGCCGGATCGACGCTCCTGATGCCTCCAATTCCCGAGAACCACCGTCACCCTGAACTTGTTTCAGGGTCGATGCCTGATGCGGCGCCGTGGTTGGCTGAGAGCGCAACCTGCGGGCATAGTGGCAAGGCGCTAACCACCGTATTGTGCCGATGGATGGACCCTGAAACAAGTTCAGGGTGACGGTGACTTTCGGATTGAGCGCCCCTGCCGCTAAAGATCATCTAGGCGGGGGGAAAAGCATTCTCGCTGGTGACTTGATGGCTCTGCGCCCATCTGCGCCGGATGAGCAATTCTTCTTCGAGAATCGGGACAGTCCATCTCGTGGGCGCGGGTCCGGGCGATGCCGACCTCCTCACGCTGCGCGCGGCGCGGCTGGTGATGAATGCCCGCGTGCTGGTGCACGACGGGCTGGTGGATCCTTCGATCCTGGCGATGGCGCCCAAGGGTTGCCGGATGATCTCCGTCGCCAAGAGCCGGTCGCGCCACACCATGAAGCAGGGCGAGATCAACGCCCTGCTGGTGCGCGAGGCGCTGGCGGGCAACGACGTGGTACGTCTCAAGGGCGGCGATCCGTTCGTGTTCGGGCGCGGCGGAGAGGAAGCGGAAGACTGCCTTGCGGCGGGCGTTCCGGTTCAGGTCGTGCCCGGAGTGAGCGCCGCAATGGGCGCGGCGGCAGCGGCGATGATCCCTCTCACCCACCGCGAGAGCGCGAGCATCGTGAGCTTCGTCGCGGGCCAGTGCAAGGGCCTGACCGACCAGAACTGGGCCGGCCTTGCAGGGGTTGGCAGGACGCTGGTGATCTATATGGGCGTCGCCACTTCGGAAGCGATTGCCGAAAAGCTGATGGCGGACGGGCTGGCGCCCGAGATGCCGGTGGCCGTGGTGGAAAATGCCGCACGGCCGCAGATGCGCGTGCTGCGCGGGACGCTGGCGGGCCTCGGGTGCCTGGTGGCGGACAACAAGGTCAGGAGCCCTGCCCTCATCGTGATCGGTGAAGTGGCAGGCCGGGGAGACATGATGGAATTGAGACAAGTTTTGGAGGCCGCGCGATGAAGATCATCACCGGGAACGACCTGCGCACCGGAGACGTGATCTGGTGGACCGGCGAAGGCTGGTCGCGCCACGTCAACGATGCGGTGGAGGCGGGCGAGCACGCCGAGGCGATCATCGCGCGCGAGAACGCCAAGCAGATCGTGACGGACACGCACGTGATCGACGCGGAACAGACCGCCGATGGCGTCCGCCCCGCGCACATCAAGGACCGCATTCGCGCCCTCGGGCCCACGGTCCGCCTCGACCTTTCCCTCAAGCCTGCCGACCCTGCCGCCGGCAACTGGGTGATCTGAGATGTATCAGTACGACAGCTATGACCAGGCAATGGTCGATGCCCGCGTCGCCGAATTCCGCGACCAGGTGCAGCGGCGCCTTGCCGGCGACATCACCGAGGACCAGTTCAAGCCGCTGCGCCTGAAGAACGGCCTCTATCTCCAGCTTCATGCCTACATGCTGCGCGTGGCTGTGCCCTATGGCACGCTGAACAGCCGGCAGATGCGCATGCTGGGCGACATCGCGGACAAGTACGACCGCGGATACGGCCACTTCACCACGCGCCAGAACATCCAGTACAACTGGATCAAGCTGGAAGACGCGCCCGACATCCTGGCGGACCTCGCCTCGGTCGAGATGCACGCGATCCAGACCAGCGGCAACTGCATCCGCAACACCACCGCCGACCAGTTCGCCGGTGCCGCGGCCGACGAGCTGGTCGATCCGCGCCCCTATGCCGAACTGCTGCGCCAGTGGTCGACGTTCCATCCGGAGTTCGACTACCTGCCGCGCAAGTTCAAGATCGCGATCATCGGCAGCGAAACCGACCGCGCGGCGATGAAGCTGCACGACATCGGCATCCAGCTCGTGAAGAACGACGCGGGCGAGATCGGCTGCCGGTTCTACGTCGGTGGCGGCATGGGCCGCACGCCGATGATCGCCCCGGTGATCGGCGACTTCGTGCCGCCGCTGCAGATGATCTCCTATGCCGAGGCCTGCCTGCGCGTGTACAACCGCTATGGCCGCCGCGACAACAAGTACAAGGCGCGCATCAAGATCCTCGTCCACGAGATCGGCGCCGATGAATATCGCCGCCAGGTCGAGGAAGAGTTCAAGCACATCCTGACGCTGGGCCTCGAGCCGCCTGCCGCCGAACTGGAGCGCATCAAGGGCTTCTTCGAGCAGCCGGGCTTCGATGCCAACGCATCGGACGAGCTGGACCTGTCCGATCCCGACTTCGCACTGTGGGTGGACCAGAACGTCCATGCCCACAAGGCCAAGGGCTATGCCATCGTCAACATCAGCCTGAAGCCGGTCGGCGGCATTCCGGGCGATGCGACGGCCGACCAGATCCGCCTTATGGCGGACCTCGCGCTCGAGCATTCGTTCGACGAGCTGCGCGTTACCCATGCGCAGAACATCGTCCTGCCGCACGTGAAGAAGGCGGACCTCCATGCGATCTGGCAGAAGCTGGACGCGGCGGGCCTGGCGAATGCGAACCTCGACCTGATCGGCGACATCATCGCTTGCCCGGGCCTCGACTATTGCAGCCTTGCCAATGCCCGTTCGATCCCGGTGGCGCAGAAGATTTCGGAGCGCTTCGCAGACCTCGGCCGCCAGCGCGAGCTGGGCGAGCTGAAGCTGAAGATCTCGGGCTGCATCAACGCCTGCGGACATCACCACGCCGGCCACATCGGCATCCTCGGCGTCGACCGCAAGGGCGTGGAGAACTACCAGCTCCTGCTCGGCGGGTGCGAGGGCGCGGATACCTCGCTCGGCACGATCACCGGCCCCGGCTTCAACGAGGACGGGATCGTGGATGCGGTCGAAAAGGCCACTGACGTCTATCTCGCCCAGCGCGCCGAAGGGGAACGCTTCGTCGACACCTATCGCCGCATCGGCATGGCCCCGTTCAAGGAGGCAATCTATGGTTGAGCAGAACCTGCGTTTCCGGGGCGATGAACCGGTGGCCGATCCGGCCGTGACCGTCGACGCCTTTGCCGAGCAGACCAACGCGACCGCCGTACGGATCGAGCCGGGCGACGATGCCCGCGAACTGCTGCCGCATCTTGACCGGCTGAGCCTCGTGGAAGTGAACTTCCCGGCTTATACCGACGGACGCGGCTATTCGGCGGCGCGCATCCTGCGCGAGCATGGCTATGCCGGCGAACTGCGGGCGGTGGGCGACGTGCTGGTCGACCAGCTTTCGCACATGCGCCGCTGCGGCTTCGACAGCTTCGCGCCCGACCAGCCGATCAGCCAGGAAGCCGCCGAGAAGGCCTTCGCGACCAGGCCGGAGGTCTACCAGAAGACCGTCGACGGGCGCCCGGCCATCTGGGCGAAGCGTCACCCGGCCTGAGCCGGGATCGAGGAACGAAGCCAATGGACAGCACCGTGACCCGCAAGATCGACCTGCTCGACACCGCGCCGCGCTTTACCGAGACGGACGCGATCCGCCTCAACAACCTGTTCCGGGGCACCGACACGCACGACATGCTGCGTTCGGTGATCCGCGACGGGCTGGCGGGCGACCTCGCGGTCGTGTCGAGCTTCGGCGCGGAAAGCGCGGTGCTGCTCCACCTGATCGCCGAAGTCGACCCTTCGGTGCCGGTCCTGTTTCTCGAAACGGGCAAGCATTTCCGCGAGACCGTTGCCTATCGCGACGAGTTGATCGGCTTCCTGGGCATGACCAACCTGCAGATCATCGAACCCGACGCGGCGGTCATCGCCAAGAAGGACGAGAACGGGCTGCGCTGGTCCTGGGACCCGGATGGCTGCTGCGAGATCCGCAAGGTCGAGCCGCTGGCCAGGGCCCTGCTCCACTTCGATGCATCGATCACCGGCCGCAAGGGCTTCCAGTCGAAGACCCGCGCAGGGCTTCCACGGTTCGAGATCGACCGTTCGGACGCGCAAGGACGGTTGAAGATCAACCCGCTCGCGTCATGGGACAAGACCATGCTCGAGGCCTATTTCGCAGAGCATGGCTTGCCGCCGCATCCGCTGGTCGCGCAGGGCTATCCCTCGATCGGCTGCGCGCCCTGCACCAGCAAGGTTGCCCCCGGTGAAGACCCGCGCTCGGGCCGCTGGAAGGGCTGGGACAAGACCGAATGCGGCATCCATTCGCCCACCGACGACGAAGCCGCAGGCAAGAAGCCTGGCGACGAACTGCCCCCAGGATACGAACCGGTCTTCTGAGGCAGCGCCCTGCCGCAGACGCGCGGTGGGGCAAGACGGCTGCAAGAAGGGCATCCGCTCGCGCTTTCCCGCCCATCCTGGCTCTGCTAGGCCCCCTCCCGGGACATCGGGGGGAGTGACGCAAGGGTGATGGACGCGCGCAGGATCGGGCTGCTGGCCGGACCGCTGGGATTTGCCGCTACGCTGTTGCTGGCCCCGCCTGCGGGCATGCCGGACAACGCGTGGGCCGCGGCCGGGCTGGTGTGGTGGATGGCTGCCTGGTGGATGACCGAGGCGATGCCGCTTTCGGCGACCGCGCTGCTGCCGTTCCTCGTTCTTCCGCTGACCGGCGTTGCCGATGCGAACAAGACCGCCGGCTCCTACTATTCGCCGATCATGTTCCTGTTCGTGGGCGGCGCGTTTCTCGCGCTGGCCATCGAGCGCACCGGACTGCACCGGCGACTGGCCGTCTTCATCATGGGACTGGCGGGAACGAAGCCGAGCCAGTTGCTGCTGGCCGTGATGGCCGCCACGGCGACGCTTTCCAGCTTCATCTCGAACACTTCGACGGCTCTCATCATGATGCCGATGGCGCTGGCCATGCTGGCGGCAGGCGGAGTGCGCGAAGGCGAGACGCGCGGCATGGCGGGCGCCCTGCCGATGGGCATTGCATTTGCCGCGAGCATCGGCGGGCTGGCGACGCTGATCGGCACGCCGACCAACGCGATTGCTGCCGGCCTCATCGAGAAGTCGCTCGGCACCGAGATCACCTTCCTGCGCTGGGCGATGTACGGCGTACCCATCGTGCTCATCGCCGTGCCCCTGGCCGCGTGGATCATCGCCCGGGTGCAGAAGCTTGACGAAGACAGCTTCGACCCCCTCGCCGCGCGAGAGGCCATCGGAAGCGCAACGGCATGGACGACGCCGGAAAGACGCCTTGTCCCGGTCGCCCTGCTGGCCTTTCTCGCCTGGGTGGCGCAGCCCTGGCTCGAAGGCCTGTTCCCCAAGGGGGGCCTGACCGACGGGACCATCGCCGCCGCAGCAGGCCTCGTGCTGTTCTTCCTGCCTGACGGCACCGGGCGCCCCATGCTGACCTGGCCCGAGGCGAACCGGGCACCGTGGGACGTCGTGCTGATGTTCGGCGGCGGGCTGGCAATGGCGATGGGCATGACCGAATCCGGCCTGACGAAATGGATGGGCGAAATGCTGCTGCCGCTTGCCGGCGTACCGCTTCCGGTCGTGGCGCTCGTCCTGGTGGCATTCGTCATTCTCGTGACGGAATTTGCCAGCAACATCGCCGCTGCCAGCGGGATCATGCCCGTGGTGGCGGCGCTCGTCGCCGCACTGGGGGCCGATCCGATCATGCTCGCGCTGCCGGCGGCATTCGCGGCGACATGGGGATTCATGCTGCCAGCCGGCACCGGACCCAACGCCCTGGCATGGGCAACGGGGCACTGTTCGATGCGGTCGATGATAAAGGCCGGGTTCGCGCTGGACGTGGCCGGCGTGTTCCTGCTGGTCGGGGTGGTCTGGACGGTTACTTCTCTCTGAACAGGCCCGGCGCACTAATACGTAATTCCCTCTTCACCGAACCGGCCTTTCCGGGTTAGACAATCTTCCAAGGGCCTCCGGCTGAATCGCTGTTTTCATGGGTGTGCAGCACCTCACAGCGATTCGCGCAGAATGGGGCGAAAGAGTGGTCGCACGTTCTTTCGTCCAATTCGCGTGGGGAGATCCGCCGTGCACCGCATCATCAGGACAACGCTAGCCGGGACCGCAGGCGCAACGGCGCTGGCCGCGCTCATGCTGGTCCCGTCAGGAGTCGCGGAAAGTGCCGATCACCTTGATCCGCCCGGACGTACCGACGGCGGCGTCGATCCCAACCCTGACATTCCCGCCGACATCGCCGACGTATTCGCCTGGCATTCCAATGGCACGACGAAGATCGCGATGACGTTTGCCGGCCCTGTCTCGGCCGCGGCGACGACCCCGCTCTATTACGACCGCGACGTGCTCTACAAGATCAACATCTCGACGGCGGCACCCGCGAACACGCCCGAGTTCACGATCTCTTACCGCTTCGGCAGGGGCCAGAACCCCGGCGAATGGGGCGTGCGGATCGAAGGCGTTCCGGGCGTGGACGGCGCCATCGAGGGCCCCGTCGAAACCAACCTCGAGAAGAACGGGGTCAAGGCCCGCGTCGGCCTGTTCGACGAACCGTTCTTCTTCGACCTGATCGGCTTTCGCGAGACCCGGTCGACCGGCCAGCTTCGCATCAGCAACCAGCGCAATTTCTTCGACGGCCAGAACGATACCGCGATCGTGCTGGAAATTCCGGACGCCAACCTTGGGGCGGGCGTGACCAACCTAGGCATCTGGGGACAGACCGCGCGCTTCGGGGGTAACATCTGATGAACACCGCAAGCCCCCGCCGCTTTCGCGCCATCGCCCTTGCCGCGGCACCGCTGGCGCTGGCCCTGACATTGTCCGCCTGCGGAGATGACGGAGCCGGAAGCCAGGTCGTCGTACCCGCGCCCCAGCCGAGCACGACTTCGACGGCCACCCCGACGCCGACCGCGACGGCGGTGACGTACAATTCGATCAACTGCTTCAACCAGACCATCCAGGGCCAGAACGGCGCCAATCTGAAGTCGTTCATCATTCCCGACACGCTGAAGCTGGACCTGACCCGGGCAACGAAGTTCCCGAACGGCCGGCATCCGTCCGACCAGGTGATCGACATCCTTCTGGCGACGCTCCTTCTCGACATGAGCGTAACCGGGCAAGGACCGAACACCTTGGCGACCGTACCGCTCAACCCGCTGAGCAACGACAAGTTCTTCCTTCTGACCTTTCCCTTCCTGCCCACTCCGAACGGGTCCCCGCAGGTGGCCACCGGCACTGGAAGCAACTTCGATTTCCGGACCGATCCGGACTCCGCCTATGTCAGTGTCGACCGCATGGGCAATCCGGCGATCGCGACGGCATTGGTCAGTTCTTCGATGAAGCTCGCCTACAACGACGATACGCCAACCGGCGACGTCACCAACGAGAAGTACCTTACCGAGTACGAGCACGAACTGGACAAGCTCTTCGGGCTGATCGGCGACGATGTCGAAAATCTGGGCCTGAAGATCTGCGCGACGAAATCCAGCGCAACCTGACATGACCGGCGCAAGCGAGCGCGGTGCGCGCTGGCCGTGGCTGCTGCTGGCGGCGGTACTGCTGATCGCGGCAGGCGCGATAGCGCACGACAAGTGGAAGGCGCGGCAGGGACCGCCCGACCCCCTGCCCTCGGAAGTGAAGCCGTGGTTCGGCCCCCGCAACCAGGGGGAGCTGGAACAGGCGGCCACGGTGGCGGTGGACTCGGCAAGGCAGCGGCTCGCGCTCGCCCCCGAAGAATGGCTGCGGCAGGAAATGCTCGCGCGGGCACTGGTCCGGCGGTTTCGCGCGAACGGTAACTATGCCGACCTTGCCGAAGCCGACGCGCTGCTGGACAAGGGCATGGCGGGAGCGCCCTTCCCCGCAGGCCCGAGCCTCAGCCGCGCCGAAGTATCCCTGCTCGCCCACAGGCTCGAGCCTGCGGAAAAGGGGCTGGCGCGGTTCTTCGCGCAGAAGGACGAACCGGACGGCGACGAGGCAGCGGGGGGCTGGAGCATCAGGGGCGACATCGCCTTCCAGCGCGGCGACATCGAGGCGGCGCGGCGCGCCTATGCGCGGGCGGAGGAATACGACAACAATGCGGCGGTAGCCCTGCGGCAGTCCATGCTGGCGCTGCGCACCGGCGATCCGGAACTGGCGCGCAGGCGGGTCAACGCGATCATGCGAGCACCGAAGCTGAACCGCTGGGTGAAGGCGCAGGTGGCCATCCAGCGCGCGACGATAGCCTATGGCACGGGCGACTGGGCGGCGGCGGGACGATGGGTGCGGTTTGCCGATGGCTTCTTTCCCGGCAACCCATTGATGATGGCATTCGTTGCGCAACAGCGGGCGGTCGAAGGCGCCGTTCCGGACTCGGTGATGCGCTATGAGAAGATACTGGCAGCCGCGCCGCTTCCCGAAGTGATGGACGCGCTGGCGTTCACCTTGCGCCTGCAAGGGCGCGGCAGGGAGAGCCGGGCATGGGCCGACAAGGCCGGCGCGATCTGGGCCGAGCGCTACCGCCTGATGCCCGAGGCGGCGGCGGCGCACCTGGTGGAGCATGAACTGGCGCTTGGCGATCCGGCGCGGGCCCTGCCACTCGCGAAGGCCGACGCCGGGCGTCGCCCCCACGGTGCCACCCTTGTCCTGCTGGCACGGGCGCAATTGCTGACGGGGGATGCCCGGGGGGCGCTCGCCTCGCTTTACCGGGCGAAGGCGAGCGGCTGGCGCAGCGCAGGCCTTTACCTTGCGCTGGCCGATGTCCAGACTGCGCTGGGTGCGAACGACGCTGCGCAAGAAGCGCGGGAGGAAGCACTTGATATCAATCCGAAAGCCACGGACCCTGCGGCACGATACATCTGGTTCGGGCACGATTGAGCGAATCGTCTGTGCGGTTACGGCATTCCTGGCGCTATGCTGGGCGACGTCCGCGCCGGCGCACCTGACGCCCAATTCCGAGATCAGGCTCGATTTCGCGCCAGGCGCAGTCAAGGCCGACGTGATAGTGCCGCAGGCCGAGTTCAGCTATGCGACCGGGCTTGCGACCGACAACCGGCCGGAAAGCCTTGCCGCCGCGCGGGCGGCGGTGCTGCGCGACATGGCCGTGCTGGCGCCCGATGGGCGGCGCTGGAACATCGTGGTGGACCGCATCGCGTTCGAACAGATCGCCGGGCCGCCCGACCTGCATATGAACCTCACCCTGACGCCGCCCGAAGGCGCCTCGGACCGCCTGTTGCGCTGGCGCTGGCAGGTGGTGATGCGGCAGGCGCCAAGCCATTTCGCCCTGCTTATGGTCGACGGAGACCTCGCCGGGGGTACGCGGGGGGAGCGGGAGCTGGTCGGAGCATTGACAGCGACGCGGCCGGAACTCGTGGTGGACCGGGGCCATGCGAGCATGGCCGGGTTGTTTGCAAACGCCTTTCGGCTGGGCGCGCACCACATCGCGCAAGGGTACGACCATCTACTGTTCCTGCTGGCACTGCTGCTGGCCGCGCCCCTGCGCGCAGCGGGCGGGCGGTGGGCAGGGGAACGGACTGGCCGGGAGACGTTCCGGGCGCTGGCGCTGATCGTCACGGCATTCACGATCGGGCATTCGACCACCCTCGTCCTTGCCGCGTTTCTCGGCCTGCGCCTGCCCGCGCAGCCGGTCGAGGCGGGCATCGCCTTGTCGGTGCTGGTATCGGCCATCCATGCCGCGCGTCCGGTCTTTCCGGGACGCGAGGCGCTCGTCGCCGGGCTGTTCGGGCTGGTCCATGGCCTCGCCTTCGCGACGCTGGTCGGCAATTTCGGGCTTGGCGCGGCAACGCGCGCCACGGCGATCCTCGGCTTCAACCTGGGGATCGAGGCGGTCCAGCTTGCGGTCGTGGTGGTTGCGACGCCCGTGCTGCTCGTCCTTGCGCGATCGCGGTGGGGAGCAAAGGCCCGCGTGGCGCTGGCAGCGCTGACCGGGGTCGCCGCCCTGTTCTGGCTGGCGGAGCGTCTGGGGCTTTCCTGAACTGGACAAGCAAACGCCCGGCCTTCTAGGACGGATCGATGGAACCGGACGGCGAACTTTCGGCGCTGACGCAGGGCGCCAACTCTGTACTGGGGTCGCCGCTGCGCCTGCTGACGGGCACGCTGATCTACGAACTGGCAGTCTATGTCGTGTCCACCTGCGGTTTCATGTTCGCAGGCTGGCCGCTGGGCGATGCGTCCTACATGGTGCTGCTGACGATCTTCTCGGTCGGCTATGGCGAGATCCGCCCGGTTGACACCCTCTTCCTGCGCTGGTGGACGAGCGGGACGATCGTCCTGGGCTGTACCGGGCTGATCGTGCTGACCGGCGCGCTGGTGCAGGTCTTCACCCTGTTTCAATTCCGACGCCTGCTGGGGCTGGACCGTATGATGACCGAAATCGAGAAGCTGGATGGCCACGTAATCATCTGCGGCTATGGCCGGATCGGCGTGCAGCTCGCCCGGGCGATGACCGAGGCGCGGCGGCCGTTCCTGATCCTGGAACGAGACCACGCCAAGGCCGACGAGGCCAAGACGCAAGGCTTCCTGTGCATGGTCGGCGAGGCCACGCACGAGGAGACGCTGAAAGCGGCGGGGATCGCGCGGGCCAAGGTGCTGGCGACGGTGCTGCCCGACGACGCGGCCAACGTGTTCATCACGCTCTCGGCGCGCAATCTCAACCCCGGCATCGAGATCATCGCGCGCGGCGAAGCGCCGACCACCGAGAACAAGCTGTTCCACGCGGGCGCCGACAAGGTGGTCATGCCCACGCACATCGGCGCCGAACGGATCGTCGAGATGATCCTCTACCCGGCAACCGGCGAAGCGCTGGCGCAGATCGGCGCAGTGAAGCGCAACCTCCACGACTTCGGCCTCGACCTCGAGGTCGTGGAACTCCTGCCCGACGGTGCGCTGACCGGAGAGACGGTGGGAGAGGCCGAGCGGCGCGGCGATGGCGCGTTCTTTGTCGTGCAGATCGACCGAACCAACGGTCAGTCCATCGAACACCCCGGCGAGGATGTGACGCTGGAGGCGGGCGACAAGGTCATGCTGGTGGTGCGCGGCAGCAGATTGTCCGCCGGCGCGGTGTTCAGCGCGACAAGGAAGCCGGTCAAGCGCGGGCGGGCCTTTTCGGGATAGCGCCGCGCCATCCGCCCGTGTCCCGCCTTCGCTCGACACGGACGGATGTGGCAGGCGTCCTCAGCCGTGGGCGCCGAAGTAGTTGGCGATGGCCACCGCGATGCGGATGTTGAGGGCGTGGGCCCGTTCGATCGGGTCGATGAAACGGGCGCGGATGGCGCCGTAATCCTCGCCGCGATGGTCCGGGTAGTCGGTCTCCTCGTCCACCGCGAAATCGGTGATCTCGGGCTCTATCACCGGATAGGCGCGGCGAAGCTGGGCCAGCGCATCGTCGACCCGCAGCGACAGCACCATCTCGAGCACGTCCTCGCGGCTGACGTCGTTGGACCGCGCGAAGGGCGGGACCTGCACCGCGCGGATGAACATGTGCATCAGCAGGGATAGGCGCAGAGACTGGAGCAGGCCGATATTGCGGCGATCCGCATCCTGCGCCGGATCGCGCCCAGCCTTCTGGCCGGGGACGAGCGAGAGCAGGCGGTGAAGCTTCATCCAGTCGACCCGCAGCCGCGAGGTCAGGCGGCGGAACACGCCCGAGCGGTCGTCCTTGGTCAGGTATTCGGCAAGCGCGAGGCAGGCGTTTTCAAGCGCCGTCTCGGTGCCGCGATAGGGCCGGCTGGCCCAATAGGCCGAATTGAACAGCTCTCCATGCGCGGCCACGGTCTTGATCGAGGCAATGCCGTTGGCGGCGCGCAGCAAGCGGACGAGCTGGTTGCCGCGCTCCGACCGGCCGAGCAGTTCAGCGATGGATTCCATCTCCTTGCCCGCCGCCGTCCCCGCGCCCGCGATCACGTTCACGGGATAGCCGATCTGCTGGAGAATGGCGTTGTGAGGGATCGCGCGGATCTGTCGCAGGCTCATCGTGCGGTCGGCGCCAATGTCGGATTGGCGGCGTGAGACGCGGCTGCCGGTAGTCTTGAGCAGGCCGAGCCCGAACGCCGTCAACGCGCGCGAATACGTGGCGCTTTCGAGGTGTTCGCGCTGAACGCGGCGGATCGACCGGTAGAAGTCCAGGCTGAGGTCGGTGCGGTCGTAGAACGGGTCTTTCTCGCCGTTGGCAGGGATCTGGGCCTCTGCCTCGGCGATACGGACGAGCGTTGCGAGCGCCAGTTCGTCGTTGCGGAAGAACAGGTAGCCATCGCCGCCCTGGAAGCTCGCCTCCGCCTCGATGGCGATGCCTGCCCTGGCAAAGCGCCCCCGCGCCCAGCGCGACAGCGGCCAGGTGAGGCGGTCGGCAAAGCCCGAAGGATGGGCGCCGCGCCCCATGGACTCGCCGTGTGTATCGAAGATCAGCGCGGCAACGTCGGTCAGGCCGTTGGCCTTCATCGCTTCGGCAAGCCGGCCCTGGAGGCGTTCGATGGCAAGCGCTGCGGGTAGCTGGCCCATGAAGCGCCCGGCATCGGAAAAGCCGGTCTGGATCGAGACCCGGCCACGGCGGCGCGCATAGGTGCGGTAGGCGTCTTCGGCCAGCAGGGCTTCGAGGAAGCGGCCGCCATGTTCGAGTGCGGTCTCGGTCTCGAACAGGGGCGATACGTCGACCTTGTCCTCGATGCCGAAAAGGCGGGCGAAGTAGAGTGCGGCGAGGACCGTCTGCGGCTGCTCGCATTCGGCGATCAGCATGCGGATCGGCGCGTCGGCATCGATATGCTGGAGCACCTTTGCCATGACCAGGAACTGGCGCATCGCGGTGCTGGTCTCGATGGCGAGCGCGCCGAAGTTGACGCGCAGCGGCTTCACCTCGGCCAGAAGCTCGCGCAGGCGCGAAAGGGCGCCCTTGCTACCGAGATCGAGCGTGCCATCCGGGTCGATCCGGCGGCGCAGCGCATTGTGGAGCTGCGAGGAGTTCACGCGGAAGTGGATCCAGCCGACGCCCAGGCCGTCCGCGCGCATGGCTGCGGCGAGCGTGGCAAGGCCGATGGCCGCATCGCCATCCGCCGTCCTCGCCTCGGCCTCCAGCGACTGAATCAGCGGGGCGAGGCTGAGAAGCTTGGCCGGATCGTCGGCGGTCAGGCGGTTCGCGGCGGCGGCAAGCGCTTCGGGCGTGTCGAGCGGCGAGGAGAACAGCTCGGCCATTTCCGACGAATAGGCCTGCGCGGCGTCGAGCGTGACGAGCAGCGGGTGGCCTTCGTCGATGGCGCGCAGGCTGGCGGCGTAGCTTGCCAGGCGCTGCGCCTTCTCGCGCAGGCGGAAGGCGATGGAGGTGGTCCAGCCGATGTCGGTGCGGCCATCCATGTCATAGCCAACCCAGGTGGCGAAACGGAACGGCAGCGGGCGGAAATCGAGCCAGCGCCCAGGCCAGCGCTGGCGCGCATGGGCAAGCAGCGTGGCGTTGATGCGGTCGCGCGCCGCTGCCGCGCGGGCGATGGCGTTGCAAACCTCGACATGCTCGAATTCGAGCGTGATCTTCGGCCCGCTGGACGGAACCGTGCAGACGGTTGAAGCCTGCGGGTCGTCGGTCAACGCGGCGGTGGCGACAGCGTCGGCCTGCGCGGGGCTGAGCAGGAAGGTGGGATGCGCGGTGAAGACTGCGTGGAGGAGCGGCCTTTCCCAGCGGGCGCGAAACTCCGAAAAGCCCGCTTCCTCGGGATTCAGCGCATCGATCCGCGAAAGGTTTTCCTCTGGCGCGGTGGGCGCGACGAGGCGCTTGAGGCGCACCGCGCGGCTCTGCAGCGCCTCGCACTCCAGTTCGGCGACGAGTCCGTCGAGATCGTCGAGATCCAGGCCCCCGCTCTCGAGCATGCGCGAGAGATCGTGGCTGAGCTGGAATACCGGGTTGAACAGCGGCGTTTCGGCCGTCCGCTCATGGAGTTTCTGCAACCTGGCCTTGAGCTTGGCGACCGTCTTCATGTCCACTGAATTCCCTGTATCCGCTTACTGCCCCAATGCCGAAGCTTCGCGCGCGGCGGCTTCGATTGCTGCTTCATCGGGTTTGCCCTTACCGACAACCCAGCTGCCACCGACGCACAGGACGGGGTCGAAACCCAGCCACTCGGGCGCGGTGGCGGCGGTAATGCCGCCGGTCGGGCAGAAACGGCACTGGTGGAACGGCGCCGCGAGCGCCTTGAGCGCCGGCAGGCCGCCGGACGTCGAGGCAGGGAAGAACTTGAAGTGCGTGAGGCCCAGATCGAGGCCGCGCATGATGTCTCCGGCCGAAGCGATGCCCGGCAGGAACGGAATGCCTGCGGAGACCGCCGCCTTGCCGAGATTGTCGGTAAGGCCCGGCGAGACGATGAATTCCGCGCCCGCGTCGATCGCGGCCTTCAGTTCATCGGGGTTCGTGACCGTGCCCGCGCCGACGATGGCGCCTTCGACGCCCTTCATGGCGTGGATCACGTCGAGCGCGGCAGGAGTGCGAAGCGTGACTTCGAGCACCTTGAGCCCGCCCTTCACGAGCGCACGGGCGATGGGGAGGGCGTGGTCAACGTCCTCGATGACCAGCACCGGGATGACCGGCGCGGTGCGCATGATAGTTTCGATCGGCTTCATGGCGTCTCCCCTGCGCGACCCGACTGGTGCGCACTCCGTTGCGGATGGTGGCTTAACGCGACTCAGCCTTATTGTGCACCTGCTCAGGCAGGGCGCATAGCTATTCTTCGCTCCTTGTCAGACCGCAGAGCTGAACTGGTGAGGCCCGGCGCGATAGGCATCGAATACCGCGGCGATGGAACGGGCATAGGGTTCGCTGCCCGCGAGAAGCGCCAGGACGTTGCCGTCGAGCCTTGCCAGGCCGCGTTCGATGAAGGGCACCAGCCGGTCGCGGTTCATGGCCAGAAGGTCAGCGTCGATCCGGGCGCCGCCCTGGCACAGCAGATCGGTGATGATCGCCCCGCGCCGACGGTCTTCCGCCGTGCGGACGACGCCCTTGCGCCCGGTAAGCTGGCTCGCGCCGACCAGCATGCGATAGCGGCCGGCGTTCTTCTCGTTCTGGACGAAAAGGTCGGGAAACTCGCTGATCGAGGATGCGCCCAGACCGATGAGGACCGGCGCGGGATCATCGGTGAAACCCTGGAAGTTGCGGCGAAGGGCGCCCCTCTCCGCCGCAAGCGCAAGATCGTCGCCAGGCAGGGCGAAGTGATCGAAACCGATGGCGCGGTATCCTGCATCGACCAGCTGCGCATGTCCTTGCGCAGCCATGCGGAAGCGGGCGCGCTGGTCGGGAAGCTGGCTGACGTCGATCCGCTTCTGTCGCGGGATCATGTGCGGCACGTGGGCATAGCCGAACAGCGCAATGCGGTCCGCGCCCATGGCCACGGACTGGTCGAGCGTATCGGCAAGGATCGCGTCGTCCTGGAACGGAAGTCCGTACATCAGGTCGAAGTTGATCGAGTCGACACCCGCCTTGCGCAGGCCGTCGACCGCGCGCTCGATGTGTTCGCGCGGCTGGACCCGACCGATGGCCGCCTGGACGCGCGGGTCGAGCGTCTGGACGCCAAGGCTCGCCTTGATGACGCCGATGCCGCGAATGGCGAGGAACCAGCCGGGTTCCAGGCTGCGCGGATCGAGTTCGATCGACAGCACCGGGCTCGCGAGACGGAAGTTGACGGTCAGCCGGTCGACAAGGCGCACGAAGTCGGTCGGCTTGATCGCGTTGGGGCTGCCACCGCCGAAGGCAATGCGCGAGATCCGCACCGAGGAGTGGAGGTTGCGCGCGACCAGCTCGATCTCATGATGGAGCGCTTCGAGATAGGCGCCCAGCCGCTGGGTCTTGTTCGCCGCCCCGGTGTTGCACCCGCAGTACCAGCAGATTTCCTGGCAGTAGGGGATGTGCAGGTAGAGCGAGACCGGTCCGCGCAAGGACTGCAGCGCCTGACGCTGGCGCTCCTCGAAGCTCTCCTCGACGAACTCTGCCGCGGTCGGATAGCTGGTGTAGCGTGGGACCGGGCGTTCGAGCAGTTCGGGGTAATAGGTCCAGTCGGCAACGGTTTCAGGGCGTATCATCAGATCAGGCGACATCCGGGTCGTCCTCCTCGTCGCAACAGCTATCGGCGGCGAGGCGCTTGCGCATTGAGATATGGCAAATTTTACAACAGGGTAGATTTTTGCCGCCGTCGTCCCGGCCGGGCACGCGGATCGGCACCATGCCCCCCGCACCGCCGCACGCGGCGACCATGATGTATGAAGCCTGGGCCGGCGCGGGCATCGCCATCTGCAAGACGGCCAGCGGGGCCAGCAGCTTGAGCAGGCGGCTCATGCCTCTTCATCCTCTTCGATCAGGATGCGCGCGGCGGCGCCGTCGAGATCGCTGAACTGCCCGCGCTTGAGAGCCCAGAAGAAGGAGGCCAGTCCGAACAGGCCCATGCCAAGGGCGATCGGGAGCATGAAGGCGATGCCGTTCATTTCGCTTCTCCGGCAAGACGCAGCGAATTGGCCACGACGACAAGCGAGCTGGTCGACATGGCGATGGCAGCGATGAGCGGGGTAACGTGGCCAAGGATCGCCAGCGGCACCGCCAGCGCGTTGTAGCCGATGGCGAGGACGAAGTTCTGGCGCACGACCCGCATGGTGGCGCGGGCCACCCGCACCGCGCGAGGGATGGCGAGCAGGGAATCGCCGGTGAACACCATGTCCGCAGCCTGCCGACCGACGTCGCTGGCAGAACCGGGGGCGATCGAGGCGTTGGCGGCGGCAAGCGCCGGACCATCGTTCAACCCGTCGCCCGCCATAAGCACGGTGCGCCCCGCTGCCTGGAGACGCTCGATGGCTTCCTGCTTCTCCATCGGGCTGGCGGCGGCCTGCGCGGTGAGACCCGTCGCGCGCGAGACGGCGGCGACCGCAGGGATGGAATCGCCGGAGAGGATGGAGGCTGGAACACCCATGCTCGACAACTGCCCGAGCGCGGCTTCGGCGTCGGGACGAAGCCGGTCGGCAAAGGCGATGACACGGACCGGCCCGCCCTCAACATGAAGCGCCGTGGCCATGCCCTGGGCCGATTGCGGGCGACCGAGCGACACCGCAAGGCCATTCCATTTGCCGCTCACGCCCTTCCCCGGCTCTTCCACCACATCTTCCAGGGCCGCCGCGAGGACACCGCGCGCGCCGAGGGCCTGCACGAGACCCAGCGACAGGGGGTGGCGACTGTGACTGGCGAGCGCGAGGGCGACAGAGGCTTCGGCGCCGGACAGGGCGTCGAGGGCCGCTTCGTCGGGAACCGGGCGACCGAGCGTCAGCGTACCGGTCTTGTCGAGCAGGAGGCGGTCGACTTCGGCCATGCGTTCGAGCGCGGAGCCGTCCTTCACCAACACGCCGCGCTTCATCAGCGCACCCGCGGCAACGACCTGCGCCACCGGCACCGCAAGGCCAAGCGCACAAGGGCAGGTAATGATGAGCACTGCGATCGCGATGACCAGCGACTTGTAGACGCCTGCGCCCGCGATCATCCAGCCGACGAACGTCAGCGCCGCGAGCGTATGGACGGCTGGTGCGTAAAGCCGCGAGGCACGGTCGGCAATGCGCACGTACTTCGACCGCGACTGGCCGGCCGCTTCCATCAGGCGGGCGATCTCTGACAAGGCGGTATCGCGGCCGATGGCGGTCACGCGCACATCGACCGGCAGTTCGACGTTGAGCGTGCCCGCGTGGACAATGCTTCCCGGCCCGGCGTTGACGGGTTCGCTCTCACCGGTAAGCAACGACTGGTCGAACCGGCTGGTGCCGCGAACGATCGCACCATCGGCCGCAAGGCGCTCGCCCGAGGCAACCCGCATGATCATGCCAGGCTCGAGCGACTTTGCCTCCACCCAGCGGGTCGAACCGTCGGCATCGACCACCATCGTGCCGGTGGCAACCTGGCGCAGCAGCGCATCGACGCCCGAGCGGGCGCGGTCGCGCATCATCGCATCGAGCACGCGGCCTGCCAGGAGGAACATCAGGAGCATGAGAACGCCGTCGAACCACGCCTCTGCCCCGCCGGTCAGCGTTTCATAGAACGAGAGGCCGGTGGCGATGGTGACGCCGATGGAGATCGGCACGTCCATGTTGGTCCTGCCATGGCGCAGCACCTTCCACGCCGAGGCGAAGAATGGCCGCCCGGCATAGACGATGGCGGGAACGCCGATCAGCGCCGAGACCCAGTGGAACAGCGACCGCGTCGTGCCATCCGCCCCCGACCAGACGCTGACCGACATGAGCATGACGTTCATGCAGGCGAAGGCGGCCACGCCAAGCGGCGCGAGCAGCGGCTTCACCGCAGATACCGGCTCGGCCTCGATCTCGCGCGGCTGGGCCTCGAAGCCGGTTGCGGCAAGTGCGGCAACGAGCGCGGGCGTTTCGATCGCGGGTGCATGGATGACCTCGACCGTGCGCGCGGTCAGGTTTGTGCGCGCGCTGGCAACGCCCTCGACCGCGCCGAGCGCGCGCTCGACCTTGCCCATGCAACCCGCGCAATGCATGCCCGGGACAGCCAGAACGGTGTGGACCGCGGGCACTGGCTCGGCCGACCTGCGCGCGAGAGTGTTCACAACACTTCCCCGACCGTGCGCCAGACCTTGCCTTCGGCCTCGACAGTCACCCGCAGGCGCCAGCGACCGGCTTCAAGCGGGGCAGCGTAAACGCCGGGCAGCGTCTCGTGCAGCACGAGGTCGGCAAGCGGACGGCGGCCGAGCGGGTGTTCCGCGATCGCGGTGACCCTGGCGGCAGAGATCGGCTTACCCATGCTGTCGAACAAGGCGATCTCGGCGTGGCCCTGGCCGTCGCGGGCAAGATCGCCCTTCCAGCCGAGCGCCTGCTCGACCTTCGCTTCCTTGAGCCAGCGGTTGAAGTGCTGGCCGGCAAGGTAGCTATCGTTGACCACCACCCCGCCGAAGGTCGACGTGGCAAGCCGCGCCATCAGCACGTTGACGGAAATGACCACTGCAAAGAAGGCGACGAGGATCGCGGCCATCTTCTTGCCGGTGAACGGACGAACGGTACGGCGCTGCTGGGTCACTGGCCGTTTCCTTGTGCTGTCGTGAAGGTGGTTTCGCTGCGATCCGTCCCGCCATCGCGGTCGGTGGCGGTCATCACGAAGGCGAACTCAGCCGGCTCGCTGCCACGCGGGCGCAGGGCATAGACGCGCAGGCGCTGGGTGGTGTCTGCGGGCACATCGACCTCGATCTGGCGACCGGCCTCGGCGGCATCCATCTCGTCGGTGAAGATCGCCCCGCCCTGCAACCCGTCGAGCGCGATGCGGAAGGTGCGCGGACGCTCTTCCATGTTGCGCAGCTTGAGCGTGTAGGCGTTGCGGATGGCACCGTCGGAAAGCATCACGTATTCCGGATTGCGATCCTTGGCGACCGACAGATCGAGCCGGGCGCGCTGGCCGAGCATGAACAGCATGGCCAGTCCGATGGAACTCCACACGCCGAGGTAGACGAGCGTACGCGGACGCAGGATCGTCTTCAGCAAGGGCGTGGCAGGCTGGCCCTGCTTTTCCTTCTCGGCATCGTCGAGCGTGCAGTAGTCGATCAGGCCGCGCGGACGGCCGACATCGGCCATGGCCTTGTCGCAGGCGTCGATGCAAAGCGCACAGGTAATGCAGCCGACCTGCGGCCCTTCGCGGATGTCGATGCCGGTGGGACACACCGCAACGCATTGCAGGCAGTCGATGCAGTCGCCAAGCGGCGTTGCCGCCTTCATCGCGGTCTTCAACGAACCGCGCGGTTCGCCACGCCAGTCCTTGTAGGTGACGATCAGGCTCTTCTCGTCGAGCATCGCGGTCTGGATGCGCGGCCACGGGCACATGTAGATGCAGACCTGTTCGCGCAGGAAGCCGCCGAGGACGAAGGTCGTCATCGTCAGCACGAAGGTGGTCGCATAGGCGACGGGTGCGGCATTGCCGGTCCAGAAGTCATGCTGGAGCGTCGGCGCGTCGGCGAAGTAGAAGATCCACGCACCGCCGGTCAGGAAGCTGATGGCGAGGTAGATGCCCCACTTGAACAGTCGCTTCGCGATCTTCTGCGGCCCCCAGGGCGCCTTCTGCAGACGGAGCTGGGCGTTGCGGTCGCCGTCGACGAAGCGGTCGACGTGCTGGAACAGGTCGGTCCAGACCGTCTGCGGACAGGCATACCCGCACCACGCGCGCCCCACCGCGCTGGTGACGAGGAACAGTCCGATGCCCGCCATGATGAGCAAGCCCGCCACGAAGTAGAACTCGTGCGGCCAGATCTCGATGTCGAACATGAAGAACCGGCGGTTCGCCAGGTCGATCAGCACCGCCTGGTCCGGCGCATAGGGACCACGGTCCCAGCGGATCCAGGGAGTGCCCCAGTAGATGGTGAGGCACACGGCCATGACCAGCCACTTGAACCGACGGAACGGACCGTTGACGGCCTTCGGGAAGACGGACTTGCGCTTTTCGTAGAGGACGGTCTCGCTGGAGGTGTTCGCGCTCAGTTTGGGATCGTGCGCGTGCATGGCCGTGTGTCCTTGATCGGGTTACTTCGCAGCCGCCGCGGGGGCGGCTGCGGGGTCGGGAACGGCAGCGGGAGCTTCCTCGCCGCCGCCCAGCGAGTGGACGTAGGTCGCCAGCATCTTGACGGTGACCGGGTCGAGGCGATTGCCCCACGACGGCATCACGCCGTAGCGGGCGTTGGTGACCGTCTGGGTCAGCGCTTCACGGCTGCCGCCGTAGAGCCAGATCGCGTCGTTCAGCTTCGGCGCGCCGACAGCGCGGCTGCCCTCGCCGCTGGCACCGTGGCAGACCACGCAATTGGCTGAGAAGACCGCAGCGCCGCGCTGCGACGAGCCGCTGGGCTTTTCCTCGCCGGCAAGCACGCGGACATGGCTGACCACGTCCTGGACCTGCGCCGGGGTGAGGATGCCGTCGCGACCGAAGGCGGGCATCTGGCTGGTGCGGGTCTGGTCGTCGCCCGGCTGGCGTACGCCGTGGACGAGCGTCTGGTGGATCGTGGCGACGTCGCCGCCCCACAGCCAGTCGTCATCGTTGAGGTTGGGATAGCCCGCGCTGCCCGCCGCGCCGTTGCCGTGGCACTGGATGCAGTTGACCTTGAAGGCGGCCCGGCCGCCGTCGATGGCGGCGCGGCGAAGGCGCGGATCAGCGGCGATCTGCTCGATCGAAGCCTTGTCCAGTTCGGCCAGCATGCCGGCCTTGCGCGCGGCCTCTTCCTTCATCTCGCGATCGAGCTGCCCGCGGCTGGTCCAGCCAAGCGTGCCGGCGGTCGCCTTGTCGATCAGCGGCCAGGCCGGATAGGCCACGCAATAGGCGATCGAGAAGAGGATGCAGGCATAGAAGCTCCACAGCCACCAGCGCGGCAGCGGATTGTTCAGTTCCTCGATGCCGTCCCACTCGTGGCCGACGGTTTCGACGCCAGTTGCGTCGTCAATGCGTTGCTTAGACATCGTTCTCGTCCTTGAAGATCGAGTTCGCGACTTCGTGGTTCAGCGACTTGGCGCCCGGGCGGAACGGCCAGAGCGAAAGGCCGAGGAAGATCCCCGCCATCACCACCAGCCCCCAGCTGTCAGCGAGATGCCGCAGCAGTTCATAGGTGGAGTGCGCGGTCACCGCCCCTTCTCCTTCGCCAGTTCCTCCTGCGCCGCCGGAGCGTTCACATCGACGAGCGTGCCGAGCATCTGCAGGTAGGCGACAAGCGCGTCCATTTCGGTCAGGCGATTGGGATCGCCGTCGAAATCGCGGGCCTGGGCCTTGGGATAGCGCTTGATGAGATCGGTCGCGTCGGCGCTCGGATCGGCCTGCGTCTTCAGGTCTTCGTTGGCCTTCGCGATGTCGGTCTTCGTATAGGGCACGCCGACCTGGTAGAGCGTCTGCAGTTCGGCGGTCATGTCGCCGGCCTTCAGGTCATGCTCCGCGAGGTGCGCATAAGTCGGCATGATCGATTCCGGCACGACGGCGCGCGGGTCCTTGAGGTGCTGGACGTGCCATTCATCGGAATAGCGGTTGCCGACGCGCGCAAGGTCGGGCCCGGTGCGCTTCGAGCCCCACTGGAACGGATGGTCGTACATCGATTCCGCGGCGAGGCTGTAGTGGCCGTAGCGTTCGACCTCGTCCCGGAACGGACGGATCATCTGGCTGTGGCAGACATAGCAGCCCTCGCGGACATAGATGTCGCGTCCGGCCTGCTCGAGGGGGGTGTAGGGGCGCATGCCGTCCACCTTCTCGATCGTATTGTCGATCCAGAACAGCGGGGCGATCTCGACGATGCCGCCCACGGTCACCGCGGCAAAGGCCGCGATGCCGAGGAGGGTCACGTTGCGCTCCAGTTTCTTGTGGCGTTCCACGATGGTGGTCATGGGATTTTCTCCAGAGCGTCTTGGATCAGGCTGCAGCCGGGGCGGCGATGACCGGACGATCCTTTTCGGGATCGAAGGCGGCGTCGCGCATCGGCGCTTCCTCGCGCAGGTGGCCAAGGATCGTGCGCCAGACGTTGACCGTCATCACCACGGCGCCGGCGAGGTAGAGCAGGCCGCCGAAGGCGCGCAGGAAGAACATCGGCTTCAGCGCCAGGACGGTCTCGGCGAAGCTGTTCACGAGGTAGCCGTCGGCGCCGTATTCACGCCACATCAGGCCCTGCATGATGCCGGCGACCCACATCGAGGCGGCGTAGAAGACGATGCCCACCGTCGCGAGCCAGAAGTGCCAGTTGACCATGCGCAGGCTGTAGAGGCGCGGGCGGTTCCACAGGCGCGGCACGAGATAGTAGACTGCGGCGAAGGTGATCATGCCGTTCCAGCCGAGCGCGCCGGAGTGGACGTGGCCGATGGTCCAGTCGGTATAATGCGACAGGCTGTTGACCGATTTGATCGACATCATCGGGCCTTCGAAGGTGCTCATGCCGTAGAAGGCCAGCGCCATGACCATCATGCGAATGATCGGGTCGGTGCGGACCTTGTCCCACGCACCGTTGAGCGTCATCAGGCCGTTGATCATGCCACCCCAGCTCGGCATCCACAGCATGACCGAGAAGACCATGCCCAGCGTCTGCGCCCAGTCGGGCAGCGCGGTGTAGTGGAGATGGTGCGGACCCGCCCAGATGTAGAGGAAGATCAGCGCCCAGAAGTGGATGATCGACAGGCGGTAGGAATAGATCGGACGTTCGGCCTGCTTGGGTACGAAGTAGTACATCATCGCCAGGAAGCCGGCGGTCAGGAAGAAGCCCACCGCGTTGTGGCCGTACCACCACTGCACCAGCGCGCCCTGCACGCCCGCGAAGATCGGATAGCTGCGGCTGCCGAAGAAGCTTACCGGCCAGTTCAGGTTGTTGACGATGTGGAGCATCGCAACAGTGATGATGAACGACAGGTAGAACCAGTTGGCGACGTAGATGTGCGGTTCGGTCCGCTTGACAATCGTGCCGACGAAGACCGCGAGGTATGCGACCCAGACGACCGTCAGCCAGAGGTCGACGTACCATTCGGGCTCGGCGTATTCCTTCCCCTGGGTGATCCCGAGCAGATAGCCTGTGGCGGCCAGCACGATGAAGAGCTGGTAACCCCAGAACACGAAACGGGCGAGGCCGGGGAAGGCCAGCCTCGCCCGGCAAGTACGCTGCACGACGTAGAACGACGTGGCGATCAGCGCGTTGCCTCCGAAAGCGAAGATGACCGCGGACGTATGCAGCGGGCGCATGCGGCCGAACGCGGTCCATTCCAGACCGAGGTTCAGCACCGGCATGGCCAGTTGCAGCGCGATGAAGAGCCCCGCAAGGAAGCCCGCCATGCCCCAGAAGACGGTCGCGATCACGCCCCAGCGGATCACGTCGTCATCATAGCGGCCCTGATCGGGCGCGAGGATGGCCTTGTGCAGATCCACCCCGCGCAGCGTCACCGTCAGCCCGATGATGCAGGCCAGTGCAACGATGCCCATGTGGATCGCGAAACCAGTGTCGACGGCTGCGGCGCAGGCGACGACGGCGAAAAGAAGCGCCACGAGCCACAAGCCCGTGCGCGATAGTGCCGATTCCATGGAGCCTTCCCTTCCATGCGAGTTGTGATCCCGCGCTGCACCCCCCTGGGGCCTGGAACATTGACCCTTGTCAAATAGGGTCAACGACTTGTCTCATACTTTGGTCGTAGCACGCCATTATTCATTTTTGCGCTCCGTCAATGTCCCCTGATTCGGCCCGGTGCATCAGGCTGACCAAGCCACGGACGATGCGAGGCCTGCGAGGGGCAGGCCAGCCGTGGCGCAGGATCTGGACAATGAAGAAGCTGCTTACCGCCGCACTCCCCGTCATTATCGCCGCTGCCGCGCTGGCTCCGGCACCTGCCCTTGCAGGTTCGACCGAGGGCAAGCTGCAGGTGAAGGTGCTCGGCACCGGCGTTCTGCCGGACGGCAAGATCGTCGACGTGAAGTACGATCCGCTCGGCCTGACCGACGGCGCGCAGACCAGGGCGAACGACAATGTCGTTCCGACGATCGCCATCGAGTATTTCTTCACGCCCAACATCTCGGCCGAGACGATCTGCTGCCTGACGCAACACCACGTGAGCGGCGCGGGCACGCTCGAGGGCGCGGACCATATCGTCGACCATGTGCTGGTACTTCCGGCCACGCTAACGCTGAAGTACCATCTGCCGCTGGAAGGCGGGATCAAGCCCTACATCGGCGCGGGGCCGTCGATGTTCCTCTACTTCGGCGAAAAGCCGGGTTCGAGCATCACCCCGCTTGGCGTCGACAAGGTGAAGATGTCCAACGACCTCGGCTTTGCGCTACAGGCCGGCGTCGACATCCCGGTCAACGACAAGGGCCTGGGCGTGACGCTCGATGCCAAGAAGTACTTCATGGACACCACCGCCCACTTCTACGTGAGCGGGACCGAAGTGCTCACCACCAAGCACTCGCTCGATCCTTGGGTGGTGAGCGCGGGGCTGTCCTACCGCTTCTGACCGGTTCCCTGTCCACCCGGCGCCCCCACGCGCGCCGGGCATAGGGACGGCGGGCAGGAAACCTCGAGGTTCTGGGATCGCCTCGATGGTTCTCCTGCCCGCCACATTTTTGTTTGCAGTCCATACAATTCCCTCCATTTCGGCTGTTGCGGCGCGGCAACAGGCGCGATTCAATCTTCTCCCCTGCCCCTCCTGACCCGTTGCGACCGGCCCCCGGCTTGTCGCATGGCTGATGTAGCACTTGCGCTTCGACAAGTTGCAGCCGCAACCAACACTGCGGAAAATGGGAGGATAATCATGGCTACCAAAGCCTTTGCGCGCGGCATTCTGCTGTCTACCGCCGCCTCGTTCATCATCGCCAATCCGGCCTTTGCCCAGTCTGCCGGCGCCATGCAGGCGGAAGAGGCGAACACCGGCAACGAGATCGTCGTCACCGCGACCAAGCGCGCGCAGACGATCCAGGAAGTGCCCTTCTCGGTCAACGCGCAGACCGCCGCCGATATCGAGCGGACCGGTGCGAACTCGATCGAGGACATCTCGCGTTCGGTCGCTGGCCTTACCGTCCAGAACCTCGGGCCTGGCCAGAGCCAGGTTTCGGTGCGCGGCGTCTCCGCCGGCCAGATCGTCCGCGACCAGCCCGGCGTGAAGGAGCAGGTCGGCATCTATCTCGACGAATCCGTCACCTCGCTCTCGCTGTTCACGCCCGACTTCGACCTGTTCGACCTCAACCGCGTGGAAACCCTGCGCGGGCCGCAGGGCACCCTGTTCGGCTCGGGCTCGGTCGGCGGCACCGTGCGCTACATCACCAACCAGCCCAAACTGGGCGAGACCGAAGGACAGGTCGCGGCTGACGTGAACGTCCTCGACGGCGGCGACGTGGGCTATTCCGCCAAGGGTGCGGTCAACGTGCCTCTGGGCGAAAATGCGGCCCTGCGCGTCGTCGGCTATGGCGAGCACTTCGGCGGCTTCATCGACGCGGTGGGACCCGCTGCAGGCAAGAACATCAACGACGGCGAACGCTATGGCGTGCGCGCGGCAGTGCTTTTCGAGCCCGTCGCCGGCCTCAAGATCACGCCGCGCATCGTCTACCAGGACATCAAGACCAACGGCTTCAACCGCGCCGAGGTCTATCATCTCTATGCCAGCCCGCTGGCCGGCGCCGCGCCGCTGCCGGAGAACACGCAGTACCTGAAGCTGCGCGAACAGTTCCACGACAAGACCACGCTGGCCGACCTCACCATCAGCGCGCCGATCGCCGATGGCGTCGATGCCACCAGCGTCACCACCTACATCCATCGCGACATCCTCGTCAGCCGCGATGCCTCGGCACTCACCGGCTCGGTATCGGTCTCGCCCTTCATCCTCGACCTGGGTGCGGATTCGGATCTCGCCAACCTGCCGTCGAACCTCAGGGACTCGACCAAGCTCGAGACCTGGACGCAGGAACTGCGCCTTGCCTCGTCGGGCTCCGGACCACTTCAGTGGGTGATCGGCGGCTTCTACAGCAACATCGACCGCGTCTACGCACAGCGCCTGCCCACGCCGGGTTATGACGCAATTGTCGATGCCGCGCTCGGTGAAGGCGCCTCGGCGGGCGCGGCCAACGGCTTCCCGCTCAACTCGCCATACAACGCCGACATTCCCTACAAGATCGAACAATTCGCCGTGTTCGGCGAGGCCAGTTACAAGGCGGGCGATTTCAAGCTCACCGCGGGCGGCCGCTACTACGATTTCAAGGAATCGCGCGACTTCATCTCCGGCGGCGTCTTCGCCAACGGCGACCGTCGCATCGGCGACAAGACCAAAAGCAACGGCTTCAACCCGCGCTTCATCCTCAGCTACCAGCCGAGCCGCGACCTTTCGCTCAACCTCCAGGCCTCGAAGGGCTTCCGCCTCGGCGGCGTCAACGATCCGCTTAACATCCCGCTCTGCTCGGGCGGCGAGGACGGCACCGACGCGAAGACCTTCGGCAACCGTCCGACCTACAAGGACGAATCCCTGTGGAACTACGAAGCGGGCGTAAAGCTCGCGCGCGGGCCGATCACCTTCAACGCGGCGGCGTTCTACAACGACATCCGCAACCTGCAGGTAACGGCGGACGCGGGAAGCTGCTCGTCGCGCGTGGTCTTCAACGTCCCCAAGGCGCACACGGCTGGCGTCGAAGTGGAACTTGGCGCGGAGCTGGCCGAAGGCTTCTCGCTCTCGGTCAACGGATCGGTGATCGAATCCAAGTTCGACAGCGACGTGCGTGACGCCAACGGTGCGGTCATCGCCGGCATCCGCGACGGCAATCGCCTGCCCACGGTGCCCAAGTTCCAGATGGCGGCGACCGCATCGTACAGCAGGGAAATCTCCGACGGCATGGACTTCGATGCCAACGTCAGCTTCCAGCATGTCGGCAATCGCTATACCCAGCCGTCCGACCAGGAAGCCGGCGCGGGCGTGTTCGGCAGCGCAATCTACTACAACCCGGCAACGGGCGCGGCCGGAACCGGCACGTACAACTTCGGCTCGCTCCAGCTGCCGAGCTACGAACTGGTCAACATCTCTGCCGGCCTCACCTGGCAGAACGGCCTTTCGGTGCTGGTCTACGCGAACAACCTGTTCAACGAGACCCCGCTGCTCTCGCTCGACCGCGAACGCGGTGGCCGCGCGCGCATCGGCTACAACGTGGGCACGCCGCGCAAGATCGGCATGACTGTCCGCAAGTCGTTCTGATCCGACGGTTCCGGAAAAAGGAAAGGCCGGTCCCTCGCGGGGCCGGCCTTTTCCTTGCGGCTTCCGATGGTCCGGCTCAACCCGCCAGCGCGACCAGAGCCCCGCGATTGACGATCTCGACCTCGCGCCGCGAAGGCAGTTCGATCACGCCATCGTTCTTGAGCTTGGTGAACTGCCGGCTCACCGTCTCGATCGTCAGGCCCAGAACGTCGGCCACTTGCTGGCGCGAAAACGGCAGCGAAAAGCGCTTGGCCGGGCCGAACGCCGGGGTGCAGCCCGTCTCGGCCAGCCGGTCCGACATCTCCAGCAGGAACGTCGCGATCTTCTCCGAGGCGTTCTTGCGGCCCAGCAGCATCATCCACGACCGGGTACGGTCGAGTTCGGCGAGCGTGCGTTCCAGCAGCTTGTGTTCAAGCTCCGGATGCTCGCGCGCGAAACGGTCGAAGTCGTTGCGCGAGAACACGCAGACCCGCGCGTCGGTCAGCGCCACAACGCTCGCGCTGCTCGTCTGGCCGAATGGCCGGCCGATGAAATCCGATGGATAGGCCACGCCGACGATCTGCTCTCGCCCGTCCTCGGTGCTGGTCGTCAGCTTGAGAACGCCCTCGATCACGTTGGCGACGAGGAGCGAGTCGTCGTCCTCCCACATCAGCGGTTCACCCGCAGAAACCGCCCGGCGGCGGCCCAACGTATTGAGTGCCGCGATCTCGCGGTTATCCAGACCGGCGCAAATTGCCCGGTTGCGCACAACGCATGTATCGCAGGCAGTCATGGGGGTTCGTTATCATTGCGGAGCATTTCCGGCAATCAGCGAATGTTCCAGCTTTACCGGCAAGTGCATCGAACTGCAGGCAAAAAAATAGGGCGGCCAGACTGCACGGCCGCCCAAGTTGGGGAGAAATCGCCGAAGCGGGGCGGTGTCCGGGGGGTGAGGTCTTGTTCCCGCTTCGTCGAGGTCAGGATTAGGCGCGACCGTCCGGCCGCGCGTTGACGGATGTCAAAACGCCAACAATTTTTAGGATTTTCGCTGGTTCTCAGACGCCGGGCAGGTGCGTGACGTCGTGATACTGGCCACGGAAGAACAGCAGCGGCGTGCCTTCCTCGCGTCGATCGAGGGCCTCGACCGCGCCGACGACCAGCAGGTGGTCGCCGATGTCCTCGACCCGTTCGATACTGCAATCGATCCAGGCGATCGCATCGTCCAGCAGCGGCAGTCCGGAAGGCGTGTGACCATGCGCCAGTTCGGCAAACTTGTCGTCCGCGCGCGCGGCAAAGCGCTTGCACAGATCAAGCTGTTCCGAACCCAGCACGTTGGCGCAGAAACGCCCCGTCGCGGCGATCTTCGGCCAGGTGCTGGAACGTTTGTCCGGAAAGAAGCCGACCAGCGGGGGATCGAGCGAGATCGAAGTGAACGAGCCCACCACCAGCCCATGCCTTTGCCCATCATCGTCGACGGCAGTGATGACACAGACGCCGGTCGGCCAGGCGCCCAGCACGTTGCGGAAATGGCGGGGATCGATCATCGCGCCTGCCTGTCGTCAAACGCGGCGCGCGTCAACAATCTTCCCGCCGAATTCCTATTCGAAGAAGGCGATGCAGCGCACCTCGATGCTCGAGCGGGTTTTCGCGTCGGGCAGGCTGGTGTCGTGGAACGCCGTGTGCGGGCAGCGCCACGTCACCGAATGGTCGCTGTCCTGGAACTTGAACAGCAGCACGTCGTCCGCCGCCATGTTCGAGAAGTACCACCAGCGATGCCTGTCGCGGTGCCGGAAGATGGTCGCGGCGATCATCTGGTCCTCGCCCTCGACCGGCGCGGTCAGGGCGTCGCCGACGGGAAACTCGTCCACCACGAACAGGGTGTTGGACGCGGTTTCCTCATCGCGCACCGTTCGGCCGTCGCACACTGCCAGCGGCCAGTCCTGAGGACCCGGCGAGAAGGTGCGCCACAACGAGAAGCAGATGTAGCGCTTGTAGCCGGGCCCGTCGGGAAAGCGGTCGGCATAGACGCGGGCGGCGGCGCGGCGGCCGGTCACTTCGTTGTAGTCGACGTGGGCTTCGCCGGCGGGGGGCTGGATGCCGCCGCTATGCTGATAGCCCTGCACCTTTTGCTTGGCGCGTTCGGTAAGGTCGGCCGAGGTGCGGATCATCCAGCCCTGCGCCGCCGTCCTGGCCGCGCCGCACAGTCGCGTGACCAGTTCCTCCACTTCGTCGAGGTAGAGCGCATCCACCGTCGGCTTGTCGTGGAAGTCCGCCACTGCCGAACGATGCCGTCCCAGCGCGAAGCCGTGCACGTCGAGCGTGAAGTGATCGCGGATCGGCATTCCGTCACGCACGACGCATTCGTAGTCGGCATATTCGCCGGTGTTCATCTCGGCGCCCTGCGAGACATAGCGGCGCGTGACGTATTCGCCCTCGGCAAGATAGCGGATCAGTGCCGGCGCCTTGCGCGCGCCTTCCTCGATGTCGTCCGTGACGGCAGCGGTAGCCATGCGTCTCTCTCCCGTGCGGCCATGCCGGCCGCCTTGAACGAAGATTTACACATTTGTGTAAGACGCGCAAGCGTGCCCGCCACTCCACCGGAGCATGCACCTGCAAAGAAACACAAGCCAAACGGCGCATGACGCTGTAAGGGCGGCCGCAACTGCATCGCCAGGCACCGTGTGGGATCGGGCCAGAGCGATTCGCGCCGGACATGTTCCGCGCGCCCGACGCAGACTGACCCTTGGATGATAGTGCCGCCCCCGCGGCAGGAATTGGCGATCTTGACGATGACATTTGCAAACCTCCCCCAACCGCTCGCCGCCGCGCTCGAAGGCCACGGTTACACTGCCCTGACCCCGGTCCAGTCCGCCGTGACCGAAGCCGAAGCCCATGGCCGCGACCTTGTCGTCTCAGCGCAGACCGGCTCGGGCAAGACGGTGGCCTTCGGCCTGGCCATGGCCGGCGAACTGCTGGGTGACGAAGCCACGCTGCCCTTCGCCACTGCCCCCCTCGCTCTCGTCGTCGCGCCCACGCGCGAACTGGCGCTGCAGGTGAGCCGCGAACTGACCTGGCTCTACGCCCCCACCCAGGCCCGCATCGCCACGTGCGTCGGCGGCATGGACCCCTCGCGCGAACGCCGCGCGCTGTCGCACGGCGCGCATATCGTCGTCGGCACGCCGGGCCGCCTGCGCGACCATCTCGAACGCGGCGCGCTCGACCTGTCGGCGCTGCGCTGCGTCGTGCTCGACGAAGCCGACGAAATGCTCGACATGGGCTTCCGCGAAGATCTGGAAGAACTGCTCGACGCCACGCCCGAGGGCCGCCGCACGCTGCTGTTCTCGGCCACCATGCCGAAGCCGATCGAGGCGCTGGCCCGCCGCTATCAGCGCGATGCCCTGCGCATCTCGACCGTCGGCGAAGCGCGCGGCCATGGCGACATCGCCTACCGCGCCGTCGCCGTCGCCCCGGCCGAGATCGAGGCCGCCGTCGTCAACCTGCTGCGCTTCCACGAGGCGGAAACGGCGATGCTGTTCTGCGCCACGCGCGACAACGTGCGCCGCCTCCACGCCACCCTGGTCGAGCGCGGATTCACCGCGGTTGCCCTTTCGGGCGAGCACAGCCAGTCCGAACGCAACAACGCGCTCCAGGCCCTGCGCGACCGCCGCGCCCGCGTCTGCGTCGCCACCGACGTCGCCGCGCGCGGCATCGACCTGCCCTCGCTCAGCCTCGTCGTCCACGTCGAGATCCCGCGCGATGCCGAAACGCTCCAGCACCGGTCGGGCCGCACCGGCCGCGCAGGCAAGAAGGGCACCGCCGTGCTGATCGTGCCCTTCCCGCGCCGCCGCCGCGTGGAAATGATGCTGCGCGGCGCGCGCATCAACGCCGATTGGGTCGACGTCCCCACCCCCGAGGCGATCCGCGCCCAGGACCGCGAGCGCCTGCTCGAGACGATCCTCGCCCCGGTGGAAACCGACGAGGCGGACATGGAGATCGCCCGCACCCTGCTTGAACAGCGCACGGCCGAGGAACTTGCAGCGGCGCTGGTTCGCGCCCACCGCGCCGCCCTGCCCCAGCCGGAGGAGCTGCTTTCCGGCACCGACGAAGGACGCAAGCAGGCGACCCATCGCGCCGGGTTCGAGGACGTGGTCTGGTTCCGCATGGACGTCGGCCGTCGCCAGAACGCGGACCCGCGCTGGATCCTGCCCACGCTCTGCCGTCGCGGCCACGCGTCCCGCCAGGAAATCGGCGCGATCCGCATTGCGCCCAACGACACCTGGTTCCAGGTTCCCCGCGCCATTGCCGACCGCTTTGCCGACGCGGTCCGTCGCACAGCCGATCCCGAGGGTGGAGACGAGAACGGCATCCACATCGAACCCGCCCCCGACGGTCCGCGCGAAATGGCCCGCGACAATCGCCGTGGTGCCGCCAATGACGGGCCGCGCGGCCCCCGCCGTCCGATGCGCGGTCGCCCCGAAGGCAAGCCGCACCGCAAGGGCCCGCCGCGCCAGCGGGGCTAGGCCGTAAACTCATAGAGGGCACCATCGAGGCGCCGGGCACGAAAAAGGCGGCAGGTCCAAATGGACTTGCCGCCGCTCGGTGTTCCGGATCGGGCCTCAGCCCAGGATCTGTAGAACGATTTCCCGCAATTCGCGCTGCGAAAGGACGGGGGAAGTGCGCTTCGGCGCCGTATGGGCCGGTGCCGCGAAGAGCGGCTTGTTCAGCGCAATGTTCGAATTAACGTACTGGGTATTCATCAAATTCCTGAAACTACTTTGGAAAATCAGCGGCGTCGTCTGACGCCGCCGGGGCCACCACCGCCCACCTTTTCACGGTAGACAATACGGCCCTTGGTAAGATCGTACGGCGTCATCTCGACGCGTACGCTGTCGCCCACGATCGAGCGGATGCGGAACTTGCGCATCTTGCCCGCGGTGTAGGCGATGATGCGATGGCCGTTTTCGAGCATGACGCCAAAACGGCCATCGGGGAGGATCTCGTCGATCACCCCTTCGAGGGTCAGGAGATCCTCCTTTGCCATCGTGTCAGGCCGACTGGAGGTTGACGGCGCTGGTCTTGCCGCGCTTGTCGGTTTCCAGCTCGTATTGGACGCGCTGGTCCTTGTCGAGGGTAGCCATGCCCGAACGCTCGACAGCGCTGATGTGGACGAAGTTGTCCGGAGCGCCGCCATCAGGAGCGATGAAGCCATAACCCTTGTCGACATTGAAGAACTTTACGGTGCCTACTGGCATGGGTGTTTCCTTTCACGAAAACAGAAATGACCCGCCACCGGATCCGGCGTCGGGGCTTGTAGCGTGTGAAAGGAAGGAACAGCCTGAGGCCGCAAATTCCGTCGCAGGCGACGATAGCCTCCCGCAAGTGGGGGCTGGATGACGGAATGTCAAGGCAATCCGGCAGATTCGCTGGCCGAAAGGCGCGGCGGCCGCCGCTGCCTGCCGGCACGCTGGCGACCGAAAAGCCCGCCCTGCCTTATTCCTCGCCCATCCGCAGCGCGGCGATGAAGGCTTCCTGCGGGATTGATACGTTGCCGTACTCGCGCATGCGGGCCTTGCCCTTCTTCTGCTTTTCCAGAAGCTTCTTCTTGCGGGTGATGTCGCCGCCATAGCACTTGGCGGTCACGTCCTTGCGCATCGCGCTGATCGTCTCGCGCGCGACGACCTTGCCGCCGATGGCCGCCTGGATCGGGATCTTGAACAGGTGACGCGGGATCAGGTCCTTGAGGCGCTCGCACATGTGCCGCCCGCGCGCCTCGGCGGCGCTGCGGTGGACGATCATCGAAAGCGCATCGACCGGCTCGTTGTTGACGAGGATGCTCATCTTGACGAGATCGCCCTCGCGCAGGCCGACCTGCTCGTAGTCGAACGAGGCATAGCCCCTGCTGATCGACTTCAGACGGTCGTAGAAATCGAACACCACTTCGTTGAGCGGCAGTTCATAGGTCACCTGCGCACGCCCGCCGACATAGGTCAGGCCGGTCTGGATGCCGCGGCGATCCTGGCACAGCTTGAGAACCGAGCCGAGGTATTCGTCGGGGGTGTAGATCGTGCCCTTGATCCACGGCTCCTCGATGGTCTCGATCCGGCTGGGGTCCGGATAGTCCGCCGGATTGTGCAGCAGTATCTCGCGCGCGTCGTCGTTTCGGCTGGCGCGAAGCTGGATGCGATAGACCACCGACGGCGCAGTGGTGATCAGGTCGAGGTCGTATTCGCGGCTCAGGCGCTCCTGGATGATTTCCAGGTGCAGCAGTCCGAGGAAACCGCAGCGGAAGCCGAAGCCCAGCGCCGCGCTCGATTCCATCTCGAAGCTGAACGAGGCATCATTGAGGCGCAGCTTCGCAATGCTTTCGCGCAGCTTCTCGAAATCGGCGGCGTCGACCGGGAAGATGCCGCAGAACACCACGGGCTGCACTTCCTTGAAGCCCGGCAGCGCTTCGCTTGCGCCCTGTTTCACCGTCGTGATCGTGTCACCGACGCGCGCCTGCGCCACTTCCTTGATCTGCGCGGTGATGAAGCCGATCTCGCCCGGCCCCAGTTCGTCCAGCGTCTCGATCTTGGGGCGCATGCAGCCCACGCGGTCGATCAGGTGCTCGGTCCCGCCGGCCATGAACTTGACCTGGAGGCCTTTCCTGATGACGCCATCGATCACGCGCACGAGGATGACTACGCCGAGATAGGGGTCGTACCAGGAGTCCACCAGCATCGCCTTCAACGGCGCGCTGCGGTCGCCCTTGGGCGGCGGAATGCGCTCGACCACGGCGTCCAGAACCTCCTCGATGCCGATGCCCGACTTGGCGCTCGTCAGCACCGCGTTGCTGGCATCCAGGCCGATCACGTCCTCGATCTCGGCCTTGACCTTTTCCGGTTCGGCGGCCGGAAGGTCGATCTTGTTGATGACCGGCACGATCTCGTGGTCGTGTTCGATCGACTGGTAGACGTTGGCCAGCGTCTGCGCCTCGACACCCTGCGCCGCGTCCACCACCAGCAGCGCGCCCTCGCAGGCGGCAAGGCTGCGGCTCACTTCATAGGCGAAGTCGACGTGGCCCGGCGTGTCCATCAGGTTGAGCTGATAGGTCTTGCCGTCCTTGCCCGTGTAATCGAGGCGTACGGTCTGCGCCTTGATGGTGATCCCGCGCTCCTTCTCGATGTCCATGTTGTCGAGAACCTGCTCGGACATCTCGCGCTCGGTAAGGCCGCCGGTGTACTGGATCAGGCGATCCGCCAGCGTCGACTTGCCGTGGTCGATATGGGCGATGATGGAGAAATTGCGGATAAGCGCGAGGTCGGTCATGTCGGTCTTTGAAATGGGAGCGGTGCGGTGCGCAACGCAGGGCCGTTAGCAGGACTGGCCCCGCGAGTCACGATGCGCGCTGGCGTCGCCTCAAAATCGACCTCAGCAATGATTCATTACAAAATGGCGTCTCGTTCGCGAAAACAGAAACACGCCTGCAACGATAAATTTTAAATATATTTATCAACCTCTTGGTGCAAAATCATCGCCTTGTGACGGCTCCGTCACCCGTCAATTTCGTGTCACATATTCGTCATTTTGCGGCCCTAGCCGAAACGCATTCGCAAACGACGGAGCAGGGCAGTGACGGGATCGAAGGCTTTCAGGGCGGCATTGGCGGCAAGCGTGTTCGTCGCTGCCCCGCAGATTGCACGGGCGGCGGAAGACCAGTCCGCCAGGATCGCCGATCTCCAGCGCCAGGTCGATGAACTCAAGGCCATGGTCCTCGCGCTCAAGGCCGCGCAGGGCGCCACGCCGGCCACCACCGCGGCCGCAGCTCCCGCAACCGCCCCGGCTGCCCCGGTTGCGGTGCAGCCCGTGCAGCTTGCCGCCGCGCCCGCCCCTTCCGCACCCCCGTCGGTGCCGGCTCCCGAGAAGAAGAAGGCCTGGTACGAAAAGCTCCAGCTCCGCGGTTACACCCAGCTTCGCGTGAACGAGATCGTCTCCGGCCCGAAGAGCGCGCCCTCGGGCATCTCGCGCCTGCGTTCGGTGCAGGACAGCGGCATCAACGATACCGGCAACTTCTCGATCCGCCGTGCCCGCCTTGTCGTCCAGGGCGACATTTCCAACCGCGTTTCGCTCTACATGCAGGGCGATCTTTCGGCGGCGGTCAACAACCAGTCCGGCACCGAGCCGCGCCAGCACTTCTTCCAGATGCGCGATGCATATGCCGACGTGTTCCTCGACAAGAAGAAGACGCTCAAGCTGCGCCTTGGCCAGTCCAAGGTTCCGTTCGGCTGGGAGAACCTCCAAAGCTCGTCGAACCGCATCCCGCTAGACCGCACCGATGCGATCAACGCGCCCGTCCCGGGCGAGCGCGACCTCGGCGCGGTCCTCTATTACACTCCGCTGCGCGTCCAGAAGATCTGGGACGAACTGTCGCACGACGGGCAGAAGCTGTTCGGCAACTACGGCGCCTTCGCGCTGGGCGTGTTCAACGGCCAGGGCACCAACCGCACCGAACGCACCGGCGGCCTGATGACCGTTGCCATGGCGACGATGCCCTTCCGCCTCGACGGCCTCGGCCTCGACGGGCAGGTCGCCGAATTCGGCTTCACCGCGATGCGCAACCAGGTCCGGCCCGAAGTACGGTCCGGCGGCGTTTCGACGCTGTCCTATGACGACAACCATGTCAGCGTGCACGGCATGATCTATCCGCGCCCGTTCGGCATCCAGTCGGAATGGACCTGGGGCAAGGGTCCGCAATGGGATGCGGCGACGTCCTCGATCCAGGCAAAGCGTGCGACCGGCGGCTATGTCATGGCGATGTACCGCATGCCCGAAACGCCCGTGGGCCAGGTCATCCCTTTCGCGCGCTGGCAGAAGTACCGTGGCGGCTGGAAGGGCGCGACCAACGCGCCCCGGCTGGAGACCGACGAATACGAGGTTGGCGTCGAATGGCTTCCGCTCAAGGAACTCGAAGTCACGCTCGGCTATGCCAACGTCCACCGCAACGAGGCCGACGAACGGCGCACGGGCCGCGCCAAGGGCGATCTGGTGCGCGCGCAGGTGCAGTGGAACTACTGACCGGGACGGCAGCGCCGCGCGGTTGCCGCGCGGCGCCGACCGCCTGACCGGTCAGGATGCCGCCAGCACGCTCGAAAGACGGAACAGCGTCTGCGCCGTGGGGCCATTGGCATAACGGACCCGGTACTGCGTCGCGTTGGCATAGTTGCCCATCGTGCGCACGCTCAGCGTCGCGGCGGTACTGGCCGAGACGGCAGTGCTGGCCACCTGCTGCCAGGTCGATCCCGTGTCCAGCGTCTGGTCGATGAACAACGTACCGGCCACGTCGGAAAAGGCGGTGGCGGCGAAGAACGTGTGGTGCGTCGACGAGAGGAACCGGCCGGTGCCGTTGAAGGCGGCCGACGCAGCCATCACGCTGGTGCTGTCGGTATAACCGATGTTGCCGTTGACCGAACCCGTCACCGAGACAGAGCCCAGCGCCGCGCTCCCCCCGGCCAGCGACGTGCCCATGATCGTCAGCGGGCGACGCTTCAGCACCAACGACACGCCCACCGTGCCGCTCCCGTAGGTCGAGACCCGGACCCGGACGAAAGCCGATGCGCAAGTGAAGGCGAACAGGCCGGCGGTGTTCGTCGTCAGCACCGGCGCCGATGTCGCTGCGGTGACCGCCATTACCGGCATGGCTACCCAGGTCGTGCCATCGTTCGACTGCTCGTAGGTCAGCGTGCAACCGGTGCCCGCCGACGTCACCTGGAAGGTACCGCCGCCAAAACCGGTGGTCGGGCTCGACACCACCGTCGTCGCCGACGTGGCCGTGCCGGCAACTGTCAGGTTGTCGGAAACGTCGTCGACGAAGACGTTGCCGATGTGGTTGCTGCCGGTCGGCAAGGCCGAGATGCAGGCGCGGTAGATCGCCGAGAGCCATCCGGTCAGCCCCTGCCCGCCAGTAGGCATCGTCGTGCCGGTCACCGCCGCGCCAGCGGGCTCGAGGCTGGCAATGGACGGCGCGATCGCCACCGGCAGCGGTGCAGACGGCGTGACGATCTCGGTCGCCCCGTTCGCACTGGCAAACGCGACGGCGTTGACCGGGGTATAGCGACCGGGGAACGTGATTTCAGGGTTTGGCATCGAAGTCTCCATAGTCTCTGGAACATTCGACCGAATTAGATAACCACGTTGGTTCGTGTAGGAAAACGGAAATCGCATCGCGCCGGACCAACGCCACGTCGCCCCCACGGCACGTCTCGCCGCACCAGGCGCGATAAGACGGATTGTTCATCCGACGTTGTGGATCGGGCGTCGATGCTCGCGGTTGTCAGATCGAGCCCCAGGCGGGCCGTTGAAATTCAAAGGGAGCAATCCATGAAGAAAGCCATCATCGCGGCCACCCTCGCCGCCGTCGCCATTCCCGCCGCACCGGCGCTCGCGGATCCGCCGCACTGGGCCCCGGCGCACGGCTATCGCGACAAGCACCGCAGCATCTACGACAGCCGCGGCCGCTACATCGAGCCGCGCCGCATCTCGCGCGACGACTACGTCTGGCGCGGACGCGACGGTCGCTACTACTGCAAGCGCAGCAACGGCACGACGGGCCTGATCATCGGTGCTGCCGGTGGCGCGCTGCTGGGCCGTGCGATCGACACCCGCGGCGACCGCGCGATGGGCACCATCCTCGGTGCGGCCGGCGGCGCACTCCTCGGTCGCGAGATCGAACGCAGTGGCGGCCGCTGCCGCTGATCGGTCGCTCGATAAGCCACGAAACACGGGGCGGAGCCGCAAGGCCCCGCCCCTTTTCACTTGCCCCGCAATTCCTTCACCAGTGCCGGCGCCGGATAGATCACTTCCAGCGCGTGCTGCACCGCCGCCGCGCTGACGACCACCGTCCGGTTGACGTCCCCCTGGTAGCCATAGTTGCCGCCGATGGAATGGATGTTCCCGTCAAACGCCGCACCGATCACCGTCCCGGACCTGTCGATTACCGGTGATCCGGAATTGCCGCCGATGATGTCGTTGGTCGTGACGAAATCGAACGGCACCGCCTTGTCGATCCGTGCCTCGTTCGCGGCAAAGGCGCTGGCCAGATCGAACGGTTCGGCCCCCGTCGCCCGCTCGAACGCGCCGCCCAGCGTGGTCACCGCCGCCACATCAATGCCGCGCTCCTTCCAGCCCTGCACCTTGCCATAGCTGATGCGCAGGGTGAACGTCGCATCCGGGTAGATCCTGTCGCCATAAGCGAGGAACCGCGCATCGGCGAGCGTCGCCCCGGCCTCGGCCAGCGGACCGGCGTAGCGTTCGTCGACCAGTTTCTTGAGCTCCCGCTCGCGCGCGTCGATGGCGCGGGCATAGACGATCATCGGATCGCTCGATGCCTCCACCGCCTTGCGCCCGCCTTCCCACAGCGCGCGGCGCACCGCCGGGTCCGCCAGCGTGGTTCCACCCACAAGTCGCTCGGCCAGGGCCTCAGGCGATTCCCGGCCCAGCAGCAGCCGGGTGTCAGCATCGTCCGCGCCAAGGTATTCGCGCGCCTTTGAAAGGCTCCAGGCCATCTCGACCTGTTCCAGCCAGGGATAGACCGGCGCTTCGTCCAGCAGCGTCTTGGTGGTCAGCTCCAGGTTGCTTTCCGTATAGCCCGGCAGGCGATCGGCATCGGGCTTCTCGCGCTCGGCCGTGCCCTGAACGATGGTCTGCGCATAGCCCATCAGCGAACCCCACGGCACGATGAACCGCCAGGGCACATAGAGATCGCGATAGGCTTTCACCGCCCTTGCCGTGTCGGCCCAGGGATCTCCGATACCCGGCTTGCCCAGCGACTTCGCTTTCAAATCCGCCTCGGCCTCGGCCAGCATCTTCAGGAACGCCGGGTCGTTCAGCGCCTTCTGCCGCCCGACATAGACCTTCAGGCTGTTCTCGATCCCGAACAGTTCGTCCGCGCCTTCGCGCTTCGCCTGGGGGCTGCGTTCCATTGCGCCGATCAGCCGACCGCGCAGCTCCGACAGGATCGTCGTGGTCAACGGCAGGCCCACTTCGCGCTGGAAGGCGATCTGTTCCGAGGTAAACAGCCGTTGCGTCGACCCGGGATTGCCCACGACGAACGTCGCCTCGCCCACTTGCGGCGCGCGCGGGTTCCACTTCAGGAAGGATTTCACCTTCACCGGCCGACCGTTCTCGTAGGCGCGAAGGAACGCGGCATCGAGCGCATAGCGCGGATAATTGAAGTTGTCCGGATCGCCGCCGAAGAACGCCGCCTGGAACTGCGGCGCCCATGCCAGCCGCACGTCGGCATACTTGCGGTAGGTATAGAGCTTGTATTGCCCGCCGCCGAACAGCGTGACGACCTCGCACCGGGTGGTCGCGGCGTCCCTGCATCCCTCCTTCTCGATCCGGGCCGCCTCCGCATCGCGCGCCTTGACCAGCGCTTCACCTGTGGCCGTGCCGATCGCCGCCCTGACGCGCGCGGTCACGTCCCCGATCGCGGTCACCACTTCGGCCTGCTGACCGGGGCATTTCAGCTCCTCCTCGCGCCGGACAGGCACGAAGCCGAGCTTCAGCAAGTCGTTCTCGTCCGTCGAATTGTCCTGCGCGCACTCGACCACGCAGTGATGATTGGTCAGGATCAGCCCGTCCGGCGATACGAAACTGGCGGAACAACCACCGGTCAGCCGCACCGCCGCCGCCTGCACCCGGTCCAGCCACCTGCCATCCGGCGCCCAGCCGTAATCTGCCTGCATCTTCGCGGACGGAAAGGCATCGAAAGTCCACATGCCCTCGTCGGCGCGGGCCGGTCCGGCAAGCAGGAGCCCTGCCAATGCGGCAAGCGATGCCGGAATACGAAGGTCAGCCATTATCGACAGCCTTTCCTGCACAATTGGTTTCAAACGCAATCTCCCCCTTCGCACGGGGCAAGGCAGATGGAAAGATACACTATTACATAACCCCATCGACGATTAATCCTTGCGACAGGTTTCGCTTCGCATAGTCTCGTCATATGTGGCTCCTCGACCAGATGCTCAAACGGCTGATCCGCAAGGGTCGCCTTGTCCTCATCGACCACGACGGGCGCGAATACGCCTACGGCCAGCCGGAAGCCCCACCCCTTACCATCCGCCTGACCGACAAGGGCGCCGCGATGCATATTGCCAAGGACCCGCGCGTCGGCGCGGGCGAGGCCTACATGGATGGCCGCCTCGTCGTCGAACCGCCCCACGACATCCGCGACTTCATTCTCCTTGCAATGGACAACGCCAAGTCCTCCGGCGGGATTGACCGCAAGGGGCCGCTGCGCAAGGCCGCCGAAGTACTCGTCTCGCGCGTGGACCAGATCAACGAGCGTGCGCGCGCTTCGAAGAACGTGGTCCACCACTACGATCTCACCCGCCAGTTCTACGAGCTGTTCCTCGACGAGGACCGGCAATACACGATGGCCTATTTCCGCGACCCGGCGAACTCGCTGGAACGCGCGCAGGTCGACAAGAAGGCGCTCATAGCCGCCAAGCTCCGCCTCGAACCGGGCCGCGCCGAAGGAATGCGCGTGCTCGACATCGGCTGCGGCTGGGGCGGCCTCGCGCTCTACCTCAACCGCCACTTCGGCTGCGAGGTGCTCGGCGTCAGCCTCGCGCCGGACCAGATCCGCTTCGCCCAGGAACGCGCCGAGGCTGCGGGCGTGGCAGACAAGGTCAAGTTCCAGCTCATCGACTACCGCGACGTCGAGGGCCAGTTCGACCGGATCACCAGCGTCGGCATGATCGAACACGTCGGCGCCCCGAATTTCGGCGAATACTTCGCCAAGACAAACGACCTCCTCGATCCCGACGGGATCATGCTCACCCACACCATCGGCCGCACCGGCCCTCCCGGAACCACCGACAAGTGGACGCGCAAGTACATCTTCCCCGGCGGCTACATCCCGGCGATGAGCGAACTCGTCGCGGCGCTCGAAAAGACCGGCTGGGAAGTGGGCGACGTCGAGGTCCTGCGCTACCACTACGCCTACACTCTCGCCGAATGGTACCGCCGCACCACCATGCACCGGGACGAGATCGTCGCGCTCTATGACGAACGCCTGTTCCGCATGTGGCAGTTCTACCTTGCCGGCGCGGAACAGAGCTTCCGCCACGGCGGCATGGTCAACTTCCATATCCAGAGCGTGAAGCGCCGCAGCGCCCTGCCGATGACGCGCGACTACATGCAGCAGGAATGGGCGCGGCTCGCGGCGCTGGACGAAGCGCCGGAATGGCACCTGGAACGCAAGGCGGCGGAGTAGCGCCTGCCGGCAAGTGTCAAGCAATCCGCATTGCGCTCCCCACCCAAATCGAGTGAACTGCCTACCGATAAACGGAGAGGCACAAGCTTGACCTGGGAACCCGAAATCGAGGAACTGCGCCGCCGCGAGGCCATGGCGGAGCAGATGGGCGGTGCCGAAAAGGTCGCGCGCCAGCACGCGCGCGGCAAGCTTGACGCCCGTGCCCGCATTGCCGGGGTCGTCGATGCCGGCAGCTTCCGCGAGATCGGCAAGATCGCCGGCAAGGGCCGTTACGGCCCCGACGGCGAACTGCTCGACCTTGCCCCCTCCAACCTCATCTTCGGCCGCGCCAACGTCGAAGGCCGGCCGGTCGTCGCCTCGGCCGACGACTTCACCGTGCGCGGCGGCGCGGCCGATGCCGCCATTGCCCGCAAGTTCATCCAGTGCGAACAGATGGCGCACACCCTGAAGATCCCGCTCATCCGGATGATCGACGGGACCGGCGGCGGCGGCTCGGTGCGGACGCTCGAGGATATCGGGGCCACCTATGTTCCCGCAACGCCAGGCTGGGGCGATGTCGTCAGGAACCTCGACACCGTCCCAGTTGTCGCCCTGTCGCTCGGCCCCACCGCCGGGCTCGGCGCGGCGCGCGTCGTCGCCAGCCACTATTCGATCATGGTCAAGGGCCTCTCGCAGCTCTTCGCCGCAGGCCCCGCCGTCGTCGCCGCCATTGGCGAGGACCGCGACAAGGAAGGGCTCGGCGGCAGCGCCATCCACACCCGCAACGGCGTGGTCGACGAGGAAGTCGCCAACGAGGCCGAAGCCTTCGCCCGCGCCCGGCGCTTCCTCTCCTATCTGCCAAGCCACGTGGGCGGCGCGGCGCCACGCACTGTCGCAGCAGACCCGACGGACCGCCGCGAGGACTTCCTGATCGACCTCGTCCCGCGCGAAGCCAAGCAGGTCTATTCGATGCGCCGCCTGCTCGACGCGGTGGTCGACAAGGGCAGCCTGTTCGAGATGGGCCGGCTCTGGGGCCGCGCCGTCATCACCGCATTTGCGCGGCTGGACGGCTGGCCCGTTGCCGTCCTCGCCAGCGACCCCAGCTACCTCGGTGGCTCATGGGATGCGCGCAGCAGCGAAAAGGCGGAGCGCTTCGTCAAGCTGGCCGACCAGTTCCGCCTGCCGCTGGTCCACATGGTCGACAACCCGGGCTTCATGATCGGCCACACCGCCGAAAGCACAGGCACGATCCGCTATGGCGTGCAGGCGATGAACGCAATCTACAAGGCCACCGTGCCGCTTTGCTCGGTGATCGTTCGCCGCGCCTATGGCATTGCCGGCAGCGCGATGAGCAATGCAGAGGCATTCCAGTACCGCTTTGCCTGGCCATCCGGCGACTGGGGAAGCCTGCCCATCGAAGGCGGCATCGAGGTCGCCTACAAGTCCGAGATCGAGGCTGCCGAAGACCCCGCCGCCCATCTCGGGGCTATCCGCGACCGGCTCAACCGCGTCCGCTCCCCCTTCCGCACGGCAGAGCGTTTCGGCGTGGAAGACATCGTCGATCCCCGCGACACCCGCCCACTGCTGTGCGAATTCGCCAATCTCGCCTGGCGCACGCTACCCTGAGGCACCGACGTCACCCCGCCGACAGCAGTTCAGCCGCCGCCGGCGCTTCCTCCAGAAGCTCGATCAGCCCGCGTTCATGGCGTGAAAGCCAGCGCGTCGCGCGCGGCAGGCGCAAGGTGCGCCGCCATTCCTCCTGCCGCTCGACAAGCGCGATGACTGCGGGGTGGACATAGCTCTTGCGCGCGATGGCCGGGGTATTGCCGAGGTGGTCGGAAACGTGCGCCAGCAGGTCCTTCAGCGGCACCCGCCCCTGCGCCCCCGCCAGCAGCGCAAATGCCAGCACGCTCGCCCGCCATGTGCGGAAGTGCTTGGCGGTGAAGTCTTCGCCCATTACCTCGCGCAGCCATTCGTTGACCTCGGCCGAACCGACCGGACACGGATCGCCATCCTCGTTGACGTACTGGAACAGGTTCTGTCCCGGCAGGTCCTGCATCTTGCGCACGAAACGCACCAGGCTGCGGTCGGTCAGCCGCATCTCGCGCTCCTTGCCGGACTTGGCGCGAAAGCGCAGGCGCAGGACCTGCCCCTGCACTTGCACGTGGCGCATTCTCAGCGTCGTCGCGCCGAAGCTCCTGTTCTCCCGGACATAAGCCTCGTTGCCGATGCGGATCGCCCCGGTATCGAGCAGGCGCACGATGCTGGCGATGCAGCGCTCGCGGCTGAGCTGGCGCGAGGCCAGCTCTTCGCCGACCCGCGCCCTCACCAGCGGCAAACGGCGGCCGAATGCGGCGCAACGGTCGAACTTCTCGCCCTCGCGCTCGGCACGGAAATCGGGGTGATAACGGTACTGCTTGCGCCCCTTGGCATCGATGCCAGTCGCCAGGATATGGCCGTTGGGCGCCGGGCAGAACCAGGCGTCGCGATAGGCTGGCGGCAGCGCGATCGCGTTCAGCCGGTCGATCTCGTCGCGGTCGGTGATGCGCCGCCCCTCGGCATCGAAATAGGCCCAGCCCCTGCCGCTGCGACGGCGGGTCACGCCGGGCAGGCTGTCGTCCGCGTGGACCAGACGGGGGACCAGACGGGACTTGCCGCGAGGCCGGGAAAGAGCTTTGCTGTCCATCATCCACGCGAACGGACCGGAAGCCCTTGCGGTTCCGTGCCCAACGCTTCAATATAGTGTGCAACACTAACAATATCCCCAAGGAGCAGGCGATGTCCTCAGAGTACGTTCCCCCGAAGGTCTGGAAGTGGGACAAGGCCAACGGCGGCGCCTTCGCCAGCGTCAACCGCCCAGTCGCCGGCCCGACGAGCGAGCGCGAACTGCCGGTCGGCAAGCATCCTTTCCAGGTCTATTCGCTCGGCACGCCCAACGGGCAGAAGGCCACGATCATGCTGGAAGAACTGCTCCAGCTGGGCTTTTCCGAGGCCGAGTACGACGCCTGGCTGATCAAGATCTTCGAAGGCGACCAGTTCACCAGCGGCTTCGTCGACATCAATCCGAACTCCAAGATCCCGGCCATGGTCGACCGCTCGGGCCCTGAACCGTTCCGCGTCTTCGAATCCGGCGCCATTCTGATGCACCTTGCTGAAAAGTTTGGCGTTTTCCTGCCAACTTCCGGCCCCGCCCGCGCCGAGTGCCTATCCTGGCTGTTCTGGCAGGTCGGCTCCGCCCCGTTCATCGGCGGCGGCTTCGGCCACTTCTACAACTACGCCCCGATCAAGATCGAGTACGCGATCGATCGCTATGCCATGGAAACCAAGCGCCTTTTCGACGTGGCCAACCGTCGCCTCGCGGAAAGCCGCTATCTTGCGGGGGACGAATACACGATCGCCGACCTTGCCACCTACACCTGGTTCGGCAACATCTACCGCGGCGAAGCCTACGGCGAGGCGGCGACCTTCCTGTCGATGCACGAATACGAACACGTCGGCCGCTGGGTCGGCGAGATCGACGCGAGGCCGGGGGTGCTGCGGGGGCGGTTGGTGAACTCCAGCAAGGGCCTGGCAGAGCGTCACGACGCGAGCGATTTCGACGCCCTCCCGCCGGAATCGTTGCAAGCGATCGTCAAGGGCTTCTGAACCCGCCTCGAGACCGGCGAACGACACCTTGGGGACCCTCGTGTCACTTTAGGTGTCGTTCAGGTCACCCCTTTTCAACGCCGTTTCCCGCGCTATAAGCGCGCCTCCTGCTGGGGCGTCGCCAAGTGGTAAGGCACCGGTTTTTGGTACCGGCATTCGCAGGTTCGAATCCTGCCGCCCCAGCCAGCGGAAATCCTTGGGGCAAGAGTTAGCCCGCGATGATCCCCGGGCATCTTCCGCACCCCTTTCCGCCCCTACCCATGGCCCCCCATGCGAAAAGGCGCGGACCGCAAGGGGGCGGCCGGGAAGCGCTGGCCAGCACGGGCAGAAATGGTTGACACATAAGTAACCATGCTAGCGCCCGGGAAACCACGAAAAAGGCTTGGCGTGCGACGAGACAGGCTCCGGCAATTGTCAGGAGTCTTGAAATGAACCTCAGTAACGTAAGCATGTCGTCGTTCGGGGCACCACCCCGATCCCCTCGGGAAGACATGGATGGCAGGATCGATGCCGCGGTGGCGGCGGGCGCGCTATCGGAAGTCGATGCGACCGCAATCGAAACCGCGCTCGACAATATCGACACGGCGCTCAAGTCCTCGTCTTCAACGTCCTCGGGCCAGAACCCGCTCGATCCCTCGGAAATGAAGTCGCGCGTGGATAGCCTGATCGACGAACAGGTCGACAATGGCACGCTCACAGACGAACAGGCCAGCGAACTTCAGATGCTCTTCGCTGCCGGCCCGGGTGGTCCGGGCGGCCCTCCTCCTCCACCCATGGCTGTGTCGAGCGACGCCACCACAGCCAGTTCGGAAGAGTCGCTCGTTTCCGCGCTCGCCGAATCCGCCGCAACGTCGACCTCCTCGTCCAGCGCTTCGGATTCGGCCAGATCGACTTCCGAATCTAGCACCGAAACCGACAAGCTCGCACTGCTTGAGGCCTTCCTCGACAGCTTGCGCGCAGCGGAAGCGGACAGACGTGGAACCTATGGCCCGCAGCCGTCGGGGCAGCGAAGCGACAGTTCCGCCGGACAGGTGGTCAACCAGTACATCTGATCAGCGGCCATGCCCTCCCGGTGCGGGGGAGGGACAGGGACCTGCCGCATCAGAAGTTGTCGCCTCAGAGGTTATCGCGCCAGAGTGTCGTACCTGCGCGCCATGAGACGCCGACTTCGTGCCAGTATCCCGCGATCTTTTCCTGCGGGGCGATGTCCAGCAGTTCCTCGACCGGGCTGTCGAAATAGTCGAGATCGAAATCGCCGCGGAAGCAGCGGCCGAAGTCCACGTCGTAGCTCGACATCGTGACGACTTCGTTCAGGCTCTGGCTGCCGTCGGTCTCGATGGCGGGCATCCAGCGATTGTGCGCCATGGGATGGCCGTTGACGAAGCCGGGACGTTCGCAGGCCTCAGTGATGGTGAAGCGGCCTTCGGCGAGCCTTCTGTCGAACGCCGCAAGGGTCACGCCGAACGTGCCGCCCGGCTCCAGTCGCGGCCCGGCCTTGCCGACATTGACCGGACGGCTCATGTGGATCGAGCCCAGCTTCTTGGGATAGCCCTGGTGCTGCCCGCGCAGCATCGCGAACTCCTTGTCGACCCAGATGTAGACGCAGCGCGAGTAGGTCTTGCCCTGGAACTTGCAGCGGACGACGATGAACATCTCCTTGTACTGCACGCGGATGGGGTCGAGCAGTTGCGCCGGATCCTCGCCGGTTGACTGCCAGTCGGCCCAGATCGCCGCCACGGCGCCGGGATCCTCGTCGGCCAGAGTGAAGCCTTCCGGCAGGAGCGCGGCGACCTTGGCCGGGTCCGTGCGATATTCCAGCGTGATGAGTTCACCCGAATAGTGCCACGGCACCGGCGGCACGATGCTGGCCTTGCCGGTGGGGGTGCGCGGGTAGAACAGGCCCTTCAGATCGGTCATGGAATCCTCGGCGAATTTGCAGTCGCCCCGTTCTAGCGACCGGCAGTGGCGAAGCTTGGCCGCAACGGCCAAAGCCTGCGCGCCTTCCCCGCCCTATGATGCCGGCCAGACCAGTCGTTTCACGATCCCGATAGAGGCCCCGCCATGACCACCGAATACCGCCGCATCCTGCTTGATGGCTACCCGATCCTCACGACCCTTCAGGGCGGCGAGCTGGTGACGAGGGACGGACGCAGCATCGGCGTCGACGAGGCGGTGCACCTTGCGCCCTGCAATCCGTCCAAGATCATCTGCGTCCATCTCAACTACCACAGCCGGGTGCAGGAGTTCATCACCAAGCTTCCGCCCGCGCCCACCTATTTCCAGAAACCGCTGACCGCGCTCAACACCCACAAGGGCGCCATCGTGCGCCCCGAACGGTGCAAGTGGCTGAACTACGAAGGCGAGATCGCCATCGTCATCGGCAAGACCTGCCGCAACATCTCGCCCGCCGAAGCCGGCGACTACATCCTCGGCTACTCGGTCGCCAACGACTATGGCCTGCACGACTTCCGCGATACCGACGCCGGCTCGATGCTGCGCGTGAAAGGCTCGGACACGCTCTGTCCGATCGGCCCCGGCCTCGTCACCGGGTGGGACTTCCGCGACAAGATGATCCGGACCTATGTGAACGGCGTTCTCAAGCAGGAGGACAATACCAGCAACATGGAATGGGACATGCACTACCTGGTGGCCGACATCGCACGGACCATCACGCTGGAACCGGGCGATGTCCTGCTTTCAGGCACGCCGGCCAACAGCCGCCCGGTGCAGATCGGCGACGTCGTGGAGGTCGAAGTGGACGGCCTTGGACGGCTGTCGAACACCATCGTCCACGGCCCCACGCCAATCCGCGACGATTGCGGCGCCCAGCCGACCGAAAGCGAAGAGGTGATTTCCACCGCGATGGGCGGAGACTGGGAATTCCGCGGCGTCCGCGCGGCTGGCGGCCAGGGTGCGGCCTTCTACGAATCCGCGCTCAACGAGAAAAAGTAGGGAGTAAAGCGCGGTGGCCGACGCAACGCGGTTCTACATCGGCGGCGAATGGGTCGCCCCTTCGACGAGCGTGACGACAGACATCGTCAATCCGGCGAACCGGTCGGTTGTAGGCCAGGTCGCGCTTGGCGGACCGGCCGATGCCGAGGCGGCCATTGCCGCTGCAAGGGCTGCGTTTCCGGCCTGGTCGGCCACGACCCGCGAGCATCGGCTTGCGGTCCTCGAACGGATCAATGCCGCGCTCATCGCCCGCGCCGACGAGATCGGCGATGCGATCATGGCGGAAATGGGGGCGCCCCTGGGCCTTGCGCGCGGCGCGCAGGCGGGATCGGGGCCGCAGCATTTCGAAGAGACGATCCGCGTCCTGAAGGACTACGCCTTCGAAACGCCGCTCGGCACGACCCTGCTCCAGCGCGAGGCCATTGGCGTGTGCGTGCTCATAACGCCGTGGAACTGGCCCATGAACCAGATCGCGACCAAGGTTGCGCCAGCGCTTGCCGCCGGATGCACCATGATCCTGAAGCCAAGCGAAGTCGCACCGCTCGACGCCGCGATTCTGGCCGAGATCATCGACGAGGCCGGCCTGCCGGACGGCGTGTTCAACCTTGTGCATGGCACGGGGCCCGGAATCGGCGATGCGCTGACCGGGCATCCCGATGTCGACATGGTCAGCTTCACCGGATCGACCCGCGCGGGGATCGCCATAGCAGCCAATGCCGCACCGACGATCAAGCGCGTGGCGCTGGAACTGGGCGGCAAGAGCGCGAACATCCTGCTGCCGGACGCCGATCTGGCAAAGGCCGTCCCGGCCAGCGTGCGCGGCTGCATGCTGAACACCGGGCAGAGCTGCAATGCTCCGACGCGCCTGCTCGTACCGCGCACCACCCTCTCGCGCGTCGAGCATCTGGCAAGGGAAGCGGCGGAGGCAATCGTCGTGGGCATGCCGACAGACAATCCCCACATGGGCCCGGTAGCCAACGAGGCCCAGTATCGCCGTGTCATCGCACTGATCGAGCAGGCGTGCCACGAAGGCACGCAGCTGCTGTGCGGCGGCGTGGAGCCGCCCAAGAGCCTTGAGCATGGCCTGTTCGTCGCGCCGACCATTTTCACGGACGTCGCCCCCGACGCCACCATTGCACGCGAGGAAGTGTTCGGGCCGGTACTCGCCATCATCCCCTACGAAACCGTCGACGAGGCCATCGAGATCGCCAACGACAGCCCCTATGGCCTGTCCGGATATGTCTGGGGCGACCCCGACGCCGCGCGCAACGTGGCGCGGCGGATGCGGACGGGGATGGTCCACGTCAACGGCGCGTCGCTCGACAGCGCAGCGCCTTTCGGTGGCTACCGGATGTCGGGCAACGGCCGCGAATGGGGCGTCTGGGGCCTGGAGGAGTTCCTCGAGGTGAAGTCCATCTACGGCGGCGCCTGAGCCCAGGTAATGGCCGCGACGGGCGTCTTGCCAGCGCGGCCGAACGGCCTAGTCTGGCCGCCGAGATGACCGCGCCCACTATCTCCGCGCCGTTCCTGCGCCACGTGGCCAATTGCGTCGAGCTTACGGGCCGTAGCGCCGCGCCGCTGCTGGAGGAACTGGGCATCGCGCAGGAACGGCTCGACGATCCCGAAGGCCTCATTCCCCTGGCCGCCTTTCTCGCCTTTTTCGAGAGCGCGGCCACCCTCGTGCGCAACCCCCACTTCGGGCTTCATGCCGGGCGGCTGGCCGGTTCGGACAGCCTCGGGCCGTTGAGCTTCCTGTTCCTGAGCGCGCCCGACCTGGGTGCGGCCTTCACCAGCTTCACACGCTATCTCGCGCTGATGCAGCAGGCTTCGCGCAACACCTTCACCATCGGCGATCGTTGGGCCACGTTCGAATACATGGTGCAGGATCAGCGCCTTACCGCCCGGCGGCAGGACGCCGAATACTCGATCGGCGCAATGTTCAGCCTTGCCCGGCAATTCACCGGCGGCACCATCGAATTTCGCGAAGTGCGGTTCGAGCACGAGCGCGTCGGCGACTATGCCCGCTACGCCGACTTCTTCGGCTGCGACGTCTTCTTCGAACAGGAAACCAACGCCCTGTCCTTCGACCGGGGTTGCCTCGAAATTCGCGGCAAGGTGCTCAGTCCGTCGCTGCATCCGATCATCGAGGACCACTTGCGCCGCCGCGAATCTCCGGCGGCAGCGGCGATGGCGAGCTTTGCGGATCGCGTGCGCACCATCGTTGCCGCCACGCCACTCGACCGGCACCTGCCGGCAAGCGACGCGGCAAGGCGGCTGGGATGCTCGTTGCAGACATTCCACCGGCGGTTGGCGCAGGAAGGCGCGAACTGGCGGACGCTTGTCGCGGAACACCGCATGGAAGCAGCCGCGCGCCTGCTACGCGACAGCCGACGCGAGATCAGCGCGATTGCCCTGGCGCTCGGCTATTCGGAAAGCGCCGCTTTTGTCCGCAGTTTCAGCCGCCATTTCGGCCAATCGCCGGGACGCTACCGCCGGCACCTGCAAAATGGCGCCGCCCTCCCGGTGGGAGAGGACGGCGCCAGTTCAGGGTGAACGGTATGGCTGAGGCCCGACAGCCTACCACTTGACCGTGGCGCTGACGCCATAGGTGGCGGGCTTGGCGTAGACCGAGGTCGTGCCGAGCGGTCCGAGGTTGAGCGCATAGGCGCGATAGGCCTTGTCGAAGACGTTCCGGCCGAACACCTGCACCGAAAGGCGATCGTCGTCGGACGTCCAGCTCAGCGAGGCGTTGGTCACGTTGTAGGCCGGCTGGATCGAGGACCGGCCATTGGTGACTTCGAGGAACTGCTTGTCGTACCAGACGCCGTCGACCTGCGCGACGACATTGCCGCCAAAGGCATCGACGTTGTAGCGCAGGACATAGTTCAGGCTCAACTTCGGCGCGTTGGGGAACTGCGCGCCGCTGACCGACTTGGTCGGGTAGTCGCAGAAATAGGTGCCGTCGTTCTGGTCGGTGCAATACTGGGGCACCGACGCTCCCGGCACCAGAACCGACAGGAACTGCGATCCGGCGGTCTGGACGGTATCGACATGGGTACGCTCCCACGTCGCGCCCAGGTTGATATTCAGGTGGTCGGTCGGCTGGAAGAAGGTTTCCAGCTCGAAGCCCGTCGCGTTGGCGTCGCTATTGCCGACCTGCGGCACGCCGCCGATCAGCGCAAAAGCCTGATAGTCGTTGTAGATGTAGTGATAGGCCGTGGCATTGACGCGCAGCGTACGCGAGGGGTTCGACCACTTCACGCCCGCCTCGAACGAATTGAGCGTTTCCGGACGATGCTGGAAGGTTTGCGCGGTGACATAACCGTTCAGCGTGAAGTTGCCGCCCTTGATGCCGCGGTTCCACGAAGCAAACACCAGCGTATCGTCCGCGGGCTTGTAGTTCAGCGTGACGCGCGCGGCGATGTCGCCGTCCGAAATGCGGTCCGCGCCGGGCAGCGTGGCCGAAAACGTCTCGTCCGTGGCGATCAGCGACGAGGCGGCGCCCTCCACCACTGCCGACCGGTAGTCGACCGTCTTGGTATCCTTGGAATAGCGCAAGCCGCCGATCACGGTGAGCTTGTCGGACAGGTCGTATTCCGCCTGGCCGAACACCGACCAGTTCTTCGAATGCAGATTGTAGGTCTCGGCAATCGTCGGCGCGACGCCGGGCAGGCCCGCCGCAAGCGCGGCGCCGATGGCCGGCGCGCCCACCGTGTCCATGCCGCCCTTGATCTTCATGTCGAGGTAGTAGGCGCCCGCCTGCCAACGGAAGCGCTCGCTTTCGCCCGCCAGGCGCAGTTCCTGGCTGAACTGCCGGTAGCGGGCATTCGTGCGGAACACGATGACTTCCACCGGCAGGGCGTCACCGTCTTCCTGGTAATCCTTCCTGAGGTCGGTGTAGTTGGTGATCGCGGTCAGGTTCACCCCGCCCAGGTCGTAGGTCAGCTTGCCCTGGTAGATGTTGGTGTTGCGGTTGAACACACCGGGCGTGTCGCTGAAGTTCTGGAAGGGGCTGGCGGGTTCGCCGGTGATGCCGTTGATGACCCCGCCGCTGCCATTGCCCAGCCCCGCCGCGTCGGTGCCGCAGTAACCGTTGTCCTGCAGGTTGCAGTTGTCGAAGACATAACCGCCGGTCGCGACGTCGTTGTCCTCGCTGTGCTTGACCCACAGGTCAAGCTTGCCGTCGGGGCCGAGATCGGCCTGGATCGTGCCGCGCAGGGCCCAGCCGTTCTCGCTGCCCAGATCCTGCCCGTTGGCCTCGAACACGCCCGGCAATGCCGCGGCCGACTTGATGTAGCCGTCGGCCTTGACCACGCGCCCGGCAACGCGCGCGCGAATGCCGTCCGCCAGCGCCCCACCGACCGCGCCTTCGAGCGCGCGCCGGTCGAAGCGCTCGTAGCTCGCCGTGAGGTAGCCGTTGAACTCCGCCTTGCTGGCGTCGGTCGACAGGTAATGGATCAGGCCGCCGGTTGCATTGCGACCGAAAAGCGTCCCCTGCGGCCCGCGCAGCACCTCGACGCGCTGCACGTCGAACAATTGCCCCGAAAGCCCGTTGATCGACCCCATATAGGCATCGTCGACATAGACCGCGATCGGCGCCTCGAGGTAGTCGGTGAAGTTGTTCTGCGAAATGCCGCGCAAGTTGAAGATCGTGACGTTCGGCGACCAGGCGTTGAGCTGGAGCCCTGGCACCTGCTGGGTGATCTGCGTCGCATCGGTAACGCCCAGCGCCTTGAGCTGATCGCCCGAATAGGCGGTGATCGCGATCGGAACCTTCTGGGCGTTTTCCTGGCGCTTGTTGGCCGTCACCACGATGTCGCCGAAGACCGGGGTCGTCTCTTCAGCAACGCCGGCATTGCCTTGCACGTCCTGCGCCGCGACGGCGGAAGACTGCATCGCCAGGACCAGCAACGAAGCGGAGCACGCGAACTTCACGCAATTCTTCATGATTTCCCCCCAGTGCCTTCGCATCCGCGGGGGCAGACACGAGGCCGGATTGCTATTGTTGTGGCGTGAAGGTTGCGCCTGCCCCCACCACGCCGCTTGCCTTATCTGGCCATTCAGGCGCTCACTGCCCGCCCAGCACCCGGTTCAGCGCAATCTCCAGCCTGTCGAGCGCTTCGTCGAGCAGGGCGTCCGGCATGGTCAGCGCCGGCAGGAAGCGCACGACGTTCCCGCGCAGCCCGCACGACAGCAGCAACAGGCCCTCGCGCGCGCCTTCCTGCACCAGCGCACGGGTCGCATCCGGGTTCGGCCGCGACGGATCGCCATCGTGGACCAGTTCCATCGCAATCATCGCGCCCGGCCCGCGCACGTCGCCGATGGCGGTCATGCCATTGTCGCGCATCCGGCGCAGGCGGGCCTTGATCCGGTTCCCGATGGCGACGGCACGTGCGCACAAGTCCTCGTCGGCAATCACGTCGAGCACCGCCAGCCCCGCCGCGCAGCCCAGTGGCGATCCGCCATAGGTGCCGCCAAGCCCGCCCGGATCGGGCGCGTCCATGATCTCGGCCCGGCCCATCACCCCCGAAATGGGGAAACCCCCCGCCATCGCCTTGGCAACGGTCATCAGGTCCGGCGTCACGCCGGTGGCCTCGCGCACCCAGTCCATCGCGAACATGCGGCCAGTGCGGGCAAAACCGGCCTGGACCTCGTCCGCGATCAGCAGAATGCCGTGACGGTCGCAGATCTCCCGCAAGGCACGGAAGAAGGCATAGGACGCGGTGTAGAACCCGCCCTCGCCCAGGACCGGTTCCAGCACGATCGCCGCAACCGCCGAAGGTTCGATGGCCGAGGCAAACAGCGCCTCGATCCCGGCAATCGCCTCTTCCTCGGAAAAGCCGTGGTAGGGGATGGGAAAGCGCGCATGGAACACATCGCCCGGCATCGGCCCGAACCGCGCCTTGTAGGGCAGGACCTTGCCGGTCATCGCCAGCGTCAGCAGCGTGCGACCGTGATAGCCGCCCTGGAAAGTGATGATGCCGCGGCGCCCGGTATGCGCACGCGCGATCTTCACAGCGTTCTCCAGCGCCTCGGCACCGGTGGTGAAGAAGATCGACTTCACCGGTCCGTCGATGGGAGCAATCGCATTCAGCCGTTCGGCCAGCTCGATGTAGTTTTCGTAAGGCGTCACCTGGAACGAGCAGTGCGAAAACGCGTCAAGCTGGCGCTGCACCGCCGCAAGCACGCGCGGATGCCCGTGGCCGGTGTTGCACACCGCGATGCCGGTGGCGAAATCGATGTAGCGGTTGCCTTCAGCATCGAAGGCCTCGGCATTTTCACCCCGCGCGAAGAAGCGCTGGTGCATCGAGGAGACACCGCGCGGCACGGCGGCTTCGCGACGGGTCCAGAGTTCGGCGTTCGTGGTCATCGGTCGATGCCTCCCATCAGGCAGTATTTGAGTTCGAGGTATTCATCGAGGCCATGGCGCGATCCCTCGCGGCCCAGGCCCGAATGCTTGATCCCGCCGAACGGCGCGACTTCGGTGGAAATGATGCCGTCGTTGACGCCGACCATCCCGTATTCGAGCGCTTCCATCACCCGCCAGATCCGGCCCACGTCGCGAGCATAGAAATAGGCGGCGAGGCCATAGGGCGTGTCGTTGGCGATGCGGATCGCTTGCGGTTCGTCGGCAAAGCGGATGACCGGCACCACCGGGCCGAAAATCTCCGCCGAAGCCACGGCCATGTCGGGCGTTACGTCGGCAAGGATCGTCGGTTCGAAAAATCCGGTGCCCACCGGGGACTTTCCGCCTCCGGCCAGCACCCTTGCCCCGGCCTCGCAGGCATCCGCCACCAGCGCCCCGACCTTTTTCACCGCAGCCTCGTTGATGAGCGGGCCAATGGTCGTACCCGGCTGCGCGCCATCGCCGACGACCAGCGCCGCAACCCGCTCCTGCACCTTGGCGAGGAAGGCATCGTGTACGCTGTCCTGCACGAGAATGCGGTTGGCGCAGACGCATGTCTGGCCTGCGTTGCGGAACTTCGAGGCCATCAGGCCATCCACAGCCGCATCGAGATCGGCATCGTCGAACACGATGAAAGGCGCATTGCCGCCGAGTTCCAGGCTGAGACGCGTCACGTTCGCCGCCGCCTGTTCCATCAGCAACTGGCCCACGCGGGTCGATCCGGTGAAGCTCAGCTTGCGTACCTGCGGATGCGTGCAGAACAGCGTGCCGACGCCGGCCGGGTCATCCGTCGGCACGACCCTGAACACTTCTGCCGGAACGCCCGCCTCGTGCGCCAGCGTTTCCAGCGCCAGCGCCGAAAGCGGGGTGGCTTCGGCAGGCTTGACCACCATCGCGCATCCGGCCGCCAGCGCGGGCGCCACCTTGCGGGTTATCATGGCGACAGGGAAGTTCCACGGCGTGATCGCCGCGCACGTGCCCACGCCCTGACGGATCGTCAGCACGCGCTTGCCATTGGCGAATGTCGGGATGGTGTCGCCATAGGCGCGCTTGCCCTCCTCGGCGAACCACTCGATGAAGGCCGCGCCATAGGCCACCTCGCCACGCGCTTCGGCCAGCGGCTTGCCGCTTTCTGCGGTCACCAGCGCAGCAAGGTCTTCCTGGTGCGACATGACCAGGTCGTACCAGCGCCGCAGGACGACCGACCGCTCCTTGGCGGTTCGCGCGGCCCAGGCGCCGCGCGCGGCATCGGCAGCTTCGATCAGCCGGGCAATCTCCTCGGTAGAGTACGCCTTGACGGTGGCGATCCTCTGCTGGGTGGCGGGGTTGAGCACGTCGAGGCCCTCCCCCGCGGCAAGCGTGGCAAAAAGCATTGATTTTCCGATTGTTCAGATGGCGTTTGAAAGGACAGCCGCAGGAGCGGGGGTGGACGCAAGAAGCGCTCCGTGCCTGCGCATGGGCAATTGCAGCAGCAGGAAGCTGGCGATGAACAGGCCGATGCAGAGCGTCAGTACCGGACCGTAGCCGTTACCGTCGATCAGCCGCGCCGCCAGCAGGGGGCCTCCGCCCAGCCCGGTCATCTGCATGGCGATGGCAAGCGACATCATCCGCCCGCTCGTATCGAAATCGCAGATGCGGCCGAGAATGAAGGGCAGGACGAAGTTCCACAGGAAGTTGAAGCCGCACACGCCCACGGTGAAGAACGCCGCCGAAGGCGCGCCTTCAAGCAGGGCAATGCTGGCAGCGCCCACCAGTATGCCGAAAGCGATGGCGGCGTTGCGGTTCAGCCTGGCGGCGAGGAACACCGATGCCAGCGCGCCGGCAATCGCCACGACCTGCGACAGGAACAGGCTGTCGGCCACCTGCTGCTCGCCAAGCCCGGCTCCGATGCCGACAAGGAACAGAACGGCCCATGCGATTCCCTGGGCAAGGTTGTAGGCAAGAACCCCGGCCAGAGCGACCGCCAGTAGGACGCGGGAAAGCTGGCGGGCTTCGGGATTGGCCATTTCCTGGGCGTGATAGGCCCTTGGGACAAGCGGTACCGTCACCACCGCCAGGGCCGATAGCGCGGCGAAGGCGGCAAACAGGCCCGGCAGGCCGATGGCGTCGAGAATGGCCGGCAACTGCCACAGGGTAAATGCGCCATACGTCAGCAGGAGCACGAGATAGAGCGCCACGTTGCGCTCGGTCCGGCGGGTCACGCCGACGAACGTGAAACTGATCGATATGATCGTGCCTTCGCCAAGGCCCGACACGAACCGGAACAGCGCGAAGAGCGCGCCCTGCGTCGCGGCTGAACCGGCATTGCCCACCACGGCAAGGCCGAGACCGGCAAGGACCACGTGCCGCCAGTCCACCCGCCCGCCGAACATGGCCAGCGCGATGGTGGCAAGGGCGACGCCCAGCATCTCGATGCCGGCAAGGTCCACCGCCGCGGCCTCGCCAAGGCCCAGATGTGTCACATAGCCCTGCACCAGCCCCGGCTGGATGATGAACGAGAGCACTCCGATCGTGCCAAGGAGAATGGCACTCGCGACGGCGGGCCAGCCGTTGACGTCGGCAGGCGACGGCGCGCTCCGGATAGCGCCTGCCCGGATGGCATCTGAATTGCTCTGGTCGGACATTCCTTGAAGACCCTTCCACCGCCGGGATCGACCTTCCGCAAAAGGCGCGGTGATGGAAGAAGATTCCACGCCGGATCGTCGGGCGCTTGGCAGGAACGGTCAATGCAACGCGCCGCGCACCCTTTTCGGCCGGGGCGACATTTCGATCAATTCTTGATGTTTTCGATCAATAACTGCTTCCGGCGAATCGATAGGCTCCTTCCACAACGAGAATGCCACCCAAGTGGCGACCGGGGAGATTTACTATGTCGCGAGCGACTGTGCGTACGGCTGCGCTTGATGGCTGGGACGGAATCCTGGCCGGAAGGACCACCACTGCCCTTGCCATTCCGGAACGTCCGGCGCCTTGCGCAAATCCGTGCGAGGCGACGATCATGGCTCCGGCTTCATCCATGCCGCTTGCCGAATTCGTCCGCTTTTCCGAAGATGTCGTGCGCGAAACCCGCGATGTCGCCATTCCGTGGCTCGCCGGCGTGCACTATGATCTGGCGTCGCTCGGCCCCATCGGGTCAGCCGTCAATTCGGCCGGGAAGGTCGGCACGGCGCTGCGGCGGCTGGTCGATTACTTCGCGCTCCTGCAGGACTGCACCGATATCCGGCTGGAGCGCGAGGACGACATGGCCTCGGTCAGCTACCGCATCCTCGATCCCGACATCTGGCCGCGCCACCACGACGCGATGTTCTCGCTCGGCATCATCGGCCAGATCATCCGGCGCGGAACGCGCGGGGCCTGGGACAAGATCGAGTTCGCATTCGAGGCGGAAAGCCACGAGATGCGCGGCGACATCGGCAAGGTCCTGCGTGCGCCCTGCACGTTCGGCGCCGATTCCAACCAGATCCGCTTTCCCGCCCAGATGCTGGACCTGGCGCTGCCGCAGGTCCAGGGGCCGGATGCCGATATCAGGGGCCTTTCGGGCGAGATTGTGGCGCAGCGCCGCCGCACGCCGCTGGTCGAACGGCTGGCACAGGTCGTGTTCCGCGATCTCAACACCCATGCCATCGAACAGGAACGGATCGCGCGCGAGATCGGCATGTCGAGCCGCACCATGCGCCGCAAGCTCGCCGAGGAAGGCAGCTCGTTCCAGCAGGTGCTGGACGAATGCCGGATGCGGCAGGCGGTGTTCGAGTTCCGCACCCGCCCCGACCTTTCGATCGCCCAGATCGCCCTGCGGCTCGGCTATGCCGAACACAGCAACTTCACCCGCGCGTTCCACCGCTGGAGCGGCATCTCGCCCCACGCCTGGCGGGCACGGCTGAACCAGACCGCGCACTGAAACCCCAAGACAAGTCACTATCCAAGGCCGATCCCATGACCCGATTGCTGCTGCTCGAAGGAAACACCGCCGACAAGCGCGCCAGGGGGCGCGAACTGGGCGTGCGCAGTTCGAGCGAGATCTACGCACAGGCGATTGCCGCGCATTTCCCCCGGATCGAACTGGACGTGCTGAACGGCGCCGACGAAGGCGAGGCGATTCCCCACGACCGATCCTGGGCCGACTACGACGGGTTCGTCGTCACCGGCTCGTCGCTGCACGCATACGACCGGGAATTTGCGGTCACCAACCAGATCGCCCTCGTGGCCCAGGCGGCCGAACATGGACTGCCGATCTTCGGTTCGTGCTGGGGATTGCAGATCGCGGTCATGGCGGCGGGCGGAGAGGTGGCCTACAATCCGAGGGGTCGCGAGGTAGGCTTCGCGCGCAAGATCGCGCTCAACGATGCCGGGCGCGCCCATCCCATGTTCGGCGCGAAGCAGCACGTTTTCGATGCGCCCTGCATCCACTACGACGAAGTCGTGCGGATGCCCGATGGCGCCACGCTGCTCGCGTCCAACGGCCACAGTCTGGTGCAGGCCGCGGTGATCCCGCTGGGTCAGAGTGAAGTCTGGGCAGTGCAATACCATCCCGAATTCGACCTCGCGCAGCTCGTCCAGCTCTACACCCTCTATGCCGCCGACATGATCGCGCAGGGCTTCTTTTCCAACGAGGCCGAACTCGTCGCCTACCGCGACAAGATCGCGCGGTTGGCGCAGGATCCGACCGATGCAGGGCTGGCGTGGCAACTGGGCATCGACGCCGACGTGCTGGACCCGCGGCAGCGCGCGGCGGAGATCATCGCCTGGATCGAGAGCCGAGTCCTGAACGGCACCTAAAAGCACCTAAAGGCACCTGGATGCACACGGGACAACGGAAAGGGGGCCTCGCGCCCCCTTTCCTGTACCCTAGTTCCAGCCGCCGTCCGGCTTGTCGAACCAGACGTGGACCTGGCTGGTCCCGGTCGCGTTCTCGTAGTCCGAGAACTGCCGCCCCTTCGCCTTCCAGCCGCGTCCGCCGCATGCCGCCGCCATCATCAGGTAGTGCCCGAAGCGGGCCTCTGGCGCGTGGCGCAAGTAATCGGGCATCGTATCAATGACTTGCGCATGGTTGCCTTCGGCAAACCAGCGCAACCGCTCCATGTCGGCCTCCCGCGCCTCCGGGCTGGAAATGTGAACGGGATCAGAGGCTTCGTGCAGCGGGATCTGCCTGAATGGCCAGAACCGGTGGCTCATCGATCCGCTGGCGATGAGAACGACCCGCTTGTCGGATTCCGCGATCGCCCTGCCGATCCCCTCGCCCACCTTCAGGAAGTCGTCCGGCTCCCCCGAATAGGCGTGGCTGACGGAGACCCACTCCTCCTCTCCCTGAAGGAAAGTGGAAAGGTTTACAGTGGGATAGTGGATCGGAAGCCAGGGGTCGTCGATGGCCGTGGTGCGTACCCCGGCCTCGGTCGCCCGTTCCGCCATCGCGTGGGCGAGCGCCGGACTGCCTTTCAGGTCGTAGGGTATCTGCTTCATTCCGCGCGGCAATTCGTCCGAGGTGTAGAGCCCGGTCCGCCTGCCGTGCGCGGCGATGCAGAATTCGACGATGGTGAACCAGTGCGTGTCGAACAGCACGATGGTGTCGGGTTTCAGCACGTCGAGCACTTCGGCCTTCAGCCGATGCAGGCCCGGTACAAGGCTGATTTCCTTGCCTTCGTTAAGCTCGAAGCGGTCTTCCTTCGACATCATGATGGTCGGCGCGTGCGCGACGATGCCGGCTCCGATGATCTCGCCCATGGTGATCGCGTTCCTTGTCCTGAGGATCGCCGATCCTGTTAGGCGCAAGTCCGGCCGACCTGAATAGCCCCCGTCGAGTCTGTCCGCTTATGCCAAGTCCCCCGCGCCTCGCCGGGACTAGCACCGCATCAGGACTGGAGGACCAGATGCAATTTCCCTTCTCGCGCTCGACCAACCCCAACGTCGACCTGTCATCGCTCGACGCGTTCAACGAGGGCGCGCCCTTCGCGACTTTCGACCGCATGCGCCGGGAGGACCCGATGGCGTGGTCCGAAATGGTCAACGGCGATCGCGGCTTCTGGTCGGTGACGCGCCATGCCGATCTCCTCGAACTGAACCGACAGGCGGACCTCCTGTCCTCGGCCAAGGGCATCCGCATGGAGGACCAGACCGAGGAGGAATACGAGGCGCGCAAGACCTTCCAGGAAACCGACGCGCCGCACCACCGTGGTTTCCGTGCGCTGGTTTCCAAGGCCTTCTCGAAAGGCACCGTCGCCGGCTTCGAGGACCAGATCCGCAAGATCGTGACCGACCTGCTCGACGTGGCGCTGGCCGAGGGCGAGTTCGACGCGGTCGACCGCATCGCGCGACGCCTGCCGATGCAGATGCTCGCGCAGATCATGGGCGTACCGCAGGAAGACGGGCCGTGGCTGGTGGAAAAGGGCGACGCGCTGATTTCCAACTCCGACCCCGACTATACCGATTTCGTGGTCGATCAGGTGGATACGGAAGCCTACCGGATGCTGCCGTTCCGCTCGCCTGCGGCGGTCGAGTTGTTCGACTATGCCAACGGCCTGCTCGACCGGATGGACGCGGGCGAACAGATCGGGGTGCTGAACCTTGTCCGCGAGCCGACCAGCACCGGCACGCGAATGAGCCGCGACGAGTTCCGCAACTTCTTCTGCCTTCTGGTCGCAGCCGGAAACGACACGACGCGCTACTCGATCTCTGCGACGATCCACGCGCTCGCCAACAACCCCCACCTGTTGCAGGCGCTGAAGGACGGCGACTTCACGAGCTGGGAAGCAGCCGCGGACGAGATGATCCGCTATGCCTCGCCCACGACGCACTTCCGTCGCACCGCCACCCGCGACTTCACCTTCCACGACCGGCACGTGAAGGCTGGCGACAAGGTGCTGCTGTGGTTCATTTCGGGCAACCGCGACGAGACCGCCATTCTCGATCCCTACACGATCAACCTTCGCCGGGAACGCAACCCGTTCCTCTCGTTCGGCCAGGGCGGCCCGCACATCTGCCTTGGCATGTGGCTGGCCAAGCTCGAGGTCGCGATCGTCATGCAGGAACTCGCCAAGCGCCTCTCCAGCATCGAGCAGGTCGCGGAGCACAGCTACCTGCGGTCAAACTTCATTCACGGCATCAAGCACCTGCCGGTTCGCATTGTCGCCCGCTGAACGCAGTCCGCAAAGGACTGCCGGAAAAAGCGGAAGCGACCTGGGGAGACACATGAACACCATGCCGAAGATCGACGCTCAGTTCGCGCAAGGTCTTGCTGCGGAGCGATGCCGCGTCCTGTTCGCCGACCAGCTCAACCTCGCGCGCGGCAAGTACGTGCCGATGGCGGATGCCGCGCGGGGGCACACCCGCATGTGCGTGGGGACCTTTGCCGTGACCTATGACAAGGCGCTGGTCGCCGCTCCCGGCGGGGGGATGCTCGACGGCCTGCCGGACATGGAGGTCACCTTCGACCCGCAGGCACTGCGGCCGTCCTGGGACCCGGGCACGAAGATCGCGCTTGGCAGCCTGCGCTTCAAGGGCGAACCCTTCGCGCTGTGCGGGCGCAGCGCGCTGCAACGCGCGATCGACGCCTGGCGCGCGCGCGGGCTGGAGCCGATGGTGGGCATCGAGATGGAAGCCTATGTCTTCCAGCGCGGCGCCGATGGCGGCTGGGTGCCCTATGACACCCCCGGCGCCTTCGTCTATGGCACCGGCCCGTTCTCCGACCCGGCGGGATTGATCGACGAGATCTGGCGCACTGCCGAGGCGTGCGGCATTCCGGTGGAATCGATGAACGCGGAGTTCGACGCCCCGCAGTTCGAACTGACGCTGCGCTATGCCGACGCGATGAAGGCGGCGGACGATGCCTTCCTTTTCCGCCAGATGGCGCGCGAAGTGCTGTATAAACGAGGCTACCTGCTGTCGTTCCTGCCCAAGCCATTTGCGCAGAAAAGCGGCAGCGGCCTGCACTTCAACCTGAGCTTCACCAAGGACGACGGCGGCAACGTCTTTGCCAACGACGTCGCGACCGGTACGCTCTCACCCGAAATGAAGGGCTGCATCGCCGGGCTGATCCGCCACCACGAAGCGCTTGCCGCGATCATGGCGCCGATAACCAACAGCTATGCCCGCCTCCAGCCAGCCAGCCTTTCCGGATACTGGGCGAACTGGGGCATCGACCATCGCTCGGTAACCGTGCGAGTATCGGCCGAGACAGGCCCAGCAGCACGCATCGAGCACCGCATGGCCGATTGCGCCGCCAGCCCATACTTCGCGATGGCAGCCATGCTGCAGGCCGCGCTGCTCGGCCTCGAGAACGGCTACGACCTGCCCGAGCCGGAAACCAACGACGGGCTGGAGACTATCAACACCGACCGTCACACACCGCACTGCCTGTCCGACGCTCTGGATGCGCTGGAGGCGGACACGGCTCTGGCATATGCCGTGGGCGCGGACCTCGTCGCCAACTTCGTCGCGATCAAGCGCGACGAAGTGCGGATCGTCGGCGACCTGAGCGAGGCCGAACAACTCGCCTACTACCTGCATTACGTCTGAGGTCCCCATGCGCGAACGCATCGACATTGCCGGCATTCCCGTTTCGCCCGATCATTTCATCGGCGGCAAGCGGGTGTCATCGCCCTATACCTTCGAAACGCGCTGCCCGTTCGACTGGTCCTGGAAGCTGGCGGACATTTCGCGCGGAACGGTGACCACCGCAGCTCAGGCCGCGCAGGCCGCGACCGACGCCTTTCCGGCTTGGGCGGCGCTTTCCGCCGCAGAGCGGGGCGCCTACCTCCACAGGCTGGCGGATCTGATCGAGGCCAATGTCGAGAAGCTGGCCATGATCGAGTGCCTGGACATGGGCATGCTGCTGGAAAGCCTGCGTCTGCGCGTGATCCTGCGGGGCGCCGCCAACTTCCGCAACTACGCCGATCTTGCCACCGGGCATGAAGAGCGGGTGTGGTCGTCGCGCGGAACGCTGAACCGCGTCATCCGGATGCCAGCCGGGCCGGCTCTGATCATCACGCCGTGGAACGCGCCGTTCATGCTTTCCACCTGGAAATGCGCGCCCGCGCTGGCGGCAGGGAACACGGTGATCCTGAAGCCGGCCGACTGGTCGCCGCTTTCGGCCTCGATCCTGGCGGACCTGATCGAGGAAGCAGGCTTCCCGGCCGGTGTCTTCAACATCGTGCAGGGCCTGGGCGCGGAACTGGGCAATGCCCTGACCTCGGATCCGCGCATCAAGCGCATCAGCTTTACCGGGTCGGTCCCGACCGCCCGCGTAATCGGCAAGGCCGCAGCCGAGAACATTGTGCCGTTAACCGCCGAGCTTGGCGGCAAGTCGCCGCTGCTGGTCTTTGCCGACGCGGACATCGATGCGGCGGCGAAGAAGGCGGCGGGCCAGTACGACGACAGCGGACAGGTGTGCATGGCCGGCACCCGGATCATCGTGGAAGAAAGCGTGAAGGACGAATTCCTCGCGAAATTCCACGCCTATGCCGACGCCCACGTGATGGGCGACAGCCGCGATGCCGCGACGACCATGTCGGCCCTGATCCATCCCGTTCATGTCGAGCGCGTACTCGGCTTCATCGAGCGGGCGCGGGCGGCGGGTGACGCCATCGTTCGTGGCGGAAGGCTGTGGAAGGAAGGGTCGAACTGGATCGAACCCACGCTGATCGAGCCGAAGAACAACCAGAGCGAAGTCGTCCAGAGCGAGGTGTTCGGCCCCGTCCTGACCTTCCAGACCTTTCGCGACGAAGCGGAAGGCGTGGCGCTGGCAAATTCCACCGCCTACGGGCTCTCGGGCATCGTCTACACCGGCAGCGCCGAGCGGGCGGAGCGGGTCGGACGCCAGGTCCGCGGCGGCACGGTGTGGGTCAACACCTTCCTCGTGCGCGATCTTACCGCCCCATTCGGCGGCATCGGCATTTCCGGCATCGGCCGCGAGGGCGGCGACTATGCCCTGGACTTCCACTCCGACCTCAAGACCTTGCAAATCCTGGAGGGGAGCGTCGTCTGAAACTGCAGCCCCGCGATAGCCGGATGGCCGACTAACCGCGCGCTTCGGAGGGCAGGACGCCGAACAGTTCGCGGAACTCGCTGGCGAGCCGCCCCTGGTGCCAAAGCCCGCAGCGTGCGGCCAGATCGCCGATGCTGACCTCGGCATTGGACGGATCGCGCAGCATCTGGCGCAGCGAATTGAGCCGCAGCACCTTGATGTAGCGGCCGGGCGAGGTGTCGAAAGCTTCGCCGAACGCCTGTTCGAGCGACCGGCGGCTGACGCCCAGCGTCCTGGCGAGCCATTCGACGGTGACCGGGTTGTGAAGGTTGTGGTCGATCAGCCTGATCGCGGCGGTCAGCGCAGTGGTGCGGCAATCCCCCGCGACGCGGTGCTGGTTCTGCGTCCTGGCCGAACTGGCGCATGTCCACGCGGTCACACTGAGCACCGCCTCGTGAAAGGCGGCGGCGCTTGCCTGGTCGAATGACCTGTCGGCCTGGGGACTGCTGAAGCGCTGGTAGGCCTCGGTCACGAGCCCGCGCAGCGCGGTGGTTTCCGCCGGATCGAGGAAGATGTCTGCGCGCAAGCTGTCGGGATCGAAGTTGTAACGTGACCGCAGGTGATCGGCCGCCTCTCCGGCGATGGAAATCAGGCAGACGCGGGTGTTGGCGCCCGCGCTCAGGCGCGCTTCGGCACCGGGGGCCATGACTACCCCCGCGTTCCGGATCCGCCCGACCTGGTTGTGGGTCGTCGGCTCGCCCGCCTCGAGTATCAGCGCGACCTGTGCGGTGCCGAAAGGAACAGCCGCGACCTGCAGCACGCGCTTGTTCACCTGTTCGAACGAGACGACGAGGCCGGTGCCGAAATCGCAGGTGGCCATGGTCCCGCAGAACGGCCCCGGATCGACCTGCATGTAGTTCTGGTCGAGCGTGAAGAGGCTTCTGGCCTGCGCATCGACATCTTCATGCACTGTCCTGAGAAAAGTCGGAAGCTTTGCGCATTCTGGATACATGAGCGGCAAGTCACTCTTCAAAAAAGGAAAAAAAGACGAGTAACAGGCAAGCGCAGCGCGTGATCCGGATCACCCGAATTACCCATCTTTGCTAGATTCAGCACACGAGGACTGCGCCAGGGGGGACGGTCCGGACTGTTTCAAGCAAATTCTTATCGGGTGAGCCAGATGATCACAATACCTCGCACCAACCGGCACGGTCCCCGATCGACCGCGCATGTACTCATGATGGGCAGCGCCATGCTGATGGCAATGCTGGCGGCGCCGACCGCGGCACGCGCGCAGGACCAGGATGGCAGCACGCAGCAGGCCTCGGGCACGGAACCGGACTATCACGTGGACACGATCGTGGTCACGGCCACGCGAAGGGCGCAGTCGCTCCAGGACGTCGGGCTGAGCATCACCGCGATCGGCGGCGAGGAGCTTGCCGCCCGGGGCGCCACCGATATCGAGAGCTTTGCCCCGTCGATCCCGAACCTGGGTTTCGGCGCGACCAACGACGGCGTGCTCGCCAACCGCTCGATCTCCATTCGCGGGATCGAGGGGCTCAACACCACCGGGTTCTATATCGACGACGTGCCGCTCGATCCTTCCGTCAGCCCGCTGGTGCTCGACGTGGAGCGCATCGAAGTGCTGCGCGGGCCGCAGGGTACGCTCTACGGCGCGCGTGGCCTTGGCGGCACCGTGCGCATGATCACCAAGCAGCCCGAGTTCGACGGGCTGAGCGGCAAGGCTCACGCCAGGATCTCGACAGTCAAGGAGGGGGACCTGAACCTTTCCGCCGACGGAGCGATCAACGTGCCGGTGGGCGAACAGGCAGCGGTGCGCCTTTCGGGCTACTATGACCGGCAAAGCGGCATCTTCGACCGTGTCGTCGGCCCGATCGCCTCGCCTGGCATTGCGGCGGCCTCGGGCAGCGGGTTGACCGGCGGGAGCGCGATCGTGCGCAAGAACGTCGACGACAAGACCACCTTCGGCGGGATGGCGGCGCTGCGGATCAGGCCGGCCGCCGATCTCGACATCACCGCGCGCTTAATGGCGCAGAAGACGAAGCTGGACGGCTACCCGCTTGCCGACTTCGCGTTCGACCCGGACAGCGAAACCAGCCCCACCGTGCTGAAAGCCGACGATTTTACCCAGAACCGCCTGTTCGACATCGCCGAGGGCGGAACCGACCGGTGGGTCCAGGCAAGCCTGGGCATCTCCTATGACGCTGGGTTCGGCACCGTCTCATCGTCGACCGGGTATTTCAATCGCCGGACGCAGGAGACCGAGGACAGCAGCGAGTTCATCTCGTTCACGCTGCTCGGCCCGATCCTCCAGAGCGCGGGCCTGCCGACGGAGCCGGCTGCCGTCCAGTCGCCCATTCATCAGCGCCTGGACTTCCGCACCTTCGTGCAGGAATTGCGGTTCGTGTCGGACTTCAAGGGCCCGCTGCAGCTCACCGCGGGCCTGTTCTACCAGGACACGGACAGTCGCGAGGCCTTCACGCCGGACAACATCGCGCCCGGCTTCGACGAGATATTCTCCACCCAGCTCAACGGCGGGGTTGCCGCGAGCGGGTTCACCGGGTTCGGCGACCTCATCTTCCGGTCCGACAGCCGGTTCAAGGTCAAGGAGTTCGGCGCCTATGGCGAGGCGTCGATCAAGCCGGTGGACCGGCTCACCCTTACGGTCGGCGCGCGCTACTTCGACGTGAAGACGCGGTTCACCGACTTTCAGGAGGGCTTCGCGGTGGGCTCCAGCGTGAGCGTGGGGCCGCTTCGGAGCAAGGAGCACGGGGTCAACCTGAAGTTCCTGGCCGAGTTCAAGGCCAGCGAAGACGTCAATCTCTACGCCTCGGCGGCGGAAGGCTTCCGCATCGGGGGCGCGAACAGCGAGCTGCCTTCGGGCCTGGGCTGCCCCGCGCAGGCCCAGGCGCTGGGGATCAACCCGGACGACGCCACGACCTTCCAGTCGGACAGCCTGTGGAGCTACGAAGCCGGGGTTAAATCGACGCTCGGCGGGGGTGTGGCGACGGTCAATGCCGCGGCGTTCTACATCGACTTCTCGAACATTCAGCAGCGGGTGTTGCTGGAATGCGGCTTCGACTTCGTGGCCAACATCGGCGCGGCGCGCAGCAAGGGCTTCGAACTCGAGACGGCACTTCATCCGGTGCGCGGGCTGACGCTGGGCGTCAACCTTGGCTACACGGACTCGCGCTTCAGCGAGACGGTGCCGGGGCTCGTCACCAAGGGCGACCGCATCCAGCAGGTGCCGCAATGGACCGCATCGGCGAACGCTGACTACCGGTTCGCGCTCGACAGCGAATGGGAAATGTTCGTCCGTGGCGACCTCGCCTACGTCGGCAGCAGCATCAGCCGCGTGGTGGATGCCGCAAACCCCCGCACCAGGCCCAGCTACACCCTGCTCAATACGCGCCTGGGGCTGAGCCGCGACCGCTACACCGTCACGCTGTTCGTCGACAACCTGACGAACGAGGACGCCGTCTTCGGCGACAACCGCACGCTTGCGGCCGAAGCCTATGGACGCCCCCGCATCGTCCGCAACCGCCCGCGCACGATCGGCCTCGATCTTGCGCTGGAATTCTGAAGCACACGAGCAGGGCGGGACTACCCGATGACCACTGTCGCCAGCGAACTCTTCGCGCTCGACGATGCCAAGATCCACATCGAACGGCAGGGTAGCGGCAAGCCCGTGCTGTTCGTCCACGGGGTGATGATGTCGTCGCGGTTCTTCGCACCGCAGATGGCATACTTCAGCCGCTTCGCCGACGTGATCGTGCCCGACCTGCGGGGCCACGGCCGGTCGCCCTTCGCAAGTTCGGGGCATACCGTACCGCAGTACGCGCGCGACATAGCGAGGATCATCGAGGCTTACGACCTGCGCGACGTGACGCTGGTGGGCTGGTCGATGGGCGCTTTCGTGGTCTGGGACTACCTGTCCCAGTTCGGAAGCGCCCGCATCGCCCGGATCGCCATCGTCGACGAATATCCCGCCGACTTCAAATGGCCCGGCTACGAGTTCGGATTTGCCGACCTGCCGATGCTGGCCGGCATGATGGAACTGATCCAGACCGATTATGGCGCGGTGATCGAACAGTTGATCGGCCTCATGTTCAAGCACCGGCCCAGCGAGTATCAGGTCGCCTGGATCGCGCGCGAGATTGCGGCGGTCGACCCGGCCATCGCGAGCGCCATCTTTTTCGACCAGACCATGCGCGACTACCGCGAACTGCTGCCACGCATCGACGTGCCCGCGTTGATCTGCATGGGCGGGGACGAGAAGCTGGTGCCGGTGGCCGCAGGCCAGTATATCGCCGACCGCATTCCCCAGGCCACGCTGACTGTGTTCGAAGAGAGCTGCCACTGCCCTTTCCTCGAGGAACCGGACGAATTCAACCGGCGCCTCCACGACTTCATGCAGACCTGAAGAAGGACCGCGCGCCGCGTACTGCTGCCCGAGGTTGTCCGCGTCAGTGCCAACGGCTAGGGGCAGTGCCTGCAATGACCGTGCCCGGCACCCCTTACGAAGCCTTCGGCGGCGAGGCCGCGATCCGCGCGCTGTGCGGCCGGTTCTATAGCCTGATGGATGAACTGCCGGGCGCGGCGGCCTGCCGTGCGGTGCACCCGCCCTCGCTCGAGCGGGCGGAGGAAAGGTTGTTCGAGTACCTGACCGGATGGCTCGGCGGCCCGCCGCTCTACACCGACAAGTATGGCCACCCGCGACTGAGGATGCGGCACTTCATCGCGCCCATCGGCCGGGAGGAAGTGGAAGGCTGGCTACTGTGCTTCCGCCAGGCCTGGAGCGAGACCATACCGGCATCACCGCTGGCCGACGCGATCATGGAAAAGGTCGAGGGGCTGGCCTGGCACATGGGCAACAAGCCCGACATCGCCGGTTCCTGAAAACAAGAGCCCTCCCTTCCGCAAGGGAAAGGAGGGCAGTCGTCATGCTCGCAGGAGCGTGGGATCAGAAGGCAACGGTGGCCGAAACAACGACGCGCGAACCGGCGATGGAAGAGCCATCCTTGGTCGACGAGAAGTTCGGCGTGAGATAGGCCGCCTCGGCATTGCTGATGTCGGTATCGACGTAGCTGACACCCAGCGTGACGGGGCCGAGCGCATAATCGGCACCGACCATCCAGTCGAGGTATTCGCCAGTCGGCGAGACCGAGGTGCCCTGGGGGCCAAGGCCCTTGTTGCCGCCATTGGTGTAGCCGAGGTGGGCCTTGAGGGTCATGCCGGTGTCGGGGATGGCGGTCGACACGTCGGTCCACAGATAGACGTTATCGGCCTTGGCGCCGGGATTGTCGTAGACGCCAGTCAGCGCCGACGCGCCCGAGTTGTACCACTGCCCAAGCGCTTCCTGCTTGGGCGCATAGGCTACGCCGACGAGGACGCTGGCCGGGCCGACGGGCGCGGAAAGCTTGACATAGGGCTCGGCGAAGTCGGTGTTGTCGAGACCGCCCGGATACATGTACCAGGTCAGCCCGACATCGACGCCAACGCCCCCGACCTCGGTCTTGTAGCCGCCGAACACATCGAGTTCCATGTTGGAGCCGAGGAAGGTCCCCCAGCCGGCGAGGTTCGAGCCCCAGGTACCGACATAGAACCCGCTTTCATGGCTGACGGTGGCGCCGGCCTGGACGGCCATTTCCTTGTCGGTCATCGAGATGCCGCGGAAACGATAGTCGGAAACGAGCGCGGCGCTGCCGGAAACGGTGATCGGGCCGGACTCTTCGTCCTGGGCCATGGCCGGAGTGGCGAACGCAGCGACCATGACGGGGGCCAAGGCTGCAGCCAGACGGATCTTCATATGGAACGCTCCCTGTAAGGATTATCACGTTCCACCTGCGTCTGCCGCGCAGGGCCTCTCATTGGGGCACTGTCGGAGCAGAGATTGAACCCTACCGCGCCAATCTTGCCTCTACATTTCCGTTTCGTGATGAAGTGTGTCTGTTGCTGCAATGCAAAAATCGCCGGGCAGGCACCAAGAGGGGGTCACGGCCTGCCCGGCGATTGCCCGGGTGGGACTGGTCCGGGCGTTGATCAGGCCGCGTGGGCCAGGGACTTCAGGATCGGCGCGGGGCCGGTAACGGTCACCTCGTCCCCACGCGAACGACGACGGGACAGCCATTCGTTGAGCATTTCCGCGGTCGTGTGATCGATCGCGTGCACACCGCCCATGTCGACGTGTACAGACTTGCTCGGCGGGATCTGCTCAAGAGCAGTGGTCAGCCGGGTAAGGCCGAGGAAGGTCGCGGCGCCTTCCAGTTCCAGCCGCACCGCTTCGCCCGCCGGCTTTTCCCCGACGCGGAAGCGCAGGTTTCGCACATGCGGCAGAAGTTCCAGTGCCGAAAGCGCGAGGCCGACAAGCACGCCGGTAAGCAAGTCGGTCGTCACGACGAGCAGGAACGTCGCAACCCAGATCAGCGCCGGCATCACGCCGTGGGCGCGGAACAGGTGGCTGACGTGCTTGAGGCTGACCAGCTTCCAGCCGGTCACGACCAGCACGCCGCCGAGTGCAGCCATGGGCACTTCCCGCAGCAGCCAGGGCAGCAGCGCGACAAAGCCGAGGATCCATGCGCCGTGCGCAACAGCGGACCAGCGCGTCTTCGCGCCCGCCTGCACGTTCGCCGAACTGCGCACGATGACCCCGGTCATGGGCAGCGCGTTGACGACGCCGCAAAGCAGGTTGCCGATACCCTGTGCCCGCAGCTCCTTGTTGTAGTCGGTACGCACGCCATCGTGCATGCGGTCGACAGCAGCGGCGGAGAGAAGCGTCTCGGCGCTTGCGATGAAGGCGATGGCAATGGCCGAGACGATCAGCGACGGCTGGGTCAGCGGGCCGAGGAAACCGCCATCGGGAAGTGCGAAGGCCGCGGCGATCGAATCCGGCACGGTGATGCGCGCCACGTCGAGCCCGGCGCCCCACGCGACGGCAGTCGCGGCCAGAACGCCCAGAAGCGCCCCTGGTACGAGCGAAACCTTCGACGGCTTGAGCTTGTCCCAGGCGATCATCGTGCCGATGGTCAGGAGACCGAGCATCAGCGCCAGTTCGGTCGAGCGCAGGTCGAACGGGGTCAGGCCGAGCACCCGGGCTGGCATCATCGCGAGGTTTTCGATCCCGCTCGACATCGGCTTGGCGTCGAACAGGATGTGGAACTGGCCGATGACGATCAGCGCGCCAATGCCGGCGAGCATGCCGTGGACGACCGCCGGCGAGATCGCGCGGAACACGCCGCCAAGGCGCGCCACACCCGCCACGAACTGGAGCGCACCGGCCAGCACCAGGACCGGGCCCAGCGCGGACAGGCCGTTGTCGCGGACGAATTCGAATACGATGACCGCAAGGCCCGCGGCCGGGCCGCTTACCTGGAGGGGCGAGCCGGCCAGAACGCCGACCACGATGCCGCCTATGATGCCGGTGACGAGACCCTTTTCAGGCGGCACGCCCGAGGCGATCGCGATGCCCATGCACAGGGGCATTGCCACCAGGAACACGACGATGGACGCGGTGAAATCGCGTGCGAGGAAGCGGAACGGTCCGCTCCCCTCGGCTTGCGCGGCCGTGGCGGCGGTGCTCATTCCGCAGCCTCGACCAGGGGTTCGGACGCGGCGCGCGGCTGTGCCGGCAGGGCGACAGGAAGCGAACGATCCTCGCGCAGGGGCACGAACTGGCCGGTGTCGCCATCAAGGCCGAGAACCATGCCCGCGCTGATATCGACGAACCAGCCGTGCAGCGCCATTTCGCCCCGCGCGATGGCTGCGGCGACGGAGGGATGCGTGCGCAGATGCGCGATCTGGGCGATGATGTTCTGGAGGCTGACCGCGCGCACGCGCTCGTTGCCGTGCAGGTGCGGAGAACAGCTCGACACCACATGCTCCGCAGCTGAGCCGTGACGCAGCCAGGCGACGACGTTGGGCATGCCTTGCGGCAATTCCGGCGCTGCCAGCGCCTTCATCGCGCCGCAATCGGAATGGCCGCAGACGATGATGTCGCGCACGCCGAGCGCCACGACCGCATATTCGACGGTCGAGGAGACGCCGCCGTTCATGGTCGCGAACGGTGGAACCATGTTGCCCGCATTGCGGCAGACGAAGAGTTCGCCGGGTTCGGCCTGCATGATCTGTTCAGGCACGATGCGCGAATCCGCGCAGGAGATCATCAGCGCCTTTGGCGACTGGCCCTGGGTGGAAAGCTTGCCGAACAGCTCGCGGCTGTCAGGGAATACGGTCTTCTCGAAGCTGAAGACGCGGCCGATCAGTTCGTTCACAATAGTCACCCTTTTTCCGAGAACGGAGCGGTTGACCGCGACAGGGATGCCGCGATTGTGAACCAAGGTAACTCTTCGCCTTTGCCTCTCTTGGGCGCCAAGGTTACGAAATATTTCTTTGAGATTCAGCTAGTCGCACAAGGCAAACGGACCGTAACCGCCAGCCCCCCGCCCGGCTTGTTGCGCAGGTCGAGGCTTCCGCCTTCAAGCTTCACCGCCCTGCTGACGATGGGCAGGCCCAGCCCCATCCCCGGCGTATCCCGCTTGCGCGCCACGTCGAGCCGCACGAAGGGCTGGAGGACATCGTCGAGCCGGTCCTCCGGAATGCCCGGGCCATCGTCCTCGAACACGATCTCCGCCATGTCGCCATCGCGGCGCACAGTGACGTGGACATTGCCCGCGTAGTGAAGCGCGTTTTCGAGAAGGTTCGACAGCGCGCGGCGAAGCGAGACCGGGCGAGCCATGATCTCGAGGCTTTCGAGACCGTGGAAATATGCATCGCGGCCTTCATCGGCTGCCGTATCTACAAGCGTCTGGGCCATGACTGCGACGTCGACGCGTTCGGCCGGAAGGCGCGAGCCGCCGCTTTCCACGAAGGCCTGGAGCGATTCCAGCATGTGGCGCATCTCGCCAAGGTCGACCGCCATCTCGTCGCGGGTCTGGGCATCGAGCCCGGCATTTTCCAGCCGAAGCTGCATGCGGGCGAGCGGCGTGCGCAGGTCGTGCCCGATCGCCAGCATGGACTGCATCCGGTCGGTCATCGAGCGATGGATGCGCTGCTGCATCTGGTTGAAGGCGCGGATAAGCTCGCGCACCTCGTCGGTCCCCTGCTCTGCCACGGCTTCCGGCGTGTCGGAGCCGACCTTGCGCGTGGCCCGGACAAGCACGCCCAGAGGCGCCAGGGTTGCCCGGAACAGCACCCAGGCCAGCACCACCAGGACGAGCGTTGGCAGAAGCAGCGTGGCGATGCGGCCCGCGTTCAGCGTCCAGGCATCGCTGGCATAAGTCTGGAAGGTCAGGACGCTGCGATCCGAGAGCAGTACGGAGCCGACAACGTTCCCCGGACTGCCAAGCGGCTTGAGATGAAGTTGCAGGTCGGCGTGGTCGAACTCGCCGGTAATGTCGAGAATCTGCTCACGCATGGTGCCGAGCGCCACCGAGCCCGCGGGTCGCGGCCCGCGCTCGCTCCAGCGCAGCGAGAAACGCGGCGTGCTGAGTTCGCGAGTGATCTTCTCGCGCTCGGCCGCTGGAGTGCGCTCGATCGCGCGGCTGGCGATGACGAGATGCTCGGCGACGCGCGCGGCATCGTCCTCGCGCAGGGCAAAACGGCTGGCGCGGTCAAACAGCAGGGTATTCGCGGCGAAATCCACGCCAGCGACCAGCAGCAGGATCGCCAGCAGCCGCTCGGGCAGTCCGGACCTGCGCAGGAAGGTCAACTGCGCGCGACCTCGGCCCTGAACATATAGCCAACGCCGCGCACCGTGACGATCGGTGCATTGCCCCCCGCAGCGGACAGCTTGCGGCGGAGGCGGCTGACGAGGACGTCGACGCTGCGATCCGAGCTGTCGCCCAGCCGGGTGCGAGAGAGCTCTATCAATCGCTCGCGGCCAAGTACGCGCTGGGGCTGGCTGATGAACGTCGCGAGGAGATCGAACTCCGCTCCGGTCAGGTCGACCATCGCGCCGCTCGGCGAATGGAGTTCGCGCCGCGCCATCGAGACGGTCCAGCCTTCGAAGCGGATGTCGCCGCTGCGGCTGCCCGTATCGCCGGACGTGTCGGTGCCGTTCACTTGGCCGCGCCGCAGGACTGCGCCGATGCGGGCGACCAGTTCGCGCGTGCTGAAGGGCTTTGGCAGGTAATCGTCGGCGCCAAGTTCGAGACCGAGTACGCGATCCTCTTCGCTGCCGCGAGCGGAAACGAAGATGATGGGTACGTCGCTCTGCCGGCGAAGGCGGCGGAACAGTTCGATGCCGCTGGTGCCAGGCAGCATGATGTCGAGCACGACCAGATCGGCAGGCTCGCTTTCCAGCGCGACCCACATTTCGGCGCCGGTTGCGGCAGTGCGGACGGTGTAGCCGTTCTCGCGCAGCGCGCGTGCGGTCAGCGTGCGCAGCGGCCCGTCATCTTCAACCAGTACGATCGAGGGAGATTGCATGAGATCCCGGAAGAATTGCGGCAGCGGCGAGCAAGATAGGTTCCCACGCGCGCGCTGCCAAGGTTGAAGGTCAGCTCTGCCCGCCGTGAACGTCGAAGACCTTGAGAAGGCCGGCAACTTCGGCGGGGGCCAGCCCGCTGGTCACCGTGTTTCCATGCGGGTCCTCGAAGCGGATGCGCGCGGGCACACGGCCATTGCCCGGCCAGGTGGCGGCGATTTCGCGCGCCATCCCGACAGGGAGATCGACCGAGATGCGCGAGTGCAGATTGCACCTGCCGACACTGTCGGGGCCTGGGCAATCCTCTTCCCAATGCTCCACGCCGGACAACGGGAGGACGTGCCGGCGGCCACCCACCTCCAGCGTGGCAGTGCGGAAATCGAGATGCGAACCTTCGTAGACCAGTTCATGCCAGACCTGGATGGCCTGCCCGGAGCGGGAGGGGGCGAGCACGGCGCGCAAATGGATGTCGCGGGCATGGGCGCCCTTCACATCGTGGGCACCGGTCCAGCCGTTGGCGGTGGAAAGAACCAGTGCACCATCCTCCCGGCGCTGGACGTCGACACGCTCGGCGAAGTGGGCCGGGTCCAATGCAGCAAGGCCGGCCGGAAGCCGATCGAGGGCAGCAGCCGGTTGGCTCGCCACGGCGCAGAAAGCGGCCCCGGCGACCAGGGCGAGCGACCGGCGGCGCGGGTTCGCGCGGGTCACGCCTCGTCCGCCTTGCGCGCGGCTTCGGCTCGCTGCTCTGCGGCCTTGCGGGCCTTCTGGTTGAAGCAGTGGATGCTCTTGGTCGGATCGGGATGGCAGACGATGCGGCTGGCGGCCGAGTGGCGCGGTGCCGCCTCGCGCGCGTCCTTGTGCGGCAGGCAGTTGGCCGGACGGCCCGGAGCCGCGGCGCAGGTGACCGCCCAGGCGGTGCCCAGCGCGGGTGCAGCAGCCGAGATGGGGAGAGCGGCGGCGATAAGCGTTGCAAGCAGCATGGCGGGGCTCCGTCTGGTGTTCGGTTCCCGCAAGAACTGGCCATCGCACTTTGCGCATCATGGGCGCGGCAATGACAAAATGTTGCTGAACTGCAAAAGGTCGTCAGCGAGGAAGAAACTGGCTGATGTCGAGCGCTTCGCTGGGGCCGAGCCACATGACATGGGCGGTGTGGTCGGCAAGGTCGTTACCGCTGTTGCCGTGGCAGAACACTGTAAAGCGCCCGCGATTGAGCATCATCCATTCCAGCGCCTCGCCGATACGATCGGCTGGGATCGTCATCTGGCATGACCCACGCGGATGTGGGCCGACCGGGCGCGAATGGACCCTGCCCATGGCAATTCCCAGGGAATCCTTCATCGCCTTGCACAGTGCGCCGGCTTCCTCGGCCTCTTCCGGGTCGAAATAGACGTGGGCGTGATAGTCCGGGAAATGGGGCATGGCTCGTGCCTGCCCCACCCCGGCCAAGGGATCAAGCGCTCTCGTGCTGCCGGACGAGCGAATGCAGCGCGGCGGGGACCGCCGGGTCCTCGATGGTCGGCGGCACAGTCCATTCCTCGCCGTTGACGATCTTGCGCAGGAGATTGCGCAGGATCTTGCCCGAGCGGGTCTTGGGCAGGCCGGAGGCGACGAACGCGGTCTTGAGCGCCGCGACCGCGCCCAGTTCCGCCCTCACGGCGGCGATCACCCGCTTTGCGAGCGTGGCGTCGCCGTCAAAGCCCGCGCGGGGCACGACGAAGGCGATGGGCACCATGCCCTTGATCGCATCGTCCGCGCCGATCACCGCGCATTCGGCAACGCCGTCGACGGCGGCAACGATCTGCTCCATCTGCCCGGTGGAAAGGCGGTGCCCGGCGACGTTGATGATGTCATCCGTACGCCCCATGATGTGGACGAAGCCCTCTTCATCGATGAAGCCCGCGTCCCCGGTTTCATAGTACCCGTCGAAGGTCGCGAAGTTCCTGGCGTAGCCTGCGTGGTTGTTCCAGAGCGTGCGGAATGCGCCGGGAGCGAGCGGAGCCTTGATCACGACCGCACCGCTGTGCCCGACGGGAACCGGGTGGCCGGATTCATCGAGGATCGCGAAGGCATAGCCGGGCACCGGGAGCCCGGCGCTGCCGCGTTTGCGGCGCACGTCGCCCAGCGCGAAGCACGAGGCAATGGCTGGCCAGCCGAGTTCGGTCTGCCACCAGTGGTCGATGACCGGGAGGCCGGACTTGTCCTCGAGCCAGCCGATCGTATCGGGATCGGCGCGCTCGCCCGCGAGGAAAATGGCCTCGCACTTGCCGGTGCCGATCCGGGCCAGGAAAGTCGCGTCGGGGTCTTCCTTGCGGATTGCGCGGATGGCGGTGGGCGCGGTGAAGAAGGTCTTCACGCCATGTCGAACGATGACCCGCCAGAACGTGCCGGGATCGGGCGTACCGACGGGCTTGCCCTCGAACAGCACGGTCGTCGCGCCGACCAGCAGGGGAGCATAGACGATGTAGCTGTGACCGACGACCCAGCCGACATCCGAGGCCGCCCAGAAGGTATCGCCCGCGCCAATGCCGTAGATGTTGCGCATCGACCAGGCGAGCGCGACGGCATGCCCTCCGTTCTCGCGGACAACGCCCTTGGGCGTGCCGGTCGTGCCGGAAGTGTAGAGAATGTAGAGCGGGTCCGCCGAAGCGACAGGCACGGGTGCCGGAACGGGATCGCTCGCAGTATCGGCACGCAGGACATCCCAGTCGATGTCGCGCGGTTCGATCACGTCGGCGCGGTGGCGCTCGCGCTGGAACAGGACGACGCGCTCAACCGCATGGTGGGCGAGTTCGAGCGCTTCGTCGACCATCGGCTTGTAGGCAATGGTGCGAGCGCCCTCAATGCCGCAGGACGCAGTCAGCAGAACCTTCGGCGCCGCGTCGTCAATGCGCTTGGCCAGTTCGAGTGGTGCGAAACCGCCGAACACGACCGAGTGGATCGCGCCGAGACGCGCGCAGGCAAGCATGGCGAATACCGTCTCGGGGATCATCGGCATGTAGATGATAACGCGGTCGCCCTTCTCCACTCCGAGCGCGGCTAGCATGGCGGCGACGCGGCCGGATTCGGCGAGAAGTTCGGAATAGGAATAGCGGCGGATCGTGTCCGTGACGGGGCTGTCGTAGACCAGCGCGATGGCATCGCCCCACCCCGCTTCAACGTGGCGGTCCAGGCAGTTGTATGCGGTGTTGAGCGTTCCGCCGGGGAACCAGCCGTCGTCTTGCGTGAAAGTGGCGGACGGGGGCGAGGTCCAGTCAAGCGCCCTGGCAGCTTCACCCCAGAAAGCCTGCGGATCGGTGATGCTGGCCTGCCATGCCCGGTCGTATGCTTCGCTCATGTCCTCACCCGACTCTTCAAACGGTTGGAGCGGGTATCGGACCAAACCGCTACCCGCTCCAGTAAGACCTTAGTCGTCGATGCTCCGCTTGTACGTCTCCGGCAGGAACACCAGGCCTATGACGCAAGTGGCGGCGGCCACGATCACCGGGTACCAGAAGCCGTGGTAGATATCCCCGTTGGCCGCGACCATGGCAAAACCGATGGCCGGGAGCAGGCCGCCGAGCCAGCCATTGCCGATGTGGTACGGCAGGCTCATCGAGGTGTAGCGGATGCGGCTGGGGAACAGTTCGACCAGCATCGCCGCGATGGGACCGTAGACCATGGTCACCAGCAGGACGAGATAGAACAGGATCGCCACGACGACCGGCTTGTCGATCTGGTCAGGGTCGGCCTTGGCCGGGTAGCCCACGGTCTCCAGGTCGGAGGTGACCTGCTTGGCGAAGGCGGCGATGGCGGCCTTCTTCTCGTCACCCGAAACCTTCGACGGATCGGGAGCGACGATGGTGGTGCTGCCGATCCGGATCGAAGCAATGGTGCCGGCGGGTGCCGCGACGTTCTCGTAGTTCACCGCCGCCTTGGCGAGCGCGTTCTTGACGATGTCGCAGCTTGTGGTGTCGAACTTGTTCGCGCCTACCGGGTCGAACTGCGACGAGCATTCGGCGGGGTTGGCCAAGACCTTTACCGGCGCATTGGCCTGGGCATGGGCAAGGGCGGGGTTCGCCGCTTCGGTCAGCGCCTTGAACGCCGGGAACATGGTGAGCGCAGCGAGCGCGCAACCGGCCAGGATGATCTTCTTGCGACCGATCTTGTCCGACAGCCAGCCGAAGAACAGGAAGAACGGCGTGGCACAGGCAAGCGCGACGATGATCAGCGTGTTGGCGGTAAGGCCATCGACCTTGAGCATCTTTTCGAGAAAGTACATCGCGTAGAGCTGGCCGGTGTACCAGACCACGGCCTGGCCCGCGATGGCGCCGAAGAACGCGATCAGCACGATCTTGAGGTTCTTCCATTCGCCGAAGGCTTCGCCCAGCGGACGCTTGGAGGATGTGCCTTCGTCCTTCATCTTCTGGAAGACGGGCGATTCATGCAGCTTCAGGCGCAGCCACAGCCCCACGCAGAGGAACAGGCCCGAGATCAGGTAGGGCACGCGCCAGCCCCAGTCCTTGAACGCCTCCTCACCCACGCCGGTGACCGGCGAGCGCACGAGGATCACGATCAGCAAGGCCATGGCCAGCCCGGCCGTCGCGGTGATCTGGATCCAGCTCGTATAGAGCCCCCGCTTTCCTTCGGGCGCGTGCTCGGCCACGTAGGTTGCGGCGCCGCCGTATTCCCCGCCCAGGGCCAGGCCCTGGAACATGCGCAGGACGACGAGCATGATCGGCGCGGCCACGCCGACGGTTTCATAGGTGGGCAGGCAACCGACAAGGAAGGTCGACAGGCCCATGACCAGCAGCGTCACGATGAAGGTATAGCGGCGGCCCACCATGTCCCCGATGCGGCCGAACACGAGTGCCCCGAAAGGACGGACGATGAAGCCCGCCGCGAAGACGAGCAGCGCCATGATGAACGAGGTCGTCGGGTTGAGCCCTGTCAGGAACTTCGCCGCGATGATCGCGGTGAGGAGACCATAGAGGTAGAAGTCGTACCACTCGAACACCGTGCCTAGCGAAGACGCGGTTATGATCAGCTTCTCGTTGTGCGTGGCCTGATGATGTTTCGGCAAAGCCGAAAAATCATCCGCTATCTCAAGGTTGGACATCCTCTTCCCCTATTATTGTGGGCTCTTAGAAACCGTACTTCGCGGCGAACTCGATGCGATCGAGCGAACCGCTCGCACCGTTGACGAGCTTGCGCTCACCGTGCCGGACCTCGATCCCGAGGTCGACATTCTTTATCGGCGACCAGAACAGGTTGCCGGCAAGGCTCCACGCCTGCTTGTTGTATGTGCCGACCATCGCGGAGGTCAGCGCATCGGCGTAGTGGACCCGTTGCCAGCTCCCCATCAGGTTGGCGCGCAGGCCCGGCGCGATGCCGAAGCGGCCCGCGACCATGGCCGAGGCGACGGTGACGTTCTCGAGTTTGCCGGTGGCACCGACGAAAACCGCATCCGGAGCGAAGTTCGCGCCAATGTAGCGGCTGGCGCCCTGCCCGTATGTCGCCATGAAGCGCAGGTCGCTGACCTTGTCGTCATCCAGGAACAGCTTGCCCGCCGCACTGACGCCCCAGCCAAAGCGGCTGTCGGCAACGCCATTGTTTTCTATGCGCAGTTCACGCGCCAGCCCCGCCAGCGAGAGCTCTCCGGCCTTGCCGTTCCAGACGAGACGCGCGGCGAAGTCTGGGATGCGATCGTCGCCGTTCTCGACAAGCGTGGCCGAGCCGGCGGTTGCGGTGGCGGTTTCCGGGTTCTCGACCGAAACGTGCAGCGTCATCGTGTCCCCCACCTTGGTCGAGTAGCGGATCACGGGCTGGCGCACGAAGACGGTGCCCTCGGTGGTGCCAACGTAGTCGGTGCTTTCGGGCAGGGCCCCGGTGTACTGGAAGGTCGACCAGTCCTGGCCGAAGGTCCACTTGTCGACCTGGATATAGGCACGGCGCAGCGCGAGGTTGTAGCCGTTGGTGGTGCGCTGCGTGCCTTGCGTGCCCGGCGCCGTCTCGAAATCGGTTTCGACGTAGCCCTTGAGGCTGTGCCCGGCGACCGTGGTATCGAGATTCAGCCAGAAGCGCGACTGGCGAGCGCTGAAATCCTGCTCGCGCACGGCATGTCCGCCGCCCACCGGAATCTGCTGCGGCAGCCAGAAATCGCGCCCGAACGCATTGTTGGCGACCTCGCCGTCGCTGAAACGGCTGCTGGTGGCGACGAGCTTGATCCATCCACCCAGTTTCACGGTCGTACTGCCGACCCGGAAGCCTTCGGGCTGGGGCTTGGCCTCGAGCGCGGCCACCTTGGCGGTGGCGGCGTCGGCCTTCTCCGACGCGGCCTCGGCCACCTCCGCAGCGTGGATGCCGGCATCGGCCTTGTCGGCGCGGGCCTGGGCGAGGTCGGCCTTCATGGCCTCCATCTCGCTCTCCAGCCTCAGCAGGCGCGCTTCGAGTTCGGCCTCACGACTGGTCGAACCGGCGGCGTGAGCCACGGCAGGCACGGTCAGCGCGGATGCGGCAAGCATGAACGCACAGCGGCGCCAGCGTGTTTCGAGCATTTTCCCTCTCCCGGCATCGCTATTTCGCGACATCCTGCCGGCAGTTTTCCCCGGCCGGGGCTTGGCAACCAGAGAGAGGATGGTCTTATATCTACGACTATTGTCTAGAAGCCCCGCATGGCCGGGGTGCGGTAACACGCCCGGCAAGAGCAGAATCTGAAAAGGAGAGCCTGAAATGGGCGAGGCAGTCTATCCTGTACCGGCTGAGTGGGCGCAGAACGCGCTGGTCGACGAGGCGCGCTACCAGGATATGTATCGCCAGTCGGTCGACGATCCCGAAGGCTTCTGGGCCGAACACGGCAAGCGGATCGATTGGATCAGGCCTTTCACCAAGGTCAAGAACACCTCGTTTCACGAAGCCGACTTCGGCATCCGCTGGTTCGAGGACGGCACGCTCAACCTCGCCGCGAACTGCCTCGACCGTCACCTCGCCGAACGCGGCGACGAGATCGCGATCCTGTGGGAGCCCGACAGCCCCGACGAGGCACACCGCGAGATCACCTACCGCCAGCTCCACGCCGATGTCTGCCGCTTTGCCAACCTGCTGAAGGCCAAGGGCGTCCAGAAGGGCGAGCGCGTCACCATCTACCTGCCGATGGTGCCGGAAGCCGCCGTGGCGATGCTGGCCTGCGCCCGCATCGGCGCGATCCATTCCATCGTCTTTGCAGGCTTCAGCCCGGATGCGCTGGCCGGCCGCATCACCGACTGCGACAGCCGCATCGTCCTCACCTCGGACGAAGGCCTGCGCGGCGGACGCAAGGTTCCGCTGAAGGCCAATGTGGACGAGGCGCTGAAGCAATGCCCCGGCGTCGACACCGTGATCATGCTGCGCCGCACGGGCGCCGACGTGGACTTTGTCGAAGGCCGCGACATCGACTGGGCAACGGCAGTCGCCGAGCAGAGCGCCGATTGCCAGCCCGAGGAAATGAACGCGGAAGACCCGCTGTTCATCCTCTACACCTCCGGCTCTACCGGAAAGCCCAAGGGCGTGCTGCACACGACGGGCGGCTATTCGGTCTGGGCGTCGATGACGCACCAGTACGTGTTCGATTACCGTCCCGGGCAGATCTACTGGTGCGCGGCCGACATCGGCTGGGTCACCGGCCACTCCTATGTCGTCTACGGACCGCTCATGAACGGCGCCACTACGGTCATGTTTGAAGGCGTGCCGAACTTCCCGGACGCAAGCCGCTTCTGGCAGGTGGTCGACAAGTTCAAGGTCGAAATCTTCTACGGCGCCCCTACCGCGCTGCGCGCCCTGATGCGCGAGGGCGACGAATGGGTGAAGAAGACGAGCCGCGCCTCGCTGCGCCTGCTTGGTTCGGTGGGCGAACCGATCAATCCCGAAGCCTGGGAATGGTATCACAAGGTCGTAGGCGACAGTCGCTGCCCGATCGTCGACACCTGGTGGCAGACCGAAACCGGCGGGGCGATGATCACCCCGCTACCGGGCGCGACCGCGCTCAAGCCCGGCTCGGCCTCGCGCCCGTTCTTCGGCGTAAAGCCCGCGCTTGTCGATAACGACGGCACGTTCCTTGAAGGCGCGACTGACGGGTGCCTCGTAGTGACCGATAGCTGGCCCGGCCAGATGCGCACCGTGTGGGGCGATCACGAGCGGTTCTTCCAGACCTATTTCACCACTTTCAAGGGCCTGTACTTCACCGGCGACGGATGCCGCCGCGACGAGGACGGCTACTACTGGATCACCGGCCGCATCGACGACGTGATCAACGTGTCGGGCCACCGCATGGGAACGGCGGAAATCGAAAGCGCGCTGGTCGCCCACCCGAAGGTGGCCGAAGCTGCGGTCGTCGGCATGCCGCACGACATCAAGGGCCAGGGCATCTACGCCTTCGTCACCTGCAATGCCGAAATCGAGCCCGACGACCTGCTGCGCAAGGAGTTGATCCAGTGGGTCCGCCACGAAATCGGCCCCATCGCCACGCCGGACGTGATCCAGTTCGCTCCCGGTCTGCCCAAAACCCGTTCGGGCAAGATCATGCGCCGCATCCTGCGCAAGATCGGCGAGAACGACGTCTCCAACCTTGGCGACACGTCGACCCTTGCCGATCCGTCGGTTGTCGATAATCTGCTGGCCAACAGACCGCAGCTCGCAGGGGCTTGAACGCGGACTGTCCGGAGGGGCGTGAGCGGAACAATCCTGATTGCCGACGACCATCCGCTGTTCCGCCAGGCCCTCGCCCTGGCGGTTTCAGCGGTGGCCCCGTCAGCGCGAATCGTCGAAGCAGGGACTCTGGCGAATGCGGCAAAGGCCGCGGCGGAGGCCACTGACCTCAGGTTGATCACGCTCGACCTCAAGATGCCGGGTGCCATCGGCTACTCCGGCATCGCCCTGCTCCACGCCGAAAAGCCTGACGTCCCCATACTCGTGGTCTCAAGCGCTGAAGGTGCGCAGGTGGCTGAAGAAGCACGCGCCTTCGGCGCCGTAGGTTTCCTACGCAAGGACGCGGACCTCACCCGCATCGAGGACGCCATTTGTGCCGCGCTGGATGGCGGCGCTGCACCTGCAGCAGCAGCCGAACCGATCGAGCAGGTGCGGCGCGAAGTGGCCGGGCTGACGCCTACGCAACTCAAGGTCCTACTGGCTGTCCTCGAGGGCAAGCTGAACAAGCAGATCGCCTATGACCTGGGGATGAGCGAGGCGACGGTGAAGGCGCACATGACCGCGATCATGCGCAAGCTCGATGTCCAGAACCGCACCCAGGCAGCGCTCGTCGCCCGGTCCCTAGGGCTCGATCTCGCCTCCTGACACGCCAGCCAGAAAGGCCTCGATCGCAGCCGGATCTGCCGGTTTCACGAACAGGGGCACGCGCCGCATTCGCAACCGATTGCGCAAGTCCGCGCCGCTCTCGGCGGTGATCAATGCTGTCGCAAGCGTCGGATTGCGGCTGCGCGCCTGATCGATCAACCGCAGCCCGTCCTCGCCCCCATCGAGGTGATAATCTGCCAGAAGCACGTCCACCGCGTGGATTTTCTCCAGTGCCTGCGCCGTCCCCGCTGCACCGATGGCATGATGTCCCATGCCTTCCAGCAACGCGACCGTTGCCTCCACGATGTCGGGTTCGTTGTCGACCACAAGAACCTTCAGCGCGCCGCGTGGCCGCCCACCGACATCCGCCTTGTCGGCGTTGGGATCAGGCGGAACGTCCGTGCTGCAAGCTGCTGCCGGCAGGAGCACGCTGAAACGGCTGCCACGCCCTTCGACCGAGCGGACCTCGATCCGGGCGCCGATCAATCGCGCGATCCGCTCGACGATCGCCAGCCCGAGCCCCAACCCCTCGGCTTCCACCGACCCGAGGCGGGTGAACTCGCTGAAGATGTCCCGCTGCTTGTCCGGCGGGATGCCGACGCCGGTGTCATAGACATCGATGCGCAGGAAAGCCCCGCGCCGCCGCACCCCGATGATCACCCCACCCTCAACCGTGTAGCGCACCGCGTTGGCCACCAGGTTCTGAAGTACCGAGCGCAGCAGGCCCGGGTCCGTGTCGACCGTTCCGACCAGGCTCCCGATACGCAGCGTAATGCCCTTCTCCTCGGCGAGTGGACGCATGTTCTCGGCAATGTCAGCGATCAGAGGCGCCAGCGGCACCGGTTCGGGGTCAGGCTGAATACCACCCGCATCCAGCTTGGAAATGTCGAGTAGTGCGCGCAACAAGGCTTCGGCTGCCACGATCGACCGGTCCACCCTCGCCGCCAGCACCTTGGCATTTCCTTCAAGATTGCGATCGAGCGCCGAGGCGAAGAGCCGAGCCGCGTGAAGCGGCTGGAGCAGGTCGTGACTGGCTGCGGCAAGGAAACGGGTTTTCTCGCGCGTGGCGTCGGCAAGGCGGCGATTGGCTTCGCTCAGTTCGCTGGTCCGGTCGTTCACTCGCTGTTCGAGTTCATCGAGTGTACGTTCAAGTTCTGCCCGGACCGCCGCTTCCTCGGTGATGTCCGTAAACGAGGTCAGATAGCCGCCGCCAGGCATGGGGCCGCCGACCGACTTGATGACCCTGCCATCCCGGCGCACCCTTTCCGAGGCATATGAACGTCTTGCCCGCAGGTGGCGCAGGCGCTTTTCGACCTCTTCCTCCACCGTTCCGGCGAAGTCTCCGCGCTCGACGTTGTAGCGGATGAGCGTCGCTATCGGCACGCCGACGCGCACGAGGCCGGGCGGGTAGCCGAACAGGTCGACGTAACGTGTATTCCAGGCCACGAGATTGAGTTCGCCATCGATGACGCTGACGCCGGACTGAAGATTTTCGAAAGTGGCCGCGAGCAGTTGCCGGGAAAAGCTCAGCGACTGCCCGCCCTCGTCCAGCAACCGGGTAACGTCCTCCAGGTTCATGCGCCCGCCCGCAAGCGCCGATGCCACCAGCGCCCGGGCAGACGATGCGCCCACGACGCCACCGATCAGGTCCTGGGCCAACCTGGCCGACTGACGATCGACTGGGTTGGCATGCCGTTCGCGGGGGAATGCGGCGAGCGCCCGCTCCTCTCCGATGAAGCGCGCGGCCAATCCGGCGAGATCGCCGAGGTTGCCGACCGCCCGGTCAACCAGAACAAGGCGCGGCATGCGCGGCGCCCGGCTCTGGCGCGCCATGGCGAGCGCAAGGACTGCCAGATTTGCCGCCAGGCTCCAGCCTACCCCGTGGACCAAGGGTGAAGCATGGCCAATTCCCAGCAGGCGCGAGGGATCGGTGATCGTCCCCTGCAACGCCGACACCAGCCATGCTGGCATGATCGGCGGAAGGGCGAGCGTGTAGAGCCAAAGACTGAGACCGGTCAGCAGGCTGGCGCGCGCTGCCACCGGATCCCTCCCCGGGGCCGCTACCGCAAGCAGCAGGTGCGGCACGAATTGAACCATCGCGGAAAACGCGACCAGGCCGATCGATGCAAGCGACCGCGCCGGATCGACCAGCAATGCCCATGCAAGCGCGAGGCCGACGACGCCGACAATCGCCAATCGGCGCACAACAAGCATCTTTCGCCCGAGATCACCCGCCCCGGCGGCTCCCTCGTTCCGGACCACTGCGGGAAAGATGAGGTCGTTCGACACCATGGTCGACAGCGCCGTCGCATCGACGATAACCATCGCAGCGCCAGAACTCAGCCCACCCAGCAGCGCCGCAATCGCAATGGCATCGGCCCCTTCGCGCGCGGGCAGGAGCAGGACGAAGCTGTCTGGCGCGACGCCTGGGGGCAAGGCCGCCAGCCCCGCCAGCGCGATGGGAACGATCAGAGCCGCCATCACCAGGAGGTAGAGCGACAGGCCGAACCGGGCCCGAGGTAAGTCTCGCGGAGAATGCGCCTCCGCCAATCCCATGTAGAACTGCCGCGGCAGCACCAGCACCGCAAACGCCGACACGAGCGCCACCGTAAACGTCTCTATAGTGACATGGGACGGGCCAAACTGCTCCCCCAGCACGCTTCCCGCGCGGCCGAGATCGGCAGGCCCGGCCTTTGCAAGGACATAGACCGCGTAAGCACCGACCAGCCCCAGCGCCACCAACTTGATCACGGATTCCAGCGCGATAGAGAACACCAGGCCCTCGCTCCGCCCGGAAATCTCATACCGCCGCGCCCCGAAGAGAATGGCAAACAGTGACAGCCCACCCGCCGCCGTCACCATCACCGGCACCGCAAGATCCCTGCCGGACAGGGCCGCGATGGCCGTACCCATTCCCCGCAACTGAAGCGCAATGTACGGCACGGTCCCGCACAGTGCGATAACCGTGATGATACGGGCTACCCCCGGATCGTGGCCAAAGCGCGCCGCAATGAAGTCCGAGATCGTCGAGGCTCGCTCTTCTTGTACTGCACGCGACAAGCGCTCGAGAAACCGCGGCGCGGCGAGCAGCAGAAAGACAGGTGCGAGGTAGATCGGCAGGTAGTTCCAACCCTCGCTGACTGCTGTTCCGACCGCCCCATAGAACGTCCAGCTGGAGCAGTAGACTCCGAGGCCAAGGGTATACGCGCCGTGCCTGAATTTCGGACCCATGCGGCTCGACGTGCCGAACCGTTCCGTCGCGGCGGCAACCCCGAAGAGCAACGCCACAAGGCTCAAACCCAGAAACGCGGCAAAACTCGCTGTCATCAGGCTAAATCACCCACCGCCACCTGCACGGGCATTGGCTTGCAATCACAAATCCGGCGCGCAAGCATCAATCGCAGGAGCATTCTGCAATTCGTGCACCCGTCGAACAAATGGTCAACGGGCGGAAATGCGGGATCGCAATGCAGGAAACTAACACCCGGCGCGGCGCGATTTTATCGCATCCTCTCCCAAGGCCGCGCCGGGCGACAGTTGAGTGTGCTTCATTACCGCCAGCGCTCTACCCTGTCACAGGGATTCTCCGCCAGCATGGCGAAAGCTAGCAACTGATGCATTCGCACAACACAAAAAACCCCGCCTGAGGCGGGGCTTCTTGTCGTTTGGTTGCGGGGGCAGGATTTGAACCTGCGACCTTCAGGTTATGAGCCTGACGAGCTACCGGGCTGCTCCACCCCGCGTTGGGGTTTGGTATCGTTGGCGGCGAGGCCGGCCCAACGATCTCCCATTTTGCCGACCGCGATTTGCGGGTGGCTCGTGGGAGTGTTTGTGAATGGGTTTTATCAACTTGCGCCGGCTGCAATGCCTGGCGACGACCTACTCTTCCAACGCTTGAGCGTTAGTACCATTGGCGCTGTCCGGTTTCACGGCCGAGTTCGAGATGGGATCGGGTGGGGCACGGACGCTATGGCCACCAGGCAATGGAGCCGGCGCAAGTTGTTTTAATCGATGCGTATCAGGTCGGCTTTTCAGCCGGCCGTTCAGATGTCTGGCTGGAACCGTCCGTCCAACGCCAGGCCTGATCACGAGGCTTTCCCGTGCGCAGAGCTGTCATTGATGGTGGGACTCTTCAAGCATGAACAGAGTTATTAGGACCGGTTAGCTTCATGCGTTACCGCACTTCCACACCCGGCCTATCAACGTGGTGGTCTACCACGACTCGATGATACCTTATCTTGAGGGAGGCTTCCCGCTTAGATGCTTTCAGCGGTTATCCCGTCCATGCATAGCTACCCTGCTGCGCTCCTGGCGGAACGACAGGTACACCAGAGGCATGTTCACCCCGGTCCTCTCGTACTAGGGGCAACTCCTCTCAAGTATCGACGCCCACGGCAGATAGGGACCAAACTGTCTCGCGACGTTCTGAACCCAGCTCACGTACCACTTTAATTGGCGAACAGCCAAACCCTTGGGACCTGCTCCAGCCCCAGGATGTGATGAGCCGACATCGAGGTGCCAAACGATTCCGTCGATATGAGCTCTTGGGAATCATCAGCCTGTTATCCCCGGCGTACCTTTTATCCGTTGAGCGATGGCCCTTCCACGAGGGACCACCGGATCACTATGACCGACTTTCGTCTCTGCTCGACTCGTCAGTCTCGCAGTCAGGCAGGCTTATGCCATTGCACTCTAACAGCCGGTTTCCAACCGGCCTGAGCCTACCATCGCGCGCCTCCGTTACTCTTTAGGAGGCGACCGCCCCAGTCAAACTACCCGCCACAGAGGGTCCCCGAACCGGCTAACGGTCCTGGGTTAGACATCAGAAAACAACAGGGTGGTATTTCACCTATGGCTCCACACCAGCTGGCGCCGGTGCTTCAAAGCCTCCCACCTATGCTACACAATTCTTTCCTAATGCCACTCTGAAGCTGCAGTAAAGGTGCACGGGGTCTTTCCGTCTAACCGCGGGTACTCCGCATCTTCACGGAGAATTCAATTTCGCTGAGCATATCCTGGAGACAGTGGGGAAGTCGTTACGCCATTCGTGCAGGTCGGAACTTACCCGACAAGGAATTTCGCTACCTTAGGACCGTTATAGTTACGGCCGCCGTTTACTCGGGCTTCAATTCGGAGCTTGCACTCCTCCTCTTAACCTTCGAGCACCGGGCAGGCGTCAGACCCTATACGTCGTCTTGAAGCCGACTTAGCAGAGTCCTGTGTTTTTGCTAAACAGTCGCTACCCCCTGGCCTGTGCCCCCAACAAGTGCTTGCGCACAGGTTGGGCCTCCTTCTTCCGAAGGTACGGAGGCAATTTGCCGAGTTCCTTCAGGATACTTCTCTCAAGCGCCTTGGTATACTCTACCTGACCACCTGTGTCGGTTTCGGGTACGGTCTATACGGTGGGGCTATTTCCTGGAACCACTTCGAAGCCTGACCAATCCAATAAGGCCAGACAACACACGTGATCCGTCACACACCACCAGGCCCACGAATATTAACGTGGTTCCCATCGACTACCCCCTTCGGGCTCGTCTTAGGGGCCGGCTCACCCTGCTCAGATTAGCTTTAAGCAGGAACCCTTGGTCTTTCGGCGAGAGGGCATCTCACCCTCTTTGTCGCTACTCATGTCAGCATTCGCACTTCCGATACCTCCACGGCCCATTACCAGACCGCTTCACAGGCTTACGGAACGCTCCGCTACCGCGTGATCCGAAGATCACACCCTAAGCTTCGGTGCATCACTTTAGCCCCGTTACATCTTCGCCGCAGGAACCCTTGTTTAGACCAGTGAGCTGTTACGCTTTCTTTAAAGGATGGCTGCTTCTAAGCCAACCTCCTGGTTGTTTTGGGATTCCCACATGCTTTCCCACTTAGTGATGACTTGGGGACCTTAGCTGTAGGTTAGGGCTGTTTCCCTTTTGACGACGGACCTTAGCACCCGCCGTCTGTCTGCCGAACAAGTCTCTCTGGTATTCGGAGTTTGGTTAGAATTGGTAGATCTCGCGACCCCCGCATCCATCCAGTGCTCTACCCCCAGAGGCATACATTCGACGCTCTACCTCAATAGATTTCGCGGAGAACCAGCTATTTCCCGGTTTGATTGGCCTTTCACCCCTAAACACAACTCATCCGAGAATTTTTCAACATTCAACGGTTCGGCCCTCCAGTGCGTGTTACCGCACCTTCAGCCTGGTCATGCCTAGATCACCGGGTTTCGGGTCTAATTCATCGAACTTCAGCGCCCTATTCAGACTCGCTTTCGCTACGCCTACACCTAACGGCTTAAGCTTGCTCGATAAACTAAGTCACTGACCCATTATGCAAGAGGTACGCTGTCACCCCCTAAAGAGGCTCCAACTGCTTGTAAGCATTCGGTTTCAGGTACTGTTTCACTCCCCTCATCGGGGTGCTTTTCACCTTTCCCTCACGGTACTGTGTTCGCTATCGGTCATGTACGAGTATTTAGGCTTGGAGGGTGGTCCCCCCATGTTCAGACAGGATTTCACGTGTCCCGCCCTACTCGAGTCCTCATCCATCACTTTCGCATACGGGGCTGTCACCCGCTATGGCCACTCT